>NZ_JAYWLQ010000001.1:0-621666 GCF_040946485.1 Corynebacterium sp. LK2537
GATGGTACTGCAACCGGGAGGTTGTGGGAGAGTAGGTTACCGCCGACACCAAACGAAAAAATAACTCAATAAGTAAAGGCGCTCGGTAGGGCAGTCACCCGATGACTGTCTTACCGGGCGCTTTTTCATGCCCGCACCAGGCTTGCCGGTTCTTGGCCCACGTGGTGTTAGTTCACCCCGGGTGCGGGTTCATAACTGAGCGCCCGGGCCTAGTAGAATGGGCGGGTATTAGTTTGCTGTCGCGATGGTAGAAATGGATTTAGGTATGTCAGACAACGAAGGTGGCCGTAAGTCTTTTGATTCCGCCGGCGGTGAGCGTCGCGGCGGTGGCCACAAAGGCGGTCGCAAGCCCTACGGGAAGCGCTCGGAAGGCTCCCGCGATGAACGCCGTGGCAACGGCGGCAACCGGGGCGGTCGCAAGCCGGCCCACAAGGGCCGCGGGGGCAAGTCCAATTCCCAGCAGCGCCGTAGCCACCCGCAGCGCAGCGGCTTCCGCGAGGAGCGTCTGAACCAGCGTATGGCCGATCCGGATCTCCCGAACGATATCGACGTGCGGGACCTCGACCCGATGGTTCTGCAGGACCTGAAGGTGCTGTCCAAGGACAACGCGGAGGCTGTTGCCAAGCACATGATCATGGCCGCCACCTGGATGGACGACGACCCGCAGCTGGCCCTGCGCCACGCCCGGGCAGCGAAGAACCGCGCGGGGCGGGTATCCGTGGTGCGGGAGGTCAACGGCATCGCCGCATACCGCGCCCAAGAGTGGAAGGAAGGCCTCTCGGAGCTGCGTGCCGCGCGGCGTATCTCGGGCGGGCCCGGCCTGATGGCCGTGATGGCGGACTGCGAGCGCGGTCTGGGCAAGCCGGAGAAGGCTCTGGAGCTCGCGAAGGAGCCGGAGGCGAAGGAGCTGGACGACGAGTCCCGTATCGAGCTGGCCATCGTCTTGGCCGGCGCCCGCCAGGATCTGGGCCAGAACGAATCCGCCGTGGTGACCTTGTCCCGGCTGAACCCGAACAAGGACGACCGCGGGATTAGCGCCTGCCGTTTGTCCTACGCCTACGCCAACGCGCTCGAGTTGGCCGGACGCAAGGACGAGGCCAAGGACTGGTTCCAGCACACTGTCGCCATTGATGAGGGCGAGTGGACCGATGCCGCCGAGCGCGTAAAGGAAATCGGCTAGATGGCGTCCCTGTTGGAGTCCCACGACTCTTTGCTGCTTGACCTAGACGGCACGGTGTGGGAGGGCGACCGGCCCATCGGCGCCAGCGTGGATATCATCAACGCCTGCGGCCTGCCGTGCGTGTATATCACGAACAACGCCTCCCGGAGCCCCGGGGCGGTAGTCGACAAGCTGGTCGGCATGGGAATCAAGGCTGACGCGGAGCACGTCTTGACCTCGGCCCAGGCCTGCCTGAAGCTGGCCAGTGAAGAGCTGCCCGCCGGCGCGACGGTGCTCGTCATCGGCGCGGAGTCCTTCCGACAGCTGGCCCGGCAGGCGGGCTTTAACGTCGTAACTAGCGCGGACGATAATCCGCAAGCTGTCTTGCAGGGCTTCGATCCCGCTATCGGTTGGGCGGAACTGACCGAGGCGGCCCTGGCTATCCGCAACGGGGCGAAGTTCTACGCCTCCAACCTGGATACCTCGCTGCCGATGGAACGCGGTTTGGCCGTGGGCAACGGCTCCTTGGTAGCTGCGGTATCCACCGCAACCGGTGTCGAGCCGGCCTCCGCCGGCAAGCCCGCCGCGGCCATGTTCACCCAGGCCGTCCAGGGGATTGGCTCTAAGGCCCCGCTGGCGGTAGGTGACCGCTTGGACACTGACATCCAGGGCGGCAACGCCGCCGGGGTGGATACATTCCACGTCCTCACGGGGGTCTCCGGCCCGCTGGCGCTAATCGAAGCAGAAGAAGACCAGCGCCCGAACTTTATCGGCGAGTCCTTGCAGGATATCAACCTGCCGGAAGCCGAGCTGCGGCCTGGCGCCCAGGGCGGTTTCCACGCCCGCGTCGACGGCGAGGACATCATCCTGAGCGCCGGCGATCCGGGGGCCACCCCGGTGCAGGCGCTGCGTACTGTCCTCGAGGTCGCCTGGGCCATGCCGCACTCGCCGCGGTACGTGCGCCCGGTCTCCGACGCGGCCGACCAGGCCACCGGGGCGTGGTGGTAATGGCCCGTCCCATCCCACACGATCCGCGGCAGACCCAGGTCAGCCCGGAGGACGTGGACTCCAAGATCGCGGAGATCTTCAACGAACCGGCTGGGGACCTGCCGGAGGAAGTCGACCAACTCAACAACGCCCACGAGGTCCTGCGTGCGGCGCTGCAGGAGAACTAATGCCACCAGCACGCAGGAGGCTGGACGCGGAGCTCGTCCGGCGGAAAATCGCGCGTTCTCGGGAGCAGGCCGTCGAGATGATTAAAAGCGGCCGGGTCTTCGTCAACGGCTTCAAGGCGGCCAAGCCTGCCACTATCGTGGAGCCGGAGGCCTCCATCCGGGTCGAACACGCCCCCGAGGACGATTGGGCCTCGCGCGGCGCCCACAAACTGCTGGGCGCGCTGGAAGCCTTTGACGTCTCGCTGGAAGGCAAGCGCGTGCTCGACGCCGGGGCATCGACGGGCGGATTCACCGACGTCTGCCTGCGCAACGGCGCGAAGGAAGTGCTCTCCGTCGACGTTGGCTACGGCCAGTTGCTCTGGCGCCTCCAGAACGATCCGCGCGTGAGGGTCTTTGACCGGACCAATATCCGGCACCTGGATTTGGAAACCATCGGCGAGCCGGCCGATGCCATGGTCGGCGACCTCTCGTTTATCTCCCTGAAGCTGGTGCTGCCGGCTATCGTGTCCTGCCTTCAGCCCGGGGCCTTCTTGCTGCCCATGGTCAAGCCCCAGTTCGAGGTCGGCAAGGACCGCCTGGGACAGGGCGGGGTGGTGCGTTCGCCGCAGCTGCGCGCCGAGGTCACGCGCGACATCGCGCTTTTTGCTCAGGAGCTGGGCTTAAGCTGCCGCGGTGTGTGCGCCTCGCCGCTGCCGGGACCGAGCGGGAACGTGGAATACTTCCTGCATCTGGTCGCCGATGCGGCACAGACCCAGCCGGGGCAGGCAGAATTGGAATCAATGATCGACAAGGCAATCAAGGAGGGGCCGCAGTGAGCCAGGAGAATTCGGTGTCGCAGCAGCGGGAAATCCTGTTGGTGCCCCACGCCGGCCGCAGCACCAACTTGGCGGCCACGGACCGGGCGGCGCAGCTGCTGGACGAGGCCGGCATCGTCGTGCGCGTGTGCGCCCCGGCCGAGATCCTGCCCGACTTCCCGCACGTCCAGCACACCGCCGCGGCAGCCGAAGGCTGCGAGCTGGTACTGGTCTTGGGCGGCGACGGGACCTTCCTACGCGCGGCGGACATGGCCCGAGCCGTGGACGTGCCGGTGCTGGGGATCAACTTGGGCCACGTTGGCTTTCTGGCCGAATGGGAGGCCGAATCCCTGGACAAGGCCATCGAGCGCGTGGTCTCCCGGCACTACCGCATCGAAGATCGGATGACAATCGATGTCACGGTCACCGGTCCCGACGACGAGTTGATCGGCCGCAGCTGGGCCCTCAACGAGGTCAGCATGGAAAACCTCAACCGTTCCGGGGTCTTGGACGCCATCCTGGAGGTCGACGCCCGCCCGGTCATGGCCTTCGGCTGCGACGGCGTGCTGATATCCACGCCTACTGGTTCGACCGCCTACGCCTTTTCTGCCGGCGGCCCAGTGCTGTGGCCGGAGCTCGATGCCATCCTGGTGGTGCCCAACAACGCCCACGCGCTGTTTACTAAGCCACTGGTCGTCTCCCCGAAATCGACCGTGGCCGTCGAATCAGCCTCCGAAACGTCGGCGGCGTTGGTTAACATGGACGGGTTCCGCGAGATCGCCATGCCACCCGGCTCCCGCGTCGAGGTCGTCCGCGGCGAACGGCCGGTGCGCTGGGTCCGGCTCGACGATCACCCGTTCACGGACCGCCTGGTGTCCAAGCTGCGTCTTCCCGTCGAGGGCTGGCGGGGACCGCAGCGCTAAACGCCCCCACGGAAGGAGTCAGTGATAGGCGTGCTAACCGATATCACCATCGAAGATCTGGGTGTCATCCATAAGTCGAGCGCCGAGCTCGCCGATGGCCTGACAGTACTCACCGGTGAGACCGGCGCCGGTAAAACCATGGTGGTCACCGGCCTGCGCCTGCTGGCCGGCGCCCGCGCGGACGCCTCCCGGGTGCGCAGCGGGGCGAAGAAAGCCGTCGTGGAAGGCACCTTTGCTACCCCCTCCCAGCGCGCCGCCGAGATCGTGGAGGAATCCGGTGGACAGCCCGACGACAACGGCGAGTTCATCACCACCCGTACCGTCTGGGCAGCCGGCCGCTCCAAGGCCCACCTGGGCGGGCGGGCCGTTCCGGCCGCCACCCTGGCCGAGTTCACCGGCGAGGTGCTAACCATCCACGGGCAAAACGACCAGCTGCGCCTGCTCGCGCCGGAGCAGCAGCTGGCGGCCCTGGACCGCTCCGACGAGGCGCTGCCCGGCCTGCGCGAGGCCTATACCGAGAAATTCACTGCCTGGCGCAAGCTGGCCCGCGAACTCAAGCGCAAGACCGAATCCCGCCGCGAGATGGCCCAAGAGGTCGACCGCCTGCAGTTCGCCGTCGACGAGATCGATAAGGTCAGCCCGGCGGAGGGGGAAGACACCGAGCTAGTCGAGCAGATCCGGCGCCTCCAGGACGTCGACGCTCTGCGGGACGCGGCCACCACGGCGCTGGCTGGCATCGACGGCCCAGAGGGCATCGAGGACGCGGATGGCGCCGCGGCCGGCGAAGGCTACGCCGAGCAGGAGGCTGCCTCCACGCAGCTGGGTGCCGCCGCGGCGGCGCTGGCTGCCAGCTCGGATTCTCAGCTGCAGGCGCTGGGCGAGCGGATGCAGGAGATCACCGCCCAGCTGGCGGATATCTCCGGGGAGCTGGGCCTGTTCCTCGGCCAGCTGCCGGCAGACCCCAACCTGTTGGAAAAGTCCCTGGTCCGCCAGCAGGAGCTCAAACAACTCACCCGCAAATACGCGCCGGATATCCAGGGGGTAATCGCCTGGCGGGACGAGGCCGTCGCCAAGCTGGGCACCATGGATGTTTCCAGCGAGGCGCTCGAGGAGCTGAAGAAGGACGTCGCGGCGGCCGAAAAGGAAATGATTGCCGCGGCGGAAGTGCTGACCCGGGAGCGCACGCGCGCGGCGGGGGACTTAGCGGAGGCCGTGACCCAGGAGCTGCGCGGGCTGGCGATGCCCAAGGCGCGCATCGAGGTAGCCGTCCGGCCGGCCAAATACTCGCGCACCGGCGCGGACGAGGTGGAACTGGCCATGGCACCTAACGACGCCGCCGACGCCCGCCTCCTGGCTAGCTCGGCCTCCGGTGGTGAGCTCTCGCGCGTGATGCTCGCCCTCGAGGTGATCCTCTCCGCCGACACCGAGGGCGGAACGATGGTCTTCGACGAGGTGGACGCCGGGGTGGGCGGCCGCGCGGCTGTCGAGATTGGCCGCCGCCTGGCCAAGCTCGCGCGCAACCACCAGGTCATCGTGGTCACCCACCTGCCGCAGGTAGCCGCCTACGCGGACTCCCACCTGCACGTGGCCAAGGAGGTCTCCGACGAGACCGTGACCTCGGGCGTGACCAACCTGGACCGGCAGGAGCGCATAGAAGAACTCGCGCGCATGCTGGCCGGCCTCGACGACACGGCCACCGGCCGGGCCCACGCGGCGGAATTATTTGACAAAGCGCAAGCGGAAGTCGCATCTTTCCGCGCGCCTTGACCACTTTTGCCCCGGGACAGGGAACAATGCCACACATGAGTTTGTTTTCCCGCAACGACGACCTGCCGGGGCTGCACGGCGCATTGCGCGATTGCACCCCGGGCGGCAAAGGCATGAAGAAGTTCCATGCCGGTGATATTGCCGTCATTAGCGCCGCAGATATCTCCCGCCAGGAGGCCCAGGCCCTGGTGGATATTTCCCCTGCTGCCGTAATCAACCTCAACAAGTTCACCACGGGCGCCATCCCGAATTATGGCCCGCACATGCTGCTCGACGCCGAGGTCGTTCTCCTCGAGGACCTGGGCGAGGCCTTCATGTCGGAGTTCCGCGACGGTAAGAAGGCGCGGATCACCGACGACGGGACCGTGTACCTCGGCGACAAGGCGATCGGCACGGGCAAGCTCGTCGAGCGCGCCGCCGCCGAGGACGAGTTCGCCAACGCCCAGCGCGGCCTCATCGACCACATGGAGGCCTACTTCGGCAACTCCATCGAGTTCATTCACTCCGAGGGCCCGCTGCTTATCGACGGCCTCGGCGTTCCGGACGCGGGATCCGAAATGCAGGGCCGGAAGGTCGTCGTGGTCTCGGACACCGAGGGCCACCGCGGCAAGGTCAAGGACCTGCACAACTTCATTCGCGAGTACGAGCCGTACCTGATCGGCGTCGATGCGGCCGCCGACACCCTGGTGGAGCTCGGGTACAAGCCGGATCTCATCGTGGGCAACCCGGCGGGTATCGCCGCCGAGACGCTGCGCTCTGGCGCGCGCGTGATCCTGCCGGCCGAGCCGGACGGGACCGCCGAGGGCCTGGAGCGCATCCAGGACCTGGGCATCGGTGCGATGACCTTCCCGGCGGCCACCCAGTCCGCGACGGACCTGGCTCTGCTGCTGGCCGATTACCACGACGCCCAGATGATCGTGCAGGTCGGCAACGCCGTGGATCTGGACGACGTCTTTGCCGACCGACCGCACGCCACTCCGGCCGCACTCCTGTCGCGGGTCAAAGCGGGAACCCGCGTGGTGGATGCGGACGCCATCATCAACCTTTACACGGTCAACCGCGGTGGCGGGAGCGCGTGGCTGTGGGCCATCCTGGGCTTCCTGGTCGCCCTGGCGGTCATCGTGCTGGTGGTCGGACTCGGCGGCGACGCCGGCTTCACCGACAACCTCGTCGACACCTGGAATAACCTGGCGCTGACCGTCCAAGGGTGGTTCAAGTGAAAGGCTCTAGCGCAGTTCCCGGCGGCGTCATCGCCGGGCTTGGTTTCGGTGTAGCCGCCGGCGTTGCCCTGGGCGCACTGGTGTTGGCCCCGTCCATGGATACCACCCAGGCCGGAGGCGGCACTAGCGATAGCAGCGACTACGAGAAGGCAGTCCAGGACAAGGAGATCGCTCGCGCCCAGGCCAATTCTTCCGACTCGGTCGTGCGGGAATTTAGCGCGGATACGGTGCGCGACACCCTGAGCGATCGCCCGGTGCTGGTCATCAGCACCCCGGACGCCGCCGACGGCGATCTGCGCGGCCTGCAGTCCCTGCTGCACAGCGCCGGCGCACCGAAGGCCGGCCACCTCAAGCTGACCGAAGACTTCTTCACCCAGGACAAGGCCGACGAGCTCAAGTCCATCGTGGCCAACACCCTGCCTGCCGGGGCGAAGCTGAGCGAGGACAAGATCTCGCCCGGCACGCACGCCGGCCAGGCCCTGGGTGCGGCCATGCTCATGGACCCGGACGACGCCCAGCCGCTGGCCAGCGTCGATGATCGGGCACAGCTGCTGCAGGCGCTGCGCAAGGCCGGCTTCATCGACTACGAGGACGGCACCATGCGCCCGGCGCAGGCGGTGCTGCTGGTGACCGGTTCCGAGAAGGAAGGCTACGCCACGGAGACGCTGGGCACCTTTGCCGAGGCGCTCGAGGAAGTGGGCGGTAACACCGTCCTGGCCGGCCGTGTGGAGCAGGCCGCCCCGGACGGCGTGATCGGCTCGCTGCGCGGTTCCGATTCGCAGGTGTCCACCGTGGATTCGGTGGACCGTTCCTTCGCCCGGATGGCGGCGGTCCTGGCGATCGCCGAGCAGCTCGACGGCGGACACGGCGCTTACGGCTCCGCGGCCTCGGCGGAAGCCGCCGCGCCGGCCAAGCCCGAATCCAACTAGCACGAGAGGGGTACCGTGGCCCACGAATTTACAACGCTCGATTCTGAGTTCCTCCTGGATGCTCCGATCATCGCCGTCCGCAAGGACTTGGTCTCCATGCCGGACGACCACCAGGCCTACCGCGAGGTCGTCGAGCACATGGGCGCGGTCGCCATCGTGGCACTCAACGATAAGGGTCAGGTAGCGCTCATCCGGCAGTACCGCCACTCGGTGGGGCAGCGGCTGTGGGAGATCCCCGCCGGGCTGCTGGACGTCAAGGACGAGCCGGCATTCGACGGCGCCCAGCGGGAGCTGCAGGAAGAAGCCGGCCTCGCCGCCAAAGACTGGGCGGTCCTGGCCGACATAGTGACCTCTCCTGGTTTCTGCGAGGAGGCCAGCCGGATCTACCTGGCCCAGAACCTGCGCGAGGTGGAACTGCTGGACGCGGTGGGCGACGAGGAGGCCGACATGGAACGGGCCTGGGTCGACCTGGGGGAGGCCGTCGATATGGTCTTTTCCGGCCAGGTGGTCAACTCCATCGCGGTCGCCGGAATCCTCGCGGCCTTCGCCTACCAGCAGGGCGGGCGTACCCTGCGCGGGGTCGATGCCCCCTTCGAGCTGCGCCCGACTTCGATCGCGGCGCGCCGGCCCGGCCCCGATCTCAAGAAGCTGTGAGTAAGCAGCGGTGAGTGATCACCACAGCCCGCTGCGCGGGGTGGCGGATACCTGGCTCAACCACCTGGCCGTCGAGCGCGGCGCCGCGGGCAATACGCTGAGCAACTACCGCCGGGACGTCAACCGCTACCTGGAATGGCTGGAGCAGGCCGGGGTCAGCGACCTTCGGGAGGTCACCACCAGCCAGGTCGAGGCCTATATGGCGGATCTGCATCGGGGCTATGCCGGGCACAAGCCGCTGGCCGCCTCCTCGGCCAACCGCGCGCTCGTCGTGGCCCGCGGCCTGCACAAGTTCGCGGTCACCGAGGGGGAGGTGGCCGTCGACGTGGCCGCGGAGGTCTCGCCGCCGTCGACCGGCACCCACCTTCCCGAGCCCCTGTCCGTGGACGAGGTCTCCGCGCTTATCGATGCCGTGCCCCAGGGGCCGGAGGCGACCGCGCTGGATCTGCGCGACCGCGCGCTGCTGGAGATGCTCTACGGCACCGGCGCGCGCATCTCGGAGCTCATGCGCGTGGACGTCGACGAAATCTCTGGCGGCGAAGGCATCCTCAAGCTCGAGGGCAAGGGCGGCAAACAGCGCCTAGTGCCGGTCGGCTCGATGGCCCAGGCCGCCGTAGACGCCTACCTGGTGCGCGGGCGCCCGGCTCTGAGCCGCGGACTAAGCCCGGCGGTGTTTTTGAACACCCGCGGCAAGCGCCTGTCGCGCCAATCCGCGTGGGCGGTTATCCAACAGGCCGTGGGGCGGGCCGGGCTGACCAAGAAGATCTCCCCGCATACCCTGCGCCACTCCTTTGCCACGCACCTGTTGGAGGGCGGCGCGGACGTGCGCACCGTGCAAGAGCTGCTGGGGCATTCCTCGGTGACGACGACGCAGATCTACACCCACGTCAGCGCGGATTCCCTCCGCGAGGTGTGGCGGACGGCCCACCCGCGCGCGTAAAATCAATCAAACAGCCTTGACTGTGACGGTTGGGTGTCGCTGCGTTACGGTCTAAGGGTAATGTGTTAATTACAAGCGTGTAATTGCTAGTTGCGGTACCGGCGTTGCGTGGCGCGCTAGCTAGTCAAGGAAGCAGGTGTGACTGTGAGCGACGATGGTCTGTTCGATGCCTCTGAGGTCGAAGTGGGCTTGACGGGCCGGCCGGTTCGTGAGCTGCCCGAGCCCGCACCCCTTGATTCCCATGGGCCCGCGACCATCATCTCCATGTGCAACCAGAAGGGCGGGGTCGGCAAGACCACCTCGACCATCAACATGGGGGCGTGCCTCGCGGAGCTCGGCCGCCGCGTGCTCCTCGTGGACCTAGACCCGCAGGGCGCGCTCTCGGCGGGGCTGGGGCTGACCCACGACGAGATTGAAGACACGATCTACGACGTCATGCTGGATAGCCAGACCTCTATCCACTCCGCCATCAAGCACACGGCGGTCGACGGCCTGGACCTCGTGCCCGCCAATATTGACCTGTCCGCGGCGGAAATCCAGTTGGTCAACGAGGTCGGCCGCGAGCACACCTTGGCCCGCGCTCTGCGCCCGGTGCGTCGCGACTACGACTTCATCATCATCGACTGCCAGCCTTCCCTCGGCCTGCTGACCGTCAACGCGCTGGCCTGCTCCCAAGGCGTCATCATCCCGATGGAGTGCGAGTTCTTCTCCCTGCGCGGCCTGGCCCTGCTGACGGACACCGTGGAGAAGGTCTCCGACCGCATCAACTTCGATCTGGAGATCCTGGGCATCCTGGTGACCATGTTCGATCGCCGCACCAAGCACGCCCGTGAGGTCATGTCGCGGGTGGTCGAGTATTTCGGCGACAAGGTCTTCGACACGGTCATCACGCGCACCGTCCGCTTCCCGGAGACCTCCGTGGCCGGCGAGCCGATCACCACCTGGGCACCGAGCTCGCAGGCGGCCTCGCAGTACCACAACCTGGCGCTCGAGGTCATTGAGCGCACCAGCCCGTCGCGTGGCTAAGAACGAAGCCGCGGTAGCCGAGGCGCCGGCGGGGGAGCCGGTGCAGCCCGAAATCACCGGCTTCCGGATCGCACTGGATAACTTCGAGGGCCCCTTCGACCTGCTTTTGCAGCTCATCCAGTCCAAAAAGATGGAGGTCACCGACCTCGCGCTGTCTGAGGTGACCGACGAATTCGTCGAATACACCCGCGCGTTGGGGGTGGACGCGGACTTGGACGAGACCACGGAATTCCTCGTCGTCGCCGCCACGCTGTTGGATCTCAAGGCCGCGCGCCTGCTGCCGCGCGGGGAGGTCGATGACCTGGAGGACCTAGAACTCCTCGAATCCCGGGATCTGCTTTTCGCGCGCCTTTTGCAGTACAAGGCCTACAAGCAGGTCGCGGACCAGTTCGCGGAGTGGCAGCGCCACGCGCAACGGCGCTACCCGCGGGCGGTCAGTATGGAAGAGCGCTTCGCGGATCTGCTGCCCCCGGTTCGGCTCGGCCACAGCCCTGCTAGCTTTGCAGAGCTGGCGGCCAGCGTCTTCCGGCCGAAGCCGCCGGAGGAAGTGGGCATCGGGCACGTGCACCAGGTGGCGGTGTCCGTCCCGGAGCAGGCCGGCAAGATCATGGACACCCTCAAGTTGCTGGGCCAGGCCCGGTGGATGAGTTTTTCGGCCCTCACCCGGGACTGCACGGTATCCATGCAGGTGGTCGGCCGGTTCCTGGCGCTGCTCGAGCTGTATAAGGCCAGGGCCGTCGACACCGAGCAGCCGGAGTCGCTCGGTCCGCTCTCGGTGAGCTGGACCGGGCTAGACGTAGACCCCGCCGTGGTTGCCGCGGCCAACTGGGACTAGGCGGCAACCACAGCGGGGTATTAGGGGCGCTGCTGAATGAACTCGAGCACCTCGGCGGACAGCTGGCGGTCGGCGTAGACGCGCACGTCCGGCTCGTCCGGGTTGTCCTCGGTGCCGACACGGCGGCCCTCCCACATCTTCTCCAACCCGAATTTCTCGGCGATGTGCGAGGAGGCTGGGTGGTTGGTGGTCACGCGGATGGTGATTGGCGCATCCGGGTTAACCCGGCGGGCGGAGTCGATAGCTTGCTTAGTCAGCTCCGTCGCGATGCCCTGGCCCCAATGCTCCGGCAGGAGGCGGTACTTGATGTCCCAGAAGCCACCGGCGCCGTCGACGTATTCGGCGCCGCCGACGCCCAGGAACTCGCTGGGGCGGTCGCGGAAATAGGCGCTCCACGGGCCGAGCTGGTGCTCGGACCAGGAGTCGCTGGCTACTTCGGTCAGCGCGCGCGTGGTGCGGATGTCCATGTGGCGCGCGTTCGGGCGGTGGGTCCAGATGCGGCTGTCACCGTAGACCTTGTGGGCTTCTTCCACGTTGGCCGTCGACAGCGGGATCAGGAGCAGGCGGTCAGTTCGTGTGATCGTATCCATGACACCATGTTATTCACGTCACACGTAGTGTCAAGTGTGATTGGGTAAAGGTTAGATAAACTTTCTTCCCGTGCGGCCTGGGGCGCACCGGGCGTCTAGACTGTGGCGCATGGATTTGCCGATGATTTCCCAGCAGCGCTCCCGCCTGGAATCGATCTTGCTGGTGCTGGACGCGCCCGCGCCGGTAGAGCAGCTGGCCGCGGCACTGGGCGAGGAGACCACGGTAGTCAGCGACTTGCTGCGGGAGCTGGCGCAGGAGTATGACGCGCGCGGCTCCGGCATCGACGTGCGCGAGACCGCCGAAGGCTGGCGGCTGTACACCCGCCCCGCCAACGCCGCGGAGGTCGAGCGCTTCGTGCTCGACGGCGCCCAGTCCAAGCTGTCCCGGGCCGCGCTGGAGACCCTGGCCGTCGTGGCCTACCGCCAGCCGGTCACCCGCGCCCAAGTCGCCGGCGTGCGCGGCGTCAACGTCGACGGCGTGATGCGCACGCTCACCCTACGCGGGCTCATTCGGGAGCTACCGGAGGAGGACTTCGAGGGCTCCGCCCACCGCTACGAGACGACCGAACTCTTCCTCGAGCTTTTGGGCATCGACTCTCTTTCCCGCCTGCCCGACCTGGCCCCGCTTCTGCCCGACGTCGACGCCATCGACGAGGAGTACTAGGCCCGCGGCCCGCTCGCGGCGTTTAGCGTGGTCTGCGGGCGCTGGGGTAGCATGGCGGGGTACCTATTCAACTGCATATATCGAAAAGGATGCACCTGTGAATCCACCCGCTCGCCGCGATGGCACACCGGACAAGAAGGAGCGCGTCGACGAGATCATCGTCTCGAACGCGAAACCGGCACGCCATCAGCACGTATCTAAGAAAGACCGCGCCGCTACCGCGCAATCGGTAGCCGCGGAGCTCGGCGCTGACTGGCTGTATGCCGACGAAGACTCCGCGGATTCCGCCGCGCCCGCCCAGCAGGGCGAGCGCCTCCAGAAGGTCCTCGCCAAGGCCGGGGTCGCCTCCCGTCGCCACGCCGAGGTCCTCATTGAGAAGGGCCGCGTCGAAGTCAACGGCAAGAAGATCACCCGCCAGGGTGTGCGCGTGAACCCGAACGTGGACATCATCCGCGTGGACGGCACCCGCGTCAACGTCAACGAGGACATGGAATACTTCGTGCTCAACAAGCCGCGCGGGGTCCATTCCACCATGGCCGACGAGATGGGCCGTCCCTGCGTGGGCGATCTGATCTCCGAACGCGTGGCCGCCGGCCAGCGGCTTTTCCACGTCGGCCGCCTCGACGCCGACACCGAGGGTCTGCTGCTGCTGACCAACGACGGGGAGCTGGCTAACCGCCTGATGCACCCCAAGTACGAGGTGCGCAAGACCTACCTCGCCACGGTGCTGGGCGAGGGCGATAAGAAGCTGGTGCGCGCGCTCAAGGAAGGTATCGAGCTCGACGACGGGGTCGCCAACGCCGATTTCGTCCAGGTCGTGGACAAGAACCAGGGTTATTCCCTGATCCGCCTCGAGCTGCACGAGGGTCGCAAGCACATCGTGCGCCGCATGCTCAAGGCCGCCGGCTACCCGGTCCAGCGCCTGGTCCGCACCAAGATCCACACGGTGCAGCTGGGTGAGCTCAAGCCGGGCAAGATGCGCGCCCTCAACGACAGTGAACTGACCAGCCTGTACAACGAAGTGGGGATGTAGATGTTAAGCAATATGCCCAACGACGGCCTGCTGCTGGCCGTAGACGGCCCGTCCGGCACCGGCAAGTCCAGCACCTGCCGCGAGCTGGCCAAGCGGCTTGCGGCCAAGTACGTCGACACCGGCGCCATGTACCGCGTGGCGACCCTGGCGGTCCTGCGCGGCGGCGTGGACCCGGCCGATGCGCCGGCGGTCATCGAGGCCACGAAGGACCTCCCGCTGGAGGTCTCTGACGACCCGGACACGACCGCCGTCTTCCTGGGCGGGGAGGACGTCTCCGGCGAGATCCGCGGCGACGAGGTCACCCGCAACGTTTCGGCGGTCTCGGCCATCCTGGAGGTTCGCGACAACCTGGTAGCCCTGCAGCGCAAGCTGGCCCACCAGGCCCACCGCGCCATCGTGGAAGGTCGCGACATCGGCACCGTCGTGCTGGCCGACGCCCCGGCGAAGGCTTACCTGACCGCCAGCGCGCAGGTCCGCGCTCAGCGCCGCCACGACCAGAACCTGGCCGCCGGCCGCCAGTCCGACTTCGACGCGGTGCTGGCCGACGTCGAGCGCCGCGACGCCGCTGATTCCTCGCGCGCGACCTCGCCGTTGCGCCCGGCCGACGACGCCGCCGTCATTGATACCTCCGAGCTCACCCTCCCCGAGGTAGTCGAGCGTTTAGTGCAGCTAGTAGAGGAGTCCCGCCATGACTCATAACCCCAACGACAACGACACCGAGTTTTTCTACCCGCACGGGCAGACCCCGGATGCGCAGCCGGCCGAGGACGGCCTCGAGCGCGACCCCCACGAGGGGTGGGCGGCGGCCGACTTCGACGCCGAGGACTTCGACTACGACTTCGACGACTCCGAGTTCGGCGACGCCGACTATGGCGACGAGGAGGATCCGGAGACCCCGCTAACGGAAGAGGAGTGGGCCGAGATCGAGGCCGCCTACGGGATGGGCGGCCAGCAGTACGACTCGGAGGCCCTGTGCACCGTGGCCATCGTCGGCCGCCCAAACGTGGGCAAGTCCTCGCTGGTCAACCGCTTCCTGGGCCGGCGCGAGGCCGTCGTCGAGGACCACCCGGGCGTGACCCGCGACCGCGTGTCTTATATCGGCGACTGGAACGGCCAGCGCTTCCTTGTCCAGGACACGGGCGGCTGGGATCCCAACGTGAAGGGCATCCACGCGGCCATCGCCCGCCAGGCCGAGGTCGCCATGGAAACCGTCGACGTCATCGTCTTCGTGGTCGACACCAAGGTCGGCATCACGGAAACCGACTCGGTCATGGCGCGGCGCCTGCAGAAGTCCGAGGTCCCCGTCATCCTGGTGGCCAACAAGTTCGACTCGGACAACCAGTACGCCGACGTCGCGGAGTTCTACGGCCTGGGCCTGGGCGATCCGTGGCCGGTTTCGGCCCAGCACGGCCGGGGCGGCGCGGACGTGCTCGACGAGGTCCTGCGCCTGTTCCCGGAGACCCCGCGCTCGCACTCGATTACCGCCGGCCCGCGCCGCGTGGCGCTGGTGGGCAAGCCGAACGTGGGCAAGTCCTCGCTGCTGAACAAGTTCACGGGCGAGAACCGCGCGGTCGTCGACAACGTCGCGGGCACCACCGTGGACCCAGTCGACTCTCTGGTCCAGCTGGACCAGCAGCTGTGGCGGTTTATCGATACCGCCGGCCTGCGCAAGAAGGTCAAAAACGCCCAGGGGCATGAGTACTACGCCTCCCTGCGCACCCGCGGCATCATCGACGCGGCCGAGGTCTGCGTCATGCTGATCGATGCCTCGGAGGAGATCTCCGAGCAGGACCAGCGCGTGCTCAACATGGTCCTCGAGGCCGGTAAGGCCCTGGTCATCGCCTTCAACAAGTGGGATCTGATGGACGAGGACCGCCGCTACTACCTGGATCGGGAAATCGACCAGCAGCTGGCGCACCTGCCGTGGGTCACCCGCATCAACATCTCCGCGGAGACCGGGCGCGCGCTCCAGAAGCTGGAGCCGGCCATGATCGAGGCCCTAGAGAGCTGGGACCAGCGCGTGACCACCGGTCAGCTGAACAACTGGATGCGCGAGGCGATCGCGGCCAACCCGCCGCCGATGAAGAACAACCGCCTGCCGCGCGTGCTCTTCGCCACCCAGGCCTCGACCCAGCCGCCGACCATCGTGCTGTTTACCACCGGCTTCCTGGATGCCGGCTACCGCCGCTACCTGGAGCGGAAGTTCCGCGAGCGATTCGGCTTCCACGGCACCCCGGTCCGGATTGCGGTGCGCGTGCGCGAGCGCCGCAAGAAGCGCTAAGCGCGACGCAGCAGGAAAGCGTCGGTGTGGTAGCGCAGCTGCACCGCGTCCTCGTCGCGCAACCCGGTGTGCTCCCGCAGGTACCAGTTGAGGTTGTGCGTCATCCGCTGGTGGATCTTCTCCCCGTTGCGCAGCCAGTAGGCCCGGGTGTGCATGAGCTGGTGTAGCTGCGGCGGAAAGAGCTCCTGGTAAAACGTCGTGCGCAGCTCGCGCTCGATGACCCAGGGCGCGGCCAGGGCCGGCAGAAATCCCGGCTTCTGGACGTCGCCGCTGTGCATAATGCGGGCGAGCCGCAGCAGCCAGGGATCGTCGGTGACGTCCAGGGTGTTCCACACCAGCAACACGTGACCGCCGGGCCGGACGATCCGGTCGAACTCCGCGCAGGCCGCCGGCACGTCCACCCAATGCCAGGTCTGCGCCGCCGCGACGGCGTCCACGCTTGCCTCCGGCAGGGCAGTGGCCTCGGCCTTGGCACGCCACGTAGGGACGGCGAGGCGCTTATTGAGCACCCGCGCCATGTCGGCGGAAGGATCGACGGCCCAGACGCGCTCCACGCCCGGCACCGCCGCCAGCAGCTGGGTCAGCTTCCCCGTGCCGGCTCCGACATCGACAACGGTGGAGTGGCCGGCCAGCAGCTGCGCGACCTCAGTCGGATAAGACGGACGCACGTCGTGGTAGGTGCCGGCGCCGTGCCCGAAGGCCCGGGCCGTGGCCGTGCGGTGGGCGGCCCCACGGAACTCGGGGCCTTCTTTTTCCGAGGGGCGGCGGTACGACGGGAAATTGCGCGGGTCAGGCTGAGTGGACATCGCTAATAAACTTACCTGTTTCTCAACTTCCCTTATAGAATGGATGCCTATGTCTAGTCTCCCAGCTCCCGGCGACCAGCGTTGGCTGTTGAAGACTGTCTTCTCGCAGAAGCGGCGCACTATCCCGGCCGCGGTGCTGATGGCCGTGACCTTCGTGTGCAACGGACTGACCCCGGTGGTCATCGGCAAGGCCGTCGACGACGCCATCGCCCGCAGCTCGCTGATCGCCCTTGGGGTCTGGATCGCGGTGCTGGTCGGGCTCTTCGCCGTGAATGCGGCGGCGAGCTGGACCTCGCGGGGCCTGTTTAACTGGGCGATGTTGCTCATCGCGCACGAGCTGCGCATGGCGGTCACGGACCGGATCACCCACCCGCGGGGCATCGGCGGCCGCCGCCGCACTGCCGGCGAGCTGCTGTCTATCGCCTCGACGGACACCCAGCGGGTAGCGAATGCGGTGTTCATGACGGTCTTTCCCGTCGCCGAAATCGTCTCCATCATCTACGTGGCCATCATGGTGGGGGTCATCTACCTCCCGCTGGGCCTGGCCGTCCTTTTGGGAGGGCCGATTATCGTCTGGTGCTCGCTGACGGCGGCGCGCCCGCTGCGCAAGCGCTCCAGCGTCCGCCAGGCCGCCCTGGCCCAGGCGGCCGCCACGGCCACCGACGTGGTGGAGGGGCTGCGCATCATCAAGGGCATCGGCGCGGTGGATCCAGTCCGGCGCCGCTACGCGGAGGCCTCCGATAACGCCTACGACAAGACCATCTACGCCAATGCCGCCCAGTCGCGCCTGAACGCGGTGACCAACGGCATCGGCAGCCTCTACGTCATCGTCGTCGGCTGCGTGGCCGGCTGGCTGGCGCTGCAGGGGCATGTCAGCGTGGGTGAGCTCATCACCATCATCGGTTTGACCCAGTTCATCATCACCCCGATGACCATGCTGGGCCGCAATATCGCCTCGCGCTGGGCCGCCGCCCAGGCCAGCGGATCACGGATCGTCGACCTCCTAAGCCAGCCCGCGGAATTCTCCGCCGCCGACACCGCGGAACTGCCGGCGCTGAGCCCGGGCATCCACGTGGTGACCGGTGAGGTCCCGGACTACCTGGTCCGGCTGCCGCGCGAGCGCTACCTGGTCGCACCGCACCAGGCCGATATCTTCGACGGCACCGTGCGCACCAATGTTTCCGGAGACGACGAGGCCGCCGCCCGGGCCCTGTGGGTGGCCGCGGCCGAGGAGATTCCCGGTGGCATGGACCGCGCGGTGGGCGAGAACGGCGGACACCTGTCCGGAGGCCAGCGCCAACGCGTGGCCCTGGCCCGCGCCATCGCGGCGGACCCAGAAGTCCTCGTGCTTATCGAGCCGACCTCGGCGGTGGACTCGGTCACCGAGGCCACGATCGTCGAGCGCGTTGCCGCCGCCCGCGCCGGCAAACCGACGGTGGTCTACACGTCCTCACCAGCCTGGCTGGCCCAGGAGGTGAGCGCCTAATGCAGTTCCCGAACGCCACGTGTCCGCAGGTACGCCGCTGCGTGACCGAAAACGTGAAGGCCATCCCCGGGGCGGGCTGGCGGCTGATCCTGGCGCTGGTGGTCTTAAGCGCCGGCGCGGCCGCCAATATCCTCATCCCCATCTGGCTGGGCCGGATCGTCGACGTCGTCATCGCCGGCCAGCCGGAGCGCCTAGGCCAGCTGGCCGCGCAGTTGCTGTGCGCGGCGGTTGCCGCCGCCGTGCTGGCGGCGCTGGGCTTTTACCTCATTTCGCGGGTCACGGAAAAGATCATCGCGCAGCTGCGCCTGCAAATGGTCTCCACGGCCGTCGGCCTGCCCACCCACCGGGTCGAGGACGCCGGCACGGGGGACCTGGTCTCACGTTCTACCGACGACGTTGCTGAGCTATCTGCTGCCGTCACGGAAACCGCGCCGGTGCTCAGTAACTCCGCCTTTTCCATCGTCGCCACCGCCATCGCCCTAGTGACCCTGGACTGGCAGTTCCTCCTGGTCGTCGCCTGCGCCGCCCCGCTGTACTTCTTCGCCGCGCGGGCCTACCTTCGGGTCGCGCCCGGCCGCTACGTGGCCGAGCGCGAGTCCATGGCGACCCGCGCCCGTCGCGTCCTCGAGGTCATCCGCGGCAGCGCGACCGTGCGGGCCTTCCGCCTGGAAGACAAGATGCACGACAAGGTAGGGCAGGCCTCCTGGCAGGTCGTCGAGCGCGGCTATAAGGCCCGCCGCACGATGATCACCCTGCAGTTCTGGATGACCATGGTCGAGCTGGTCATGCTCTGCGCGGGGCTTATCGCCGGCTACCTAACCACCCAGTCCGCCGGCCTCAGCGTCGGCGCGGTCACCGCCGCCATGCTGATGCTCATCCGCCTGCGCGGCCCGTTGCTGGGGCTCATGCGCATTCTGGACACCGTCCAGTCCGGATACGCCTCCCTGTCACGCATCGTGGGCGTGGTCATCGATCCGCCGCGGCCGGTGACCGCCGCGGGCGCACCAAGCAGCCGCGGCGAGGTCAAGATGGATAGCGTGAGCTTCGGCTACGGCGACGGCTGGGCGGTTAAAGACGTCAGCCTGCGCGTGCAGCCGGGACAGAAGATCGCCCTAGTGGGCGCCTCCGGCGCGGGCAAGACGACCGTGGCCGCCCTGGTCGCGGGCCTGCGCGTCCCGGACGCCGGCAGCGTCACCGTCGACGGGGTAGAGGTCTCCGCGCTGTCGGACCGCGAGCGCGTGGCCCGGCTGGCGCTGATCTCCCAGGAGGTCCACGTCTTCTCCGGCACGCTGCGCGACGACCTGGCGCTGGCGGCGCCTGAGGCCAGCGATGCCGAGATGCAGGCCGCGCTTGACCGCGTCGGTTTCCCCGAGCTGGTGGACGGCCTCGATACTCAGGTCGGCGCTCGCGGGCAACAACTGGACCCGGTCGCGGCGCAGCAACTCGCCCTGGCTAGGATTCTTTTGTTAGATCCAAAGGTGGTTATCATGGACGAGGCAACCGCGGAGGCCGGCACCTCGGGCGCGGCGGTGCTCACCGACGCGGCCCAGGCGGTCACGCAATCCCGATCCGCGCTCGTCGTCGCCCACCGCCTCGATCAGGCCTGCGATGCCGACGAGATTCTCGTCATGGATGGCGGCCGGATCATCGAACGGAGCAGCCACTCGCAACTAGTCGCCCGCGGTGGGCAATACGCCCGCCTGTGGGCCGCATGGAAGAAAGGCCGGGATAAAGCGCAGTGAAACCCATCCTCCGCTCAGTAGCAGCGGTGACCGCCGGTGCCGCCTTGTTGGCCGGGTGCTCGACCGAAGGCACCCTGGACGAGGAGGCGCCCGCTACCAGCTCCCGGGCGTTTAGCGACCTGGGTATCCCGCGTTCAGCGCCGCTGGACGGGCCGGAACCCGGTAGCTTCAAGGAGATCAACCTGCCCTCGGGGCGGACCTACGTCCTCGCGGTGCCGGAAGACTACGACCCGGGCAAGAAATGGCCGCTGTTGATGTCCTTCCACGGTTGGAAAGAATCCAGCTGGAATAACTTTAAGTACACCGATTTCCGGTACGCGGAGGCCATATCCGTCTACCCGCAGGGCAAGAACGGCGCGTGGTCTCCGGCCCCTTACGCGGACACGAAGGGGACGGAGGACATCGCCTTCGTCGAGGAGATCCTCGACACCGTGCGCGCCACCTACACCATCGACGACGAGCGGATCTACGCTACCGGCATGTCCAACGGCGGCGGCTTCGTGGCGTATCTCGCCTGCCAGATGTCCGGGACCTTTAAGTCCATCGCCAGTATCTCGGCCGCCTACTACGAGGCGATCCACAAGGACTGCGCCGACGACCCCGTAGGGCGCTTGGACCTGCACGGCACCAACGATCCGGTGGTCAAGTACTACGGCGGCAAGCGCCACGGCACCCGCTACAACTCGGTGGCGGATGTCCTGGCCCACGACGAGGAGCGCAACCGCTGCAGCTCCCGCATCCGGACCGAGCGCCTTGCCAACTCGGCCCTGTTGCAGACCTGGAGCGGCTGTGAGGAACCGCTGCAGCACATCCGCATCGGCGGCGGCAAGCACGTCTGGCCCGGCGGCGCCTACGACAAGGACGCCAAGGTGGGCAAGGGCTTTGCCACCGACAAGGTGCTCGACTTCTTCGGCATCCCCGGCCGCCCCGAGGGCACGCGGGAGACCTAAGCGCCCCAAAGCCCGCGACGCCACGCAGAGTCGCACAGGGCGCGCATCGATCGCTAAAGGGCCCTAGGCGAACCTAGGGCCCTTGGGTTTTTCGCAGCGCAGTCTTCTTGCCCACGCGGTGACAGCGAAGCTCTGTCTTAGGGGAGAGGGGCTGTTTTAGGTGAACAGGCCCCAGACCGCGGCGGAGATGGTGATGATACCGAGGACCACCACGAACCAGTTGGTCCAGCGGCCACGGAAGCGCTTGAGGGCGTCGATGCGGTAGATGGCCCAGATGGGCATCAGGTAGAGGATAGCCGCGATGAACGGGCCGCCGATGCTCTCGATAAGGCCCAGGATGTCCGGGTTCAGCACGGCCGCAATCCACGTGGTGACGAAAATGAGCGCGTAAGCGATGTTGGTGATTTGCTGGTGCGTGGTGCGCTCGGCCAGGGACGGCGAGATCTTCTTGAGGATGTAGCGCGCGCCCTCCGTCGTACCCAGCACGTGGCCGAAGTAGGAGGAAATAATCGCGAGGATGGCGATGACCGGGGAGAGGTAGGCCAGCACCGGCACACCGGAGATATTCGCCAGGTAGGACAGCACCGGGATGTTCTGCTCGCGGGCCTCCTGCAGGCCGTCGGCGCCCAGGGCCAGGGTGCAGGACCAGACGAAGAACATGGTGAACACGGTCAGCATCAGGGCAGTGGCCAGCAGGACCTTGGAGGCGTTCTCGTGGGACTTGATGCCCCACTGACGCTGCATGGCCAGGGAGAACTGGGAAATGGCCGGGGAGTGGTTAAAGGAGAAAACCAGCACCGGCAGAATCATGATGATGCCGCCGATAAGCGCCAGCGAGTTGCCGGAGTCGACCTCCATGAAGCTTTGCAGGTCCCACTGCGGAATGAGGTAAATCGACACGCCCGCCAGGCACAGGATGAGCGGGTAGACGATGAACTGGGTCAGGTACAGCATGAGCTTCTCGGAGAAGGCGAAGACCAGGGTCATCGCGCCAATGAGAAGGAAGGACAGCAGCACGCGGTTGATCTGCGGCCCGTTGAACTGGTTGACGATGAACGAGTCCACCGTGTTGGTAATGGATACGCCGTAGATCAGCACGATCGGGTAGATCGCGAAGAAATACAGCACGGAAATAACCAGCCCGATCTTCTTGCCGAAGTAGTCCGTGACGACGACCGTGATGTCCTCGCCTTGGCGCGGGGAGACGCACATGATGCGGGCGAGCGCGCGGTGGGACAGGTAGGTCATGGGTGCGATGAGGATGGTCGCAATCAGCAGTGGCCAGAAGCCGAAGCTGCCCGCGTTAATCGGCAGGAAGAGGATGCCCGCGCCTACGGCGGTGCCGAAGAGCGAAAAAGCCCAGCTAGTGTTGACGGTCCGGCCGGATGCCTGGGCCGGGGCAGAAGAGGTCATGAATAGATCTCCTTGTAGGGGAGGTAAAACGGTGCAAAACGACATCAGCAGCGTAGGAGCCAATACCTTGGGAATTACGCTAACACTTGGGAATGGGCGTGTTTGGTCTTTGGAAACAGAAGGAAACTCACCCCTCAATTTGGGGGTAAATAATGTCAAGCTTTCCGAGTTCGGCAACCGCCCGTAGCCAGGGCTACACCCGAGGGTTAGGTGCAATTTCGGGCCGACAGTTATGAATTTGTTGCGGCGCACGGTGGGCGAGAGCCAAAGAAGTCTGTACGATCGGTAGCGGCCGGTCAAACGGTCCAGATAAGTGAAAATTTAAGCAGTCGAGATACTCGAAACTATTAGGAGTAAATACAATGGGTTTTATGGACAAGGCTAAGGACGCACTGAACTCTGACAAGGGCAAGGAAGCTACCTCCCAGGGCCTGAACAAGGCAGAGGACTTCGCCAAGGACAAGCTGGGCGAGGACAAGTCCGACCAGATCTCCGACGTCCGCGGCAAGGTCGAGGATCGCCTGGGCACCGGCAACGACGAGCAGAAGGGTGAGGACGAGAAGTAAATCGTCTCGCTCAACAACCGCCGTGGCAACGTGGTTCCGCGGCGGTTTTTTCATGCGCAGCCGACATGTTAACTATGTTACTTTTTGCTAACTACTGGGTGGACCCGTGGATTTAACCGCTAGGCTAGAGCTTGTGGCTATGTCTCAGGATTCATCCGAAGTCGCAGCCTTATCGAAGACCGCTATTGTCCGACAGGCGCTGCGAATCACCGCGCACCTCGGCGAAGCTCAGCTCTCGCTCGAGCGAGCGGCCTCCTACGCGGGCGTGGATCCTGCCACGGCGCAAGCGATCTTCCAGGACACCCCGGGGCTCATTCGCGAGCTCAACGACCACCTCAACTCGCGCCTGCGCGCCCTGTGCACGGAAGAGGACGCGCGGTTGCCAGAAGGAGCGTGCGCGGTCGAGCGACCGCGGGCGAACATGAACTCCTATTTCCGTTTCGGCCAAGAAGAGCCCGCCGGTTTCGCCGCGTTTATCGCCCTGCGCTGGGACGGCGAGCCGGCCATCCAGTTCGAGGAGAGCCCGAACCAGGCCGAGTGGCAGTGGTCCTACGCCGAGATGCTTCGGCGCACCCGCGCGGTATTGGTCGAATACGGCGCGCCCCGCAGCGTCGACTTGTTGAACCGCTATTCTCTGACGGCGCTGGCTGTCGTCCATGGGGCTTCCCACATGTGTGTCTTTGGCGCCGCGCGGCACCTGGCCCCGGCCGGACGCCGGCACACGATGACGCGGGTTTTCGATGTTTTCATCACCGGGCTGGAATACGAGCTCGACGGCCACACGCAGTGCTGCATCGAACCGGTTAATTTCCGTCCCTCCCAAGCTTTTTCCCCGGTGCCACCGGCCCGCCAGTTGCCGCGATCGACCGACCAGGAAAGGACTGTAGCGCGTTACCGCGGCGGGGTCGAACTGTTGGCGGCGTCCACCACGTTTGACGTCTCCATCGAAGAGGCCGCCGAACAGGCGGGTCTCGATCCGGCCGAGGCGCGCCGGCTCGTCGACGGCGACAACCGCTTCGACGCCCAGATCGAACGCTTCCTGGACCACCAGTGCCGCGAGGCAACAGAGGTATTCCTGAGCAATCTCCGCGCGGACGCCAGCCCCTTCAACCGCATCAAAGCCCTGGGCGCCGGCTACTTGGGCCTCGCGCTGTCGGACCCGGCCGGTTTCCTGGCCATGTCGTGTATCGGCTCCGGCTCCATCATCCCGTCCACCTTCGGGCTGGATGGGAAGGCCGAAAGGCTAGGTCCCACGCTGCGCTTCCTCGTGGAGCAGGTGCGCGACGCCATGCAGGACCACCCCGAAGCGGGAAATACCTGGGCGCTCTACACCTATTCCATGGCGCTGTGGTGCGCGGCCCACGGCATGGCGCACCAGTTCTCGGTCGGTTCCTTCCGGCACTTATCGCTGGAAGAAAAGCTGCGTTCCTCCAGCCACATCATGGATCTGGCGCTCATCGGCGTGGCTAAATCCATCGGCCTCGAAATCCCCGCAACCGCGTGCCATCGGCACGACTAAGAGGGCGCTAACCCGCCGGCCAGAGGGTGCCCACGCGGCTGGTCTGCACGCAGACGGGATCCGCTCCCTCCGGCAGGTCGACCGTGAGCTCGGTCCCGCCGCCAGTGACCTGAACAAAGACTTGGTGGAGCCCGGCGCGCAGCGGCACCTCGGTTCGCTCGCCGCCTAGCGACATCCCCGCGGTGGCCTCCTTGCCGGCCAGGTAGTTCAGCTCCACGACCCACTCGCGGTCCAGCAAGGGGCCGTCCAAGTCCATCGTCAGCTCATGCCCAGAACCCAGCTCCTGCCCGCACTGCTCAATGCCGGCGTGCCCGGCCCCTGGGGCGGGGCCGGGCGTGGTGTTGCGGGCGGGATGGAAATCGGCCGGGACAATATGGCCGTCGCCGCCGACGACACCTGGCTGCTCAGTCCACGCCGCGATGTTTGCACCGGGCAGGATCCTGCTCAGACGGTTGTGCGGGTAGGCGACCGGCAGCAGGACCTGGGTGTCGACCTCTTGGTCGAGCTGCGGGCTGTCACGTCCCGCCAATTCCTGTTCCAGACTGGCGAAGTACTCGCGCGCGGGCTGCTGCGACCACGCCGCCGAATAGGTCAGGGTGCTGGCCACACTCAGGCAGGCCGCGACCGCCCCCAAGGCCAGGAGCATTCTTCCCAGCCCAGTAGCTATCCGCAACCCGGGGAAGGCTAGCGCGGCGGCGATGACGAGGAGGACGCTGGCCTCCGAGAAATGTCGCAGCGTCTGCACGATTTCCAGGGCGGTGTCCTGCCCGCCGCGCCCCAGGCTCACTGCGGCTAGGCAGGCCCCGACGTAGCCGCCGCACAGCAGAAAACCGATAAGGCCGCGGCGGCTGCGGGTGCTAAGCGCCAGGATGATTGCTGCCGCGAGTGCCCCGAGGACAACCATGGCGACCGTGGGAGACGCAAAGGGCGGGCCCGGGTGCCACCTGTCCCAGGACAGGGGCCCACCGGCCGCGGCCGGCAGGAAACCGCGCAAGAAACCGTGCTGCAGGGTCTCTACCAACCCGAGGCTATCGGTGCGGGGGAAGTCCACGCGTAGGGCGTAGACGGCGGCCCAGGCTACGCCGACGCCCAGCGAGGGAAGAATACTGCGCCGGCACCCCAGGAGGAACCAGAAGGCCGCGAGGAAGGGGAGGGCCAGTAGCATGCGCTCGCTGAACAAACAGCCGACCAACACACAGAGTGCCGCGGCCCAGCCGGGCGCCCACGCCGGCCGGCGGCTGTGATCCCCGCCCGCGCGAGCACCGCCGAGCACGCACGCGGTCGCGGCGGCCATCGCCGCTTGCAGCGGGAGGAGGTTGATCGCCGCGGACAGCCAGCTCGTGGCCGGCAGGTTGAGCGGGCACAGGCAATAGAGGACGAAGGCGAGCAAGACCGGCCACCCGCCACGCAAGCGATGGACGAGGTAGCCCACCGCGCCGAGGACCGCGGCGTTGAGCAACCCCAGGACGCAGAGCGCGGCCACCCAATTGAGATCGCCGGCCGCGGCCACCAGCCGCATAATCCCGCGGGCGCCCGGCATCAGGTGCCCGTCGTGGGGCGCAAAAAGGCCGGCCTCCGGAGCCTGCGCCAGGAGGATGAAATCGTCCCAATAGAACCAACCGCGGGCGGCAACGGCCATGCGCACGATCCATCCCAGGATCCCGATGCTCAAAAGAGCCCAGAGCTGGTGGCGGCTAGTACGCATAATGACGGTCATTCTAACCGGCTGCTGTGCTGCCGCCCCGGAACGTGGCCGTCCAGCGGGCAGGAAACTGAGTCAATAATCCCGGCCGACATGACAAAGGCCCGTGCGAAAGCACGGGCCTTTGTGGTGTTTGTCGGACTAACAGGATTTGAACCTGCGACCCCTACACCCCCAGTGTAGTGCGCTACCAAACTGCGCCATAGTCCGCCGTTGCTTGTTGCAACGTTGACTAAGGTTACAACAGTGTCATTGCGCTAGTCGAATCGCCTGCACATCCGGGGTGGGCGCTGGGCAAGCTCGCGGGCCTAGTTACCGCTGGAGTATATCCAGCGCCCGTTCTGGCGGCTAAAGCTGGAGCGTTCGCGCTGCTTGCCGGTGGCCGCGCCCTTGTAGAAAGCCTCGAATTCGACGACCCCGTGATCGTCCAAGGGACCGCCGGCCACGGTGTCCAGAATGTCCAGCCGATAGAAGCGGATGGAATCATCGGCGAGGTTGAGTTCGCTGGGGCGGGTGAAAGGATCCCAGGTGGCCAGCAGGTAATCCTCGTTGCCGGTGACGAAGGCGCTAAACCTAGATCGCATGAGGGTCTCCGCGGTCGGCGCCGGCTTACCAGCGTGGTACTGCCCGCAGCATTCGCCGAAAGTCAGCCCGGTGCCGCAGGGGCAGCGGGCGTCGTCGGCTAGGGGACGGTGAAGGCTCACTTGTCCTCATCCACCAATCGGGCGTTGCCGATGAGTTTAAGGATCTCCGCCTGGCGGGCGGCGGCCAGCAGCGCCTTCTCCTGGCCGGCGTCCAAGTCGCCGAGAAGCTTGATGGAGCGGGTGAAGGTCGCCCCCTCGCCCTGGGTGACGGTCACGTGGACATCGTCGAGCTTCATGCCGCGGGCCGCGGCCTTGATGGCCTGGGCTGTGCCGGCGGCGACGGCGGACATCAGCAGGCCCTCCGGGGTAAAGCCCTGGCCCTTGCCGCCGTCGGCCTTGAGACGGTCGGAGGTCACGGAGCGCTCGTTGTGGCGCACGACCACGCCCATCTTCGTGCCGTAGGCCAGGTGTGCTTCGGCGGCATCGGCGGCCACGACTGGAGGCTGGTTATCCGGCACGATGAACTGTTCTGCCCACGCGCCGATGAGATCGGCGGCGCGCTGGGCGGCCCCCTGCTTGGTGATGAGGTGGTCGGCCTTGTCGAGGGCAACCAGGGACTTCGGGTAGCGGGTCACGCGGAAGATGTTCTGGGCGTTGTCGATGCCGACGGTCTGGTCGATGGGCGAGTGCAGCACCATGAGCGGCTTGCGCAGCTTGCTCAGGTAGTCGACCGGATTGGTCTCCGCGAGGTCCTCGAGGAAGCCGCGGGAGATCGTCAGCGTGCGCCCGCCCAGCACGACGTCGACGGCCCCGTTGGCGTCGACCTCACCGATCTTGTCGGCATAGTGGAGGACCGAGTGGGCGGGATCGAAAGGCGCGCCGATGGTGGCGACGGCGCGCAGGGACGGGATACCGGTGGCGGCAGCCGCCAGGGAGGCCGCCCCGCCGAGGGAGTGGCCCATGAGCAGTTGCGGGGCGTGGTAGTTTTCCGCCAACCATTCCGCCGCGGCCTGGATATCGGCGACGTTCTGGTGGAACGTGGTATCCGCGAAAGCGCCTTCCGACTGGCCTAGGCCGGGGAAATCGAAGCGCAGGGTGGCGATTCCGAAGTCGGTGAGCTTCTTGGAGGTGCGGGACGCGCCCGGGGTGTGGCGCGAGCCGGCGAAGCAATGGGCAAAGATGGCGAAGGCTTCCGGCGGGGTGTCGGGGAAGTCTATAGTCCCGGCCATCTTCAGGCCGGTGGACGACGGTAAGGTGACGTTCACTGATTGCATGCCTATAAGGATAACGAGGCGACTGCGCACGAGCTACTGCGGGTTTATTAGAGTTGAAGGGACCGACGTTCGAGGAGGATGCCACAAGACCATGGGCGCATTTGATTGGTTCTGGAAAGCGATGGGCGCGCAGTCTGAGCGCAACGATAAAAAGTCGAAGGCGGTAGTAACGAGCGCGGAAGATTCCGTCGCCTCGCTGCGCGAGCTGGACGACGCGGCGGTGGCACAGGCCGGCCGCGACGCCATCCGCGGTGGGGAAGTAGCCGACAAGCCGGCCTTCCTGGCCGCGCTTGCCGTAGCCGCCGAGCGCCGCCTGGGCATGTCTCCTTTTAACGTCCAGTCCCAGGCCGTGCTGCGCCTGCTGGAAGGCGACGTCATCCAGATGGCCACCGGCGAGGGCAAGACCCTGGTGGGTGCCATGGCCGCCACCGGCTTCGCGCTGACCGGCAAGCGCGTGCACGTGGTCACCGTGAACAACTACCTGGCCGGCCGCGACGCCGAGTGGATGCGCCCGCTCGTCGAGTTCTTCGGCCTTTCGGTGGCGCCGGTGACCGAGAAGATGACCTCTGACGAGCGCCGCGCCGCCTATCGCAGCGACGTCATTTATGCCCCGGTCAATGAGCTCGGCTTCGACGTGCTGCGCGACAACCAGATCACCGAACGCGAGCAGACGGTCCAGGCCCGCCCGGACGTCGCGCTCGTGGACGAGGCGGACTCCGTGCTGGTCGACGAGGCCCTGGTCCCGCTGGTGCTGGCCGGTTCCGAGCCGGGGCAGGCCCCGACCGGGCAGATCACCGACGTGGTCGGGCACCTGACCGAGAACAAGGACTATATCGTCGCTGAGGACGGCCGCACGGTCTCCCTGACCGACGAAGGGGCCCAGCGCGTCGAGAAAGCCCTGGGGATCGACTCGCTGTATTCGGAAGACAACATCGGCACCATCCTGGTCAAGGTCAACCTGGCGCTGCACGCCAAGGCGCTGCTCATCCGCGACATCCACTACCTGGTGGCCGACGGGCAGCTGCAGCTTATCGATGCCTCCCGCGGCCGCGTCGCCGATCTCCAGCGGTGGCCGGACGGCCTGCAGGCCGCGGTCGAGGCCAAGGAGGGCCTCGAGGTCTCCGAGGGCGGGCGCATCCTCGACACCATCACGCTGCAGGAGCTCATGCGTCGCTACCCGACGGTCTGCGGCATGACCGGCACGGCGGTCGAGGCCACCGACCAGCTGCGGCAGTTCTACGACCTGCGGGTCTCGGTCATCGACCGGAACAAGCCGTTGATCCGGGAGGACGAGCCCGATCGCATCTACTCGACCATCGCGGAAAAGAACCGCGCCATCGTCGGCGAAATCCAGCGCCTCCACTCCGCCGGCCAGCCGATCCTGGTCGGCACCCACGACGTCGCCGAATCGGAGGCGCTCGCCGCGGCCTTGGAGGAGCTGGGCATCCCGGTCAACGTCCTCAACGCGAAGAACGACGCGGAGGAAGCCCGGATCATCGCCGAGGCCGGCGAACGCGGCCGGGTGACCGTGTCCACCCAGATGGCCGGGCGCGGTACGGATATCCGCCTGGGCGGGGCGGACGAGGCCGACCACGACGCGGTCAGCGAGCTGGGTGGCCTAGCCGTCATCGGCACCTCGCGGCACCGCAGCTCCCGCCTGGACAACCAGCTGCGCGGCCGCGCCGGCCGCCAAGGAGACCCGGGCCGCAGCGTCATCTTCGTCTCGCTCGAGGACGACGTGGTCCGCCAGGGCGGCGAGGACGAGTCCTTGTCGGCCCGCCCGGATGCGGACGGACGCATCGAGTCCAAGCGGGTACGCGATTTCGTGGCCCACTGCCAGCGCGTGACCGAGGCGCAGCTGCTAGAAATCCACGCCCAGACCTGGAAGTACAACCAGCTGCTGGCCGACCAGCGCATCATCATCGACGAGCGCCGCGCAAAGTTGCTGGACACCCCGCAGGCCTGGGAGGAGCTTGCCCAGCGGGCGCCGGAACGGGCCGCGGAGCTTTCCGAGGCCGGCGTGAGCGAGGCGGCTCGCGTGCGGGCGGCCCGGGAGATCATGCTCTACCACCTGGATCTCGGCTGGGCGGACCACCTGGAGCACCTCGACGACGTGCGCGAGTCGATCCACCTGCGCGCGATTGCCCGCGAGACGCCCATCGATGAGTACCACCGCATCGCCGTGCGGGAATTCAAGGACCTCGCGCAGCGGGCTGTCGAGCAGGCAGTCGAGACATTCCGCACAGTCCCGGTCGACGAGGCCGGGGCGCACCTAGCGGACGCGGGTCTGGCACGCCCGAGTGCCACCTGGACATATATGGTCTCGGATAACCCCCTCGCGGGGGCAGGCAACTCCGCCTTGAGCAGCATAGGTAATCTGTTTAGGTAGAAGGCCGCTCGCGCGCCGCGCGAAGTCGCTATTATTGGAATAGTTAATTGAGAGCCACCAACCGGAGGTAAAACAATGAGTGAGAACAACGGCACCTCGGAGCCGCAGGTCGAGACTACCTCGGTCTTCCGCGCTGACCTGCTGAAGGAAATGGAAAACGGCGCGGCGGCAACCTCGGAATCCGGCGCCACCGGCGCGGACCAGCTGCCCGAGGGCCAGGCCTTGTTGGTGGTTAAGCGCGGGCCGAACGCGGGCGCCCGCTTCCTGCTGGACCAGGACACCACGACCGCCGGCCGCCACCCGGAGGCCGACATCTTCCTGGACGACGTCACGGTCTCCCGTAAGCACGCCGAGTTCCGCAAGCAGGACGGCCAGTTCGAGGTCGTCGACGTGGGATCGCTTAACGGCACCTACGTCAACCGCGAGCCGCGCAACAGCCAGGTGCTCGAGGTAGGCGACGAGATCCAGATCGGCAAGTTCCGCCTAGTTTTCATTGCTAACCAGGACTAGTACCCGGACCACCGTCGGGACTCAGTCCACACCGCGCAGGCGTTAGGCTCCCGGGCCACAGCCAGGGAGCTTCCGCAGCGCCGGCTTGTAGTGTCACGCGGAGCGGACCGCTCCCGTGGCCCAGAAGACGGCTGCGAACGCGCGGTATCAACCGTTTGTTTTAGGGAATTGGCGAGTAAGGCACAGTGAGCGCAGTACCAAAGAAGACCCAAGCAGCAGGGCAAGCTGCCAAGAAGGCGAAGACCATGTCCATCGGCGTGGTCCTGGGGAAGTTGAACCAGGAATTCCCCGAGGTCACCGTCTCCAAGATCCGTTTCTTGGAGGCAGAGGGACTTATCACGCCGCAGCGTACTGCGTCCGGCTACCGGCGCTTCACCAATGACGACGTGGAACGCCTGCGTTACATCCTGACCACGCAGCGCGACAACTACACCCCGCTGAAGGTCATCCGCCAGCAGCTCGAAGCCATGGACTCGGGCGAGGTCACCGCGATCGTCAGCGCGGGCCAGACCGAGACCCTCGTCAGCCCGGACAAGTTCCGCGCCCCGGTTGTTACCCGTCTGACCGACGGGGACGTGGCCTCGCAGGCCGGCTCCGATCAGAAGACAGTGGCTCACCTGGTCAAGCTGGGCCTGCTCGCGCCGGACGAGTCCGGCTATTTCACGGCTGACGATGTCGCGGTGGTCCAATCGGTCGAGGCGCTGCGCGCCTTCGGCCTCGACGACCGCCAGTTCAAGAGCCTGCGCAACAATGCCCGTCGCCAGGCCGATCTGATCTCCCAGGTCACTAGCCCGGTGGCCAACTCGAAATCGGACACCGCTAAGCTGCGGGCGGAAGAAATGTCGCAGCAGATGACCGCGCTGGTGGTTTCCCTGCATGCCACCTTGGTAAAAACGGATCTGCGCAAAGAGTTTTAGTCGATCGGCGCCGCGGGATTCGCGGCGTGCGGACAAGGAGGACGCGTGGCCCGGATAGCCCTAGAGTTTTTGGGCATACACATGCTCGAGCCGGAGGAATTCCTCTGTGCTCTGTTCCGCTGGAACGCGGGGGAGCGGGTCGTGCCGGTGTGGATGTCGCCGATTGATGGCGCCCGCGTGGCCGCGCACCTGGCCGGGGCGCAGAGCCGCCGGCCGGATACCCATGAGCTTCTCATCGAAGTCCTGAATGAACAGGGCGGCCTGGAATCTGCGGTGGTGACTAGCTACCACGAGGGCGTATTCATCGTGGAGCTGACTACCGGCGACGGCGCGGTGCTGGACTCGCGCATGTCGGACGCGCTCATTTTGGCCGACCACTTCGACGTTCCCATTGAGATCGAGGAAGAAGAGCTTAACCAGGTCGCAGTATTTGTGTCCGCCGAGGACCTGCATCACTACGTGGGGGTGGAGGAGACTACCCCCGGCGGCTCGACCTCGGAAAACTTTGACGAAGCCTCGGACGGGCCGGATTCGGCCTCCGGTGACGCCCAAGCCGACGCCGATTTTTCCGCGATGATGCAGCAGCTCGGCATGACGGAGGACGATTTCCGCGCCCTGGATCCGGACGACTTTATCGAGCCGGGTAGGGATTCCGCCGGTGAGAGCTCCGAAACCAGTGGGAATACTGGTGTAGGTGAGACTGAAGATACTGATGTGACTCGTGATGAAGAGGATGGCGAAGGAAACAGCGGTTCTTAAGTAACTGATGTGAAATAGGGTGCTCCCGAGTTAAGGGAACGTCTAAAGTTAAACTCGAGGTTTAAGTTTCGGCGTGTTACGCCAGATAACGCTTGACTCTTGCCTAGGCTTGACTTTAAATAAAGCATTAGGGCTTCCCCCAAACTTCAATGGAGTAATTACGTGAGCATCGAAGAAGACATCTACGCACACGAGGACAACGGAACTTACGTTCAGGAGTCCCTGTTCGACCTCGGCCCCGACGAGCAGGTCGGCTACCGCGTGCCAATTGCCTGCCAGGTCGCCGGCATCACCTACCGCCAGCTCGACTACTGGGCACGCACCAACCTGGTCAACCCGTCCATCCGCACCGCCCGCGGTTCGGGCTCCCAGCGCCTGTATTCCTTCCGGGACGTGCTGGTCCTCAAGATCGTCAAGCGCCTGCTGGACACCGGCATCTCCCTGCAGAACATCCGCCTGGCCGTGGATTCCCTCCGCGACCGCGGCGTCAACGACCTGGCGGAGCTGACCTTGGTCTCCGACGGCAAGACCGTCTACGAGTGCCGCTCTAACGACGAGGTCATCGACCTGCTCTCCGGCGGCCAGGGCGTCTTCGGCATCGCCGTCCCGGGCATCATGAAGGAGCTGTCCGGCACCATCTCCTCCTTCCCGTCCGAGCGCATCGACGTCGAAGACAACGTCGTCGGACTCGACGAGCTGGCCGCCCGCCGCCAGCGCAAGTCCTCCTAAGAAGCTCTCCTAGCCCGGCTTCATCCGGGCCACTCACTTGGCTCCCCAGCCGTCGCTCACGCGGCCGGGGAGCCTTTTGGCGTGTGCATAGAGGAATAAAGCCCCCGCCCGCCGGTAAGGCGGGGGAGGCTGCAAGTGGCAAGCGGGGAAGCGTGTTTAGTCTAAGCGCCTCGGCAGGGCGCTCGCGCTGGCTATTTCACGCCGGCGGCCGTGCCGATGGCTCGGTTGACGGCGTTGGCGTCGTCGGCGCGGTCGACCTTTTCGAAGTAGTCGGCGGCGTCTTCCAAGGCCTTATCGACCTCGCCGTCGCCCAGGTGCACCACGGAAATCTCCACGTTGCTGTCCTTGGCGGAGGCCAACTGGCTGGCGAAGTCCTCGTCGGCCAGCGCGTCGTCGGTGCCGGTGGTCACCAGCACGACGCGGGCGGGCGCATTGGATTCGCGGGCATAGTCGGCGGCGTTGTTCGCCGCGGCGACGATGGCGCTGCGGGTCTGCGGCACGCCGCCGGTGCCGAAGTTGTTGACCACGCTAGCGGTCTCGCCGGCGTCGCTAAAGCCCAAGTTCTGGCGGTATCCGACGGTAGCCGTGGCGGAAATCGGGGAGGAGTAGTTCCACAGGGACACGGCCTTGTCCTCGCCACCGACGCCCTCGGCGGCCCCGGCCACGCCGCCCGCCGCAGCGTCGAAGTACGGGGCCATCTGATCCGAGGTATCCAGCAGGAAGAGCGTGGCCTCCGGAGCATCCGGGGCAGTGGCGCCGGCGGCCGCGGCGGTGGACGCGGCCGCGCTTTCCGAAGCGGGCGCGGAGGATTCCGCGGAGCTTGGAGCCTCGCTGGCCGCGGAGGACTCAGAGGCGGCCGGCTCGTCGGTGGCGGTCTCCTCGGCGGCCTGGGTAGTTTCCTGAGCGGCCGTATCGGTCCCGTCGCCGGTGTCGTCGTTGCCGGTGAACAGGTAAAGAAGCAGGCCTAGCACCACCAAAATGACTAGGACAATGACGGCGATGAGCCATCCGGTGATAGCGAAGTTGTTCTTGTCGTTGGCATGACGGGCCATTTCGTCTTCCTCACTTGTGGTGCTTGCGGGGCCACGACGCTCAGTCCGCAGGACCAAGCGTGCTTAGCTGCCCAGTCTAGTGGCTTGGGCCTGCTCAATGAGTCCGACAAGCCGCTGGCGGATGGGTTCGGCCCGCTGGGCCAGCGCCCGCTGCCGGTGCACGTATTCTGCCTTGCCTTCCGGGGTCTCGATGGCGACGACGCCAAAACCCCAGGAACGGCAGTCGTACGGCGAGGCCTCCATGTCCAGCACGCGGGCATCGACGGCCAGATCTAGCGCGTCCAAGAAGACCTCCCCGGGGACGAGGGGCCCGAGCTTCCACGCCCACTTGTAGAGGTCCATCGTCACGTGCACGCAGCCGGCCTGGTCGTTGTTCGGCTGCTCCTGCCGGTTCAGCGGCCGGATGTTGAGCGGCCGGGCCGGGGGAGTAAAGAAGCGGAAGGCGTCGTAGTGGTTGCATTTGAGCCGGTGGGACTCCACCACCGCATTGGTGCCGTCGGCGCCCAAGCGCAGGGGCAAATCGTGCCGCGGGGAATCGGTGCGGTAGACCATCGCCCACTCGTGGAGGCCGAAGCAGTCGAAATTGACTGGGTTGCGCGCCGACTGAGTAAGCAGGCGGTGGATATAGGACACGGAGTCGCCCCGGCGGGCCCAGAACGCCTCGAGATTAAGCCCGACCGTACCCTCCGCGTCGCGGTGATAATCCCGCCATTCGGCGTGGGGCGGGTGGCCGGCCAACCGGGTACCCACCCCGGGATGCCAGGCCCGCAGGTGGCTGGGGCGGACCGGATAGTACTGGAAAAGGAAGTCGTAGACCGGATGGTAACTGCCCGGGTGGCGGAACCGCGCCATACGGTCATCCGCCCGTGCCTCATGGGCAGCGAGTAGTTCCTGCCACTGTTGCGGGGCAAGGACTTCGGCCATGGTCTACTTCCTCCTCGGGTTCTTCCTATCGGCGCCGGTGCGCTTGTTCGTCCGGGTGGAGCCGGCGGCCGTCTTCCGGCCCCGGCTGCCGCTGCCGCGGCGCGGGCGCGGCTTCTTGGTGCCGGGCTGGCGCTCAGCGGAGCTCTTGCGGGCCTTGCCCGAGCCTGCCTGCGGCTGCTGACCCGGCGGGGGCAGGGGAGTCCCAGGCGGGTTGGTGGCCCCGGTGACCTCTACCAGGCGCGGGTCGTGGGCGGGATCCGCGGAGTCGGAGAGATCGATGACCGTGGCGTCCACCCCGGCCTTGCGGAGCAGCTGGGTGATTTCGTCGCGCTGCTGCTCCATGCCCAGGGTGACCACGGTACCGGACTCGCCGCCGCGAGCGGTGCGCCCGGCCCGGTGGAGATAGGCCTTGTGCTCGGCGGGCGGATCGACGTGGACTACCAAGGATACGCCGCTGATGTCGATGCCCCGGGCGGCGATGTCGGTGGCCACCAGCACCGGCACGCTGCCGTCGCGGAAGCCCTCGATGGCGCGGGTGCGCGCGCCCTGGCCCTTGTCACCGTGCAGCGGCTGGGCGTTGATCCCGTTGCGGCGCAGCTTCTTGGTCTGGCGGTCCACGCCGTGCTTGGTGCGCATGAACATGATGGTCTTGCCGGCGCGGGCGGCGATGGTCAGGACCACGTCGTTGCGCTGGGGCCGATCGCCCACGTAAAAGGCGTAGTGCTCCATGGTGTCGACGGCGGCTTCCACCGGCGCGGTGGAGTGCTCAACCGGCGAATCTAGGAAGGTGTTGACGACTTCTTCGACGGCGGCGTCCAGGGTGGCCGAAAACAGGAGGCGCTGCCCGTCCGCCGGGGTCAGGGCTAGGAGCTTTTTCACCTGCGGCAAAAAGCCCATGTCGGCCATCTGATCGGCCTCGTCCAGCGTGGTGATCTCCACCTGGGACAGATCCAGGTAGCCCTGGTTGATGAGGTCTTGGGCGCGACCCGGGGTGGCGACCAAGACGTCGACGGGGCGGGCTAGCTGCCGGATGTGGTTGTTGATGTTGACGCCGCCGACCACGGCGAGGGTGCGGAGGTTGAGGCTGGCCGCCAGGCCGTCGAGGCGCTCCTGGATCTGGGTGGCCAGCTCCCGGGTCGGCGCTAGGATGAGCCCGCGGGGCTTGCCCGGGCGCGAGACGCCCTTGCCGCCCAGGCGGGCCAGCATCGGCAGCCCGAAGCCCAGGGTCTTGCCGGAGCCGGTCGGGGCGCGCCCTAGCAGGTCCTTGCCCGCTAGTACGTCGGGGATGGTGGCCGACTGGATAGGGAAGGGGCTGTCCATCCCCTGCTGGGCCAGGGTGTCGACGAGGGCGCGAGGTAAGCCGAGATCGGCGAAAGTAGTCATAAGGTGCTTTAGTCTAGCACCGCATGACTAAAAGACGACTAGTCCCACTGGCTCAGGCTGCGGTCACCGGACCACTCGAGGTGGTAGGTGCCCGGCTTGTCGGTGCGCTGGAAGGTGTGGGCGCCGAAGTAGTCGCGCTGGCCCTGAATCAGGGCGGCTGGTAGGCGCTCGGCGCGCAGGGAGTCGTAGTAGGACAGCGAGGAGGCGAAGACCGGTACCGGCAGGCCCAGCTGGGTCGCGGCGACGACCACTCGGCGCCAAGCGGAGATGAGCTTGCCCAGCTCGTCCTGGAAGTACGGCGCCAGGATGAGCGCCGGCAGCTGCGGGTCGGCGTCGTAGGCCTCGCGGATGCGGTCCAGGAACTTCGCGCGAATGATGCAGCCGCCACGCCAGATGGTGGCCAGGTCCCGCGGGTCGACGTCCCAGTTGTGCTCGGCGGAGCCGGCCTTGATCTCGTCGAAGCCTTGGGAATAGGCGATGAGCTTCGAGGCGTAGAGCGCGCGGCGGACGTCCTCGATGAACTCAGCGCGGTCAAGGTCCAGCGACTCGAAGGTGGCCTCGGTACCGGCCGGCAGCCCCGCGTCCTGGGCGGCGGCGCGCTGCGCGGTGGACGAGGACAGTGCGCGAGCGAAGACGGCCTCGGCGATGCCGGTGATCGGCACGCCCAGCTCCAGACCGTTGATGGCGGTCCAGCGGCCGGTGCCCTTCTGGCCGGCAGCATCCACGATGACGTCGACCAGGGGCTTACCGGTTGCCGGATCGTCCTGGGCCAGGACCTCGGCGGTGATCTCAATCAGGTAGGAATCCAGGTCGCCGGAGTTCCACTCGCGGAAGGTCTCGGCGATTTCGTGCGGGCTCAGCCCGGCGCCGTAGCGCAGCAGCTGGTAGGCCTCGCCGATGACCTGCATGTCGGCGTATTCGATGCCGTTGTGGACCATCTTGACGAAGTGGCCGGCACCATCGGGGCCGATGTGGGTCACGCACGGGGTGCCGTCGACCTCGGCGGCGATGGACTCCAGGATCGGGCCCAGGGTCTCCCAGGACTCGGCCGGCCCACCCGGCATGATGGAGGGGCCGTTCAGGGCGCCCTCCTCGCCGCCGGAGATGCCGGCGCCGACGAAGTGGCGGCCGCGGGCGGCGACTTCCTGCTCACGGCGGATGGTGTCGGTGTAGTTGGCGTTGCCGCCATCGATGATGATGTCGCCGTCATCCATGGCGCTGGCCAGCTGGTCGATGACCGCGTCGGTGGCGGCGCCGGCCTTGACCATGATTATGGCCTTGCGGGGGCGCTCCAAGGAGGCCACGAAGTCTTCAATGGTCTCGGAGGCGATGAAGCTGCCTTCACCCGCGTGCTCGTCCATGAAGGCGCGAGTCTTTTCCGGGCTGCGGTTGAACACGGCCACGGTGTTGCCATTGTGGGCGAAGTTGCGGGCGAGGTTAGACCCCATCACGGCGAGGCCAACGACACCAATCTGGGCGAGATCCTTAGATTCAGTCATGCCGCCTAGATTACCGCATAGACCATCGGCACAGCCGAAAGACTAGATTGGGAAAGCATGAGTGCTAGCGGACAACCCTTAAACCCGACTCACGAGCTAGAACAGCTGCTGTACGGGGCCCACGAAACTGCCCTGGATACCGCCCAGCTGGCCACGATCAACCGGCAGCTGACCGGCCTCGACGCCACCCTGGGGATCACCTACACGGTCATTCGCAACGGCGAGGTGCGCGCCACCATGGCAGTCGATGCCCGTCACCACCAGCCGTGGGGCGTGGCCAACGGGGGCGTGTACGCGTGCTTGACGGAATCGGTCGCCTCGGTGGCCGGCGTGGTCGCCGCGCGCCGGCCCGTCGTCGGCGTCAACAACAACACCGACTTCCTGCGCCCGGCCAGCTCCGGCACGCTGACCGCCACGGCCACGCCGCTGCACCTGGGCCGGCGCACCCAGCTGTGGGGCGTGGACATCTGCGACGAGCAGGGCCGGCTGATGGCCCGCTCCCAGCTGCGGACGATGCCGCTGGGAGGCTAGCGCCCTAGAGCCAGTTGTTGCGGCGGAACCACCAGAACATCAGCGCCACAATCCCGACCATGACCAGCAGCGCGATGGGGTAGCCGTACTCGGTGTGCAGCTCCGGCATGTGGTCGAAGTTCATACCGTAGATACCGGCGACCATCGTGGGCGCGGCGGCCATGCCGACCACGGCGGAGATGGTGCGCATGTCGGAGTTTTGCTGCATGGACACCTTCGCCACCGAGGCATCGATTAGCGAGGTCAGCCGCTCATCGAAGGAGGCGACCTCGTCGCGGACCACCAGCTCGTGGTCGTTGACGTCGCGCAGGTAGGAACGGATCTTTTTGGGGATCAGGTCCTTGTGGTCGTTGACCATGGCCTGCAGGGCCGTCGACAGCGGCGCGACGGCGTGCTTCATCTCCAGGATCTCGCGCTTGAACATGTAGATGCGGTCGATGTTGAACTGCGCGCCCGGGGTGAAGACCTCCTCCTCGACCTCATCGACCTCGGTCTCGAGCAGGGTAGTGATCTCCTTGTAGCGGTCGACCATCATGTCCAGGACCTTCCAGGCCAGCGCGATGGGGCCGAGCTCGACCAGGTCCTGCTCGTCGTTGATGCAGTGGGCCAGGTTGGGCAGCTTCGCACCGTGGCGGACGGTGATGAGGAATTCGTAGGCGACGATCATCTGGATCTCGCCGGTGGTAATGATCTGGCGCTTGTCCTTGACCTCGTTGTGGTCGCGGTAATTGACCGAGCGGGCCACCACGAAGAGCTGATCGTCGTAACGCTCCAGCTTGGGGCGCTGGTGGGCCTGGACCGTGTCCTCCACGATCAACTCGTGGATATTGAACTCGCTGGCTACCTGGGTCATCTGGCTTTCGTACGGCTCGTGCATGCCGACCCAGATGAAGCCACGCCCGTATTCGCGGAGGGCTTCTTGCGCTGAGCGCGGGGTGTACTCACCCGGCAGGGCCTCGCCATCGACGAAGACCCGGCAATGCTCGATTGCCTCTTCGACGGGGACCTTGAACTGGGTGACCTCGGGTTGCGACAGCTTTTTCTTGCGGGGCCGAAGCGGGTTGGGCACATTTGCCATGGCGGCCTCCTCCTCGTGGTCGGGCAGTAGTAGCCGCTCTGTGCGGCGAATAAAGTGTAGCGCGAAACCCCGCCCTATAATGAAACCTATGCCTACGTGGAAAGAACTGACGACAGCCAACCCCGCTCATTCCCACAACTACGCGCGGCGTTGGAAGCTGATGGAGGCCCAGGGCAAAGACATCAACGGCGAAGCACGCCTCATTGATGCCATGGCTGAGCGCGAATCCAAGATTCTCGACGCTGGTTGCGGCACCGGCCGCGTCGGCGGCGAGCTGGTCCGCCGCGGCCACGACGTCCTGGGCGTCGACGTCGACCCCGTGCTCATCGAGCACGCGGAGCACGACTTCCCGGAGGGCCGCTGGGCGGTAGGGGACCTCTCCGCCGAGGAGATCCCCGAGTCCGGCTTCGATCTGGCCGTCTCCGCGGGCAACGTCATGGGCTTTCTGGCGCCGGAGGGCCGGGAGCCGGCACTGCGCCACATCTTCGAGGCGCTGCGCCCCGGCGGCCGCCTGGTGACCGGCTTCGGCGCCGGCCGCGGTTGGGAATTCGCCGATTTCATCGCCCAGGCCGAGCAGGTCGGTTTCCGCGTGGACAACCAGTTCAGCTCCTGGGACCTCAAGCCCTTCGGCCCGAACTCGGCCTTCCTGGTCGCCGTCTTGACCCGCCCGGGCGCCGACCTCATCCAGTAGCGGTTCTACCGCCCCCGGTTAGAAGCGCCGGTCGGCTTGGTCGAAGAAGGCCAGCTCGGCCAGGCTGGCACGGTAGAAGGCGTCGAAGGCGCGCTGGCGCTGGCCCTCGGTGGCCTCCTCCAGGGCGTCCTCGACCATCTGCAGGGCACGCTGGGTGCCTTCCACGAAGTCGGGGCCCGAGTACATCTGCAGCCACGCGTGGAAGGGGTGATCCGCGCGATCCTGGGTCAGCAGGTGCCGCCCGACCTCGGCGTAGAGCCAGTAGCACGGCAGCACGGCCGCGGAGGCGACCGCGTAATCCTCGGTATAGGTCGTGGCCACCAGGAAATCCGTGTAGGCGCTGGTGACCGGGGAGGGGCGGTCGGTGGTTTCCCCGCCCAGCCAGTCACGGTGTAGCTCGGATTCGGCAACCAGGACCTCCGCCGCCCCGGCGGCCCAGAACTGGCGGTCCTGCGGGTCCCGGGCGAGCGCGCCGAGCCGCCCCAGGGCAGTAGAGTAGTGGCGCAGATAGATCGCGTCCTGGGCCACGTAGACGCTGAAATCGTCAGCGTCCAATGTGCCGTCGCCCAGGCGGCTGATAAACGGCAGATCAACTAAATCCTTCCACAACCCCAGGGTTCCGGCCCAAAGCGCCGCCGTGTGCGGTCCGGCCGCCGGGATGACCGGCTGCGGGGCGGGCTGGGAATCCGCCGCGGCATAGGCGGCGGCAAGGTCCACGGCCGGCACCGGCTCGGCGCTCGCCGCCCGGGCCAGGCGGCGCTGCCTGTGCCCGTGGTCGACCGGCCCGTGGCCGCGGCCCACCGCCAAGGCGTCGGCGTTGGCGATCGCCTCGTGCAGCCAGCGGGTGGACCACTCCAGACCCGCGGCGAGCCCCTCGCCTTGGCCCAGCCGAGTGGCCAGCGCCGAGGACAAGGAGCAGCCGGTCCCGTGCGTGTTCTTGGTCGCCACCCGCGGGCAGGACACGCGGTGGATAAGGCCGGTGCCATCGACCACGGCGTTATCCGCACGGTTGTCGCGCAGGTGCCCGCCCTTGACGATGACCGTGGTCCCGGTGCGCTGCGCCCAGCCCTGGGCCATGGCCACCGCCTGGTCCACGTCGGTGGCTTCCTCCTCGGGGCTTAGCCCGCACAGGACCGCCAGCTCCTTGAGGTTGGGCGTGACGCAATCGACCCGGCCCGCCAGATCGAGAATCGCGGCTTCGGCTTTCTTTTCCAACAGGCGATCCCCGGAGGTAGCCACCATGACGGGATCCAGGACGACCGGCGTGCTACTCAGCGTGGCGATGAATTCGCGGACGATGTCGATAGTCTCCGGGGTGCCCAGCATGCCGATCTTTACCGCGTCGATGTCCACGTCGGCGGCCACGGAGGCCAGCTGGTCGCGCAGCACCTGCGCCGGCGGGGTGAAGATGGAGTCCACACCCTGGGTATTCTGCGAGACGATCGCGGTGGTCACGGCCATGCCGTAGCCGCCCGCGGCGCTAATCGCCTTCAAATCGGCGTGCAGGCCCGCCCCGCCGGTCGGGTCGGTCCCGGCGATAGACAGGACGCGGGCAACGGGCAGCGGCTGGCTAGGCCGAGTGCCAAGTGGGTAGACGTGAGTCATGGTTGTACTCCTATCGAGCAATAAATTGAGCGCAGCATTGAGCGCAGCATTGAACGCTGGGCGTGCAAAAGCCGTGCGCAGTGCGGCAGAGGGCGGATTGACTAACGGCGAAAGGCGGCGACGAGTTCGCTCGCGGCGGAGGCCGGGTCCTCGGCGGCCATGATGGCGGAGACCACGCAGACTCCGGCGAAGGCGCTGCCTTTCAGCTCCGCGACGTTGTGGGCCTTCAGCCCGCCGATGGCTACGGCGGGCATCCCAGCCTCCTTGGCGCGGCCTGCCAGGGTTGCGGCAGCCTCGACCCCGATGCCGGCGGGCGCGTTCGCCTTGGTGGCGGTGCTAAAGACGGGCCCGATGCCGAGAACGTCCGGGCGGGCCGCTCCCGTGGCGCTGAGTGCGGCGTCGAGCTCCTCCTCGGAGCCGACGGACAGCCCCACCAGTGCATCGTCGGCCAGCAGCGAGCGGGCTTCGGCGACACTGAGATCGTCTTGGCCGACGTGCAGGTGGCAGCCGAGCTCGGCGGCCAGCTCCACGCGGTCGTTGATAAACAGCGGGATCTGGCCCAGCTCTTCCTGCAGGCGGCGGGCGTAGGGGAGCAGCTCGGCGTCGCTGGCTTCCTTGTCCCGCAGCTGCACCACGGTAGCACCGCCGCGGCAGGCGGCCACGGCGATGTCGGCGACGTTGTCCCGGCCGCCGGCTAGCCCCGGGTCGGTGACGAGGTAGAGGCTCCAGTCGATCGGGCTCATGCCAGTTCCACGGGCTGGAGGGCGCTGTAGGTGATGAGATCCTCGGGGCCTAAGTCGTAGAGGGCGTCCATCCAGGCGACGGCGAAGCTGCCGGGCGACTGGGCCTGTTGGTAGGCCAGGGAGCCGGCCACGGACACGTGGGCGTGCGCGGCGATGACCGCGGCGAGCGGCGGCTGACCGGTGCCCAAGTAGGCGGCGGTGATAGCGCCCAGGCTGCAGCCGGTGCCGATGACCCGCTGGAGTAGCGGCACGCCGCCGGCGAGCTCCCAGGCCTCTTCCTGGGTGACGAGGACGTCCTTCTCGCCGGAGATAGCCACCACGCCGCCGGTGCGCTGTGCCAGCGCCTGGGCGGCGGGCAGGGCGGCGGTCGCCGTGTCGGTGGCATCGACGCCGCGGCCGCCCTCGCCCAGCTGTGCCAGCGCAATGATCTCGGAGGCGTTGCCACGAATGGCCGCGGGCTTCGCGTCTACTACTGAGCGGGCGAATTCCGTACGGGTGGACAGGCCGCCGGCGGCAACCGGGTCGAGCACCCACGGGTTTCCGGCCTCGTTGGCACCGGCGATCGCCTCGCGCATGCCCTCGTACTGGGCCGCGGACGGGGTGCCGATATTGATGAGGATGCCGTTGGCCAGGCGCGCGAACTCGCGGGATTCCTCCGGGGTATCGCACATGGCGGGGCTGGCGCCGATCGCCAGCAGCGCATTAGCGGTGACGTTCGTGACGACGGTATTGGTCAAGCACTGGACCAGGGGATTGCGCTCGCGCACAGCGGCGAGAGCAGCGCATACTGCTTCCTTCACAACACTTTCCTTCGCTAGTTCTAACTAAGAGCAGGTTCCATGGGTATGTTCTCAGCCGGAATCAGTCCTTCCGGCACCCCAATGTTGTGCCGTCCACCCTAACAGAGCCGGACCCGGAATTTTTCTGGTTTGGAAGAAAACACCCCCAACGGGGAACGCGACCAAGGCCAGTGCAGGCTCCTCAGAACACAGCTACGAGCCGCTAGGGACAAAAAAGAACCCCGCCGCGGTACGCGCTGGTGAGAAACCAGCGCGCACTTGCGGCGGGGTTAAGGTGCGGGTGCTCGGCGGCACCGCACGCGGGGGCTCTTTAGGCCTCGGAATCCTTCGTCTTCTTGGCCAGCGCGTTGCGGGCGGTGCGCATCTGCTCGGTGATGGCGAGGTTACCGCGGTCGCGGGTAAACGCGTTGGAGATCCAGTTGATGAAGGTGACGAAGCGGTTGCGCATGCCGACCAGGTAGGTCGCGTGCAGCGCCAGCCAGCCCAACCAGGCGAAGATGCCGGTGAACTCGACCTTGCCCATCTTCACCACGGCGTTGAAGCGGGAGATGATCGCCATGGAGCCCTTGTCGAAGTAGTCGAAGGGTTCCTTCTCGTTGGCGGTGGACTCCTCGTCGACCTTGGCGTCGATGAGGCGGCCGACGTGGGTACCGCCCTGCATAGCGACCTGGGCCAGGCCCGGCAGCTTGTTCAGGTTGATCATGTCGCCGATGACGTAGACGTTGGAGTACTCGCCCACGGTCAGGTCCTCGTTGACGGAGACGCGGCCGGCGCGGTCGGTCTCGACGCCGGCCTGGTCGGCGACCATCTTGCCCAGCGGGGAAGCGGACACACCGGCGGACCAGATCTTGGTGGCGCCGGTCAGGGTGGTCTCGGAGTCATCCTTGGTGTTCTTGTAGGTGACGGTGTCCTGGTCGACGTTGGTGACCATAGCGTTCAGGCGGACGTCGACGCCGAGCTTTTCCAGCGTGCGCTGGGCCTTGCGGCCGAGGCGCTTGCCGAACGGCGGCAGCACCTGGGGAGCGCCGTCCAGCAGGTAGATCTTGGCCGAGGACGGGCCGTAGGTGGAGAAGGCGTCGGTGAAGGTACGGTTAGCCAGCTCAGCAATCTGGCCGGTCAGCTCCACACCGGTCGGGCCAGCACCGACGATGATGAAGGTCAGCAGGCGTTCGCGCTCAGCCGGATCCTCGGTGAGCTCGGCCTGCTCAAACGCGGAGACGATGCGGGAGCGCAGCTCCAGAGCGTCGTCGATGGTCTTCATGCCCGGGGCGAACTCGGCGAAGTGGTCGTTGCCAAAGTAGGACTGGCTGGAACCAGCTGCCACAACCAGGGAGTCGAAGCCGTAGGTGCGGTGGAAGTTATCGTTTTCCGCGGTCACCGTCTGGTTCTCCAGGTCAATGTTGGTGACGGTGGCGTTGACAAAGTTCGCGTTCTGCTGCCCGCGCAGCATCTGGCGGGTGGACGGGGCGATCTCGGAAGCGGAGATCATGCCGGTAGCCACCTGGTAGAGCATCGGCTGGAACAGGTGGTGGTTCTTCTTGTCGATGATGGTGATATCGACTTCCGTGCCTTTAAGCTGCTTTACGGCGTTGATGCCGCCGAAGCCAGCGCCAATAACGACGACGTGGTGACGTCCTCCATTGGGGCGGTAAGGGGTTGCTGACATGTAGATGACTACCTTCCTAAATGCTTGAACTAAGTACCTACCGTTGAACATTGTAAACGCTACTCCCCGGAACAGATAGTTTCACCCCGATATAAACCAGGGGTCTCGGCATGGCACCCGGGCCGCGGGTGGTTTCGGCATTAATCTAGGAACGATTGGACTGAACGCGAGGCCGCCTACACAGCGTTTTTGCCCCACGTGGCGCGTGGTGTCCGGGCGGCGTCAGGATTGGACTTTTGAAGGAAATGGCCTTGGAGCATACTGCGGCTATCGATGCCGAGCAATGGCCAGGCGTAGCCCGCGTGCCCAGCGGCCGCCTGCTAGGCCTGCGGGCCCGCCACGCGGAGGCAGATTTTGCCCGCGCATGCGACCGCGCTGGCCTGGTCCTCGATGCCGAGGACCCGGAAGAACTGGACCTCAAGGTCGAATACGACTCCTTGTTCGCGCGGATTGCGAGTTCCGGCTGGCTGGGCTTGGCCGAGTCCTACTTGGCCGGGGAGTGGACCACGCCCAACTCGGACAAGCTGGTGCACGTGCTTACCCGGCTGGTGCAGTGCGGTTATTCCCCGAAAACACCTACCGCGCCGGTGGCCGCGTACGAAGGCGGGGAGATCCCCCAGGAGCTGTTGGCGCTCTACGCCGGTGACAGCGTGAGCCACCAGGGCGGAATCTTCGCCACCGGCGTGCCGACCACCACCCGCCAGACGATCGACCGGCAGGGCAAGCCCGTCGATACCGAGCAGCACAACCGCCGCGGGCTGCCGGCCGGTTCTCATTTCGTCGATGTGACCACCATGACGGAGCCCCAGGCGGTCGACCGCGAGGATCTCAGGTCGGCCCAGACGCGGGCGGCGAACTGGCTACTCGATGCCACCGGCGTCCGCGCCGGCTCGCATTGCCTGGTCTTTCCTTCCTCCGGCGCGCGAGCCGCAGTGGAGGCGGCCGGGCGCAAGGCGACCGTGGATCTGCTCTCTGCCGATCCGGACAGCCTGCGGCCGCTGGAGGAGTTCTTCCTCCTCGAGGGCGCGGATGACTCCGTGCATTGCCAGCTTATCGACGCCCCGATTCCCGGTCCTCGCCAGTGGCGCGGCCGCTACGATTCGATTATCAGCGTCGAGCTTTTCGAGGCGCTGACCCCGCGGCAGCGCGCCGACTATATCGGCACCCTGGCACGGCTGCTGATCAGTGGGGGAAAGGCAGCCGTCCAGTCCTTGGTCGCCACCGAGCACATGACTCCGGCCGCCCGCTCAGCGTGCCAGGTCCTGCGCGCCTATATCTGGCCGGGCCTGGAGTACCCGACGGTCGCCGACGTGCACAAGGCCTTTGAGAAGAACGGACATCTGCGGATCATCGGGGAGACCCACACCGGTTCGCATTACCGCGAATCCATCACGCAGCAGCGCTCGTTCTTCTCCGGGCGCCTGCGGGAGGCGGCCGCGGCCGGCTTCGATCCCGTCTACCGCCGGCTCTGGATGTTCCAATTCGCCCTCCGCGAAGCCCTCCTGAAGGCGGAGATGCTCGACTCGGTCCAGTTCGTCGCCACGCACCGCAGCCGTGGCGGACAGCGCTAGCTCACGGCCACCTATTGTTTACCCTTTAACGGGGTAGGCTGTCCGCAGCTAGTTGCGCGACGGCCTTAATGGCCAGCTAGGCTAAGATAAATGAGTCAAGAACTGGATTTTTACGACCCGACAGGGGAGATCGAGGACGCCGACGGCGGCCCGGAGCTAGTGATTGAGCGGGAATTTCACCAGGGCCCGTCCGTGATCTGGGGCTACCTGACGGACACCAAGGATCTGGGTCGTTGGCACGGGGAGTGGACCAAGGAGTCCGACAGCCCCGAGGGCCACCCGTGCTACTTGGTCGACCACGTCGGCCGCACCAAGGATGTCCACATCGAGGTCACCGAGAAGGTGAAGCCGGAATACCTGCGCTTTGAGGTCAGCTTCGCCAACCGCCCGAACGCCTGGATGGATCTGCGCCTGACGGACACCCCGGATGGCTCCGAGCTCGAACTGCGCCACGGCCTGGCCGGCCTCGAGGACCGCGCGGAGTTCATCGGACCGATGTGGGAGTTCCTGCTGGACCGCCTCATGGCCGCAGTCTCCGGCGACGACCCGGACATCCTGGAATGGGAAAGCTATTACCCGAACCAGTCCGAGTACTACACGCTCGACAACAACCAGTAGGCCAACCACTTGGGCGACTGCGTGCCGCAAGCCGCCGGCACGCAATACCGCCGTTTGTAGAAATGGCGGGGAGTGGCCCCGGATCTAAAATGACATAATGTACATTATCGGACAATAACGTATATCGGGCGTTCACCAAGGCTAGCCCGGTTCGGTTCTACGGACTCGTCAACGACGGTCGCTTGTTGCGACTCTCAGTGTCACTACGCCGACAACCTCTTCGTGGCACTCGACGCCGCCAATGCTCCTGTGACGCTCGTTGGCCCGGCTAAGTCGTAAGCCATCCAAATTGGGACGCAGGGTCCTGCGGACATCTCCGTGCCTTACCGAGCCCGGGCGGCAGCCTTCTTAGCCCCTAAGCTCTCGTGGACAACCTCGGTCTCATGACCTATTCCGCAGGAGATCCGCAGATCTAGACCCCTTCACCCCTAGGGGGGGAAGTTCGCCCTATTAACGTCACTGTGACTTTAATAGCGGGAATATCAGGGGGGACGACCGATCACCCTGTCGGCGCCGGATCCCTATTTGATATCCGGGAGGCCTTCGGCATGCCTCCGGCAGATCTCCCGGGCCCCGGTATGGCGGGCGCGCTACTTTTTCTTCTTGTTCTGGTAGGCCTGCTGGAGCTGCCAGCCGGTCAGGCCAGCTAGCGCGATGGCGATGACCATGACGAGCCACATCTTCTGCGTGGCCACGAAGATGGCGAAGCCGATGACCACCACGAGGCGGAACCACAGCATCGGAATCATGCGTTCGGTCAACATTGTGGATCCTCTCGTTCTCGTGTGGCGCCCGCAACTTATGCGGCGGGCTCTGACTGTGGTCGATGTATTGGGTTAAGTGGCGAAGAGCGGAGCTTTGTCCGTAAATTACTTAGTTTGCGAAAGGAACTAATCCTGCTTCTCGAAGGAGATAAGGATGTTCACGTCGCCCTCCTCGGCCACCTTGGCGGCCAGGAACTCCGGGGTTTTCACGTTGTAGTCAAGGCGGTTGATTGGGATGGTACCGCCGATAACCAGGTGCTCGCCGTCGCGGAGGACGTCGAAGTCCTGCTTGATTTCCTGGGTAGCGTCCTTGATGGTCAGCTCCCCTTCCATGGTGACCTTCCCCTTGGTGCCGTCCTCCGGCACGCCAGACAGGTCTACCGGCGCCGTCAGCTTGAAGAAGGCCTCGGGGAACTTATCGGTCTCGAAGAGCTTGGACTTCATGTTCTGGTCGCGCACCTTCTTATCGGTGGTCAACTCCTCCATGAGCACCTTGATGGAGCCCTCGGTCACCTCCTGGTCGGTGACCTCGATCTCGCCGTCGACGGCCGTGGTCGAGCCCGAAGTCAGGCGGCGTTCTGCCGGTAGCACCTCGTTGAAGCTAAAGCCCACGGAGGTAAGATTCGGGGCCGTTCCGTCGCCAACGCGCCACTGGCCGTTGACGTCGGTGCTGGCCTCCTTCGCCCGGGAGTCATCGAGCGGCTCGGTGGTCACTCCGGGGCCAGCGATCATCGAGTAGATCAGCGGGCCCAGGCCCACGATGGTCAGCCCGATAATGAGGATTACGAAGACGCTGATCACCAGAGTCCGGTTGTAGAAAAGCTTCTTTAACATGGCGTTTTACCTTAACTCCTCTAGGTGGCGGGCCAAGGCCACCATCTCTTCGCATAACTGGCTGATTTCGCTGGCTTCGGCACCCTCCTGGACGGCGGTCTGGATATCCTGCGCCCCGCAGCGCAGCTCGAACAAGCCATCGGCAAGTTCGGCCGCGCTCTTGGGCGACATGATAATCGCGTCCTCCGGGATTGTAGTCCCCGAGACCGCGTTGCGCTGCTCGTAAGCGCGCTGCTTGCAGGCCGCGCTGCAAAACTTCCGGGGTCGCCCCCTGCCGTTTTGGTCCATTTCCTTATTGCACCACTGACAAGTGATCTTTGTGCGGGAATGAGCCGAAGTACGCATCACGGTAATCCACCTTAGCCCATTAACCCCTACCTGGGAACAATCACACCGCGTTCTTCGTTATACTGTTAGGACTGGACGCGGGAATAGTAATCTCCCCGCACCTTCATAGGTAAATTTAGTAAAGGATGATGTTGCATGGCAGATCGCGTACTCCGTGGCAGCCGAATGGGCGCCGTTAGCTACGAAACAGATCGCGACCACGACCTTGCGCCCCGCCAGATGGTGAAGTACCGCACCGAAGATGGCGACATTTACGAGGTCCCCTTTGCCGATGACGCAGAAATCCCCGAGGAGTGGATGTGCAAGAACGGCAAGGTAGGCACCTTGGTCGAGGGCGAGGGCGTGGAGTCCAAGCCGGCTAAGCCGCCGCGCACCCACTGGGACATGCTGTGCGAACGCCGCTCCCTGGACGAGCTGGACGAGCTCCTCGAAGAGCGCATCCAGCAGCTGCGCAAGCGCCGTCGTTCCGCTGCCCGCCTGCTGCGCGAGCAGCAGGAAAAGAAGGATAAGAAGTAACTCCTCGCCCGGGCGAGCACTCCCCGAGCCATAGAAAAACCGCCTGCCACTGATCCAGAAGGGTTCAGGGCCGGCGGTTTTTCTTTGCGCGTCTATTTCACGGTGGCCGCGCTATTGATGCGCTTACCCGTAGTCACGCTGAAGCAATGCAATTGGTTGTGGTCCACGGTGGCCACGACCCGGCTGCCCTTTTCCGGCGCGGTCCGCGGCTTGGCGCGCATGACTAGCTCGTTGCCCGTGGGCGAGGCGGCCTCCTCTGTCGTGGCCCCCGAGCTGAGCTCACTGCCGCCCGGGATCTGGCCGTAGAGGTAGGAATCCGCGCCGAGTTCCTCGACCAGTTCCAGGTCGAACGGGATATAGGCGCTGCGGGAGGCCTCCTCTTCGCCCTGTGCGACCAACTGCAGGGCCTCGGGACGCACGCCCAGGATGACCTGCTTCTCTCCGGCATCGGCCAGGGCCTGGGCGGCATCGTCAGGCAGTTGGATCCAGGCCTCACCGGAGGACGCGCGGCCTTGGGCGTCGACGGTGAACCGGCCCAAGTTCATGGCCGGAGAGCCGATGAAGCCGGCCACGAAGGTGGTCTGTGGGGCCTCGTAGAGCTCACGCGGGGTGCCGACCTGCTCGAGCACGCCGCCGTTGAGGACGGCGATGCGGTCGCCCATGGTCAGCGCCTCCGTCTGGTCGTGGGTGACGTAGACGGTGGTCACGCCAAGGCGGCGCTGTAGGGCCGCGATCTGAGTGCGCGTTTGCACGCGCAGCTTGGCGTCCAGGTTCGACAATGGCTCGTCCATGAGGAAGACCTGGGGGTTGCGCACGATGGCGCGGCCCATGGCCACGCGCTGGCGCTGGCCGCCCGACAGCGCCTTCGGCTTCCGGTCCAGCAGATCGACCAGGCCTAAGGTCTGGGCGGCCTCGTCGACGCGGCGGTTGATCTCTTCCTTCGACTCCCCGGCCAGCTTCAAGGCAAAGCCCATGTTGTCGCGCACGCTCATGTGCGGATAGAGCGCGTAGTTCTGAAAGACCATGGCGATATCGCGCTCGCGCGGGTCAAGGCTGGTGACGTCCTTGTCACCGATGAAGATGCTGCCCGAGGTGACCTCTTCGAGGCCCGCCAGCATGCGCAGCGTGGTCGATTTGCCGCAGCCCGATGGGCCGACCAGGACGAGGAACTCGCCGCCGGCGATCTCCAAGTCGAAGTCGTCCACGGACGGCGCTTGTGCGCCCGGGTAGGTCAAACTGGCGTGTTTAAAGCTCACGGTAGCCATGGTGTCTCCTCCATCGGCAGGTACGTGCCGAACGATCCGAGTGGAAAATAACTTTTGACTAGACTACCGCGCCCATAGCAAGCCCCGCGCTAGCCGCGCCGCATGGCCTTCCACTGGTGCTTGGCCAGGTTGCCCAGCTCCTCGCCGAAGTTGCCGAGCCAACGCAGCTTGTTGCCCGCCTTGTGCGGCAGGTCGTAGGCGCCGATCTCCTTGAGAGTCTGCTGGGCGATGCGCCCGGTCTCGTGGGCGACGTTGCCGGCCTGCTCCGCGCGGTGCTGCACGCCCCACTTGGTGACCTCGAAGAGAGAATCCTTGACGAAGGAGCCGTCGAGCTTGGACTCGCCGTACTCGCGCTCGGTGAAGGTGATCGGCACCTCGCGGACGTCGAAGCCCATCTTGACGGCGCGGAAGGCGACGTCCACCTGGAAGATGTAGCCGGCGTTCGACAGCTCGTCGAAGTCGAGGGCCTCCAGCAGTTCGCGGCGGAAGGCGCGGTAGCCGGCGGTCATGTCCGACAGACCGGCGCCCAGGGCCACCGAGATGTAGATGTTGCCCAGGCGGGACAGGTACTCGCGGGAGGCCGGCCAGTTGACGGTCTCGCCGCCCGGGATGTAGCGGGAGCCGATCACCAGGTCGGCGCCGTCATCGATAGCTTCCAGCAGCAGGTGCAGCTGCTCCGGGGCGTGGGAGCCGTCCGCGTCCATCTCGCACAGGACCTGGTAGTCGCGCTCTAGGCCCCACTCGAAGCCGGCGAGGTAGGCGCCCAGCAGGCCGCCCTTGCCCTCGCGGTGCAGCACATGAAGGTTCTCATCCTTAGCGGCCAGCTCATCGGCCAGGTCGCCAGTGCCGTCCGGGGAGTTATCGTCCACAACCAAGACGTGGACGTCCGGGGTGGCGGAACGCACGCGGCCGGTGATGAGCGGGAGGTTTTCCAGCTCGTTGAAGGTGGGGATGATGACCAGCGTCGACGCTGAGTTAGCGGTCACGAGTGGGAGACTCCTTCTATTTCTTGGCCCGCGTGGAGCGGGTGTTCTTCTTCGCCCTTGCGGCCGTGGGGCTCGCGGCGGCCGACCGCCGGGATCCGGCAGAGATCAGGGCAGCCAGCGCTAATACTCCACCAATAATAACCATGGCCAGTTCCAGGATCGAACCAAAGCGTACCGCAAGCGTCTCGCCGCTGCGCAGTGGCAGGTCCTCGACCAGGTATTTGGCCTCGAAGATATTCGACTCCTGGCTGACCTTCCCGTCCGGGTGAACGATGGCGGAGACACCGGAGGTCGCCGGGACCACCACCGCGCGGTCGGTTTCCAGCGCCCGCATGCGGCTCATGGCTAGCTGCTGGTAGGTCATGTCGGAAAAACCGAAAGTGGCGTTGTTGGTCGGGGTGGTTAGAATCTGCGCGCCGGACTGCACCGCGGTGCGGAAAGCCTGGTCGAAGATGACTTCGTAACAGGTTGCCACGCCGACTGCGACTCCGGCCATGCTCACCACGCCGTTGCCGTTGCCGGGTTTGAAGTCGCCGGCGAGCTCGACGTAGTCGGACAGCTTGGCGAAGAAATCCCGCATGGGCATGGTCTCGCCGAATGGCTGCAGGTACTTCTTATAGTGCCGGTCGCCGGAGTGCCCGCCGGGCTCGAAGACCTGCATGGTGTTGCGGGCGCCAACCTCGTCGTAGGTCAAGGTGCCGACCATAATCGGTACGCCGACGGCCTCGACCGCGCCCTCGATGGCAGCACGCGCTTCCTCGTCCGTGAAGGGGTTGACGTCGGAGGAATTCTCCGGCCAGATGACCAGGTCCGGCTCGTGGCCGTCGTCGGCCAGCTGCTTGGTTACCCGCACGTGGTTGTTGGGGACCGCGCGGCGCTGGGCGTTAAAATCCAGGCCCATCCGCGGAACGTTGCCCTGCACGGCCGCCACGGTCACCCGCCCGGTCTCTTCGCCGGCCATGCCGCGGGTCCAGCCGGCAACGAAGCTGGCGGCAACAACCGCCACGATGACGCCTAGGGCCGTGAAACGAACGGCGTGGCGCCGCGACCAGACCGCCACGAGGCTCGTGCCAATCAGGCTGGCCGCCACCGTCACCAGCGCGGGTCCGCCCCACTGCACCAACTGCGCCAGCGGCCCGTTGACCTGCCCCCACGCCAGGCGCACCCAGGCAAAGCCGCCGAAGGGCACGGACGAGCGGACGAATTCCACCGCCAAGTACACGAAGGGGAAGGCGAGGAATCCGAAGCGCCAGCGAGCTACCGCTGCCCCACACAGCCCGGTCAGGATGGCATAGAGGCTCAGCGCCGCCGCCAGGGCCAGGTAGGGCGTGTTACCTACCAGCTCCCCGATCCACGGCAGCAGCAGCGCGTAGGTGGCGAAACCGTGGACGAACCCCAGCCCCGCGCCCAAGCGCAGCGAGACGCGCTCCCCGCGCCATGGGGACAGGCTGAAATAGAACAACGCGATGCCCACGCAGGCCATGGGCCACCAATTCAGCGGGGCATAACCGGTATAGACCACCGCCCCCGACCCGGCTGCCAGCAGCCACCGGGCGAGCAGTCGCCACACTAGCGCTTATCCCCCGGCTGCGAGCCGTCCTCGTCGCCTGTATTCCCCGAATCCGGCTCTCCAACGTCGGACGGGTTAGCGTTTTCGGACCAGCGGCGGATCTCTTCTTCCTCGAGCACGGTCGGCTCGTGCGACGCGCCGGCGCCGCCCGCGGGCCCGCCGAAGCTGCCGTAGCTGTCATGCTGCTGCGACATCGGGCTGCGGTCATACAGGCGCACGCCGAAGTTCTCCACCGAACGCAGCAGGCGGAAGGCGATGAAGCCGCGCAGCAGCGCCCGGGTCGGCGGGAACAGGAAGAGCAGGCCCACCAGCGTGGTGAAAAATCCCGGCAGGGTGAGCAGGATGCCGCCGACCATGGTCAGGCCGACGTTGCCGGCGGTCTTGCCCGGGGTATCGTCCTGCATAACGGCGGTGCCGTCCTCTTGGCGCACCACCTTGGAGCTCATGATCCGGCGGGCCTCCCAACCGGCGATCGACATCCCGAAGAACATCGTGGCGAACAAAGCGACCAGCGCCCAGCCCACGCCAATGAGCGAGACCACAGCCCAAAACGTCAGGGTTTCTAAAACCAGGTAGGCAACAAACAGCAGAAACGGCATAATTCCCTAGCCTACCTGCCTGACTGGACAATGTGGAACAGGCGCGAAGGCGGCGATGAGACTCACCCACGGCGGCGGCAATTAGACTACTGCCTATGGCATTGCTGAATTTCTCCCACTCAGGTTCCGCGCCGTCCGCTGATACCCTCATCCCCGGCGGGCTTACCCGCTCGGACGACTGGTTTGCGCTCGGGAAAACGGCCTACGACTTTGCCGACGGCAAGGTTTACCTGGGTGCGTGGAGCCGCGTGGCCCTGCACGGCATCCAGGATCAGGAGGCCGTAGCGCACGGCCTGGGCCAGCTGTCGTGGCCGGGCAGCGCGCATCAAATTCTGGCTTCTCCCCTGTCTGATGCCGCCCGCGAATTCGCCCGCGGGCTCGCCGACCGCTTGGCCGAGGACGGGGCCGTTGGTCCGCCCGGTAGCGCCCGCGTGGCCATCGGCGCTGGGGACGAGCCGTTGCAGGTTGTGCCGGCCCGCTTCCGGGTAGCCTTAGCCGGGTCTTCCTTTACCGTCTTCCGCGGCGCTGAGGAACTGGCCAGCCACGCTGCCCAGGAGGATGCCTGGGAGCACGTCCGGGAGCTTCTTCAGCAAGAAGCCGCCGACGCCGCCGATATGGCTGGCGGGGCCGGCACGGGTGATGCCAACACGGATACCGGCTCGGTCGGGCCCATCGGTTGGCTGGGCGATCACCGCGACGACGGCCTCGTGGATCTGGGCACTGCCCTGCCCGAGGGTGTTTTGCCGGCCGAGTACGCCACGCTGCTGGGCCACCTGGGCGTGCCGATTACCGTCACGCCCTTCGGCGGGCTCGTCCTGCACGGCCTGGCCGAGGGCGACGCCGACGTCGTGCTGCGCGTCCTGGCTCCCCGCGGGTTCATCTTCGACGCCAGCGCGGTCAGCCCGGAGGGCATCATCAGCCCCATGGACTAGCGCGGCATGTGCCGCCAGATGGGGCGCGGTACCAGGGCCATCACCCACGCCAGGAGGCGCAGCGTGCCGGGGATCCACAGTGTCCGACTGGTCAAGGCGCCACCGGCTGCGGCCTTGTCCGCCTCCCCACCGATGGCGTCGACGACGTAGCGCGCCACCACGTCGGGGGTTACGGACAGCGGCGCGGGTTTCATGCCCTCGGTCATGGAGCCGATGACGAAGCCGGGCCGGGCCGTGATCAGCGCCAAGGGCCCGCCGTGCAGTCGGTCCGCCAGCCCCTGGCAGAAGGCGTCCAGGCCGGCCTTCGTGGAGCCGTAGACGTAGTTGGCCCGGCGGGCGCGCCAGCCCGCGATGGAGGAAAAGGCCACGATATGCCCGCGTTCCATTTCGTCGGCGAGCACGGTCAGCATGGAGACCTGCGCGGTGTAGTCCAGCTGGACGATATGGGCGGCGTGGGCCTCGTCGGTCTCGGCGCGGTCCTGATCTCCCAAGATGCCAAAGGCCACCACCGCCGTGGTGATCTCGCCAGCGACTTCACGGGCGCGGCGCACCACGGCGCGGTGGTTGTCCATGTCCAGCGCGTCGAAGTCGAGGAAGTCCACCTCGCTCGCGCCGGCAGCCCGCAGCCGGGAGCACTGCTTATCGATGCCTTCGTCCCCGCGGGCGGCAAGCACCACCCGGCGCCCAGGGGCGAGCAGCGCGGCGATCTCCGTGCCGATATCCGAGCGCCCGCCCAGCACCAGGACTGCGCCCGGGATCTGGGGAGACGTACTTGCCTGGCCGGCGGTGTTGTTCTGCGCGCTCATCGCAGGCCGCGCTCGCCCTCGTTCAGGCTCTCGGCCACGCCGTCGCCGTTAATGGTGACGATGTCTTCCAGGCGCATGCCCCATTCGCCCTCCTTGTAGATGCCGGGCTCGATGGAGAAGGTCATGGACTCGGCCAGCTCCAGATCGTTGCCGGCGGCGATGAAGGGTTCCTCGTGGGTGGATAGGCCGATGCCGTGCCCGGTGCGGTGGGTGAAGTACTCGCCCCAGCCGGCCTCGGCGATGATCTGGCGGCAGGCGTCGTCGACGCTGCCCGCGGTGGCCCCGCGGCGGGCCTGCTCCATGCCGGCGGCGTGGGCCTGTCGCAGCACCTCGTAGGCGTCCTGGAAGTCCTCCGGCGCGCGGGAGACGTCGCCGCCGACAACGTAGGTGCGGGTGCAGTCCGAGTGGTAGCCGGCCCCGAAGGTGCCTCCGATGTCCACGACGACCGGCTCTCCCTCGTTAAGCACGCGCTCGGAGAAGCTGTGGTGGGGGTTCGCGCCGTTGGGGCCCGAGCCGACGATGACGAAGTCGACCGCGTCGTGCTCCTGCAGGATGAGTTCGGTGAGCTGGTCGGCGACCTGTTGCTCGGTCACACCGGGCTGCAGCAGCGAGGGCACGCGGGCGTGGACGGCATCGATAGCCAGCGCGGCCGCGCGCAGCTGCGCTATCTCCTCGCCGTCCTTGCGGGAGAACAGCGCGCCGATAACCTGGTCGGCCGCCACCCACTGCGCGGACGGGAACTGGGCCTGCAGGCCCAACAGGTGCGCGGCGTCCATAACGCCGGAAACCGCCAGGCGCGCGCCGTCTTCGGCTACCGCCGCGTGGGCTTGACGCAGCTTCTCCGCGGCCAGCGCGTGGGCGTTGGTGCCATCCTGCCAGCCGTGGAAGGCCAAGTTGAGCTCCGCGACCGGGGCGGCGGCCAGCTCCGCGCCATCGGTGGCCGGCGCCAGCAGGAAGGCCTCCCCCTCGGCCGGGATGGCCAGGGCGCTAAAACGCTCGTGCGAGCTCATCCAGGAGCCGGTGAAATAGGCGAACTCGGCGCCCGGGCTAATCACCAGCGCGGCCACGTCGTTGGCGCGCGCCTGCTGCTGCGCCGCAGTGATCCGGTTTCGATAGACTTCGGAAGGGAAAGCAGAAGAATTTTCACTCATAGGACAACAGTGTAACCGCCCATGAATGACTCCTTCGACCAGTGGGAAGAAATTGCCAGCTCCACCACCGTGCGCCTTAACGAGCGCAACCGGGTCTGCACCGGCGTGCTCATCGCCGAGCCCCACAGCGGCACCGTTCATTCTGCTGCCGGGCCCAGAAGCACGCGCCTGGTGCTGACCTGCGCGCACTTCTTCCGCACTGCCCCGCGGCGCGGGTACCACGTCAACGGGTTTAGCGGCGGCAAGAAGTGGCGCCGCCGGATCTTGGCGGTGCGCACCATCGACGGCAGCGACTGTGCCCTCGCCCTCCTGCACCACCCAGTAGAAGTCCCCGCGCTGCTCGGCCTGTCTGCGGCTCGGCCGCAGTGGGGCCAGGAGGTCACCACCTACGGCTTCGGAGGGCTGGGCGGGGCCACCGGGCGCCAGGAGGCCCAACCCCGCTGGGGGCGGGTCCTCTTCGGCCTTCCCGTAGCGATCGGGCGCAACCTGCGCACCGTCGTGCGGCCCGCGGCCCTGGTGCGCAACGCTCCACCGGCGGTCAAGGGAGACTCCGGCGGACCGGTCATCGCGGACGGCACGATCGTCGCCACGCAGTCACTAATCGCGGATCCCTTCGGGACCAACCTCGGAGTCGCGACCGTCAACGTCCTCGCACCGCACCTGCCGGCCATCCGCGCCGCTGCCGAGGCTCTGTGCGCCGAACCACGGGCTGTATAGGAACCGAGGGCTATAGCGCGTCGCCGGTGAGGCCTTAAGCGCCGATGGCCACCACGCCGCGCTGGATGGCGTCCATGGCCCGGCGGGCGTTGGCCCGGATACCGTCCTCGTAGCCGGTCTTGGCGACCTGCTGGAGCAGATCCACCACCTGGCGGCACCAGCGCACGAAATCGCCGGGGGTTAGCTCCGCGCCGCACTCGGCAGCCGCGGCCAGGCAGTAGCCCAGCGGGGCGCCGGCGGCCCACTGGTGCATGGCCAGGGCGAAGCCGGCCTCCGGCTCGCGCGTGACCGGCAGGCGGTGGCGCTGCTCGTCGGCGACCAGCTCGGTGTAGATGCGCCAGGTGGCGTTCATCGCGTCGGCCATCGCGTCGGTGGCGGCCTCCGGCTCGCCGCGGGTGGCCTTGCGGTTTTCAAAGGTGCACAGGGAGACCACGCCGGCCAGCTCCGCCGGGTCCAGGTCGTTCCAGATCCCGCGCTTGAGGCACTGCGCGACCAGGAGATCTGACTCGTTGTGGATCTTGGCCAGGCGCTCGCCCTCGTCGGTGATCTCCGGGTGCCGGTCCTCGCCCGCGCCGACGAATTCGACGTAGTCCATCTCCGACAGCAGGTCGACGATGCGCTCGAAGGTGCGGCCCAGGGTGTCGGTGGCCTGGGTGATCTTGGCGCGCAGCTTTTCGGCGTCCTTCTCGCGCCGGGCCAGCTTGTGGGCCATGCTGGCCAGCTGCTCCCGGTCCGTGGCCGGCCAGGCGTGGACTGGGTGCTGCCGGATGGCATCGCGCAGCTGACCCACCTTCTTGTTGGGCCGGTGGCGCGGGGTCAGGCGCATCTTCTTCGGCCGCGGGTACTTGTTGCGTTGGAGAAGCTTCTGCACATAGCCCGCGGACTTGCGCGGCGCCTTGGTCACGCGCCTAGGCAGCTTCATGTGGCCGACGAGGATGGGCGGGTTGGCGATCCCGGAGGCATCGATACGGCCCGACCAGCCGCCTTCCGTGGTCACCCACGGGCGCGGATCCTTGGTCTGGTTGGCGGGCGTATTGACCACCGCCAGCAACGGCTGCTTCTTGGTGGCCAGGGCGATGACGTCGCCGACCTGCAGCTTAGCCAGGACCGTGGTGACCTCTTTGGAGCGTTCTTGCTTGCCGCTGACCTGGGAGGAGCGTTCCTCCGCGGTCAGCTCCTGGCGCAGCTGGATAAAGTCCAGCAGCTCCTGGCGGGCGGTGGCGGGATCGCTGGCCGGCGGGGCCAGCGCACTGATTAACTCGTCGAGCTGCTCGCGCAGCTGGCGGGCGCGGTGCTCGGCCTTTTCGACCTCGCGGGTTTCCTCGACCACGGAGCCGTCGGCCTGGAACTGCGCGAAGGACTTTTCCATCAGGCGCAGCGAATCCTCGAATCCGAGCATGCCCAGCAGGTTGATGGCCATGTTGTAGCCGGGCTCGAAGGTGGAGACCAGCGGGTAGGTGCGCGTGGAGGCCAGACCCGCGACGTAGTGCGGGTCCATCGCCGGGGCCCACTGGACTACCGCGTTGCCCAGCGTGTCGATGCCGCGGCGGCCGGCGCGTCCGGTCAGCTGCGTGTACTGGCCCGGGGTGAGGTCCACGTGGGCCTCGCCGTTGAACTTGATGAGCTTTTCCAGCACCACCGTGCGCGCCGGCATGTTAATGCCCAGCGCCAGCGTCTCCGTGGCGAAGACCGCGCGCACCAGCCCGCGGACGAAGAGGTCTTCGACGATGTGGCGGAAGGCCGGCAGCATCCCGGCGTGGTGGGCGGCGAAACCGCGGCTCAAAGCTGTGCGCCAGGACTTAAAGTTCAGCACCTCCAGGTCCTCTTCCGGGATCCCCTCGACGCCGGCGTTGACCGTCTCGATAATCTCGGCGGCCTCCTCCGGGGTGGTCAGGCTCATCCGGGAGCGCAGGCACTGGTAGAGCGCGCCGTCGCAGCCGGCCCGGGAGAAGATGAAGGTAATCGCCGGCAGCATGTCCTTGCCCTGCAGAGCCTTCAGCACCTCCGGGCGGCCCAACGGGCGGTAGCGGTCCTGGGGGCGTCGTGCGCCGCTGCGGCCGCCGCCCGAGCGCGCCCGAAAGCCCTTCCCCGACTGGTAATCGGCCCGGCCCTCGTCCGTATCCCCGGCCTCCAGCCGGCGGACGCGGCGGAGAAGCTCGTGGTTGACCTCCCCGTCGGTGCCGGGTTCGAAGAGCGAGTAGACTTGGCGGCCGATCATCATCCACTGATCCAGCGGCACCGGGCGGTGCTCGGAGACGATGACCTCAGTCTCGCCGCGCACGGCGCGCAGCCAGCGTCCGAACTCCTCCGAGTTCGACACCGTGGCAGACAGCCCGATGATGGAGACATACTCCTCCAGGTTGAGAATCACCTCTTCCCAAACCGCGCCGCGGGAGGCGTCGGCCAAGAAGTGGATCTCGTCCATGACCACGTGGCTGAGGCGATCCAGCGCGGGCGACTTCGCGTAGATCATGTTGCGCAGCACCTCGGTGGTCATCACGACGATCTCCGCGTCGCCGTTGATGGAGACATCCCCGGTGAGCAGGCCGACGGCGTCCTCGCCGTGCTGGTCGACCAGGTCGTGGTACTTCTGGTTGCTCAGCGCCTTAATCGGGGTGGTGTAAAAGCACTTAGTCCCCCGGGACAGCGCCAGGGAGACCGCGAATTCGCCGACGACGGTTTTGCCGGCGCCGGTCGGCGCGCAGACCAGCACGCCGCTTCCGCGCTCTACCGCCTGGCAGCCGAGTAGCTGGAATTCATCGAGCGAATAGGACAGGTTGTGCGAGAAGTATTCCAGATGCGACTGCGTCATAGCCGCCCAGCTTACCCGGCCCTAGAGCACGTCGTCGAAGAAGCCGGCCTGCGGCTGCTGCGGGCGGGCCTGGCGGCTGCCTTGCTGCGGCTGCGCGCTTAACGGACGCGCGGGCGCCGGGGCGCTGGGATGGCTGCTCGGCGGGTTGACCGGGGTGGGCGCGGGCACCGGTTCGGCCGGCCCCACCGCACCCGGGCCGGACCCCAGCGGCGAGGCCTGCTCATCGTCTAGGTCCATCCACTCCGGACGCTGGCGGTTGCGGCGCTTGTCGTTGATGCGGCAGAACTGGAAGGCCGACTCGATGAGGATCCACAGGGCCGCGGACAAGGCAATGAGCGAGTAAGGATCGGCCGGGGTGATGAAGGCGGAGATGATCATCACGATGATGAACAGGATGCGGCGCTTGCCCTTGACGTGCTCGTACTCGAGCACGCCCACCAGGTTCAACGCGATAATGATCAGCGGGACCTCGAAGGCGATGCCGAAGAGGATGAGCATGGTCAGCATCAAACCGAAATACTCGTTACCGGTCAGCGCGGCGGTCTGGTATTCCGCGCCGACGGACATCAGGAATTCCAGGCCCTCGGAGAGGACGAAATACGCCAGCGCGGCGCCGGCGACGAAGAGCACCCCGGCGACGCTGACGAACATGAAGGTGTAGCGCTTTTCCTTCTTGTGCAGGCCCGGCACGATAAACGCCCACACCTGGTAAAGCCAGACGGGCGAAGAGATGACCGCGCCGGCCAGGGCGCCGACCTTGATGCGCAGCATGAGCATCTCGAACGGGGTCGTGGCCAGCAGGCGGCAGGTGCCGTCGTTGGTGAAGTCGGCGCGCTTGTCCGCTGGCAAAGAGCAATAAGGCTCGCGGAGAATCTCGCCCAGGGTGGACCAGCCGAACGGGGCGTTTTGGTACCAGAGGAAGCCAATGATCGTGCCAACCACCAGGGCGAGCAGCGAGTAGACAATGCGCCGGCGCAGCTCCTGGAGGTGCTCGATGAGCGTCATCTCCCCCGTCGGGTTCTTGCGCGCCCGGCGGGCCTCCTGTGCCTTCTTCAGGCGTGCCCACGCGCCCCCGCGCTGCCGTTGACGGCGCGCCGGTGCGCCGGCGCGAGCACTGGGTTGCGGTAGGGACCGCGAACCTTCAGAACCCTTCGGGCTAGGTGACATCGCTTCTAGAACACTTCCTGGTTAACACGACACAAGACGAACAGCTCCCGCGAACGGGCGGGTGGGGACTTTACTGATTGTCAGGACGCGGTGCCTGCTGGTTGTTCTGGTCGTAGCGCGGCTGCATCTGCGGGCTGTTCCAGAAGTCCTCGTCCGACTGCTGCTGGCTAGCCGGGGTCTGGCTGATCTGGCCCTGCTGTTGCTGGCGCTGCTGCTGCTCGTCCTGGTAGCGCTGGTCGTCGTTGCCCATCTCATGGACCTCCGACTTGAAGATGCGCATCGAACGACCCATCGAGCGGGCCAGATCCGGCAGCTTCTTCGCGCCGAAAAGCAGCACGATCAGCAGAATAATAATGGCAATTTGGGCGGGTCCGACCGTCATAGTATTTCTCTCTTTCTCCTCCACAGGCGCCGCGGAGCGGCGATTTTGCCCCTAAGAGCCTAACGCATTCGCTGGTTACTCGCTAAAGGTTGCCAGCGGCTAATTAGTCAGTATATCTCTGCAGGCCCGCTTCGCTGGCGTGCGCAATAGCATTCTTAACCGAATCTGGGCCAATTACCCGGAACCTGTCAGCGTGTCCGATGGCAAAGCGCGCGAACCACTCCACCGATCCGATGGGCATAGAGGCTGCTACGTAGCCGTTTCCGAGATCCTCCCCCAACCGGATGTCGTAGTCATCGGCCAACCAGGTGGCTTCCTTCTTCAGCTCCATATGGGCTCTGTCACTGTCCGCCAACCCGAAGGGGTCCCGCGGATCGAAATCCAGCTTCCGCAAATGGGGCTGGGCCTCCTCGTCTAGGACCGTGGCCTGGCGGATCCGGTCCATGCGGAAGCGCCGGTGCTCGCCCTTGTCTTCTTCCCAGGCCACCAGGTAAACCTGCGAGTCGAAGATGAAGATGCGGGCCGGATGGACGGTCCGGGTGCGCTCCTCGTTGGAGCTGGCCGACCAGTAGCGCAGCCGGAGTTGCCGCTTGGTCTCAATAGCCCGGGCCGCGGCCACCTGCGCGGCCGACTCGGCCTCCTCCGGCTGGGCGATGGAGTCGTAGATAGCGCGGGTCTTATCGTCCATGATGCCCCGGACCTTCTCCGCTGCGCTTTGGACCGCGGCCGTGTCGATGAGCCCGGGCATGGACTCCAGCGATTCCAGGGTCAGCAGCAGGGCGCCGGCTTCCGTGGGGGTAAGCCGCAGCGCCTGGTTGAGCCCTTGGTCGTCCACGATGGTCACGCCCTCGCGGTAGCCGAAGCTGATGTCGATCAGATCCTCGGTGCGCTGCCCCACCCCGGAACAAAACAGGCGGTTGAGTGCGCTGTTGAGCTCGGCCACGTCCATGCCGAGGTCCTGGGCGGCCTCCATGAGCGTGGCCTTCGGGTGGCTGCGGAAATAGGGGATCAAGTTCAGGGACTGGACCAGGGCGTGCAGTTTCTGGGGTGCGTCGGCCATTAGTAGCGGGCCTCCTCGTCCTGGTTGTCCTGGGAAGCGGTGGCGGCAGCCGCGCGCAGCAGGGCGGCGATGTCGTCACGCACGCTGGCCGGCTCGAGCACCTCCACGTCCGCGGCGTAACCGGCGGCCGTGCGCACGAGGAAGTCGCGCGAGATTTCTTCTACCACCACGGTGCCCTCTGGCCCTGGCGCCCCGAGGGCGGCGAGCTCGCCGGCGCGGCCAGCCGGGATGCGCAGGACGGCGCGCTCGACGACGTCCCGGTTAAGGGAGGCTTCCACCACCTCCTGCAGGGACTGGGTGGGCTCGCCGTGTTCCGGGGCCTGGCGGGTCGCGCGGATCTCGGTGACCCGCAGCAGCCGGAAGGCACGGGGCGCGCCGCGGTCGTTATCCCACCCCACCAGGTAGACGCGGTTGTGCAGGGTCACCAGCCCCCACGGGTCCATGGAGCGGGACTGAGCACTTTGCTGCGGTCCTGGCACGTAGGTGAAGTTGATCCGCAGCCCCTTGCGCACAGTAGTCAGGATGTCACGCACGATGTTTGGATCCAGGCGGGTCAGGTCATTGTCCGCGGTGTAGACCGGGGCGCCGCTTAGGTCGCGGGAAGCCCCGGAGGCCGCGATCTTCGTCCACGCGGACGAGGAGAACGAGCTCAGCCCACCCGGCTGCCCCATTCCGGCGGTCACGCCTAGGACCATGGCCTCCTCCGGGGTGAACTCGACCTCGGCCAGCTGGTAGTCGGCCTGCTGCATGCGGTAGACCGACTGGCTGCGGTCTTCGCCGAGGCCCCCGCTGGTTTTGGACGCGGACTGGATAACCGGCACGCCGGCGCGCTGCAGGCTGCGGATGTCGCGGCTGAGTTGCTTGTGAAAGGCCTCGTCGCCCAAGTCCTGGTAGCCCGCCACGTGGGAGCGGATCCACGCGGCGGAGCGGTCCGGGCTACCGCCGTTCGAGGCGGCACCGTGGAGGGCGAAGCAGAGATTGGTCAAACGCTCGACGGCCTTGTCGCGGCGCGAGCCCTGCGTGACGGTAGCACCAGCCAAGTTCTCTCCGCTCTCCTTCCCCGTGGCACGAGCACGCCGGCCGGTTTCGCCGGCTGGGCAGTGCCTGCCTAGTGTCCTCGATTTTCCTGCATGTAGTCTAGCAGCGGTTTAAGCCGGGGATCGTCCGCGACGAAAGGATCGAGGAACTGCTCGACGCGGGGCTCGGGCCGATTGACCTTGAGCTTGGTCCAGTCGACGGTGACGTTGGCGCCGGTCTGCCGCGCGGCGGCCAGGAATTTCCCGCGCATCGCCGCCCGAGTCGTGGCCGGGGCCTGCTCGCGCGCGGCGGCGATCGCCTCGTCCGTGGTCCACCGCCGGACCAGGCCGCGGCGGCTCAGCACGCTGTAGAGCCCGCGCCCTGCCCGGATGTCGTGGTAGGTCAGATCGACCTGCGCCAGCTTGGGGTGCGACCAATCGCAGTCCAGCTTCTGCCGGAAGCTGTCCAGCAGCTTCTTCTTAATCACCCAGTCGATCTCCTGATCGACCTGGCTGAAGTCCTGCGTCTCGACGGCCGTGACCATGCGCTCCCACAGGTCGACGACCCGGCGCATCTCGCTGTTCGGCGTGCCCTCGTCGGGCCGCTCGTCCAGCCAGCGCGCGGCGGCGCTAACCAGCTGGCGCTGCACCTCAATGGCCGGGATGGTGAGTCCGTCCGCCAGGGTTAACGGGGTTTGGCCGGTCTGGTCGCCGGCGATGGCGCGCATCTGGGCGATGGGCTCGTTGATAGCGAAGCTGGGCACGTCGAAGCCGGCCTCGAGCATCTCCAGCATCAGCAGGGCCGAGCCCACTTTCAGCGCGAAGGTCGGTTCCGCCATGTTTGAATCGCCCACGATGACGTGCATGCGGCGGAAGCGGGAGGAATCCCCGTGCGGCTCGTCGCGGGTATTGATGATGGGCCGCGAGCGCGTCGTGGCCGAGGAAATGCCCTCCCAGACCTGGTCGGCGCGCTGCGAGAGCACGAACTGCGCGGGAGCAGACCCCGTCGCCGGCTTGATGCGCCCGGCGCCGCAGATGAGCTGCCGGGTGATGAAAAACGGCAGCAGCGCCGTGCTCAGCTCCTTGAGCACGAGGTGGCGCGAGACCAGGTAGTTCTCGTGGCAACCGTAGGAATTGCCGGCCGAGTCCACGTTGTTCTTGAACAGGTAGACCGCGTTGGCCTCCCCGCTCGCGCGCAGTTCCTCCTCGGTGGCGCGGGCGAGTTCATCGACGATGGCATCGCCGGCGCGCTCGTGGTTGAGCAGCTGGGTCAGGCTGTCGCACTCGGCCGTGGCCACCTCGGGGTGCGAGCCGACGTCCAGGTAGAGACGCGAGGAATTGGCGGTAAAGATATTCGACGAGGAATACTTCTCCACCACCGGGCGGAAGAGCTTGCGCGCCAGCTCATCCGGGTCCAGGCCGCGGCGGTCCTCCGGCGACGAGGAAAACAGCCCGTATTCGGTCTCGATGCCCATAATCCGGCACGCGAAGGGCCCGGGCGCCTGCTGCGGGCCGTGGGTGGACAGCGGGCTCACCGGCTACTGCCCGCCCTTCTGCACATAGTGGCGGACGAATTCCTCGGCGTTGTTTTCCAACAGGCCGTCGATCTCATCGAGCAGATCGTCGGTTCCGGTAGTCGAAATCTGTGCCTGACCGGAGCCCAAGGCGCCGTCTTCGGCGGCGCCATCGTGGTCGTCGCCGCCACCAGAGTGAATCTGTTGGTTCTGCTGTGACATGGTGTTGTCTTCTCCCTTCCCAGGCCGGTGCCTTTAAGGTGCGTGTGTCTAAAGCTTCGCTAGTGCTACTAGTTCTAACGGTACTCCGGGCTAATCCCCTCGGCCTTGAGCCGGGAGATGAGCTGGTCGAGCCCCAGCTCGCCGTGGATTATCGCCTCGCGGGTCTCCAGCTCGGCCGTTAGGAGTTCGTCCAGCTCGAAAAGCGCGGTCAGATCTCCCTGGCGAATCGCCACGTACTGCCAGTTCGCGGAGATGAGATCGGCGGCGTAGTGCTGCATGAACGCTCCCCGCAGCCCCGCGCGGGAACCCGGCGGGGCAACCTCGGCGGCCCGCTCGATCTCCTCCTCGCTGACCAAGGTGCGCAGCTGCCCGCGCTGCACCAGCGCGTGGTAGAGGGACTTGGACGGGTCGATGTCGGTGTACTGCAGGTCAATGAGCGCCAGCTTGGGGTCATTCGCGGCCACCCCGCGGTCCAGGTAGCCCTTGATGAGGCGGTACTTGGCTACCCAGTCCAGCAGGTGCGCGGCCTGCAGCGGGTCGGCTTCGAGTAGCTCGATAACCTCGTCCCAGCGGCGCAAGACCTCGCGCTCGGCGTCGGTGTCCGCGCTAACCCGCGAGCGGTAGACGGCCAGGATTTCCAGCGCGGTCATCTCGCCGCCGCCGCGCAGCGGCAGCTTCTCCTTGAGCTCCAGGTCCCGACTGACGGTGCTCACGGCCTCGACCGGGTTGGCCAGGCGCACATCGCTGAAGTCCACGCCGGCCTCGATGGCGTCCATGACCAGGGAGGTCATCCCGAGCTTCAGCAGGTTGGAGGTCTGCGACATATTAGCGTCGCCGATGATGACGTGCAGGCGCCCGAACTGGTGGGCGTCGGCGTGCGGCTCGTCGCGGGTATTGATGATGCCGCGGTTGAGCGTGGTCTCCAGGGAGATCTCCTGCTCGATATAGTCCGCGCGTTGGGAAATCTGGAAACCGGGCTCCTCGCCCTCCGGGCCAAGCCCGACGCGCCCGGCGCCGGTAACAACCTGCCGGGTAACGAAGAACGGGATGAGGCCCTGGGCTAGGTCATCGAAGTCAGTGCTGCGCGACCACTGGTAGTTCTCGTGGGAGCCGTATGATGCCCCCTTGCCGTCCACGTTGTTCTTGTAGAACTTCAGCGGCGGGCAGGGCTCGTGATCACTTAAGACCGAGGTATCCTGTGCCGTCAGCTGGGCCACGGCCGCGGCCGCCTTGCGCAGCACCACGTCGCCCGCGGCATCGTAGAGCATGCCCTCCCAGGCGTTCCGGCACTCCGGCGAGGAATACTCCGGGTGGGCATGGTCGACGTAGAAGCGCGCGCCGGAGGCAGTGACCACGTTGGCCACGCCGATGGCGTGCGGGTCCACCACTGGGACGGTCTGGTAGCGCTTGAGGTCGAAGCCGCGGCTGTCGCGCAGCGGGTGCTCCTCGGCGAAGTCCCAGCGCGTGCGGGCGTCGGTGTGCAGGGCGGCGTAGGCGACCACCGCGTGGGTCGAGGAGACGATCGGCGAGAAATCCGGCCGATCGGGGGTCACGATGGCGTATTCGGTCTCGGTTCCTAGAAGGCGTGCCACGTGGGGCTCCTAAATCCAATCAATTCGACGTGCGTGATGGGCTGCCCGGTGGCGTTGCCGCCGACGATCTTGGCCCACTCCTCCGGGTTGGTCGAGGTCGGCACGTGCTCGCTCTCCGACTGCTCGGCCGCGATCGCCTGGGACAAGTGGCGCATCTCGATGGCCGCCTGCTTGCCCGTGGCCAGGGACTCCTTGATGGCCAGCTTCTTGGCACGGGCCACGATATTGGCGATCATCGCGCCGGACACGAAGTCGCGATAATGGAGAGTGGTCACCGAGTCGTCGGCGTGGTGCAGGTTGACGAACGGGCGCGGGGCGAAAAGCTCCGCGATGCTCGACGAGATCAGCGCCTCCCGGTCTCCCGCGTGCGGGATGGACTCCGGGAAATGGCGCTGCATGATTTCGCGCGCGCCCTGCTTGTTGGGCCGGCTGACGCGAATCTTGATGTCGAGGCGGCCCGGGCGCATGATCGCCGGGTCGATAAGCTCCTCGCGGTTCGTCGCGCCGATGACGATGACGTTGCGCAGGTCCTCCACGCCGTCGAGCTCAGCCAGCAGCTGCGGGACGACCGTGGTCTCCATGTCGGAGGACACGCCCGAGCCGCGGGTGCGGAAGATGGACTCCATCTCGTCGAAAAAGATGATGACCGGGCGGTTGGTGGACTTGCCGGCCAGCTCGCGGGCGCGCTCGAAGATCAGGCGGATCTTGCGCTCGGTCTCGCCCACGAATTTGTTGAGCAGCTCCGGCCCCTTGACGTTGAGGAAGTAGCTGGGCTCGCCCGCCCCCATCTTCTGCGCCAGGGAGTGGGCCACCGCCTTGGCGATGAGCGTCTTGCCACAGCCCGGCGGGCCGTAGAGCAGAACGCCCTTGGGCGGGTGCAGCTCGAAGGAGCGGTAGAGCTCCGGGTGCAGAAAGGGCAGTTCCACCGAGTCCCGGATCTGGGTGATCTGCGCGTCCAGGCCGCCGATATCAGAAAACTCGACCTCGGGGATCTCCTCCAGGGACAGCTGGGAAACCTCCGTCTTGGCGACGACCTCCAGCCCGATGCCGGCCTTCGTATCCGCCAGCACGGTATCGCCGGCGCGCAGCGAATCGCGCAGCGACTCGGCCAGGGTGATGACCTCCTCGTCGGCCGGGCCGTTGGTGACCAGGGCTCGGTCGGGGCCCAGGCGCTCCAACACGGTGGCCAGGTGCCCGGTACGCTGGGCTGCCACGCCCTCGACTACGACGATGCCATCGCCGATGCGCACCTGCTGGCCCACCCGCAGGGAGCCCTGCTCCACCTCGGGGGAGATTTTCAGGCGCATGTGGCGCCCGTTGGTAAAGACCTCGGCCTCCTCACGGCCGCCGGAAGGAGTCTGGCTATAGCCCAGGAACGTGCCGTAGGTCGAGGCCGGCTCGGCCAAGGCGTTGACATCGGCGGCGAGCTGGCCGAGCTTGTCGCGCGAATCCTTCAGCAGCTCCGCGAGCTTCGCGTTGCGGTCGGCCAGCTGTGAAATCTGGCGACGCAACTCTTTCGTGTCATCCATGTCACTACCCTAACGTTTTTAGCGACGAGCGGACTATCCGCCCCAACATTGTGCGGGGTTGCCTATCCCCCGCGGATAGATTCCCTAACGGCGGGCGCGGCGCTGCGGGCGCGGCGGCGTCACCCCGTCGGCCAGGCGACGGGTCCAGATGAGGAAGGCCGTGTGCGCGTTCATGCGGTGCTCCGGGCGCGTGGCCAGGCCCTCGACCTTCCACTCGCGGACCAGGGATTCCCAGGCACGCGGCTCGGTAAAGCACTTGAGCTCACGGATGCCTTCCATCACCTTCATCAGCTGCGGCACGGTGGCCACGTACGTCATGAAGACGCCACCCGGGATCAGCAGGTCGCGGACCTTCTCCAGGTGCTCCCAGGGCTCCAGCATGTCCAGGATAATCCGGTCGACCGGGCCACCCAGGTCTTCGACCTGCACGTCGGCCAGATCACCCAGGCGCGGGGTCCACCACTGGGGCGTCTCACCGAAGTATTCCTTGACGTTGTCCACGGCGTATTCCAAGTGGTCGTCGCGCACCTCGTAGGAAAAGACCTGGCCCTCCGGGCCGGCCGCGCGCAGCAGGGTCATCGACAGCGCGCCCGAGCCGGCGCCGGCCTCCAGCACGCGGGCGCCCATGAAGATATCGCCCTCGACCAGGATCTGGGCCGAGTCCTTGGGGTAGATGACGGCCGCGCCGCGGGGCATCGACAGCACGTGGTCCACCATCAGGTGGCGGAAGAGCAGGAAGTCCGAACCCAGGCTGGAGGTGACCACCGAGCCCTCGTCGAGGCCGGCGATCTGGCTGTGCTCGATGATGCCCTTGTGCGAGTGGAACTGGCCGCCCTCGGTTAGGACGATGGTGTAGTGCCGGCGCTTGGCATCGGTGAGCTGGACGCGGTCGCCGTACTGGAAGGGGCCGGAATAGGCCATGTGCTTGTTGCTCCTTGCATCTTATTGGGCCAGAAAGGCTGGCCGCCCGTTGTGCAGCGGGGACCAGTCGACCCGGCTATTTTAGCCGACCAGGTATTCCAGCAGGGCGCCGGACAGGGCGTCCTGGTCAGAAACCCCGACCATCTCGCGCGCCGAGTGCATCGACAGCATGGGCACGCCGATGTCCACGGTCTCGATACCTAAGCGGGTGGCGGTAATCGGCCCGATGGTGCTGCCGCAGGAAACATCGTTGTTAGCCACGAAGCGCTGGAAGGGCACTCCCGCGCGCCGGCAGGCGTTCTCCCAACGGGTGATGGATTCGGAGTCGGAGGCATAGCGCTGCTTGCCGTTGATCTTGGTCACCGGGCCGTGGCCGATGAGGGGCTGGTGGTGCGGATCGTGCTTCTGCGCGTAGTTGGGGTGCACCGAGTGCGCCGCGTCCGCCGACACGCAGTGCGACTGGGCGAAGACGCGGAAGAGATCGTCGCCGCTGGCGCCCAGGCCGACGGCAGTGCGCTGCAGGATATCGGCCAGGATGGGGCCGGCCGCGCCGTAGCGCGAGTTGGAGCCGACCTCCTCGTGGTCGAAGGCAGCCATCACCAGCACGTCTGGGCCGTCGTAGCCCTGGGCCGCGGCCTTGAAGGCCTCCAGGCTGGCGTGCACGGAGCTCAGATTGTCCATCCGGCCGGCGGCGATGAACTCTTCGGCCGGGCCGAACAGTCCGGCCGGCTGCGCGGCGGCAGTAATCAGGTTGAACGCGGCGATGTCCGCGGCCTGCACCCCCAGCTGCTCGGCGACGTACTCGCCCAGCGAGGCGTACTTGCCCCCGTCACTGAGCTGCCAGACCGGCTGCAGGTGGAACTGGCGGTCCGGGGTGAACTCGTCCTTGCGCACCATGTGGATGGCCAGGTTCGGGATCCGCAGGATGGGGCCGGTGTTGACCAGGTGCGTGGCCCGGTCCCGCAGGGTCACCTGGCCGGCCAGGGTCAGCTCCCGGTCGAACCAAGAGTGCAGGATGGGCCCGCCGTAGACCTCCACCCCGATCTGGTCCCAGCCGGCATGCTGGAAATCCGGCTCGGGCTTGACCGTGAACCCCGGCGAATCGGTGTGGGAACCGACGATCCGAAAGCCCCGCAACTTCTCGCCCGCGCCCTCGGCCAGCCGGGGCGGGACGATATAGGCCATCACGGCGCCGCCGCGGACCACCACGTGGCCGCCGGGGCTCACGTCCCAGGCGTCCTCCTCGCGTTGGCGTTGGAAACCGGCTGCCACCAGCTCGCGCTCCACGTTGGCCGCGGCGTGGTAGGAACTCGGGGAAGCGTCAATAAAGTCGAGGAAATCCTGCGTGCTAGTCATACCCTCTACCTTGCCACGTCCGCGCGCGCGATAGGGTAAAACACCATGACTGAATCTTCCCAGCCCGCTACCCCGGCCCAGCCGCGCAAGCCGCGGCCCCTGGCGCTATCGCCCTCCCGCGCCTCCGACTACCAGCAGTGCCCCCTCCTCTACCGTTTCCGCGCGATCGACCGCCTCCCGGAGCCCAAGACCTTGGCACAGGTCAAGGGCACCCTGGTCCACGCCGTCCTAGAGGAGATGCACGAGCTGCCGCGCGAGCAGCGTACCTATCCGGCCGCGGTGAAGATGATCAAGCCGGCCTGGGAGAAGATGCGCGCCGGGGACGCCGAGCTGGACGAGCTGGTGCCCGAAAATCAGACCCTCGATTTCTTCGTCCAGGCCCGCGCGCTGGTCAAGGGTTATTTCGAGATGGAAAACCCGCAGGGTTTCGACTGCAAAGAAGTCGAGATGTACGTCAACACGGTCCTGCCCAACGGCGTGCCCGTGCGCGGGTTCATCGACCGCGTCGACGTCGCCCCGACCGGTGAAGTCCGCGTGGTCGACTACAAGACCGGCAAGAAGCCGGCGCCCAGGTTCAGCCACTCGGCGCAGTTCCAGATGCGCTTCTACGCACTGGTCTACTGGCGCCTGCTGGGCACCATCCCCACCCAGCTGCGCCTGATGTACCTCAAGGTCATCGACTCGATGTTCTTGACCCCCAGCCGCGAGGAACTCGAGTACTTCGAGCGCGATCTCGGCGAGTTATGGGCGCGCATCGAAGGCGACGGCAAAGCCGGCACCTTCCACCCGAAGACCTCGAAGCTATGCGGCTGGTGTTCCTTCCAGGACCTGTGCCCGGCCTTCGGCGGCACTCCCCCGGCCTACCCGGGCTGGCCCGGCTCGGCGGCCGATGCCGCCCCCACCAGCTAGCCGGCCTGCCGCCGCGCCCGTTATTCTGCCCCGGATCGGCCTGCGACCCTACCGGCGGAAAGCCCTGCGCAACGCGTAAAACCCCGCAGGCCCGAAACTCGAAAGTTCGGGCCGCGGGGTTTCGCGATCCTTAAGCTATGTAAAGCCTAGAAAAGGCCGGAGATGAGGCCGTCGGCGTCCACGTCGATGTTGTTGGCCGCCGGCTTCTTCGGCAGGCCCGGCATGGTCATCACGTTGCCGGTCAGGGCGACCACGAAGCCCGCGCCGGTACGCGGCAGCAGCTCGCGCACGTGCAGCGTGTGTCCTTCCGGGGCGCCCAGGGCCTGGGCGTCGTCCGAGAAGGAGTACTGGGTCTTCGAGATGACCACCGGGAGCGTGTCCCAGCCGTTGTCCTTCAGGTACTTCAGGTCCTTCAGCGCCTTGGAGCCGTACTCGACCTTGTCCGCGCGGTAGATCTCCGTGGCGATCTTCTCGATGGAGGCCTCGATGCCCTCCGCCGGGTCGTACAGCGGCGCGGAGTTGCCGCCCAGGTTGTCCAGGACGATCTGGCCCAGCTCGAGGGCGCCGTCGCCGCCCTTGGTGAAGACCTCGACCTCAGCCAGCTGCACGCCGACCTTCTCGGCCCAGTCGCGCATGAAGTCGCGCTCGGCCTGGGTATCCGACGGGAAGAGGTTGAGCGCGACCACCGGGGTGACGCCGAACTTGCGCACGTTTTCGACGTGGCGCATCAGGTTCACCACGCCCTTTTCGAGGGCCTCGACGTTTTCGTTGGTCAGCTCGTCCTTGGCCACGCCGCCGTTGTACTTCTGGGAGCGGATGGTGGCCACCACCACGGCGGCGTCCACGTTCAGCTCGCCGAAGCGGGACTTGATGTCCACGAACTTCTCGCCGCCCAGGTCGGAGCCGAAGCCGGCCTCACTGAGCACGACCTCGCCGTACTCCAGGGCGGTCCGCGTGGCCAGCAGGGTGTTGCAGCCGTGCGCGATGTTGGCGAAGGGGCCGCCGTGCACGAACGCGGGGGTCCCGCCCAGGGTCTGGACCAGGTTCGGGTTGAGGGCATCGCGCATCAGCGCGGTAAGCGCCCCCTCGGCCTCGAGGTCGCGGGCGGTGACCGGGGCCTGGTCGTAGGTGTAGCCCACGGTGATATCGCCCAAGCGCTTCTTCAGGTCCTCCAGGCTGGTGGCCAGGCCGAGGATGGCCACGATCTCGGAGGCGGCCGTGATGGTAAAGCCGGTCTCCGCCGGCACGCCGTGGGCCGGGCCGCCCAGACCGGTGACGACGCCGCGCAGGGCGCGGTCGTTGACGTCCAGGCAGCGCTGCCAGGTCACCCGCCGCGGGTCGATGTTCAGCTGGTTGCCCTGGTGGATGTGGTTGTCGATGATGGCGGCCAGCGTGTTGGTCGCCGCGGCGATGGCGTGCAGGTCACCAGTGAAGTGCAGGTTGATGTCCTCCATCGGCACGATCTGGGAGTAGCCGCCGCCGGCGGCGCCGCCCTTGATGCCCATGACTGGGCCCTGGGAGGGCTCGCGCAGGGCCACGATGGCCTTCTTGCCCAGCTTGGCGATGGCGTCGGTCAGGCCGATCAGCACGGTGGACTTGCCCTCGCCGGCCGGCGTCGGGGACACGCCGGTAACCAGCACGAGCTTGCCGTGCTCGCGGGAGTGGTCCAGCTTGGTGATATCGACCTTGGCCTTGGTGGTGCCGTACGGGATGAGGGCGTCGGCGGGCAGGCCGGCCTTCTCCGCGATATCGGCGATGGGCTGCAACTGGTGGGACTGAGCGATTTCAACATCGGATGGCTGAGTAGTCATGGTCCCTATCGTACCGAGCTGGCGCGCCTGTGTGGCCAGTTTCATCCATAGACCCAAAGCGATAGGAAAATCACCCCGGAACCGCTGTTGTACTGCGGCGCCGAGGTGACGAGAAAGCTGGGGATGCCCTCCCCGGGCGGTGCTAGACCACCACTGCCCCGATGGCGTAGCAAAGCACGATGGACAGCACGATGCTGACCACACCCGGGACCAGGAACGGGTGGTTGAACACTGCCTTGCCGATTCGGGTCGAGCCGGTGTCGTCCATCTCCACCGCTGCCAGCAGCGTCGGGTAGGTCGGCAGGACGAACAAGGCGGAAACCGCCGGGAACGCGGCCAGCGCGGTCAGCGGGCTAACGCCCAGCGCCAGGGCGGCCGGCATGAGGGCCTTGGTGGTAGCGGCCTGGGAGTACAACAGTGCGGCGGCCAGGAAGAGCACGACGGCCAGCAGCCACGGGGTGGCCTGGATGACGTCGCCGGCCAGGGCCTGGATGTCCTCGATGTAGCGGTTGATGAGGGTGGTGCCCAGCCAGGCCACGCCCAGCACGCAGACACACGCCGACATACCGGACTTGAAGACCTGCGTGCCCAGGACATCGCCGGCCGGGATCTTGGTGGCCATGACGATGGCCGTGGCAGCAGTCAGCATGACGGCCATGATGGCCTCGTTACGCGGCAGGGTCGGTTCCGCAATCAGGCCGACCTGCTCCGAGGTGATGGTGGCCCAGAGCATCACGATGACGATGGCGATCAGGAAGATGAGAACCGACAGCTTCGCGCCCGGTGCCGGGGTAAACGAGGACGCCCCGATGGGCTCCTTAACGCGGCCGGCGGCCTTGCGCTCAAGGTAGACCGGATCGACGTCCAGCTCCTTGCCCATCTTGTTGGCCAGCCAGGCCGCCGGGAAGATGGACAGGAAGGTCGCCGGGATGAGGACGGCCAGCACCTGCAGGTAGCCCACGCCGGCAGGCTCCAGGAGGGACGCCATCAGCACGACGGCTGCGGAAATCGGCGAGGCACAGATAGCCATCTGGGAAGCGACGACCGCGATCGACAGCGGGCGCGACGGACGCACGCCGCCCTCCTTAGCGACCTCCACGATGACGGGCATGGTCGAAAACGCGGTGTGGCCGGTTCCGGCGAGCACCGTCATCAGCCAGGTGACGACCGGGGCGAAATAGGTGATCTGGCGGGGGTTTTTGCGCAGCAGGCGCTCGGCCAGGTGGACGAGGTAGTCCATGCCGCCGGCGCGCTGCATGGCGGCGATGGCGGCGATGACGCACATGATGATGCCGATGACGTCGAAGGGAATGTCTTCGCGGGTGACCGGCACTCCGGTCAGGCCCAGGGCCAACACGCCCAAGCCGCCGGCGAAACCAATGGCGATGGAGCCCAGCCGGGCGCCCAGGAAGATTGCCGCGAGGACAATCAAGATATGGATAACAACCATGGAGGTCTCCAAACGTTGTAAAAAATTATCACTACGTTACTATTGTGCCCCGCCGGGGTGATTCATCCCAATTGAAATGCCCGGTTGTGTTGATTGCCACACCCGCTTCGGTGGATTGGCGTCCGTTAGGGCAAAAACAAACCCTCCGGCCGCGGGGCCGACTCCCCTATTCAGGGAGCCAGCCGCCGCAGCGGGAGGGCATGCCGAGCGTCGTGCTCTACGCGTTAAGAATTAGTTCTCATCCATGTAGAGCTTGCCGCGGAACTCCGGGTGCATGAGGTTTTCCACGGACAGCACGCGGTCCAGGGTCTCCTCGTCCAGCAGGCCCTTTTCCAGGACCAGGTCGCGCACGCCCTTGCCGGTCTCCAGGGACTCCTTGGCGATGAGGTCGCCGTTGTGGTGCCCGATGAAGGGGTTCAGGTAGGTCACGATGCCGATGGAGCTCTCGACGTAGTGGCGGCAGACGTCCGCGTTAGCGGTGATGCCTTCCACGCACTTCTCACGCAGGGTATCCACGGCGTTGCCCATGATGCGGATGGACTGGAACAGGGCCTCGCCGATGACCGGCTCCATGACGTTGAGCTGGAGCTGGCCGGCCTCGGCTGCCATGTTGACGGTGATGTCGTTGCCGAAGACCTTGAAGCAGACCTGGTTGACGACCTCCGGGATAACCGGGTTGACCTTACCCGGCATGATGGAGGAACCGGCCTGGCGGGCCGGCAGGTTGATCTCGTTCAGGCCAGCGCGCGGGCCGGAGGACAGCAGGCGCAGGTCGTTGGAGATCTTGGACAGCTTCATGGCGGCGCGCTTGATGGCCGAGTGCAGCAGCACGTAGGCGCCGCAGTCGGAGGTGGCCTCGATGAGGTCGCGGGCGGTCTTCATCTCCAGGCCGGTGACCTCGGACAGCGCGGCGGTGACCTGGTGTCGGTAGCCGGCCGGGGTGTTCACGCCGGTGCCGATGGCGGTAGCGCCCATGTTGATTTCCAGCAGACGAGCCTGGGCGTCGCGCAGGACGGCCTGCTCTTCCTGCAGGTTGTGGGCAAACGCCTTGAACTCGTCACCCAGGGTCATCGGGACGGCGTCCTGCAGCTGGGTGCGGCCCATCTTCAGGATGTCCTGGAACTCGTTGGCCTTCACGCTGAAGGCGTTCTGCAGCGCGTCCATCCGCTGGATCAGCTGGTCGATGGAGGCGTACAGGCCCAGGCGGAAGCCGGTCGGGTAAGCGTCGTTGGTGGACTGGGACATGTTGACATCATCGTTCGGGTTGATGATGTCGTAAGCGCCCTTTTCCTCACCGAGGTATTCCAGCGCCAGGTTGGCGATGACCTCGTTGGTGTTCATGTTGACCGAGGTGCCCGCGCCGCCCTGGAAGACGTCCAGCGGGAACTGGTCCATGCAGCGGCCCTCTTCCAGAATCTGGTCGCAGGCCCACATGATGGCCTCCGCCTTCTTCTTCGGCAGGGTGTGCAGACGGCGGTTGGCCATGGCGGCGGCCTTCTTGACCTGGGCCATGCCGCGGATGAACTCCGGAATGGAGTTGATGGTCACGTACGAGATCTGGAAGTTGTCCATGGCGCGCATGGTGTGCACGCCGTAGTAGGCGGAGTTAGGAACTTCCATCTCGCCGATGAGGTCCTGCTCGATGCGGGACTTCTTCGACTTAGCAGCGGTCTGCTTGGTCTGCTTGGTCTCCTTGTCGGACTTAGCAGAGTCGGAAGCGGTGGAGGCTGCGGTGGTTTCCTTGTCCTGGACGTCCTCAGAAGGCTTCTTAGTATCCTTCTTGGCATTCATTGCCATCTCGGCGACGCTCCTTTGCGTTTTTCGGGGATGAATTTAAGTACTTCAAATACTTGACCCCCATGGTAGCTAGCAAAGGAGTTTTAGAATCCTCGCGCCGAAGGTGCACCCCTAAATGCGGGCAATGCGGAGTTCGGAACCCAGAATTGCCTCGGCGCCGAGGCCTGAAAGATCATCCATCAGCTGGTTCGCCTGCTTCTTAGGCACCAGCGCGCGCACCGCGACCCAGCCCTCGCGCGCCAGCGGAGACACCGTCGGGCCGGTCAGCCCCGGGGTGATTTCAGAGGCAGCCGGGAGGTTTTCCTCCGCGATGTTGTAGTCGATCATCAGGTAGCGGCGGGCGTTGAGAATACCGCGCAGGCGTCCCAGGAGGATCTCCTCCTCGCGCCCCACGGTCGCGCCCTTGCGCTGGATGACCACGGCCTCGGAGGTAATCAGCGGCTCGCCGAAAGGCTCCAGCCCCTGCTCCCGCAGGGTGCGGCCGGTGGAGACCACGTCGGCGATGACGTCGGCGACGCCGAGGCGAATGGAGACCTCCACTGCCCCATCCAGGCGAATGACCTCGGCCTCTAAGCCGCGCTCGGCTAGGTCCTTGCGGACCAGATTCGGGTAGGAGGTCGCGATGCGCTTGCCGCCCAACTGGTCCACGCTCCAGCCCTCGCCCTTAACCCCGGCGTAGCGGAAGGTCGACCCGCCGAAACCGAGGTCGAGGATCTCTTGGACGTCAGCCTTGGCGTCGGCGGCCAGGTCACGGCCGGTCACGCCGATGTCCAGCACGCCCTTGGCCACGTAGATGGCGATATCTTTCGGGCGGAGGAAGAAGAACTCCACCCCGTTGGCTTCGTCGACGACGTTGAGCGACTTGGAGTTGCCGCGGGACTTGTACCCGGCTTCCGCGAAGATGGACATCGCGGCTTCGGACAGCGAGCCCTTGTTGGGCACTGCGATAGTGATCATGCGTGTGTCTTTCTTCCCTGCTCGTGTGTACTCGAATGGACTGGGGGCGCCATGCGCCAGCGGTAGCGCAGCGCGGGCGCTAGAGGTACTTGTAGATGTCCTTGGGCTCGAGGCCACGGGCCAGCATCATCACTTGGGTCCAGTACAGCAGCTGCGAGATCTCCTCCGAGAGCTCCTCGTCGGATTCGTACTCTGCCGCCAACCAGACCTCGCCGGCTTCCTCGATGACCTTCTTGCCGATGTGGTGCACACCATGGTCCAGGGCGGCAACGGTGCCGGACCCTTCCTCCCGCTCGGTGGCCTTGATCTTTAGCTCTGCAAATAAATCATCGAAGGTTTTCACGCCATCTATTGTTCCATAGAAATTAGCCAGTAGGTCGCAAGCGCCATTTTTCTACCCCCGATATGCGGTTATCTGCTGCCACCACGCGTAGACATCCGCAGCCCCAGCCGGGGCTAGGTGGCGGTGGCCGTGCAGCTGCGAAATCTGCACCACACCGTCAGGCACGGCGACGTGGTCGTCCTCCGGCAGCCCAATGACCCGGCAGCCCGCCTCGACCGCCGCGGTCATGCCTGCCGTGGAGTCTTCGAAGACCAGGCACTCCTGCGGATCCGCGCCGACGCTGCGCGCTGCCTGGAGGTACATATCCGGCGCCGGCTTGCCGGTGGGCACCTCGTCGCCGCAGATCGTGTCGTGGAAAAACTCCGGCCCGATGGCCGCGATGGCCCCGTCGGCGACGTAGCGCTCCGTGTTGGTGGTCACCAACATCGGCATGCCGTCCGCGTGGAGCTCGCGCAGCAGTCCCCGGACGCCGTCAAAGACCTCCAGGTTGCCGGCGAAAAGTTCCCGCACCTTGGAAAACATCAGCTTCCGGTACTTGGGGTAATCCTCTTCGGTCAGCGTGACCCCCGCCTTCGCCGCGCAGATCTCCAGCGTGGTGGCGAAGGTGGAGCCGACCGTGGCCAGCCGTTCCGTCGGGGTCAGGCGCTTGCCCAAGGTCTCCGAGAGGTAGAACGTCGCTTCCGCCCACAGCGGTTCAGAGTCGGTCAGCGTGCCGTCCATGTCCCAGAAGATGGCCCGGGGGCGGGCCGGGAAGCCGGTAACGCCCGGGGTTGTTGCGGCTTGGTCCAGGTGGGACTCGCTAGGAAGCGGCATAGAAATTCGTGACTACTTTCTTCTTGGGTCGGCAAATTCGCGCCCGGTGCGCGGGCGCGCTGCTGCGCCAGCTATGGCGCCGAGGTGTGGCGGCGGGGGCTAGTCCAGCTCGGGGATCTGGGCCAGGGCCTCGTCGTCCGCGCCGGTCGCGGCGGAGGCGGAGTAAATGAGCTCGGCGAGCTCTTCCTTTTCTTCCGGCTCCAGCACCGCGTAGTCGTTGGCCTTGTTGAAGGCGACCAGCTCCACCTGCCGCTTGGCGATCACCGCGGAGAGGACGTCGCCGTTCGGATCGTCCGGGACCGCGTCCAGGTCGTCCAGCAGGCCTTCGATAATCTCCTTGAGGTCCGGCAGGACCGCGGGATCGAAGGGCTGGTCCCAGAATTCTTTCTCGTCTTCCTTCAGGTAGTCACCCGTGGCGAAAGACTTAAGGTTGGCAATGAACTCGTCGACGGTGGGCTGGAAATCTGCGCGAATGCTCATGCGCTTAATTCTTACTCAATTCCGCTAAGCTCGCACGCCGAGCAGGCTCCGCAGCGCGACCGTCACCAGCTGCTGGGCGGCCGGATCGTCCTCCCCGCGCTCGCCGGCGGCCCACTCGTCGAGTGCCTCCAACACACGCGGAGTATCCAAGTCGTTGGCCAAGGCGGCGCGGATGTCCTGGACCAGCGCCTCGGCCCGCTCGCGTGAGCCGGCGTGCTCCAGGGCCTCGCGCCAGTGAGAAAGTCGCTGCTGGGCGGCGGCCAGGACCTCATCGGACCAGTCCCGGTCGCTGCGGTAGTGGCCGGCGTAGATGCCGATGCGGATGGCCGAAGGCTCCACGCCCTGTTCCACCAGCTTGTGGACGAAGACGAGGTTGCCCAGGGACTTAGACATCTTGGTCCCGTCCAGCCCGATCATGCCGGTGTGGACGTAGAAATCGGCCATGCGGTCCACGCCCAGGCCGGCCTCCGCGTGGGCGGCGGAGAACTCGTGGTGCGGGAACTTCAGGTCTCTGCCGCCGCCTTGGATCTCGAAGGTCTTTTCCAGGCGGTTGGTCGCGATAGCCGAGCACTCGACGTGCCAGCCCGGGCGGCCGGGCCCGAACGGGGACTCCCAGGCCGGCTCACCGTCGCGGTGCGCCCGCCAGAGCAGGGCATCCAGCGGGTTGCGCTTGCCGGCGCGGTCGGGGTCCCCGCCGCGCTCGGCGAAGAAGTTCTCCATCTCTTCGCGGCTGTAGTTGGACTCGTAGCCGAACTGCTCCGTGGCCTCGATGGAGGCGTAAACGTCCGGGTACTCCGGATCATCGACCACGTAGGCGGCGCCGCGGTCGAGAAGCTTCTGGACCAGCTCGATGATCTCGTCGACCGCTTCCATGGCGCCGACGTAGTCCTGGGGCGGGATGACCTCCAGCAGCTCCATGTCGGAGCGGAAGAGATCGATCTGGGAGGTGCCCAGCTCGCGCCAGTCGACGCCGTCGCGCTCGGCGCGTTCAAAGAGCGGATCGTCGACGTCGGTGATGTTCTGCACGTAGTGGACGTCGTGGCCGTTGTCCATCAACATGCGGTTGACCAGGTCGAAGGTCACGTAGGTCGCCGCGTGCCCAAGGTGCGTGGAATCGTACGGGGTAATGCCGCACACGTACACACCCGCCTGCGGGCCGTCGACCTTAACCTCGCGGACGGCGCGGTCCGCGGAATCAAAAAGCTGCAGGGGAACAGAAGCGCCCGGGACGGGCTGAATTTCGGGCTGGGGCCAAGTATGCATGCCAACCATCGTAACGCCGAGTCCCGCCGACGCGCACAACGCCACAGCCGGGCCTGTACGACCCACGGGCGACTGCGGCGTTAGCCCTACTCCTTAAGGCTGCAGCACGCCGAAGGTCAGCAGGGCCATGACAAAGAGGCCGACCGGGATGCGGTAAGCGGCGAACCAAGAGAAGGAGTGGTTGGCCACGAACTTCAGCAGCCAGGCGATCGCGGCGTAGCCGACGACGAAAGCGATGCCCGTGCCGACCAGCAGCTGGGTGCCGGTGGCGGACTGCCCCACGGTCGGGCCGAAGGCATCGCCCAGCGAGAACAGGCCGGAGGCCAGCACCGCCGGGATGGCCAGCAGGAAGCTGAAGCGGGTGGCCACCTCGCGGTCAAGCCCCAGGAAGAGGCCGCCGGAGATGGTGCCGCCGGAGCGGGACACACCCGGGATGAGAGCCAGGCACTGGCACAGGCCCATGACGATGGCGTCCTTCATAGTCAGCTCGTCGAAGCCGCGGGTCTTTTTGCCCATCTTTTCGGCCAGGATGAACACGAAGGAAAACAGGACCAGCATGGCCGCGGTGATCCACAGGTTGCGCAGCGCGTCCCGGATGAGGTCCTTGCCGAAGAAGCCGATGATCCCGATCGGGATGGAACCGACGATGACCATCCACCCCATCTTCCAGTCCTGGCCGCGCGAATCCTTGTCGACCCAGCCGCGGAACCAGCCGGACAGGATCTGCCAAATCAGCTTGGCGAAATAGACCACGACGGCCAGCTCGGTGCCGAGCTGGATGACCGCGGTGAAGGAGGCGCCGGCGTCCTGGCCCCAAAAGAGCTCAGAGACAATGCGCAAATGCCCCGAGGAGCTGACGGGGAGGAACTCGGTAAGGCCCTGGACTACCGACAAGACGATGACTTGCAACCAGGACATATCTGATTGTTCTACGCCTGCTTGGGCGAGGTACTGCACGTTATTCACCCGGAACAGCATACTGACGTCCCCGCCACCCACGCGAGGACCACCCCGGGCGAGTCTGACTTTCGAAGCAAGCTCACACCTTCCAGACAGTTCTGATTAACTCGCGCCGCCTCCCCACTGCCCCGTGGCGTTCCGGGCCGATCCCGGCTTCTGGTGGGACTGCTGGATTTAGAGATCTCACTGCTAGGATGACTGTTTGTGACTTCTAAGACCGGTTTCGCAGTAATGACTGTCTCCGCAGTTTCCGCCCTGGCTCTGGCGGGGTGCCAACAAACCCCGCCGGAAGAGGAGGCGGACGACTCCGCCACGGTCGGCAACGCCACCCCGGCCGAATCCCCCGCCGCCGCGGATCCCGACGGCGAGGTCGCCCAGCTCCCCCGCGAGGTCGCTGAGGTATCCGACATGGCCGCCACCGGCGAGACCATCGCCGTGCGCAGCTCCGATCACCTGGCCGTCGGCGACGCTGCCGCTTTCCAGGAAGGCTCCGCCGCGGTGGTGGAGATCCCGACCGATTGTGGCCAGCTTTCGGCCGCTGACAACGAGTTCCTGCTCGGCTGCGGCACCGAGGTTCTCTCCTTCGACCCGGCCCGCCCCGAGCAACCGGAGAAGATCACGGTCGACGAGGAATTCCCCGTCACCGCTGCCGCCCGGACCTCCACCGGCGAGCTTTTCGTGGCCTCCGATCAAGGCTCCGACGTCGCCATCTACAAGGACGGAAAGCGTAGCGATTCCTTTGCTGTCGAGGACCCGACCGACCAGCTTCTGGCGGTACCGAACCAGGACGGCACGGACAACGTGGTGCGTACCCTGCGCGCGGATTCCACCATCCAGTCACTGGATTGGGAGCAGTCCCGCGCGGGCGGCCGCCTGCGCGTAGGCGTCGGCCTGGGCCAGGCCTCGGTCGGTGAGAACGGCACCATCGTGGTTTCCGACACCTTGGGCAAGCGGATCGCTATCTACAACGCCGAGGACGTCATCCGCCTGCACCAGTACGGCAACACCGACGGGGTGCCGTGGGCCACGGCCTGGGACGAATCCCGGCAGCTGGCGTGGACGACCACGACCGACAACAACCGGGCGCAGGCCTTCGAGATTTCCAAGGGCGTTCCCGAGGAGCGCGCACAGGTCTCCACCGTGGCCAACGCCCAGCACATGGTCGCGCTCAGCGACGGAACCATTGCGATTGCCTCCGCCACCGGCTACGGACTGCAGATCATTAAAGACATTTAAGGAGTTACCACCATGCCCACCATCTTCCGCACCGTCCGGGGCAAGGTTTACGATGCCGCGCTCAAGGCCATGTTTCAGATCGATGCCGAGCGCATCCACCACCTGATGAGCTCGGCCCTCCACGGCTTCCACGTCGCGTGGCCGGTCAACCGCGGGCTGAACAAGGTCCTGCCGGTCAAGGACCCGGTCCTGCGCCAGACCGTTTTCGGCGTGGACTTCCCGCGCCCGCTCGGACTGGCTGCCGGCTTCGACAAGAACGCCACCGCGGCGGACGCCTGGGGACCCATCGGTTTCGGCTATGCCGAGCTCGGCACCGTCACTGCGGCCGCCCAGCCGGGTAACCCGGCACCCCGGCTCTACCGCCTGCCCAAGGACAAAGGTCTGCTCAACCGAATGGGCTTCAACAACCAGGGCGCCGAGGAGGTAGCCCGCAACCTGCGGGCCCGCCGCAGCGACGACGTCATTGGCATCAACATCGGCAAGACCAAGGTCACCCCGGTGGACCAGGCCGTCGACGACTACCGCCGTTCGGCCTCAGTTCTGGGATCGCTGGCCGATTTCCTGGTGGTCAACGTCTCCTCCCCGAATACCCCGGGCCTGCGCGATCTGCAGGCCGTGGAATCGCTGCGTCCCATCCTCACCGCCGTTGCCGAGGTAACCCCGGCCCCGGTCTTGGTCAAGATCGCCCCGGACCTGTCCGACGAGGACGTCCTCGCCGTCGCCGACTTGGCCCGCGAGGTCGGCCTGGCCGGCATCGTCGCCACCAACACCACCATCTCCCGCAAGGGACTCAAGACCCCGGCCGCAGAGGTCGAGGACATGGGGGCCGGCGGCGTCTCCGGCGCGCCGGTGGCCGCGCGCTCCCTGGAGGTCCTGCGCCTGCTCCACGAGCACGTGGGCGGCGAGCTGCCCATCGTCTCGGTCGGCGGCATCTTCACCCCGCAGCAGGCCTGGGAGCGCATCACGGCCGGCGCCAGCCTCCTGCAGGGCTATACCCCCTTCATCTACGGCGGCCCGGACTGGATCCGCGACATCCACCTAGGGATTGCCGAGCAGATCCGCGCCCACGGCCTGGGCAACATCAGCGAGGCGGTCGGCTCCGGCCTGCCGTGGAAGGAATAATCCCTTCCAACAAAGAGCGAAACATAAACAAAAGCTAGGGCTGCATTCGCAGCCCTAGCTTCTTCTTTTCGGCGCTTTTCATTTCTAGGTAGTGTGCCGGCGCCTCCGACCGCCGCCAGCCCGTGTAGGGAACTGCCCGCCTAGGAGCGAGGGGCCAGGCTGCGGCGCAGTACGAGCGCGCAGACCAGCGCTAGGCCGGAATAGATGAGCAGCCACCACTGGCCCATCACGGCCAGCTCGGCGCTGGGCAGGAAACGGCTGGCGATGATAATCAGCACTGCCCCACCCAGCGCCACCACCTGAGTGATGCTGGGGCGCTGGTCCTTGCGGATGGTGGCGAAAGCACCGATGATCAGCGCGGCGACCACCAGCGCCACGCGGGCTGGGGTCCACACGAAGGGGCTCATCCACCCTTCGGTGAGTACCGCGACGATGGTCATGATGACGAGGACGAGTGCGACGGCGATAAAGGCTCCGCCCACTCGCAACTGCAGTGGGATCGTCACCCCGGGATTGTCGTTGTTGGCCATAGGGTCAGTGAGGACTACTTCTCCTCGTACCAGCCCCACAGGATGGCGCGGCCAATCGCGTGGAAGTGCAGGTTGAAGCCCAGCACCGTCGGGGTGGCGTCCGGATCAATGTCCAGCTTTTCCGTGTCCACGGCGTGCACTGCGTAGAGATAGCGGTGCGGGGCGTGGCCGGCCGGCGGCTGCGGGCCGTGGTAGGTGCGCTTGCCGGAGTCATTGCGCAGGGAGATAACGCCCTCGATGCCGAGGTCTTCGGCGGCGCCCGCGTTGGTGGGCAGCTCGGTGACATCGGCCGGGATGTTGAAGGCCGCCCAGTGCCAGAAACCGGCGGCGGTCGGGGCATCCGGGTCGAAGCAGGTCACGGCCAGGGACTTGGTGCCCTCCGGCAGGTTGGACCACTCCAGCTGCGGGGAGACGCTCTCCGGCGCGCGGAAACGCTCTTCGAGCTCGTCCCCGTCGACGAGGTCGGACGAGGACAGAGCGAACGACGGGAGATCCCGCAGCGGCGCATAAGGATCGGGGCCAGGGAATCGAGAATCGTTGTAAGAAGTCATACTCCCATTTGTACCGGAAAACACATTCCGTGTCTGTCAGTAACGCGCACCATATTCATCGCCCCACCACACCCCAGAGTTTGGCGCAGTTCCAAAAGTGGAACTGCCCCGCCAGTTACCCCGCCGGTTGCCCGGACCGCGCCCGCGGAGGGCAACCACCTTCCCCTTGCCCACGCGGGGAAGGAAAGGAACTTCCTAACAATGGTTCCATAATCACGCGGGCGTTTACCGCCTTGTACTGGCGATTTGTTTGCCCGCCGCCGGCAGGCTAGAGTTTTGGGAGTGCCGAAGCCGGTAACGGCTGAAAACACCCTGCCCGGGTGGCGGAATGGCAGACGCGCTAGCTTGAGGTGCTAGTGTCCTATTAACGGACGTGGGGGTTCAAGTCCCCCTCCGGGCACAATGACTCTCCCGCGTTCTTCGAACAAGAACGCGGGATTTTTTCTTTCTTCACCACGTCGACTTCGCACAACACCGATAGAGAGCACAGGCATAGAGCAAGGTGTCCGGCATGCACGATGAGAACTCCGCGTGGGGCTGGTTACGCAGCTTCGGCAGCTTCCTGGTCCAGGTCGCGCGCGACGCCGTGCGCACGCTGTGCGAGCTGGGCTGGCGGCGTTGGCTGGTCATCCTCGTGGCCGTGGCCGTCTTTGCCGTGGCGGCGCGCTATGTCGACGTCCCCGAGTTGGCCGACCTGCGGGCCGGGGCCCAGCAGTACGGCGATTTCTTCGTCGTGCTTTTCGCGCTGTCCTATATCGTCTTTACCCTCTTTCCTCTTCCGCGGACCATCTGGACCGTGGCGGCGGGAATCCTCTTCGGGCCGGCGCTAGGGCTTAGCCTGGCGCTGGTCTGCCTGACGGTATCGGCCGCGCTCGCCTTCTTGGGCGTACGCAAGCTCTTCGGCGAGTGGATGCGCCCGCGGCTATCCCACCCGGCGGTGGCCGGACTCAACGCCCGACTGGCCCGCCGCGGCTGGCTGGCCATCTGCAGCCTGCGCATGGTGGCGGGCGTGCCCTTCTCCTTACTCAACTACACCGCCGCCCTGACGAGTATCCCGTTCTGGCAGTTCGTTACCGCAACTTTAGTCGGTTCCATCCCCACGACGGTCATCGGTGTCTTCTTCGGCGAGGCCCTCACGAGCGGGCTTTCCCCGTGGATCCTCGCCGCGTTCCTCCTTGCCGCAGCCGCCGGGCTGGGCGGCCTCTATGTTGAGTCCCGACTACCCCAACCTCAACTAAGTCAAGCCCAGGAAGTAGACTAAGAGAAAAGGTCAAGGCTTTTGCCTTGCCATAATTCCCTATTGGCCACTTCCGGGAAGGAGCTGGATCCCTATGCTCGCCGTGCACGCTCGCTACCGCGGTTCCTCCATGCACCGCGCCGACCTCGTCAAGCGTTCCGCCCAGGCGCTCGCCACCCTCGACGGCGTCGACGATTTCACCATCCTCGGCGTGGAGGACATCCGCACCGTGGTCGACTCCCCCTCGTCGGTCTGCGAGGTGGTCATGGCGCTGCTGGCCGACGGCGACTGGGCCGTCGGGATCGGCCTGTGCCCCGGCGCCACCGACAAAGCCGTGGCGCGCGCGACGGCCTCCGGGGCCTTGGGGCGCTCCCCCCGCGCCGGCCAGGTCCGGGCCAAAACAGACGTGCACGCCCGCAAGTCGGAGGCGGACGACATCGCCGCCGCCTTCGGACTGCTCGGCTACGTGCTCCATAAGCGCACCGCCGAGGGGCGCGAGGCCACCTCCCTGGTGCGTTCCGGCTACAACCAGAACGAGGCGGCCGAGCAGCTCGGCATCTCCAAGCAGGCGATGTCCCAGCGCCTGCAAGCCGCCGGCTGGGCGGCCGAGAGCGCCGGCTGGCAACTAGCCGTCCGCCTTTTGGAGCGCGGCAACCAGGCCTAGAGCAGGTCCTCCTTGGAAAGCTCCGGGGTGGTCACGAAGTCTACGAGGCGCTCGACCGCGCCGATCAGGCTGGGCTCTAGGTCGCGGAAGGAATTCACCGCGCTGTAGACGCGGTGCCAGCCTTCCTTCGGATCGGACCAGCCCACGCGCTTGCAGATACCCGTCTTCCAATCCTCGCCGTAGGGCACTTCCGGCCAGCTCTTAAGGCCCAGGCGCTCCGGTTTTACCGCGGCCCAGATATCGATGTACGGGTGCCCGGTGACCAGGCAGTCCGAGCCGACCGCGCGGGTCAGCCGGCTCTCCTTACTACCTTCGACTAGGTGGTCGGCCAGCACGCCAATGCGGCGCCCGGGCTCGGGGCGAAACTCCGCGAGCCGCTCCGGCAGGTTGTCTAAGCCCTCGAGGTATTCGACGACCACGCCCTCGACGCGCAGGTCGTGGCCCCAGACCTTCTCCACGATCGCGGCGTCGTGGATGCCTTCGACCCAAATGCGAGACGGCGCGGCCACCTTGGCTTCGAGGTTTTCCACCCGCCGGGAGCCGGAGTTCGAGCGGCGCGGGGCTTGCTTTTCCACGTAACGCACCAGGGTCACCGGCTTGCCCTCGATGAGGAAGCCGCCCTTGACTAGGTTGAACACCCGCTCGTTGCCGTGGCGGTCGGCGAGCCGGACGACCTCGCCGAAGACCGTCTTGTCCACGCCTTGGACCGCCCCGGTAAATTCCTGCTCGTCCCCGCGGACCTCCACCACGAGCCCGGGTTCGGCAGGCACCTCGGGGTAGTTCTTCGGCTGCTTGCGCGCGTGTCCGGCGAAAATATCGCCGCCGTAGGGGTCTCGGGAGTTGAAGCTCATGGCGGAATATCTTATCTACTAGACTGTCCCGTCATGGATATGCGCGCCGAGGTGTGGTCACCACTGCAAAACACCGCCGTCTGGTTGGGAGCTTGGCTCTACCACCACGAGTCGGCGGATGCGACGCTGCAGGCCCTCGAGGAGCTAGGCGGGCCGGTCTATGTCCGCCACGGCGAGCCCGGCATTGAGCTGCTGCGGCTCATCCGCGACAACGCCGCAGACGACGCCGAGCTGTCGCCGGGCGCCCGGCCGGAGCCGGCGCTGCGGTTGATTCTCTCCGGCCCCGGGGATCCGCCCGCCCTGCCCGCGGGTACGGAGGCCGCGGAACACGTGGCGGCGAATGGGGCCGGCGGTATCGTCGTGCGCACCGCAGATCCCGACCGCCACCTAGTCTTAGCCCCCGACTTTCACGACGGGGCGACCTGGTGGCTCGCTTACGAGGTGGCTGGGCGCCTGCCCGAGCCAGCCTGGCTCAGCCCGGGCGAGGCGAACGCTGTGCTTTCGGCTGCGACGGAAGAATCCGCGCAGCTCATCGAGGCCAGCGGGCAGCGTAAGATAAACGCCGCCGATGCCCGGCTTACCGTGGGCACGCTCGCGGATTTCTACGACACCCCCGGCCTGCCGTCGTGCGTGCCGGGGCGCGCGGCTAAGCTTTTCGCCCGCGCCGATCGCGTGGCGGCCATCATCGAGACCGTCACGGATCGCCTGGGCGATCACAGCCTGGATCCCCAGCTGTTGCGCCTGTGGCGGCACATCCGCCAGGCGCGCATGGCCGGGGTGGCCTACGCGCTCAGTGATTTCGCCCGCTAGCTGGATTTGCGCAGCGACCAGATGTCGCAGCAGCCCGGGGCGCAGGGCTCGCCGTTGACGGTGCAGCCCTGGGTGGTGACCTCGCCCAGGTCCTCGCGGGGAGCGCCGGCGGTCATCTCTTCGACGAGATCGACGATCATCTCGGTAAAAGCCGGGGTCGGCCCGGCGGTCCGGATGCGCGACATCTCGACGCCCATCTCGCGGCAAGCCTCGGCCAGCTCCGAGTCCAGGTCCCAGATGACCTCCATGTGATCGGAGATGAAGCCCACCGGGCAGACGACGATCGCTTCCACGCCCTCGTCGTTGTGGATGTCCGTGGCGTGGTCCACGATGTCCGGCTCCAGCCACGGCGTGGCCGGGTTGCCGGAGCGGGAGTTCCACACCAGGTCGTAGCGGCCAATCCCCGCCTGCTCGGCGATGAGCCGGGCCGCCTCCGCCACCTGGCGGGAGTAGAGGTTCTTGTCGCCTTCCGCGCCGCCGACGGCGTCGTGGGCGTTCGGCACCGAGTGGGCGGTGAACAGCACGCGGGTGCTGTCCCACTTGTCCTGCGGAATCTCGGCGCACGCGTCCTTGAGCGCGCGGGCCATCTCCCCGATGAACTTCGGGTGGGAGTAGAACTGCCGCAGCTTCGTGAACTCAATCTCGGGCAGGCCCTGCTCCGCCAGGTGTTTACGCATGGCGACGATGTCCTCGTCGTACTGCCGGCAGGCGGAGTAGCCGCCCCAGGCGGAGGTGGCGAAGACGAGCGCGCGGCGCACGCCGTCGGCGGCCATCTGGTCGGCTGCCTCGTTGGCAAACGGGTGCCAGTTGCGGTTGCCGAAGTAGATGGGCAGATCCATGCCACGGCGGGCGAGCTCGCCCTTGACGTTGTCGATGATTTCGCGGTTGAGCCCATTGAGCGGGCTGACACCATCGAAGTGGAAATAGTGCTCGCCGACCTTCACGAGGCGCTCTCGAGGGATGCCGCGGCCGCGAGTGACGTTCTCCAGAAACGGGACGACCTCCTCGTTTCCTTCCGGGCCACCGAAAGAAAGAACGAGGAGGGCGTCATAGCCAGGATTAGTCTGTTGTGCGTCAGTCATAATCCTGACAGTACCAACTAAAGTTGGTGGCTTAATATTTGGCGACGCTAGATGAGACGTACGGCATACGGTGCCATACCCCCGTAACGCACCGGAGATTTCTGCACGTTCTGGCCCGACTGCGGGGCCTCCAGCATCATGCCGTCACCCAAGTAGATGGCGACGTGGTGCGAGGCGTTGGGGCCGTAGAAGATCAGGTCGCCACGCTCCATCTCGGAGGTCGGGATCTTCTCGCCGTGGTTGTACTGGTAACCGGTGAAGTGCGGCAGGGAGATGCCCACGCCGGCGAAGGCGTAGAGCACCAGGCCGGAGCAGTCGAAGCCGACCTTGTTGTAGTCGCCGAAGGAGTCGGCCACGCCGCCGTCGCGGATGCCCTGGGTCGGGCCGTTGGCGTCGCCGCCGCCCCAGGCGTAAGGCACGCCGATCTGGGACTCAGCTCGCGCGATGACGGCCTCGATCTGGGCCTCGCGGCCCATGTCGGAGACTGCGTCGCTGGCCTCTTCGGTCACCGAGTCAGAGGTCTCGAGCTCCTCCAGCACGCCGCCCAGCTGGCTCGTCAGGTCTGCGTCCTCTTCGCCCTGGCCCTCGCCCTGCAGGGCCGGCAGGCTACCGGTGGACTCGTCCGCGGTAGCCTCCTCGAGCTGCGAGTGCACCGGCTGAGAACCGGCCACAATGCCCTCCGCCACGGCCATGGCCGCGCTCGACAGCACTGCCATGTCCTCTGCCGAAGAACCATCCTCGCGAGCGCTCAGCTGGTCGCCGGCGTCGGCATCGCCGGCACCGGAACGCGGTGCCGACTCGAGCCCCTGCACGGTCGGCTCATCCTGCTGCGAGCCGTTGTTGCCCGCACCGGCGCTCTCCGCGCTGGTGGAGGTAGCCGAGGAATCGCGGGCCTCGGTCGGCTCCGCGGATTCAGACGAACCAGCGGACTCGGTCAAGGTAGAAGACTCGGACGCGGAGGCGCTCTCCGAGGTCGAGGCCTGCGCCGAGGTGTTGTTTTCAGCGCCCGCGCGAGTGGAGGTCGACTCCTCCCGCGGGGCGGCCGTCGAGGTCGCAGTCGCGGACTGCGAGCGGCCGCTAGCAGCAGACTGGTTGTCGTCCTTGTCGGAGTTTTCAGCGCCGCGGTTAGCGCTGTGCGAGTGACCGCGGGCCTCATCCAATGCTTCCTGGGCGTCTTCTTCCTGGTGCGCCAGTTCGTCGCGCTCGGCGGAGATCTTTTCCACCTCGGCCAGGGAGTCTTCCAGGGTCTTGCGGGCGTCCTCTTCGGCGGAGGTCGCGCGCTCCTCGCGCTGGTCGGCCAGTTCCTTGGCCAGGCGCAGCTGGGATTCCTTGTTGGCCTTCTGCGTGCGGACCTTTTCCAGGTCTTCGACGACAGCACGCTGCTTATCGGACTGGCCCGCCAGGTAGCTCTGGCGCTCCAACTTCTCCGCCCGCGCGTCGGCGCCGGCGGCGTTGGTCACCGCGTCCGAGGTACCGGAGCGGCGGTAGACCGAGCGGGAAATCTCGTCGAGCTTTTCCTGCGCCTTTTCGACGTCGACCTGGGCGCCGTTGAGTTCTTCCTTGGCGGTGGCGGCGCCGTCGCGGGCCTGCTGGGCCTCGGTGCGCGCGTCCTGGAGGTCGACCAGGGCTTGGTTGACGATCTCGCGGTAGCGACCGATCTCGCCCTCCAGGCGAGAGATCTCGCCCTGGACGTCGGCAATGGCGCCGGCGACGTCGGAGATCGAGCTGCTACCGCGGGTCAGTTCCCGGGTCAGGCGCTTCAGGTCGTCGCCCGGCTCATCGGCGTTGGCAACAGTCGGGGTCAAAGTGGCGACGGTAGACAACGCTGCCGTACAGGCAACAGCGGAAAACGCCGCCCGGAAACGGGACTTGAAAGAACGGCCGGAATTACTCCGCGCGTTCACATTGGATGTGGTGGCCACGAATATGCTCCTTGGCCAGCAAGCTAGGCGTGTTGAGACAGGCCTACCTCGCACAAAGGTATGCCGAAGCCGCAGGTTCTCAACCGTGAGCAGAAGAGCGCGCTCACCCATCCCGTCTATGGGAACGGCTGTTGGGCGGACTCAGGCACAGACTTCCCCATCGGCATGAGCTCCGGGCGCAGCAGCCACCCCGCAAATCGGTCATCGCGGAACGAAAGACCGTCGGTATGGGCACGACACTTAAGAACAAAGGTAAAGGCCTACGACTTGTCTCCTCCTAGCCTGCTGGCAATACAAAGATTGGACATTAACTCCAACCCATAGGCCAACTGCCGGACTCGGCAAACGGTTGAACCCCAACCACAACGGCCCTTCGCCCGGTCTTGGCGTGCTTCCCCACATGCCCGTACCGCGTACGTCTGAACGTTCCAGTCAAGCCTCAATCCGTGAACCATGTTCCACAATTCACCTCATGAGTTGCTATGGAAACCATAAAGCACATACGCCATATCTCGCATAGGTTTCTCACAAACCACACGAGTTAAGTAAAGTCACAGCACTTAACATTTCGCCGTCACCAGCACCGTTACCAACTTGAGACTAAGCCTGTGAGTTTCGTCACTTTCGTGCTTTTCTTGCTCGATCATGTAACACGTGCCCCACCGACGGGCGTGCGGATCGAAAAAGTGGTCAACCCTACAAGGTTGACCACTGCGCCTAACGGCGGCGCCCCTTAACACCTACCGACCCCGATTTATTCCCGGGCCCCACGACCAGAAGCGGCCCTATCGTTACATGGACAATCGTTACGCTCTTAGCGCGGACACCTAGCGCCGGCGGCTGCGCCTACTGCCGGCGACACCCGCACTACCCCTCTAGGCCGGCGCCGGTTCGGTTCGCTGGACGCCGCGAACCGCCTGCCGGAAGGCCCAGATTGCCCCGACCACGGCAAGAACCGCGACCACGACCATCGCAGCGGACACGTAGCTAAACGGAGTCTGGTCGACGCCGACATAGAAGGCGTCGAGGGCCTCGGATTGCACCAGCCCTGTAGGGACCCCGGCCTGGGCAGATTCAATCTCGGCGCGGGACAAGGAATCACTAACCACAGAGATAGTTCCGGGAGACTGGACGATGACCGTATCCAGGCCGGTGGCGTCCTGCAGCTCCTGGGCGACGTCGCGATAATCGGCCGGCGAACCGCCCGCGATGTCCACGACGGCAATCCCGTCGCCGTCCCGCAACGAGGCCTGCGCGTCCGCCTGCGCACCCGGGTCCCCCGCTAAAACGGGGTTAGTAAATGCAACCGAATCCTGGTCCAGCTGTTCCGCCAAGTCCGGAACATCTACCCCTTGCGGAATCATCGTCTCGTCTCCTTGTCGCATCCCAGGTCCTTCCCCAACAGTGCGTTGAGCTGGGAATAGACCGGACCCGGTGGGATTGTTTACGGGGCCACATTACGCATCAACTCGCACCCCACGCGCATCCGACTCGCCGCGAAGCGTCAAAATGCTGGAAACAGAACGCGCGTACTGTTATAGTTAAGGCAGTCGACGGTTCAGCCATCTATGATGGATAAATGAACCATCGCGTTCACGTCGTCTCCGAAGTATATATCCCATGGCTATTAACTTCGCCCTAGTTTCCCCGCTCACGCGGGGCGCTCGGGCGAGTATGCGGAACTAATACCTGAGCGACGATGGCGAACATCTTAGTTCTCAAACAAGGAATGGAGCTCCCTGTGACTGAAAGCTTGAACTCTTTCGGCGCCAAGAAGACTCTTGACGTCAACGGCAAGTCCTACGATTACTTTGACATCAACGCTGTCGAGGGCATGTCCAAGCTGCCCTACTCGTTGAAGGTCCTCGGCGAGAACCTGCTGCGCCACGAAGACGGCAAGAACGTGACCAAGGAGCACATCGATGCCCTGGCCAACTGGGACCCGAAGGCTGAGCCGGACACCGAGATCCAGTTCACCCCGGCCCGCGTTCTGATGCAGGACTTCACCGGCGTTCCCTGTGTGGTCGACCTGGCCACCATGCGCGAGGCCGTGTCCGCTCTGGGCGGCACCCCGGATCAGGTCAACCCGCTGAACCCGGCCGAGATGGTCATCGACCACTCCGTTATCACCGAGGCCTTCGGTTCCTCCGACGCTCTCGAGAAGAACGTCGAGATCGAGTACCAGCGCAACGAGGAGCGCTACCAGTTCCTCCGCTGGGGCTCCGAGAACTTCTCCAACTTCCGCGTGGTGCCCCCGGGAACCGGTATTGTCCACCAGGTCAACATCGAGTACCTGTCCCGCGTCGTCTTCGACAACGAGGGCCTGGCTTACCCGGATACCTGTATCGGTACCGACTCCCACACCACCATGGAAAACGGCCTGGGCATCCTGGGCTGGGGCGTCGGCGGCATCGAGGCCGAGGCTGCCATGCTGGGCCAGCCGGTTTCCATGCTCATCCCGAAGGTCGTCGGCTTCAAGCTGACCGGTGAGATCCCGGTCGGCGTGACCGCTACCGACGTCGTTCTGACCATCACCGAGATGCTGCGTCAGCAGGGCGTTGTCGGCAAGTTCGTCGAGTTCTACGGCAACGGCGTCAAGTCCGTCCCGCTGGCTAACCGCGCCACCATCGGCAACATGTCCCCGGAGTTCGGCTCCACCGCGGCCATCTTCCCGATCGACGAAGAGACCATCAAGTACCTCGAGCTCACCGGCCGTCCGGAAGAGCAGATCGACCGTGTCCGCGAGTACGCCAAGGCACAGGGCATGTGGCTGGAGCAGGACGCTCCGGAGGCCGAGTACTCCGAGTACCTCGAGCTCGACCTGGGCACCGTGGTTCCGTCCATCGCCGGCCCGAAGCGCCCGCAGGACCGCATCCTGCTGTCCGAGGCCAAGGAGCAGTTCCGTAAGGACCTGGGCAACTACACCACCGACGAGGTCATCGTCGACGAGACCACCGTTGAGGCCAAGCGCATGACCGACGAGGGCGGCGCTCCGGACGACGACGTCGACGTCACCGGCGGCCTGAACCAGTCCCGCGCGGGCAACAACGAGTCCGCCGCCAAGGGTTCCTCCGGACGTCAGTCCCACCCGGTCGTGGTCAACTCCCCGAACGGTGGCGAGTACACCCTGGACCACGGCATGGTGGCTATCGCCTCCATCACCTCCTGCACCAACACCTCGAACCCGTCCGTCATGGTCGGCGCCGGCCTGATTGCCCGCAACGCGGCTAAGAAGGGCCTGCACTCCAAGCCGTGGGTCAAGACCATTTGCGCCCCGGGTTCCCAGGTTGTCGACGGCTACTTCCAGCGCGCCGACCTGTGGAAGGACCTCGAGGCTCTGGGCTTCTACCTCTCCGGCTTCGGCTGCACCACCTGCATCGGTAACTCCGGCCCGCTGCCGGACGAGATCTCCGACGCCATCAACGAGCACGACCTGGCTGCTACCGCAGTCCTGTCCGGTAACCGTAACTTCGAGGGCCGCATCTCCCCGGACGTCAAGATGAACTACCTGGCGTCCCCGATCATGGTCATCGCCTACGCTATCGCCGGCACCATGGACTTCGACTTCGAGAACCAGGCCCTGGGCCAGGACCAGGACGGCAACGACGTCTTCCTGAAGGACATCTGGCCGTCCACCGAGGAGATTGAGGAGACCATCCAGTCCGCTATCTCCCGCGAGATGTACGAGGCCGACTACGCCGACGTCTTCAAGGGCGACGACGCATGGCGCAACCTGGACGTTCCGGAGGGCGAGACCTTCGAGTGGGACGAGAACTCCACCTACGTCCGCAAGGCACCGTACTTCGAGGGCATGCAGCTCGAGCCGGGCGACGTCGAAGACATCAAGGGCGCTCGCGTCCTGGTGAAGCTGGGCGACTCGGTCACCACCGACCACATCTCCCCCGCTTCCGCCATCAAGCCGGGCACCCCGGCCGCCCAGTACCTGGACGAGCACGGCGTGGCCCGCAAGGACTACAACTCCCTGGGCTCCCGTCGTGGTAACCACGAGGTCATGGTCCGCGGTACCTTCGCGAACATCCGCCTGGCTAACCAGCTGGTGGACGTGACCGGCGGCTACACCCGCGACTTCACCCAGGAGGGTGGCCCGCAGGCGTTCATCTACGACGCTGCTCAGAACTACAAGGAGCAGGGCACCCCGCTGGTCGTTCTGGCTGGTAAGGAATACGGCACCGGTTCCTCCCGTGACTGGGCTGCTAAGGGCACCAACCTGCTGGGCGTCAAGGCCGTCATCACCGAGTCCTACGAGCGCATCCACCGCTCCAACCTCATCGGTATGGGCGTGGCTCCGCTGCAGTTCAAGGACGGCGACTCCCACGAGTCCCTCGGCTTGGACGGCACCGAAACCTTCGACATCGTTGGCCTGAGCGAGTTCAACAACGAGGGCCACCCGAAGGAGGTCCACGTCACCGCCACCAAGGAGGACGGCTCCACCGTCGAGTTCGACACCGACGTGCGCATCGACACCCCTGGTGAGGCTGACTACTACCGCCACGGCGGCATCCTCCAGTTCGTGCTGCGCCAGATGGTTAAGTCCTAAGCTGGCTAGGCTCGATATAGCCGCACCCTGAAGTTAGAGGGGGCTGCACTCCCGCGGCGTCAACCTGCGGGAGCCTCGCGGCCCCCTTTAGCTATTCCCGCACCCGCCCCGCGGGGCTCATGCGCCTACGCGCAATTTCCTGTCCACGTCCACCCACAGAGCAAGAGGTCACAACATGCCCATCGTCAGCGATAGCGAACTCAACCGGCGCCGCCACGACATCCTGATAGGTGCTCGGCGCTGCTTCGCGGAGCATGGCTACGAGGGTGCCACGGTGCGCCTGTTGGAGGAAGCGACAGGCAAGTCCCGCGGTGCTATCTTCCACCATTTCGGTGACAAGGAGTCGCTGTTTTTGGCCCTGGCCCGCGAGGACGCCGCCCGCCAGGCGGAGGTCGTCGCCCGCGAGGGCTTGGTTGAGGTCATGCGCAACATGCTCAACCAGCCGGAGCGTTACGACTGGCTGGCCACCCGCCTGGAGATCATCTCGCTGCTGCGCACGGATGCCTCCTTCCGTGCCCGCTGGAAGGACCACCAGTCCATCCTGGACGACGCGGTCCGCCAGCGCCTGTACTCCAACGCGGAGAAGGGCCGGCTGCGCGACGACGTCCCCGTCGAGACCCTGGTCATCTACCTGGAGACCTTCATGGACGGGTTCATCAACCGGCTGGCCATGGGTGATACCCAGCGGCTAAGCAGCGTCCTCGACATCGTCGAGCACTCCATCCGCAAGGACGGCGTCGACTAGGACAGGTCCTTCCCCGTCCGCCCCAGCCACAATTCGTGCACGGCCAGCCCCGCAGGCAGGTCGTGCACGAATTTTTCGTTGTGGCAGGTCAACACCACCGCCGCGCCCGTGGCCGCCACCCGGGCGATAAGTCCGGCGATGACCTCTCGGTGGGCGGGCGCGAGGTAGGTATCCGGTTCGTCGAAGACTACGACGCGGGCCGCCCGCCGGGCGGTGGCGACAACCTGGGCCACCCGCAGCTGGGAGACCGGCAGGTCCAAAGGGTGCGTTTGGGGGTCAAGGCCGAGTTGCCTGCACGCCTGTGCCGAGCCCAGCATCGTCTCCACGGTGGGGGCCGCCACCTGGTCGAAGGGCGACTGCAGGCAGGCCGCGACGGAGTCACAAACCGGTTCATGGCCATCCAGGCCCGCCAACGCGCGCACCAGCGTGGTCTTCCCGCTGCCGTTGTCCCCGCGCACCCACAGCACCCGACCGGGTACGAGATCGAAGTCGACCGGACCCACCTGAAAACCCGGGTCCTGGGTCTGCCGGAACTGCCACCAGCGCCGCCGGCCCGCCCCGCGGCGCACCACCAGGTCCCGCACGGGCAGGCTCTCCCCCGCCGCATCCGCTACCGACCCGGCCGCGGGCTCTATCCTCGTCCCGGCACCCGGCAGGTCGAGGGCCTGCACCCCGGCAGCCAGGTCCGGCTCGTCCGTGGTGGCGGCGAGGGCGACGACCTCGCCACCCAGGTCTTCTTCCACGGCGTGGCTGATCGTCACCACCCGGCTGCCGTCCAAAGCGTGGAGGAGCTCGACGATGCCCGCCCGGGACCTACTGTCCAGGCCCGCGAGCGGCTCGGTCAGCACGACCGCTGCCGGGGAGACGATGGTCAGCGCGCCGATAGCCAGACGGCGGGTCTGGCCGCCGGACAGTTGCCGCGGGTCGCGCTCCGCGTGCTCGCTTAAGCCCACTTGCGCGAGCACCGCGGTGCACCGGCATTCCATGCTCTCCCGCGTCCAGCCGGCGTGCTCGAGCGGGATGGCCAGTTCCTCAATGACCGTGGAACGCAGCGCGGAGATGTGCACCTGCGGGTCAGCGCCTAGCACCGCCTGGGTCTCCAGCGCGCCGGCCAGCGCCTCGGCGACGTCTTCAACCTGGTAGCTATACGGCACCACGACTTGCACCAACCGCGCGGAGGACTCCCGAACGCGGTCGGCCAGCTGGGCTAACTCCATAGCGACCACCCCACGACGGCCAGCCCGGCGACTACGGCGGCCCAGCGGAAGACCCGTTGGCCTAGGGTGTCCGGGACCGGGCGGAGCACCGTGCGCGGGCCGGGCTGGTCGAAGCCGACGGCGGTGAGTGCCTTGGCCTGCGCCGTGGCTTGGTACAGCAGCAAGGAGACCACCGGGCCGATATAGCGGCTGGCCAGGTTCCGCCAGCTAGGCGCGCGGCCTTCCAGGCGGTTAGCGTCCCGGACTACGCCGACGACCCGGGTGCCCCGCGGCAGCAGCTGCAACGAGGCGCCCACGATATAGGCCACCTTGTGCCCGGCCTTAGAGGCCTGGATCGCCTTGGCAACGTCGGGCACGTCCACGCAGGCCACCGCGGCGAGTACCACCGCGACGAGCGCGAAAAACCGCAGCGACAAGACCCCGGCCAGGACCAACCCGTCGCGGGTGACGAAAGCAAAGATCTGGTCCTGACCGTGCGGGGCGTGGATGGCGACCATCGACAGCGCCGCGGGCAGAGAAATAGCGCAGGTCATCATGGCCACCGCCGGCCCGCGGCCGCGGTAGGTGCCGACTACCAGCGCGAGCCCCAGCACCACCGCGGAGACCGCCGGGTGGTTCAGCGCGATGACCAGCAACCGCGCCACCGCGGCAAAAGTCGCAGGCGTCGCCGGGTGGAGCCTGCGCTGCGGCGCCCGCGGCGCGTTACCGCCACCGCGCGTGCCCGCGGCCGGGCCCTGGCCCGTCCCCATCCCCATGCCCATATCGGTTGGTATTCCCGGCGGCTAGGACTTCGTCTCGGCGTCCTGGCGCGGCTGCACTGCCGGGTGCAGGCGCTTGAGGACTCGCTGCGGCAGCGCCTTCACCGTGAGCGCCACGACTGCAAGGACCACGATCTTGTCGAGCGGATCGGAGACCAGCGACTGCATGGTCACCGACGCGAGGAGGGAATTGCCGAATTCGCGGAAGACCGAGACCAACGCGCCCGTGCCCAGACCCGCCGTGCCGCCGTAGACGAAGGCCGCGACCGGAGCGGCGAGCATGCCGCTAACGATGCCGATGATGGCGCCGCTGACCACGATGCGCCAGATGCGTTGGAAGGCACCGCGCTGGATGGCCCACCCGGCCATCCACCCCGTGGCCGCCGACACCGCCGCAAACGGCAGGGCGGCCGGGTTGATAAAGCCCCAGACCACGGATGACAGCGTGCCGGTGGCCAGGCCGGCCACTGGGCCGAGCAGGGCCGCCATCAGGACGGTGCCCAGGGAATCTAGGTAGAGCGGCACGCCGATCGAGCCGATGAGCTCACCGATGACGATGTTGATGACCAAGCAGACCGGGATGAGGGCGATTGCCTCGGCGGATAGCGACGGCAGCGCGCCGGCGAGCAGCAGCGCTGCCCCGCCGAAATAGCCGGCCAGGGTAATTAGTGCCTCGGGGCTGCCGGCCACGGACTCCCAATCCGTGGGCCGCAGCAGAACCAGGTAGATCCAGGTGCCGGCGACGACCAGGGCGCCGGCCACCATGAGGGCGCGGCGGCCGGCGCTGAGCTTGGCCGGGCCGGGGGTTCGCGTCTCGGCGGAATCAGCAGATGGAGCGGACTTTGAAAACAGTGGGGACATAGAAATTGACCACCTACGGGTTGGTAGTGGATAGGAAAAGCACGGCTATTGCCGTGCTGCCTGCTCTATGTCACCTCGAGCCAGCAGCTGTACGGTGGCTATCTTAGCGTTCCGGGTGCTGTAGCCCGAATTCGGCTAGCAGCCGCCAGCCCCGCTCCAATTCCGCGTGGGCGCGGTCGATGTCCACCCCGGTCACGAGCGAAGCGTTGGCGTCGCGGCCCCAGTGCCCGCGCAGGTCGGCCACGCTCGTGCCCCGCAGCAGTGGGCTGTCGACCTCGACGTCCATGGTGGTGGGCACGGCATCATAGGCGCACGCGCCCAGCGTCACGATCGCGGTTACGGCGTCGTGGACCTGGGCCTGGTAGCCCTCGCCTTGCGCGTCGTGGAACTCGAAGTAGAACCGCAGCATCTCGAGCATCGCCTCGGCCAGGTCCGCATTATCAAGCACGCCCGCCAACCGATCGGCGCGCTCCGGGGTGATGAGGAATTGCTCGGTCACCTCCAGCGAACACAGCACCACCGGCGGCAGTTGGGCGTGGAAGAAGCGGTGGGCGGCCAAAGGGTCCACCCAGAAGTTCCACTCGGCGGTCGGGGTGGTGTTGCCGCGGTAGTTGACGGCCCCGCCCATGACGGTGACCTGGCGGAACCTCGCGAGGTTATCCCACTGCGCCGCGTTCGTCAGCGGTCCGGTCACGATGAGATCTACGGGCTCCTCCCCGTCCAGGCACTGCTGCCACAGCTCCCGCCACGATCGTTTCGGCTCTGCCCCGTCGGCCAGGTGCGCGTCGAAGTGCCCCAGGCCGCTGGGGCCGTGGGTCTCCGGGGTGGTGACCAGCTCGCGGTCGGCGGGGCCGGCCTCCCCGACGCCCACGGGGATATCCGGGAGTCCGCAGGCGTCTAGGAGCCAGCGGGCGTTAACCGCGGTCTGCTTGGCGGTGGCGTTGCCACCCATGGTGCTCACCCCGACCAGGTCGATTTCCCCGGCGTGGTGCCGCCCGGCCAGGTAGAGGATCGCCACGGCATCGTCGATGCCGGGGTCGCAGTCCAGCAGGACCCTGCGCGGTGTCTGCCCCGCTGCTGAGTTCACGCGTTCATCCGCCATCTGGTCTTTGGCCTCCACCTCAAGTCTTTTCTTACTGCCCACAGTCTCCAGAGTCTGCACGGCCCGCGAAGTCTCCGAAGTCTCCAGAGCCTCCAATATTCTCGAGAATCTCCGCGATCGACGAAGTCTGCGGGACCGACAGACGGTCTCCCGTTTAGGCGATTTCGCCGAGCGTCCCTTCGCCGTCGACGAAGGAAACCGGGCTGTGCGGGGTCTGCTCGCGGGTAACGACCTCGGTGATGACCGCGGCCACCAGCTCACGGGAGGTGTGCTCATCGGTGGAGGTCGCGGGCTGATCGGCAACGAGCTGAATGCCCGCCGCCGGCTCGTCGGTAAGCACCGCCGGCCCCAAGATGACATACTCCAGGTCCGTGGAGTTCAGGTAGTCGTCCACGGCCTTCTTGGCTAGCGAATAGGTATAGAGGTCGTGATCCGGGTCGAACTCCGCCTGCGTCGCGCCCTTGTAGGAGACCATGACGTAGCGCGGGACCTTCGCGCCCTGATCGCGCAGCTGCTCGAGGCCGTGGATGCTGGCCAGCGCGGCGTCCTGGTCGACGTCGATGGTGACCTGCTCGCCGCCGCGGCCACCGTTGCCAGCCGACCAGACCACCGCGTCGAACTGGCTCTCCAGCTGGGCCCAGTCCTCCACAGTTAGTTGGGTGACGTCCGCCAGGTACGGCGTCGCCCCCAGCTTTTCGATGTCGGCCTGCTGCTCCGGGTTGCGGATGAGCGAGGTGACTTCGGCGCCGGCCTCGCGCAGCTTCGGCGCGGCGAGCTGGGCGACCTTGCCGTGCCCGCCAATGATGAGGACCTTGAGTACTTTGTTCGCAGTCATAAGCCCCACCGTACCAACGTGAGGCGAATTACCTTGCCGATTTTGCCCATTAGCCCGCCACCTGTGGAGTGACAGATACAATAGGGACATGTTTGCGATTATGACCGTGACCGGTGTGGATTCCACCGGTATTGTTGCCTCCGTGTCCACCCAGCTCGCCGAGCTCGATGTGAATATTGTTGACATCTCCCAGACGTTGATGTCGGGATTTTTCACGATGATTCTGCGGGTCGAGTTTGATGATTCCGCCACCTCTATTGCCGAAATCCAGTCGAAGATGGATCCGGTCGCGGAGGCGAAGAAGCAGTCCATTCGCATCCAATCCGAAGAACTGTTCACCACTATGAACGAGGTCTAAGGAGAGTCTGGATTCATGGTTAACACGTTCAATACTCACCGGGTCCTCGAGACCATCGAGATGATCGACAAGTACCGCCTGGACATCCGGACGGTCACGATGGGCATCTCCTTGCTCGGCTGCACCCGCCCCACGATGTCCGCCACCGCCGAGGCGGTCTACGACCTGGTGACCCAGCGCGCCGAGCGCCTGGTCGAGGTCGCCCGCGGTATCGAGACCGAGCTGGGCATCCCGATTGTCAACAAGCGCATCTCCGTCACCCCGGTCTCCCTCGTGGTCGCCGGCGTCGAAGGCAACCCCGTCGAGGTCGCCGAGGCCCTCGACCGCGCCGCCAAGGAAGTCGGCGTGAACTTCGTGGGCGGTTATTCCGCCCTCGTGGAAAAGGGCGCTACCTCCGCGGAAAAGAAGCTCATCGACTCCATCCCGGAGGCCCTGTCCACCACCGAACTCGTCTGCTCCTCGGTCAACATCGCCTCCTCCCGCGCCGGCATCAACATGAACGCCGCCAAGCGCATGGGAGAGGTCATCAAGGAATCCGCGGAACTGACCCGCGACAATTCCGCCATCGCCTGCGCCAAGCTGGTTGTTTTCGCCAACTCCGTGGGCGATAACCCGTTCATGGCGGGTGCCTTCCACGGCATCGAGGAGCCCGACTGCGTCGTCTCCGTGGGCGTGTCCGGCCCAGGCGTAGTCGACCGCGCCTTGGGTTCGCTGGAGGGCGCGACCCTCAACGAGGTCGCCGAAGAGGTCAAGAAGGCCGCGTTCAAGATCACCCGCGCCGGCCAGCTGGTGGGCAACCTCGCCGCGGAGCGCCTCGGCGTCCCCTTCGGCATCGTGGACCTGTCCCTGGCACCCACCGCCGAGCTAGGCGACTCCGTCGCTCACATCCTCGAGCACATGGGCTTGGACCAGGTCGGCACCCACGGCACCACCGCTGCGCTGGCGCTGCTTAACGATGCCGTCAAGAAGGGCGGCATGATGGCCTGCTCCCGCGTCGGCGGCCTGTCGGGTTCCTTCATCCCGGTTTCCGAGGACAAGGGCATGATCGACGCGGTCAAGTCCGGGGCCATTTCCATGGACAAGCTGGAGGCGATGACCTCCATCTGCTCCGTCGGCTTCGACATGATTGCCCTGCCCGGTGATACCTCCGCCACCACCATCGCCGGCATGATCGCCGACGAGGCGGCCATCGGCATGATGAACCATAAGACGACCGCGGTGCGCGTCATCCCGGTGCCCGGCGCCCAGATCGGCGACGAGGTCAACTTCGGCGGCCTGCTGGGCTACGCCCCCGTCATCCCAGTCAACACCGTGGGCAACTCCCAGTTCATCAACCGCGGCGGCTTCATCCCCGCTCCGGTCCACGGTTTCCGCAACTAGGATCCATTCCCTACTCCGCCTGGTCGCCAGGGTCAGCCGCCTTGAAGGCGCCCACCCCGACCAGGCAGACCACCCCGCCCAACCCGGCCAGCCCACCGGCGACCGGAGCCGGCGGGATTTCCAGTAGGAAAAGCGCGAAGCGCCGCCCCGCGGGGCTAGCGAATGCCACTCCCCGAACAAGAAAAAGTGACAGCCTAGCCAATGCCAGGGCTGTCACTAAGTGCGTCAGGTTTTAACGGCGCCGGATGCCGCCCAGGAGGAAGCCGGCAGGGCCGAAGGTGCCGATGACGGCGGTGATGATGGCCCAGAGCCACTTCGGTCCGCGGATCTTGCGGCTGGGCAGGTGGTAGAGGTAGTGCCACGCGGTCGCCTTGAGGACGCCGTCCAGAACGAGGGCGCCGATAACGCCCTTTTGCTCGGCTGAAGAAAGCTGCGACCAGCGCTTGTTCAGGTCGTGCTGGCACTTATCCCACGAACAGGACATGGTGGACTCCTTTTCCTGCGTCACGGTCGGCGCAAAGTAGTGAAATGGTAACCCCTATTTTAGTGTTTGATTCGGGGGAAATCGGGGCTTTTAATGTTGCGTTAGCCACCTCCGCGGAGGTGGAAAAGCCAATGTAAGTTAACACTCGGTTAACTCCGGGCAACCTGGGAATTAATTTAGTGTGAGAATTCAGATAGGTGCATGAGCTAAATTGTTTAAATCTCGAGGCAGGAGTAATGTTTCGGACCGTCCGCGACGCTTGGGCGCCGCAGATGCACTCTGTACTACTTAATTCATGCACTGCAAGGGGCCGACACTGTGACAGCGACTCTGATCATCCTGGGGATCGTGGTGATTACCGCCATCGCGTTTGATTTCACCAACGGTTTCCACGACACGGCCAACGCCATGGCGACCTCGATTGCCACGGGAGCGCTCAAGCCTTTTACCGCGGTAGCTATCTCCGCGGCATTGAACCTGGTGGGCGCGTTCCTCTCCGTCAACGTGGCCGCTACGGTGGCCAAGGGGATCGTCAACCTGGACTCCTACGATCTTTCCGGCGCGGGCACCGGTGCAGTGCCGGCCGACGGCCCAGCCCTGCTAATGGTGGTCTTCACCGGCCTTATCGGCGGCATCCTGTGGAACCTGTTCACCTGGCTGCTGGGCATGCCGTCGAGCTCCTCCCACGCGCTGTTTGGTGGCCTGATTGGCGCGGCCTTCGCAGCCATGGGCGCCGGCGGCGTGGAGTGGTCCTCCATCGCCGGCAAGATCATCATCCCGGCTCTGGCCTCCCCCGTCATCGCCGCGCTGGTTTCCGCGTGCGCCACCGCCCTGGTCTACTGGGTCACCAACACCATCCCGACGAAGGTCAAGAACGAACACTTCCGCCACGGCCAGATCGTGACCGCCTGCCTGGTGTCCTTGGCACACGGCGCCGGCGATGCACAGAAGACGATGGGCGTTATCTTCCTGGCCCTGGTGGCCGCAGGCGAGACCTCCGCTGAGGCGCGCATCCCGACCTGGGTAATCGTTGCCTGTGCTGTGGCAATTGCCGCCGGCACGCTCTCCGGCGGCTGGCGTGTTATCCGGACCCTGGGCAAGGGCTTGGTCGAAATCGAGTCCCCGCAGGGCATGGCCGCTGAGGCAACCTCGGCCGCCATCATCCTGACCTCCGCCACCGGCGGTATGGCACTGTCCACCACGCACGTGTCGACTGGCTCCATCATGGGCACCGGCATCGGTAAGCGCGGCGCGGACGTCCGCTGGGGCGTGGCCATGCGTATGGCCGCGGCCTGGCTGATCACGCTGCCCTGCGCCGCCTTCGTCGGCTTTGTCAGTTGGTGGCTCGCCCACGGCATATCCGCCTTCTCTTCGCTGACGGTGGGCGCCATCGTGGACTTCGTCCTCCTGATCGCCATGGCCACCCTCATCGTCGTCCGCTCCCGCATGAACCCGGTGGATGCCTCCAACGTCAACGAGGACTGGAACAAGGACGCGGAGTCCGTTGACTCCTCCATGGCACACCTCAAGGAGCCGGTCCCCGCCGCCACCGCTACCGCCGCACCGGTCGCCGCATCCGAATCCGCTAACGCGCAGGAAGGTCACTAAAAAGCCATGACCGTCACCGAGATTTTCCAGTCCATCCTCCACGTCGCCGGCCTCGCCCTCCTCTTTGGCGCCGGCATCCCGCTCCTGTTTTCACTCGGCATGCGCTGCATGACCGGCGATCCCATCCGTAACGCCGATGGCGTCGTGGTGGACGACACCCCGGCCAGCCCGCAGATGAAGGTGCTTGGCTGGACCGTTTACGCCGTGCTCGCTGCCGTCATCCTCCTAGCCATCGTCTGGATTGCTCGCGACACCATCGCCCACTACTTCGGCATGGAGCTCTTCGGCGACCTCTAAAACCGGCGGGGTCACACCGCCCCGCCATAAAGTGAACAAAAGGTTAACACGCGGTTACCTAGAGGTTGCTTTCACAAAACGACCGTCCTATAATTGAGCAATCAACTATCGAGACGATCCGTATTCACGTGGAGGTGAATCATGATGACCACAATGCGCACCATCCTGGATGGCATTGCTGATACGTTCAAGGATTCGCTCACCGGTACCGGCGTGGATACCCTTTCCGCTACCCCGGTCGACGCCGCGGTAGCAGAATACTTGGTCGCGGCCGACTCGACCCCGGCGAGCACCAAGGAGGCCGCAGCGGCCTTCGAAGCTATCGCCGGCCACGCCCCCGATACCGACGAGATGATGCAGCTCGAAGCATTTCTACTCAGCTTCGGCTGGCTGCGCTAAAGCCAACCCGTACATAAAAGCACCGCCGCGGCTGCCTTCCTAGCAACCCGCGGCGGTGCTTTACTGTCTCGATCTTCCCCACCACTGCCCTGCCGCCTGGGCGCAGGGCCGGCTGGGGAGTAAGCGCTAAGAGCCGGCTGGGGGCCTAAGCGCTAAGGCGTCTAGGCCAGCTCGACGATCTCCATGTACTCGTCCGACCAGAGGTCCTCGTCGCCGTCGGGCATGATGATGACGCGCTCGGGCTCGAGGGCCTTGACCGCGCCCGGATCGTGGGTCACGAGGACGACGGCCCCGGTGTAGGTGCGCAGAGCGTCCAGGACCTGCTCGCGGGAAATCGGGTCCAGGTTGTTGGTCGGCTCGTCCAGCAGCAGGACGTTGGCGCGCGAGGAGACCAGCGTGGCCAGGGCCAGGCGGGTCTTCTCACCGCCGGAGAGCGTGCCGGCGGGTTGCTCCAGCTTGTCGCCGGAGAACATGAACGCGCCGAGCAAGCCGCGCAGGTCCTGCTGGCCGGCCTCCGGGCAGGCCTCGATGGTGTTTTCCCACACGGTCTTGTCGCCGTCGATGGTGTCGTGCTCCTGGGCGAAGTAGCCGATGCGCAGGCCGTGGCCGCTAACGATGCCGCCTTCGCCATCGGTGCGTTCCACCCCGGCGAGCAGCTTGAGCAAGGTGGTCTTGCCCGCGCCGTTGGTGCCGAGTACCACCACGCGGGAGCCCTTGTCGATGGCCAGGTCCACGCCGGCGAAGACCTCCAGGGAGCCGTACATCTTGGTCAGGCCCTTGGCGTTCATCGGGGTCTTGCCGCAGGGTGCGGGCTCCGGGAACTTGATGCTCGCGAACTTGTCGCTCACCCGCACCTCGTCCAGCTCGTTCATCATGCGATCAGCGCGGGCGAGCATCTGCTTCGCGGCCGCGGCCTTCGTCGCCTTCGCCCCCAGCTTCGCGGCCTGCTTGTGCAACGCCGCGGCCTTCTTCTCCGCGTTGGCGCGCTCGCGGCGCCGGCGGGCCTCGTCGGTAGCGCGGGCGTCCAGGTACTTCTTGTACCCCATGTTGTAGACATCGGCCTCCGCACGGACCGCGTCGAGGAACCAGATCTTATTGCAGACGGCATCGAGCAGCTCCACGTCGTGGGAGATCATGATGAGGCCGCCCTCGTGCTTGGCCAGGAAGCCGCGCAGCCAGGTAATCGAGTCCGCGTCCAGGTGGTTGGTCGGCTCGTCCAACAACAGGGTCGTGTTCGACTTGCCCGCGCCCGCGGTGGCGGAAAAGAGGATCTGCGCCAGCTCCACACGGCGGCGCTGGCCGCCTGACAGGGTCTTGAGCTGCTGGTCCAGCACGCGCTGTGGCAGGCCCAGGTTGTCACAGATCTGGGCGCACTCGGCCGCGGCCTCGTAGCCGCCCAGCGCCTGATAGCGCTCCTCCAGGCGGGAGAACTTCGCGATCGCCTTGTCGCGCTTGTCGTCGTCGTCGGTGTTTTCCATGATGTGCTGCTGCTTTTCCATGGAACGCTGGATTTCATCCAGGCCGCGGGCAGAAAGCACGCGGTTGCGCGCGGACTGCTCGATATTGCCCTCCCGGGAGTCCTGCGGCAGGTAGCCGATGGGCCCGGAAGTGGTCACCGACCCGCCGTAGGGCTCCGTCTCCCCCGACAGGATGCGCATCGTGGTGGTCTTTCCGGCACCATTGCGCCCGATGAGCCCGATGCGGTCCCCCGGCTGGACGCGCAGGTGTTGGCCCGGGGCGTTAAGCAAAGTACGGGCGCCGACGCGAACTTCCAAGTCATTGGTAACAATCACAACCCGCCAGTCTATCAACTTCCGGACAGCACAAAGCCAGGCCCCCTGGGCGAGCCAAGGAGCCTGGCTAAGTGAGAGAAATCGGAGTTGAGCCTAGACGGCGAACCCGAGGGCCTGGAGCTGTTCGCGCCCCTCCTCGGTGATCATGTTCGGACCCCACGGCGGCATCCAGACCCAGTTGATTTCCAACTCGTCGGCAACCTTGTTGCCCACGACCGCCTGTTCGGCCTGTTCGGCGATGATGTCGGTCAACGGGCACGCCGGAGAGGTCAGCGTCATGTTAACGACGGCCTTTTCCTTGCCCTCGTTTTCTTCCATCCAGATCTCGTAGACCAAGCCGAGGTCGACGACGTTGATGCCGAGCTCGGGGTCGATGACGTCACGGAGGAACTCAGCGACGTCGTAGGCCTTCGCGATCTGCTCCTCGGTCTGCTCTGGGCGCTCGCGGCCCCCATCGAAGTTCGAGGACTCGTTCTGGTACGGGTCAGTGGGCTGGGTCATTAATGCTCCAATTCGTTGAGTGCGTCGCCTGCAGCGGCTTGGAATGCCTTCCAGCCTAGCAACGCGCATTTGACTCGGGCTGGGTACTGGGAAACCCCGGCGAAGGCCACGCCGTCACCGATGATTTCGTCGTCGCCCTCTTCCTTGCCGCGCGAGGTCACCATCTTCTCGAACTCGGCGAGCTTCTGGTTGGCCACCTCCAGCGGCTGGCCCACGATCTCCTCGGCCATCACCGAGGTCGAGGCCTGGGAAATCGAGCACCCTTCCGCGTCGTAGGAAATGTCCTCGACGGTCTTGCCGTCGGCGGACAGCTTGACGCGCAAGGTCAGCTCGTCGCCGCAGGACGGGTTCACGTGGTGAACCTCCGCCTGGTGGCCCTCCCGCAGGCCCTTGTACTGCGGGTTCTTGTAGTGATCCAGGATCACCTCTTGGTACATCGAATCCAGCATCTACACCACCCCAAAGAATTCTTGCGCCTTCTTGATGGCGGCGACCAGCTGGTCGACCTCCTCGCGCGTGTTGTACAGGTAGAAGCTAGCGCGCGCCGTGGACTGAACGCCGACCGCGCGGTGCACCGGCCACGCGCAGTGGTGACCCACGCGGATGGCCACACCCTGATCGTCGAGCACCTGGCCCATATCGTGCGGGTGAACCCCGTCGACGAGGAAGGAAATCGCCCCGCCGCGGCGCTCCGCCGTTGTGGGCCCCACGATGGTCAGGCCCTCGATCTGCTTCAGCTGCTCCAGCGCGTACTCGGTCAGCTCATGCTCGTGCGCCTGGATGTTGTCCATGCCGATCTCGGACAGGTACTTGACCGCTGCACCGAGGCCAACGACCTGGCTGGTCATCTGGGTACCGGCCTCGAAACGCTGCGGCGGCGCGGCGAAGGTGGTGCCCTCCATCTTGACGACCTCGATCATCGAGCCGCCCGTCAAGAACGGCGGGAGGGCCTTGAGGTGCTCGGCCTTGCCGTAGAGCACGCCGATGCCGGAAGGACCACACATCTTGTGCCCGGAGAAGGCGGCAAAATCCACGTCTAGGGCGTGGAAATCCACCGGCATGTGCGGGACGGACTGGCAGGCGTCCAAGACCGTGAGAGCGCCCACGGCCTTCGCCCGGGAGACGATCTCCGCGACGTCGGCGACGGCCCCGGTCACGTTCGACTGGTGGGTGAACGCGACCACCTTGACCGACTCGTCGAGCTCCAGGGAGTCCAGGTCGATGCGCCCGCCCTCGGTCACCGAGTACCACTTCAGGGTGGCGCCCGTGCGGCGGGCCAGTTCCTGCCACGGAACCAGGTTGGCGTGGTGCTCCAGCTCGGTGATGACGATGGTGTCATCGGCCGTAACGGCTAGGTCACCGGCGCGGTCGTCGCCCAAGACGTAGGCCACCTCGTTGAGGGCCTCCGTCGCGTTCTTGGTAAACGCGATCTCGTCCCGGTCGGCGCCCACGAAGGCGGCGATTGCCTGGCGGGAAGACTCGTAGGCATCGTCAGCTTCCTCGGCCAACTGGTAGGCGCCGCGGTGGACGGGTGCGAAGGTGTGCAGGACGAAGTCCTCCTCCGCCTTCCACACCGGCAGGGGCCGCTGCGAGGTCGCCCCGGAATCGAGGTAGACCAGCGGCTTACCCCCGCGCACGGTGCGGCTTAGGACGGGGAACTGCGCCCGAATAGCTTGAGTATCTAGTGCTGACATAGTTTCCAGCTTTACTTGACGAACTTGTCGTAGCCCTCGGCCTCGAGCTGGTCCGCCAGTTCGGCGCCGCCCGTCTTCACAATCTGGCCGTGAGCGAAAACGTGGACGTAATCCGGCTTCACGTAGTTGAGGATGCGCTTGTAGTGCGTAATCAGCATGATGCCGCCGTTGGTCTCTTCTTGGTACTGGTTGATGCCGTCGGAGACAATACGCAGCGCGTCCACGTCCAGGCCGGAGTCGGTCTCGTCCATGATGGCCATCTTCGGCTTCAGGATGTCCAGCTGCATGACCTCGTGGCGCTTCTTCTCGCCGCCGGAGAAGCCCTCGTTCACGGAGCGGTGAGCGAAGGACTTATCGATCTGCAGCTGCTCGCGGGCCGCGGTCAGTTCCTTGTTCCACTCGCGCAGCTTCGGGGCCTCGCCGCGGGTAGCGGTGACGGCGGAGCGCAGGAACTGGCTCATCTTCACGCCCGGGACCTCGGTCGGGTACTGCATGGCCAGGAAGAGGCCGGCGCGGGCGCGCTCGTCTACTTCCATGTCCAGGACGTTCTCGCCGTCGAGGAGGACTTCGCCCTCGGTGACCTCGTACTTCGGGTGGCCGGCGATGACGTAAGACAGGGTGGACTTGCCGGAGCCGTTCGGGCCCATGATGGCGTGGGTCTCGCCGGAGTTAATGGTCAGGTTCACGCCCTTGAGGATCTCCTTGGGCTCTTCGCCCTCTTCGTTCGGGAGCACCTGGGCGTGGAGGTTCTTGATTTCCAGAGTTGACATAGCGATTTAATCTTTCTGTTGCGTGGGTTTCAGCAGGGGCGCTAGGCGTTGATCTTCGCTAGCTCGTCAGAAACACGGTTTTCCAGCTCTTCGCGCAGGGACTCGACCGGAATGCGGTTGATGACCTCGTTGAAGAAGCCGCGAATGATGAGCCGGCGGGCTTCTGCCTCCGGGATACCGCGGGACATGAGGTAGAACAGCTCCAAGTCATCGAAGCGGCCGACGGTGGCAGCGTGGCCGGCGCCCGTGATTTCGCCGGTCTCGATCTCCAGGTTCGGGATCGCGTCGGCGCGCGCACCGTCGGTCAGGATGAGGTTGTTGTTCGTCTCATAGGTGTCGGTACCCTGCGCGTCGGCGCGGATGAGCACGTCGCCCACCCAGCAGGTGCGAGACTCGGCCTTCTTGTCGCCCTGCAGCGCGCCCTTGTAGAGCACGCGGGAGCGGCAGTTCGGCACGGAGTGGTCGACCAGCATGCGGTTCTCGAAGTACTGGCCGGAGTCCGCGAAGTAGACACCGAGCAGCTCGACGTCGGCGCCCGGGGCGCTGAAGGTCACGCGCGGGACGATGCGCACGATCTCGCCGCCGAAGATGGCGGAGTTATGGCGCAGGGTGGCGTCGCGGCCCATCTTGATTGCTTGGTGCGACAGGTGGACGGCGTCGTTTTCCCAGTCGGCGTCGACAATCACGGTGACGTGGGCGCCGTCGCCAATGACGAATTCGACGTTGTCAGCGTGGGTGCCGGAACCCTCGTACTTGAGCACGACGGTCGCCTCGGCGTGGTGGCCGACCTCGATAGAGGTCGCGCCAAAGCTGGTAACGCCGTCGCCGCGGCCGGTGATCGTCACGATGGTCGGCTCCTCCAGCCGGGCCTCCGGCTCGATGGTCACGACCTGGGCCTCCGGCATGGAGGTCCATGCCTGGGCAGCCACGCGGTCGGTGGGCTTGCCGGCCCGGCCCAGCCGCTCGTCGGTGGGAGCGACCGTCTCGGTGCGGACCTCGTCCGGACCGGTGACCTTCACGTCTTGGGCTACGGCCTCAGCAAACTCGCCGTTGTGCAGGCCGCGGAGGTTGCGCAGGGAGATAAAGCGCCACACCTCGTCGCGACCCTTCGGGATGTCGAAGTCCGCCACGTCGAAGGAACCGAAGAGATCACCCTTGGTGACCTGGTTCGGGTTCTTACGAGCAGAAAATTCGTTTGAGTTCACCATCGGGACTAGCCCACCGATCCTTCCATCTGTAGCTCGATGAGGCGGTTGAGCTCGAGGGCGTACTCCATCGGGAGCTCCTTCGCGATAGGCTCAACGAAACCGCGCACGATCATAGCCATTGCTTCTTCTTCCGCGATGCCGCGCGACATCAGGTAGAACAACTGCTCCTCCGACACCTGCGAGACGGTCGCCTCGTGGCCCAAGGTCACGTGGTCGTTGCGGATGTCGTTGTAGGGGTATGTGTCCGAACGCGAGATGCTGTCGACCAGCAAGGCGTCGCACTCCACGTTGGAGGTCGAGTGGTGCGCGTTCTGGTTGACCTGAACCAAGCCGCGGTAGGCCGCGCGCCCGCCGGCGCGGGCCACGGACTTGGACACGATGTTCGAGGAGGTGTGCGGCGCCATGTGCGTCATCTTCGCGCCGGTGTCCTGGAACTGATCTTCGCCGGCGAAGGCGACGGAGAGCACCTCACCGCGGGCGTGCTCGCCGGTCAGCCAGACGGCCGGGTACTTCATGGTCACCTTCGAGCCGATGTTGCCGTCGACCCACTCCATGGTCGCGCCCTCTTCACACTTGGTGCGCTTGGTCACCAGGTTGTAGACGTTGTTCGACCAGTTCTGGATGGTCGTGTAGCGGCAACGGCCGCCCTTCTTGACGATAATCTCCACGACGGCGGAGTGCAGGGAGTCCGACTTGTAAATCGGCGCGGTGCAGCCCTCGACGTAGTGCACGTAAGCGTCCTCGTCGACGATGATGAGGGTGCGCTCGAACTGCCCCATGTTTTCCGTGTTGATGCGGAAATATGCCTGCAGCGGGATGTCCACGTGGACTCCCGGCGGAACGTAGATGAAGGAGCCACCGGACCAGACGGCGGAGTTCAGCGAGGAGAACTTGTTGTCGCCGGCCGGGATGACGGTGCCGAAGTATTCCTTGAACAGCTCTTCGTGCTCGCGCAGGGCGGTGTCGGTGTCGACGAAGATAACGCCCTGGCGCTCCAGGTCCTCGCGGATCTGGTGGTAGACGACCTCGGACTCGTACTGGGCGGCGACGCCAGCCACCAGACGCTGCTTCTCCGCATCCGGGATACCCAGCTTGTCGTAGGTTTCCTTAATGTCGGCGGGCAGATCGTCCCAGGTCTGGGCCTGCTCCTCGGTCGACTTGACGTAGTACTTAATGTTGTCGAAGTCGATCCCGGACAAATCCGCGCCCCAGGTGGGAATCGGCTTCTTCTCGAAGATGTTGAGGGCCTTGAGCCGCTGGTTGAGCATCCACTCGGGCTCGTTCTTTTGGCGGGAGATGTCGCGAACGACCTCCTCGCTCAGCCCACGTCGTGCCGATGCACCGGCCACGTCCGAGTCGTGCCAGCCATATTCGTACGCACCGATGGACTCGATGATCTCGTCATCGGTCATCTTGGCCTCGGTACCCGGCGCAGATTGTGCCTGAGTCATGACCCGCTCCTTTCTCACTGCATGTGAAGATTAGTTGCGTTGTTTAAAAATTGGTGTCAAGGGGATGTTAGTCGTGCAGATACCGTGGCCGTCCGCAATGGAGGCCAAAGGCTGCACGTGCTTGCCTAACAGGGCGGAAAAGACCTCCTGCTCCGCCTCACACAACTCGGGATGCTCCGCTGCCACGTGAGCCACGGGGCAATGGTGCTGACAAATCTGCACTCCCTGGCCTGCGCTGGTCACGGTGGCGGCGTAGCCGTGGTCGTCCAAGGCCGCGGCGAGCTCCGCCGCGATCTCTTCCACGGATTCGCCCTCCTGGACCAAGGGTTCCACGTCCGCCAGCAACCGCTCCATGCGAGCTTTCGCAAATTGCTTGACGGCCGCAGAGCCGCCGACTTCCCGGAGGGCGGTCAGCGCCTCGGAGGCGAGTTCGTCGTAGGCGTGCCCGAACTGGGCCCGCCCCTTGTCGGTGAGGCGGAAATGTTTGGCGGGGCGCCCGCGCCCGGCCGGTTCCCCGTACTTGGGGTGCGGCCGGCGGTGGACTACCTCCGTCAAATCCTCTTCCACCAGGATGTCTAGATGGCGTCGCACGCCCGCGGCGGAAAGCCCCAGGCGCTTTCCCAGGTACGAAGCGGTGACCGGACCGTCCTTGAGCAGCAGAAGCATGACTTGGCGGCGGGTGTCCCCCTCCGTGGAGCGAGACTCCTTTGCCGGGCTCGCCGCCGCGGCAGCTCGCGCCTTGTTCGTCATGTCTTCCACCTCCTTGCGCACTAGCCGTGCACACCTAACAAGTCGTATCCGAGTCAGCCACCTCGATACCGGGGCTAACACTTTAGACAACACTAGTGTTCCCTAATTCATTCCCGAATGCCACCAACGCTGGTTATCGGCGTGCCGCCCGCGGGCCCCCGCGGGTGGAGTGCGTAAAGTAGACGCCGATGAAACAGATTTTCGCCGACGGTCTCCGATCCCTGAGATCCGCGCTACCCCGCCTGGGCACGGCCGGTTCTCGGTCGGCGTTGCTGCACACCAGCAATGAGCCGGAGGCCCGCGCAGAGCGCGCTGCAGGCGGCGAAAGAGGCGCCCGCTTCGACCTCCTGCCGGTCGATCCCGCGGGGGGTAGCCGGGGGCGATATTCCGTCAACCATCTGCGGGGCTTTTTCATCCTCCGGTGGATGGGCACCGTCGGCGCGCTCCTTATCGCCTTCGGCGGCCTGGGCGCGGGTGCCGTGCCCGTGGTGGGCAACCCCTACGACAACGTCCCCTTCGGCTCGCTGATGTCCCGCATGCTGCAGACCGCTTCCGCCCTGGTCTTCCTGGGCGTGGCCCTCCTGGTGCTCGCCTGGGTGCTGATGGCGCCTTACGTGGGCGCGCCCCTGCGCCGGGCCCAGCGGCAACACCCGGCCGTGGCGCCGCACCTTTTGTGGCGCACCTTCGCCGGCTGGGTCATCCCGCTTATCCTGACCGCTCCCCTGTTCACCCAGGACATCTATTCCTACCTGGCCAACGGCTCCATCGTCGTCGATGGCTTGGACCCTTACTCGGCGGGGCCGGTCCAGTTGCTGGGCCCGGAAAACGAGCTCGCCCGGTCGGTGCCGTTCATCTGGGCCAACTCACCCTCCCCGTACGGGCCGGTCGCCCTGGGCCTGGCGGGCGCGGTCAGCTGGCTGACCCAGGACTCCATTCTCTTGGGAGTTATCGCCCACCGCCTGCTGTCCATCCTCGGCGTAGGCGCGGCCGGCTGGGCGCTGACCCGGCTGGCGCTGCGCTGCCGGGTCAAGGTGGCCACGGCCCTGTGGTTGGGGATCCTCAACCCGCTGACGGTCCTCCACCTCATCGGCGGCATCCACAACGAGTCGATCATGCTGGGGCTCATCCTGGTCGGCGTCGAGTTCGGCCTCCGGACCGCCGACCGGGTAACTGACCTCCCGACTAGCGCGGGGTTTAGTAGTCCCGTCGGCCGCGCGATCGCCGGTTACCTGGCCTTGTCTGTCGCGCTCATCTCCTGCGCCGGCATGGTCAAGGTCACCGGCTTTATCGCCCTAGGGTTCGTGGGCATGACCTTGGCGCGCACGCTGGTCCGCCACCGCGGCGCCAGCCCGCTGCGGGCCATCGCCCTGTCCGCCGCCACCCACCTGGCCCTACTTATTGCGACCATCGCCGTGATTACCGTGCTCACGGGTATCGGCCTGGGGTGGATCACCGGCCAGGGCGGCGCGGCCACCATCCGCTCCTGGATGTCGGCGACCACCTCGGTGGGCGTGGGCGCCGGCTTCCTCGGCATGCAGCTGGGGTTGGGTGATCACACCGACGCCATCCTCTCGGTCACCCGCACCCTGGGCGTCCTGGTCGCCGGGGTCTTCATGGTGCGCATGCTTTTCGCCACCTTCCGCGGCTCCATCCACCCCGTCGGCGGGCTCGGGGTCTCCACGCTGGTGCTGGTCGTCTTCTTCCCGGTGGTCCACCCCTGGTACATCCTGTGGGCGGTCTTTCCGCTGGCCGCGTGGGCCAACCGCTTAGTCTTCCGCGCCGCGGTGGTCGGCTACTCGGCCATCGTCAGCTTCTTCGTCCTGCCCCGCGGCTTGGGCCTGCCGCCGATGACTATCCTGCTCATCTACCTCGCTGCGGCGGTAATGTTCGTCATAGTCGGCGGAATCTGGTGGGTGCTATTACGCCGATCGCGGGTTGATCTCCTAAGGTAGAGCGGTGTGACTAAAACTTTCGATGGATCTTTAGCTTTAGAGCTCCGCGGGGTGCACAAGACCTACAGCGGCAAGCCCGCCGTCAACGGGCTCGACCTGCGGGTTCCCCGCGGTCAGATGCTCTGCCTGCTCGGCCCCAACGGTGCCGGCAAGACCACCACCATTGAAATGTGCGAGGGCTTCATCGCCCCGACCTCCGGGTCCATCCGGGTCCTAGGCCTGGATCCGACGTCCCAGGCCGACCAGGTCCGCGCCCGGATCGGCATCATGCTCCAGGGCGGGGGCTCCTATTCCGGCATCCGCGTGCGCGAGATGCTGCACCTGGCCGCCAGCTACAACCAGAACCCCCACGACCCGGACTGGCTGATGGAGCTGCTCGGCCTCGAGGGCGTAGCCCGCAATACCTACCGCAGGCTGTCTGGCGGCCAGAAGCAACGCCTCTCGCTGGCGCTGGCGATTATTTCCCGACCTGAGCTGGTCTTCCTCGACGAGCCAACCGCCGGCATGGACGCGCAATCCCGGCTGGCCGTCTGGCGGCTTATCGATGCCCTCAAGCGCGACGGCACCACCATCGTGTTGACCACCCACCTCATGGACGAGGCCGAAGCCCTGGCGGACTATATCGCCATCATCGACCGCGGTGAGCTGATCGCCGAAGGAACACCCAGCGAGCTGATGACCCGCACCGCGAACCCGCAGGTAACGCTGTCCACGGACGAGGCCATCGACGTGGATCGCTTTGCCCGCGACTGCGGCATCGGGCTCGACCTCGTCCGTCCCCTGCACTACCGCGTTCACGCGGCCGGCACGCCGGAGCTGCTCGCCCGGCTGACCCAGGCGCTGGCCGGCCAGGGGGTCCTCGCCCACCGCATCGACACCGCCCACCGCAATCTCGAGGATGTCTTCCTCGATCTCACCGGCCGCGAACTACGCAGTTAAGGGGAATAACCATGGATACACCCACCACACCTGCTGATTCCGCCCGGGCCGTCGGGCGCGCTGCGGACTTCCCGCCGGGCACCTTCCGCCCGGCACCGCAGCGGGCATCGGCGGCTCAGCTCGCCTGGGCCCAAGGGCTCATTGAATCCAAGCTCATGCTCCGCCACGGCGAGCAGCTGTTGCTCAGCATCATCATCCCGGCGCTGCTGCTCTTCGGCGCGGCCCGGATGCCGCTGCTGGCAGACGAGATTCACCTCGACCAGATCTTCCCGATGGTACTGGCCGTAGCCGCCACCAGCGCGGGCTTTACCGGCCAGGCCATCTCCCTGGCCTTCGACCGCCGCTACGGCGCCCTCAAGCGCACCGGCGCCTCCGGCGTGCCCGCCTGGACCATCGTGACCGGCAAGATCATGGCGGTGCTCTCCATGGTCACCGTCCAGGTGATCGTCCTGGGCGTCATCGCCGTGGCCCTGGGCTTTAGGACCAGCTGGGTGGGCGTGCTGCTCGCCCTGGTCATCCTCCTGTTCGGCGTGGCGACCTTCACCGCGCTGGGCCTTATCCTGGGCGGGACGCTGTCGTCGGAGATCGTCTTGGCGCTGGCCAACCTCATCTGGTTCCTGCTACTGGGCGTCGTCGGCTGGGCGATGTACAGCCAGGGGCTCGGCTCCAACGGGCTCCTCAACGTGGTGCCCACGGTGGCCCTGGCGGGTGGATTGGCCGACGCCTTCGCCGGTCACCTACCCTGGGTGCAGATGCTGGTCTTGGCCGCCTGGGCAGGCGCAGCGTCGTTGGCGGCGGCCAAATGGTTCCGATTCGAGGGCTAAGTGTGAGTTATTTCTAAAAACCCAGCTTGACCCCTACTTTTCTTTTTAGTTCGACCCCATACGGAGTACCCTAATGACCGTGAGTGACAACGTGACAACCTCTGCTTCCCCCGCCTCGGGCGATACCCGCCCCGGGTTCTTTTCCCGCCTGGGCAATTTCGTCCGGAACGGCGTGCCCAGCCTGCGCCAGCAGCGCATCATCGCGTTCATCCTGCTGCTGTGCCAGGGCGGCATCACGGTCTCCGGTTCCATCGTCCGCGTGACCGGCTCCGGGCTGGGCTGCGTGACGTGGCCCAATTGCCACCCCGGTTCGCTGGTGCCGCTGGAGGGCACGGCCCCGCTGATCCACCAGTTCATCGAGTTCGGTAACCGCCTGCTGACCTTCGTGGTGCTGGCCGCCGCCCTAGCCGCGGCCTTCGCCATGCACCGCGCGCGCCGCCGCAAGGAGCTCAAGGTCTACGCCTGGATTTCGGTCGCCGGCATCTTCGTCCAGGCGCTTATCGGCGCCCTGTCGGTCTTCCTGAAGCTGAAGTGGTGGGCGGTGGCCATGCACTTCCTGCCGTCGATGGTCCTGGTCTGGATCGCCGCGCTGCTGTATACCCGCCTGCGCCAGCCGGATGACGGCACCCCGACCCAGGCCTTCCCGCGTACCATCCGCAACCTGGCCGCCGTCGCCGCGGCCGCCCTGGCCGTCGTGCTGATTACCGGCACCTTCGTCACCGGCTCGGGCCGGCACGCGGGCGACGCCGAGGAAGGCATGCTGGGCCGCCTCCACCTAGACACCGAGTCCATGGCCGTGGTCCACGCGATGTGCATGTACGTCTACCTAGCCCTGACCCTGGTCGTCATCATCCTGCTCTACCGCAACCGGGTCGCGGCCCGCCCGCGCAACATCGGCTGGTACCTGGTGGTCGCTATTTTGATTCAGTGGGCCATCGGTGTCATCCAGTTCCGCCTGGGCATCCCCCGCTGGACCATCCCGGTGCACATCGGGATGTCCTCCCTCGTCACCGCCCTGACCGCGGCTCTGTATGCCTACGGCTTCGTCCGCACCGGCGGCACCGAGGGCCTCAAAACGGGCTCGATCGAGGGTGATAAGCACTACGCGGATCGCCAAGCTGCCCTCGCCGCGCGCTAAAAACAGTTAACGTGGGTGTATGCATGCTATTCAAGTAAAGCGCACCGGCGGCCCGGAAGTACTGGAGTACGTGTCCGTGGATGCCCCCGTCCCCAGCGACAACGAGGTTCTCGTGGATGTCGAGCGGGCGGGGGTTAACTATATCGACACCTACTACCGCGAGGGCATCTACAACGCCAACGTCCCGTTCATCCTCGGCCTGGAAGGCGTCGGCCGCGTCAGCCACGATCCGCGCGGCGAGATCGCCGAGGGCACCCTGGTGGCCTGGCACCACGCCTTCGGCTCCTACGCCGAGCAGGTCTGCGTGGACCGCAACCGCATGGCCCAGGTACCGGACGATTTCCCGCTGAATATCGCCGCCTCCATGATGCTGCAGGGCATGACGGCGCACTACCTCACCCACGGCGTCTACCAGCTGGAGGAAGGCTCCACCTGCCTGATTACCGCCGGCGCCGGCGGCGTAGGCCTGCTGGCCACCCAGATGGCCAAGTACTTGGGCGCCACGGTCTACTCCGTGGTCTCCTCCGATGAGAAGGAGCAGCTGGCCTACGAGGCCGGAGCGGACCAGGTCTTCCGCTACTCCGACGTGCTGGCCGAGCAGGTCCGCCGTTTCAACGGCGGCCAGGGCGTCGACGTGGTCTACGACGGCGTCGGCCAGGCCACCTTCCAGGAGTCCCTCGAGGTCGTCCGCCCGCGCGGCACGGTCTGCCTGTTCGGCGCGGCTTCCGGCCCGGTCGAGCCCATCGACCCGCAGGTGCTCAACACCCACGGCGCGATCTTCCTGACCCGCCCGTCGCTGGCCGCCTACACGGCTACCGATGCCGAGTTCCAGAAGCGCTCCCAGGCCGTCGTCGAGATGATCCGCAGCGGCCACCTGACCCTGCGCGTGAGCAACGAGTACCCTCTCGAGCAGGCCGAGCAGGCCCACCGCGACCTGCAGGCCCGCAAGACCACCGGCTCCATCGTCTTAAACCCCCGCGCCTAGCGCCCGAAGCACCCAAAAACCCAGCCCGCCTTCCGCCCGTTGGAGATATCCACGGGGAGGTCAGACGGGCTGGGTTTCCTTATTTGTTAAGCCGGGCCGGAGGGCCTACTAGAAGCCGAGGGCCTCGCCGACGGTCTGCCAGCCCAGGATGGCGTCGATGGACAGGCCGATAAAGAGCACGGACAGGTAGTTGTTCGAGTAGATGAACAAGCGCATGGGCTTGACCGTCTGGCCGCCCTTGACGCCCTGGTGCAGGCGGATGGCCATCCACAGGAAGGCCGCACCGGAGAGCACCGCGACCACCAGGTAGATCCAGGAGGTGGCCGGGACGATGAGCCAGGACACGATGACGGTGCCGATGGTGTACCAGACGATCTGGCGGGTGACCTCCTGGTCGGAGGCCACCACGGGCAACATCGGGACGCCAGCGCGGCGGTAGTCTTCCTTATACTTCATGGCCAGCGCCCAAGTGTGCGGCGGGGTCCAGAAGAAGATGATGAGGAAGAGCACGATGGCCTGCCACCACTGGCCCGGCTCGTCGGCCGGGGCGTTGTCCTTGATGACCGCCCAGCCGACCATCGCCGGCATACAGCCAGCCAGCCCGCCCCAGACGATGTTCTGGGCGTTGCGCATCTTCAAAAACTTCGTGTAGACGAAGACGTAGAACAGATTCGTCAGGATGACAAAGAAGGCGGCGAGCCAGGAGTTGGCCATGACCCCGAGCCAGAAGATGGACAGCGCCAGCATGATCCAGGCGAAGATAGCAGCGTTGCGCTTGCTGATCTTAGCACGGACCAGCGGGCGGGCGCGGGTGCGCTGCATCTTCTGATCGAGGTCGTAGTCCACCACGTTGTTGAACGTGTGGGCGGCCGCCGCGCCCATCCAGCCGCCGAAGAGCGTGGAGAGGATGAGCCAGATATTGTCACTGACGGCCTCGAGACCGCGCTGCGCCTGGAGCATCGCCGGAATTGCTGCGACGAGGAGGAGCTCAATGATCCTCGGTTTAGTCAGCGCAATATAGGCCTTGATGGTCTCCAAGGAATCATCCTCCAGCGTCCTGGGCACGAGCGGGTTGGTGGTCAATAGGCGGCCGCTAAAGGCCGCAGTTAAGTGGTCACCCCTTCGCGGGCGATAGTTCCGCGCACGCCGTGACTCGTTACCAACTTCACAACGCCGGCGGGTGGGAAGACTACTACAGGGCTTTAGTCGGACGAGGCGCGCCGCGAAAAAGCGCGCGCTGATCCAGCCCCAGCCTTTCCTATCCCTGCCAGCCTACAACGTTTGGCTGATAAACCTTAAATTCTCTCCGCTGCCGTGTCGAGACACCTCGGTACCGGCCGCCGGCAGCCCACCGAACGCCCGGCCCCCGGGCGGCCAAGTGCGGTTTGGCCCCAGCTCAGCGCGAGTGCGCGCCGCACCAGTACGGCGCCCCTCCACCGGGCCGGCTGCCGCGCCCGCCGCACAATTCGCCCCCGGCTTCGGTAGATGCGCCCGGAGGTGCTCCCTTGGGACCGCAAAGTTCACTAGACTGAGGGAGGAATTTTTCTATGTCGAAAACACCGAGCTAGTAAGGACCATTTACCGTGTCGGAAATTACCTTGTCGCCTGAGCTGCAGGCCATGACCGAGCGCCGCTACCCCGAGGATTGGACCGACCGGGACACCCGGGCAGTCGATACCATCCGCGTACTGGCCGCCGACGCCGTGCAGAACTGCGGTTCTGGGCACCCGGGTACCGCGATGTCGCTCGCGCCGCTGGCCTACACGCTGTACCAGCGGATCCTCAACCACGATCCGCAGGATAAGGACTGGGCCGGCCGCGACCGCTTCGTGTTGTCCGTGGGCCACTCCTCCCTTACCCAGTACATCCAGCTCTTCCTGGGCGGTTTCGGCCTGGAGATGGACGATCTGAAAGCCCTGCGCACCTGGGGTTCGCGCACCCCGGGCCACCCGGAGGTCCACCACACCGACGGTGTGGAAATCACCACCGGCCCGCTGGGCCAGGGCCTGGCGTCCTCCGTGGGCATGGCCATGGCCGCCCGCAAGGAGCGCGGCCTGTTCGACCCGGAGGCCCCCGCCGGCGAGTCCCCCTTCGACCACTTCGTCTACGTCATCGCCTCCGACGGCGACCTGCAGGAGGGCGTGACCTCCGAAGCCTCCTCCCTGGCGGGCACGCAGCAGCTGGGCAACCTGATCGTCTTCTGGGATGACAACCGCATCTCCATCGAGGACGACACCAACATCGCCTTCAACGAGGACGTCGTGGCCCGTTACGAGGCTTACGGCTGGCACGTCCAGACCGTCGAGTCCGGCGAGGACGTCGTAGCCATCGAGAAGGCGGCGCGCGAGGCGCAGAAGGTCACCGACAAGCCTTCCTTCATCCGGGTTAAGACCGTCATCGGCTACCCGGCGCCGAACAAGATGAACACCGGTGGCGCCCACGGCGCCGCCCTAGGCGACGAGGAGGTCGCCGCCACCAAGGAGATCCTGGGCTTCGACCCGCAGGAGACCTTCCACATCGACGCCGATGTGCTCGAGCACACCCGCGGGCTGGTCGAGCGCGGCGCGCAGGCCCACGCGGACTGGCAGCAGCGCTTCGACGCCTGGGCAGAGAAGAACCCGGAGGCCAAGCAGCTCTTCGACCGGATGCAGGCCCGCCAGCTGCCGGAGGACTTCGCGGCCGAGCTGCCGATCTGGTCCACCGAGGACAAGCCGCTGGCTACCCGCAAGGCCTCGGAGGCGACCATCCAGGCGCTGGCCGCTGCCCTACCGGAGATGTGGGGCGGCTCGGCCGACCTGGCCGGTTCCAACAACACCGTGATCAAGGGCGCGGATTCCTTCGGCCCGACCGCCATCGCCACCGACACCTGGTCCGCGCAGCCTTACGGCCGCAACCTCCACTTCGGCATCCGCGAGCACGCGATGTCGGCGATCATGAACGGCATCGCCCTGCACGGCAACACCCGCGTCTACGGCGGTACCTTCCTGATCTTCTCCGAGTACCAGTTCCCGGCCATCCGCCTGGGCGCCCTGATGTCCACGGATACCTACTACGTCTGGACCCACGACTCCATCGGCCTGGGCGAGGACGGCCCGACCCACCAGCCGGTCGAGACCCTGGCCGCCCTGCGCGCCGTGCCGAACCTGGCGGTCATCCGCCCGGCGGACGCGAACGAGACCGCCCAGGCGTGGGCCGCCGCCCTGGAGCGCCCGGCCGCCCCGAAGGGCCTGTCGCTGACCCGCCAGAACCTGCCCATCCTGGAAGGCACCGCGGAAAAGGCCGCCGAGGGCGTGCGCCGCGGCGCCTACACCCTGGTCGAGGCCAGCGGCGGCGAGCCCGAGGTCATCCTGATTGCCACCGGCTCCGAGGTCCAGTACGCCGTCGAGGCCGCCCAGGTGCTCGAGGAGCAGTCCGTGCCCACCCGCGTGGTCTCCGCCCCCTGCCTGGAGTGGTTCGAGGAGCAGGACGCCGAGTACCGCGAGCAGGTGCTGCCGGCCCAGGTCCGGGCCCGCGTCTCCGTGGAGGCCGCGGTCGCCCAGCCGTGGCACAAGTACACCGGCACCTTCGGCCGCAACATCTCCCTCGAGCACTACGGCGCCTCGGCCCCGGCGGAGGAGCTCTTCGAGAAGTTCGGCTTCACCGCCCAGGCCGTCGTCGAGGCTGCCCAGGAGTCCTTGGCCGCCGCCCGCGCCTAGTTTTCACCCGCCCGACCGAGCTACCCAATCCGAGATTTTCCTTAAGGAGAACGCACATGAACAACGTTGACAAGCTCGCCCAGATGGGCACCTCGACGTGGCTGGATGATCTGTCCCGCCAGCGTCTGCAGTCCGGCAACCTCCGCGAACTCATCGACACCAAGAGCGTGGTCGGGGTGACGACCAACCCGACCATCTTCGCCAAGGCCATGTCCCAGGGCACGGCTTACGACGCCGACATCGCTAAGCTCAAGGAGCAGGGCGCGGCCGTGGACGAGGCCGTCTACAGCTTGGCCATCGACGACGTGCGCGCCGCCTGTGACGAGCTGCACGACGTCTTCGTCGACAGCAACGGCGAGGACGGCCGCGTGTCCATCGAGGTCGACCCCCGCATCTCCGACGACGCCGAGGCCACCTTGAACCAGGCCCGCGACCTGTGGAAGAAGGTCGATCGCCCCAACGCGATGATTAAGATCCCGGCGACCGACGGCTCACTGCAGGCCATCGAGGACGCGCTGGCGGAAGGCATCTGCGTCAACGTGACCCTGATCTTCTCCCTGAAGCGCTACGTCAAGGTCGTCGACCGCTACAAGGAGGGCATCCGCCGCGCGGAGGCCGCCGGCCTGGACGTGACCAAGATCTTCTCGGTCGCCTCCATCTTCATCTCCCGCATCGACACCGAGGTCGACAAGCGGCTGGAGGAAATCGGCACGCCGGAGGCACTGAAGCTGCGCGGCCAGGTCGGCCTGGCCGAGGCCAAGCTCTGCTACGGCTTCTTCGAGTCCGCCTTCCTCCACCCGGAGCGCCTGCCCGCCCCGGATCCGCTGCCGGCCGGGGCGAACTTCCAGCGCCCGCTGTGGGCTTCTACCGGCGTGAAGAACCCGGAGTACCCGGCCACCCTGTACGTAACCGAGCTGGCCGGCCCGGAGACCGTCAACACCATGCCGGAGGCCACCCTGGACGCGTTCCTGGACGCGGACGTGCGCCTGGGCGATGCCCTGACCGGCATGCTGGAGACCGCGAACAGCACCTGCGGGCGCGCGGCCCAACTGGTCTCCCTCGAGGAGGTCTACGAGCAACTCGAGCAGGAGGGCGTCGACAAGTTCGTGGCCTCCTGGAACGAGCTGCTCGAGACCATGTCCGCGAAGCTCTAGGGCCGCTCCTCCGCCCGCCTGAAGGTGGGCGTTGTGTCCCTCCCTCAGGCCGCGATTCGCAGCGCACCGCCGAAGTAAACCGGCGGTGCGCTCCTCGCTACAATGGGTAACCGCAACCTTAAAATAAATATTGTCTTCTTAATCTCCGGCGAAAGGATTTCCCGTGTCAGACCCCAGTTCCTGGGACAACCCGTTAAGGGATGAAAGAGACAAACGCCTACCCCGCATTGCCGGCCCCTCCGGCATGGTCATCTTCGGCGTTACCGGCGATCTGGCACGGAAGAAGCTCCTGCCGGCCATCTACGACCTGGCCAACCGCGGCCTCCTGCCGGCCGGCTTCACCCTGGTCGGCTACGGCCGCCGCGACTGGGACAAGCAGGCGTTCGCCGACTACGTCCTCAAGGCCGTCCAGGACGGGGCCCGCACCGAGTTCCGCGAGCACGTCTGGCAACACCTGGCCCAGGGCGTCGAGTTCGTCACGGGCGGCTTCGACGACGCCGGCTTCGACAAGCTCTCGGCCCGCCTGAGCGAGCTGGATACCGCCCGCGGTACCGGTGGAAACTGGGCCTATTACCTGTCCGTCCCGCCGGAGTTTTTCTCCAGCATCTGCCACCAGCTCGAGCGCGTCGGCATGGCTAACAGCTCCGACAACACGTGGCGCCGCGTCATCATCGAAAAGCCCTTCGGCCACGACCAGAAGTCGGCCCGGGAGCTCAACGAGGTCGTCAACGCGGTCTTCCCGGAGCAGTCGGTCTTCCGCATCGACCACTACCTGGGCAAGGAGACGGTGCAGAACATCATGGCACTGCGCTTTGCCAACCAGATCTTCGAGCCGATGTGGAACGCCCACTATATCGACCACGTGCAGATCACCATGGCCGAGGACATCGGCTTGGGCGGGCGCGCCGGCTACTACGACGGCATCGGAGCGGCCCGCGACGTCATCCAGAACCACCTGCTGCAGCTGCTAGCGCTGGTGGCCATGGAGGAGCCCTCCTCCTTCGAGCCGGAGGCCCTGCAGGCAGAAAAGACGAAGGTGCTGCGCGCCACGACGCCGGTACACCCGCTGAACAAGACCACCGCCCGCGGCCAGTACACCGCCGGCTGGCAGGGCTCGGAATACGTCAAGGGCCTGCGCGAGGAGGACGGCTTCGATCCGGAGTCGGCGACGGAGACCTACGCGGCCTGCACGCTAGAGGTCAACTCCCGGCGCTGGGGCGGCGTGCCGTTCTACCTGCGCACCGGCAAGCGCCTGGGGCGTCGCGTGACCGAGATTGCCTTGGTCTTCAAGCACGCCCCGCACCAGCCCTTCCAGAACGGCCAGGCCGACGCCCTGGGACAAAACGCCGTGGTCATCCGCGTCCAGCCGGACGAGGGCGTGACCATGCGCTTTGGTTCCAAGGTGCCGGGCTCGACCATGGAGGTCCGCGACGTGAACATGGACTTCGCCTACGCCGAGGCCTTCACCGAGGAATCCCCGGAGGCCTACGAGCGGCTGATCCTCGACGCCCTGCTGGACGAGTCCTCGCTCTTCCCCACCAACGAGGAAGTCGAGCTGTCCTGGGCAATCCTGGACCCGATCCTCGATTACTGGGCCGAGGCCGGCCAGCCGGACGAATACCCGGCCGGCACCTGGGGCCCGGAGTCCGCCGACAAGATGCTGCGCCGCCGGGGCCACTCCTGGCGCCGCCCTTAAGAGCTCGAGCGAAAAGAGAGATTTGCCATGATTATCCCCTTGCCAGATACCACCACGCGCGACATCTCCAAGAAGCTGGTCGAGGCCCAGGAGCACTACACGCTGACCACCGGCCGCGTGCTGACCCTGATTGTCTCCGCGTACCAGGGCGATGACATCAACGTCATCCTCGACTCCATCCGGGATGCCTCCCACGAGCACCCGGCCCGCGTGCTGGTCGTCATCTCCGAGGACCCGGAGGCCGACACCAGCCTGGACGCGGAGCTGCGCGTCGGCGGCGAGGCCGGTGCCTCCGAGATCGTGATTATGCGCCTGCACGGCGAGCTCGCCCACCAGGCCGAGGCCGTCGTCACCCCGCTGCTGCTGCCCGATACCCCGATTGTGGCGTGGTGGCCGACCCGTTACCCGGATTCGCCGGCGGAGGCTCCCATCGGCAGCCTGGCGCAGCGCCGCATCACCGATATCGCCCATTCCGAAGGCCCGACCCCGGACATGCTCCAGCTGCTCTCTGACGGCTACCAGCCGGGCGACTCCGACATGTCCTGGGCGATGATCACCCTGTGGCGCGGCATCGTCGCCTCCGCCCTGGACCGCCTGCCGCACGAACCGGTCGGCTCGGTGACCATCTCGGGCCCCAAGTCGCACCCGGCCGTGGATCTGGCCGCCGGCTGGCTGGCCGATCGCCTGGGCGTGGCGGTGCGCCGCGCCGCGGACGACCCGAGCCTGCACCACCACTTCCCCATCTCCAAGCTCATCTTCCACCGGGACTCCGGCGACATCAGCCTCACGGTGGTCGACCACGGCAGCGTCGAGCTGGCCGTGCCGAACTCGCCCACCTCGCTGGTGGCCCTGAGCGTGCGCTCCCAAGCGGAGGTGCTCGCCGAGGAGCTGCGCCACCTGGACACCGATCAGATTTTCGCCAACGCTCTGCGCGCCCTGCCGCGCGTGAGCTACGTCTAATCAGGAAGGCACCCAACATGGTCGATATTCGCCGCGTCAAGGACAAGGCCGCCCTCACCGAGCAGGCCGCACTCGACTTCATCGATTTGGTTGCCGCTTGCCAGGCGCCCGGCGGCGGCCGCCACGGCGACGGGGTCGCCCGCGTGGTGCTCACCGGCGGCAGCGCGGGCATCGGCATGCTCGAGCAGCTGCGCCGGTTCGCCGACGCCGCGCAGGCCCAGGGCGAGGATTTCCCGGCCCTGCAGGTCGACTGGTCCCGCGTACACATCTTCTTCGGCGACGAGCGCAACGTGGCCGTCGACGATCCCGAGTCCAACGAGGGGCAGGCGCGCGCTGCCCTGCTCGACCACGTCGGCATCCCGGATTCCCACGTCCACGGCTACGGCCTGGGCGCGGCCGACCTCGAGCAGGCCGCCGAGGACTACGCCGCGGTGCTGGATGAGTACGCCCCGCGCGGTTTCGATCTGCACCTTCTGGGGATGGGCGGCGAGGGCCATATCAACTCGCTGTTTCCCCACACCCCGGCGGTGCGCGAGGAAGAACGCCTCGTGGTGGCGGTGACCGACTCCCCCAAGCCGCCGGCCGAGCGCGCCAGCCTGACCCTGCCGGCCATCCGCCGCGCCGAGCAGGTGTGGCTGCTGGTTAGCGGCGCGGAAAAGGCCGAGGCCGCCCAGCACGTCATCGACGGCGCGGACTTCCTCGACTGGCCGGCCGCGGGCGCCCAAGGCGCGGGCACTACCCGCCTCTACCTGGCCGACGACGCCGCCCGCGATTAGTCCCGGGCCGCCCGCCCGGCGGCCCCAAGAGGACACCATAGACACTAAAAGACGCAAACACCGCCTAGCTGGTTTGGCCAGCTAGGCGGTGTTAGGTTTCGGCGGGTAGCTACCGCGGCGGCTCACGCCGCGTTGGGCGGTTTAGCTGAAGGCGGTGATCAGGTTCAGGCCGATCACGCAGCCGAGCCAGATGATGACCATCACGATGGTAACTCGGTCCAGGTTCTTTTCCACGACGGTCGAACCGGACAGATTGGACTGCACCCCGCCGCCGAACAGGCTCGACAGGCCGCCGCCCTTGCCCTTGTGGAGCAGGACGAACACAGACATCAAGACTGCTGCGATAACCAGAATGATCTGCAATGCCAGGGTCATTAAAATTCCTTGCTTCTCGATAAGGCCGAAAGGTCCGCGCGCCGGTCAGCGGGAGCACGCAACGCGCGCGCCACGCTCCAGCGCTTGAAGTACTCCGGCTAGTCTACACCACCTGCCACTACGGCAGTAGCAGCGCCTCGCCGAAACCCCGGCACCAGAGATCCACGGTGCCGGGGCGGGCGCGACTGCTACTGGACGGCGTTGGCGGCGTTGGCCACCAGCTTGGCGAAGTCCTCGCCCACCAGGGAGGCACCGCCGACCAAGCCGCCGTCCACGTCCGGCTGGCTGACCAGCTCGGCCGCGGAATCGACCTTCATGCTGCCGCCATAGAGGATGCGCATCTGCTGCGCGGTTTCCTGGCCGGCCAGCTCGCCGAGGACGCCGCGGATGGCGGCGCAGACTTCCTGCGCGTCGGCGGCGGAGGCGACCTTGCCGGTGCCGATAGCCCAGACCGGCTCGTAAGCCACGACAACCTTAGCCAGCTGCTCCTTGTCCAGACCGGCCAGCGAGTTGCGCGTCTGGTTGACCACGTAGTCCACGTGGGTACCGGCCTCGCGCACGTCCAGCGGCTCGCCCACGCAGACGATTGGGCTAAGCCCCTGGCTCAGGGCCGCCGCGGACTTCTGCGCCACCGTCTCGTCCGTCTCGTAGTGGTACTGGCGCCGCTCCGAGTGGCCGACGATGGCCCAGCTGGCGCCCAGCTTGGCCAGCATGTGGGCGGAGACCTCACCGGTGAAAGCGCCGGATTCATGGCGGGAGACATCCTGCGCGCCGTAGGTGATCTTCAGGTTATCCCCGTCGACCAGGGTCTGGATGGTGCGCAGATCCGTGAACGGCACGAGGAAGGCCACGTCCGCCTTCTCGTAGTATTCCTTCGGCAAGGAGAAGGCGAATTTCTGCACCGAACCGATGGCCTCGATGTGGTCGAGGTTCATCTTCCAGTTGCCCGCAATGAGCGGTTTACGTGCCATGACGTGGTGGTCCTTTCTTAGGGTTTAAACGTAGGCTGCCCGCGAAGATACGCGGTGCGTGCGAGAGCTAGGCTTCGAGGACGGAAACGCCCGGCAGCTCCTTGCCTTCCAGGAACTCCAGGGAGGCGCCGCCGCCGGTGGAGATGTGGCTGAAGCCGTCCTCGTCCAGGCCCAGCGCCCGCACGGAGGCGGCGGAGTCGCCGCCGCCGACCACGGTGAAGGAGCCGTTGGCCTTGGTGGCGTCGATGATGGCCTGGGCCACGCCGGCGGTGCCGCGGGAGAAAGCCTCCATCTCGAAGACACCCATCGGGCCGTTCCAGAACACGGTCTTGGACTCGGCCAGCACGGAGGCGAACTCCTGGACGGTCTTCGGGCCGATGTCCAGGGACATCCAGCCCTCCGGGATCTCGGAGACGGAGGTGGTCTCGTGCTCAGCGTCGGCTGCGAACTCGGTGGCGGAAACCAGGTCGACCGGCAGGACGATCTTGTCGCCGAAGCGCTCGAGCAGGTCGCGGCAGTTGTCGATCTGGTCCTCCTGCAGCAGGGACTTCTGGACGTTGTAGCCCTTGGCCGCCAGCAGGGTGTAGCACATACCGCCGCCGATGATGATCTTGTCGGCCTTGCCGGCCAGCGCTTCGATGACGCCGAGCTTGTCGGAGACCTTCGCGCCGCCCAGGACGACGACGTAGGGGTGCTCCGGCTCCTTCGCCACGGTGGAGAGCACGTCCAGCTCCTTCTGGACCAGCTTGCCGGCGTAAGCCGGCAGCTTCTTGGCGACGTCGTAGACCGACGCCTGGGCGCGGTGGACCACACCGAAGCCGTCGGAGACGAAAGCGCCATTGTCAGCGGCCAGGGCGGCCAGCTCGCCGGCGAAGGCCTCGCGCTCGGCCTCATCCTTGGAGGTCTCGCGCGGGTCGAAGCGGACGTTTTCCAGCAGGACGACGTCGCCGTCGTTCAGGCCGTTGGCTCGCTCGTGCGCGTCCTCGCCGCAGACATCGCCGGCCAGGGCGACGTACTGGCCCAGAGCCTCGGACAGGGCTTCCGCGACCGGAGCCAGGGAGTACTTCGGGTTAACCTCGCCCTTCGGGCGGCCCAGGTGGGCGGTCAGGATGACCTTGGCGCCGCCGTCGACCAGCGCGCGGATGGTCGGCAGCGAAGCGGTAATACGGCCCGGGTCCGTGATATTGCCCTCGTCATCCAGGGGGACGTTGAAGTCGGAGCGCACGAGCACGTGGCGGGACTCCACGCCCTCGGACAGCAGTTCGTCTAGCGTCTTGAAAGCCATAGTTTTTCTACTCCTTTGGCGAAAGTTGATGCACCTAAAACAATACCGACCCAACGCGGGCGGCGCCGTCAGATGGGCTGGGCCTGCGCTGGGTCGGTGTCACAGAAAACTAGTTCTTAGAGAAACAGTTTCTTAGAGGTTGGCTGCCACCTGGTCGGTCAGGCGCAGCAGCTGGGCGGTGTAGCCCCACTCGTTGTCGTACCAGCCGAGAACCTTGACCAGGTTGCCGTTGGAGACCTTGGTCATGCCGGAGTCGAAGATGCAGCCGTGGCCGTCGGTGACGATGTCGGTGGAGACCAGCGGATCCTCGGTGTAGCCCAGGACGTCAGCGAACTCGCCGGTGGACGCTTCCTTGATGGCGGCGTTGACTTCCTCGACGGTGACGTCGCGGGAGGCGGTGAAGGTCAGGTCGGTAGCGGAGCCGGTGATGATCGGCACGCGCATGGCGTAGCCGTCCAGCTTGCCCTCCAGGTTCGGCAGGACCTTAGCCACGGCCTTGGCGGCGCCGGTGGAGGTCGGAACCATGTTGACGGCAGCGGCGCGGGCGCGGCGCAGGTCCTTGTGCGGAGCGTCCTGCAGGCGCTGGTCGCCGGTGTAGGCGTGGATGGTGGTCATCAGGCCGTTTTCGATACCGAACTTCTCGTCCAGGACCTTGGCCATCGGAGCCAGGCAGTTGGTGGTGCAGGACGCGGCGGAGATGATGTGGTGGTTAGCCGGGTCGTACTCCTCGGAGTTGACGCCGTAGACGAAGGTCGCGTCGACCTCCTTGCCCGGGGCGGAGATGATGACCTTCTTGGCGCCGGACTCGATGTGAGCGCGGGCGCTCTCGCCGGTGCGGAACTTGCCGGTGGACTCGATGACGATGTCCACGCCGTGCTCACCCCAGTTGAGGTCCTTCGGATCCTTCTCCTCGGTGACGACCACGCGCTTGCCATCGACGGTGATGGACTCGTCGTCGTAGGTGATTTCGCCCGGGAAGCGTCCCAGGACGGAGTCGTACTTCAGCAGGTTTGCCAGGGTCTGGTTGTCGGTCAGGTCGTTGACCGCGACGATCTCCAGGTCGTGCTCGCCTTCGACAACTGCGCGGAAGAAGTTGCGGCCAATGCGCCCGAAGCCGTTGATGCCTACGCGGATAGTCACTTGATGTTCTCCTAGAAAATTGGATGTACGTAAGGTTTTACGTCTGGTGGAACTCACCGAGGGCTACGTGAGGTAGCTTGGCTTTTCCTCGACAACTTCCAACAAGACCGATACTACCGACGCTCGCGCTAGCGCGCACGGGTTACGGAAAGCAAATCAACAAAACCAGACATAATCCCACACCCGGTGACTGATATTCCTGGACACGGCCACAAAATAGCGAACATACCCGCAGGTAGACGCCCGGTGCCCGATTCAGTCTGCATACGCGCGAAGGCAAGATAGCGGACGTGATTCTGGGCACAGGACCGCGGGCGGGGCGGGTTAAACCACTCCCCTGGTCGCGCTACGCCGGGCTTAGTTCTCGCCGTCGGCCTGGTGCTCGCCGTGCCCGGCGCCGTCTGCGTCGAAGAGGTCCTCGGTGACTGCTTCGCTTGTCGACGGGATGCCCAGCTCCTCGGCCCGCTTGTCCGCCATGGACAGCAGGCGGCGGATGCGGCCGGCCACCGCGTCCTTGGTCATCGGCGGATCGGCCAGGCGGCCGAGCTCCTCCAGGGAGGCTTCGCGGTGCTGTACGCGCAGCTGGCCGGCATCCGCCAGGTGCTCCGGCACGTCGTCGCCCAGGATCTCCATGGCGCGCTCCACGCGGGCGGCCGCCGTCACGGCCGCGCGGGCCGAGCGGCGCAGGTTGGCGTCGTCGAAGTTCTGCAGGCGTTCCCCGCTCATGCGGACCTCGTTGCGCAGGCGCTTCTTCTCCCACTTCAGGCGGGTGACCTGCGCGCCCATACGGGTCAGCAGCGCGCCGATGGCGTCGCCGTCGCGCACGACCACGCGGTCAGCACCCCGGGTCTCCTTGGTCTTGACGGACAGCCCCAGGCGCCGCGCGCAGCCGACCAGGGCCAGGGCGGCCTCCTGGCACGGGCAGACGACCTCGAGCGAGGAGGATCGGCCCGGCTCGGTCAGGGAGCCGGCGGCCAGGAAAGCGCCGCGCCAGGCTGCCTCGTTGTCGGCGATAGAGCCGGAAATCACCTGCGGCGGCAGGCCCACCACCGGGTGCCCGGAGCGGGTGATAAGGCCCAGGCGGCGAACCAGGTCGGGGGTGCCGTCGGTGATGCGGATGTGGATGCGGGCCCGCTTGTGGGCCTGGGCGGCGGTCGGGCCCACCACGTGGCTGCCCACCTTGATCCCGTAGAGCTCGTCCAGGGCCGTGATGACCCGGTCGGCTGTGTCCTGGTCGGGCAGCTGCACCTCGTACATCATGGAGCTGCCCGAGACGGTCAGCTCGCCGGCGAAACGCAAGATGGCCGCCAGCTCTGCTGCCCGCGCGCTAGTGCGGGTGGCGTGCACCGCCGTTAACTCTTTTTTCACCGCGTCGGTAAGAGTCATCTTTTATGCCTTCCTGCCCTTTCTATCCTGCGGTGCCAGCTTCCGGCCCGCAGCACCACACCGGTTGTCGTCAGGTAATCGAAATAGAGATGAAAAATATTGAAACAGATTGCCTATTCTAGCGCCCGGCCTCGAGGAAGGCGGAATGCATCCGGGAAAGCGCAGCGGACAGCTTATCCGGATCGTGGACGCTGGTGGGCTGCCCATTATCGTCCAGCCGGCAGAGATCCGCATATTCGACCGTGGCGCCTAGGGCGCGGGCCGCGCGCTGCAGGTACTCCCGCTCGCTGGGCGCGGTGAGGATCTTCTCCTCCACCAAGATCTTGTCGATCCGCAGGCCCGGGGCGTGCTGAGCCAGGACGTGGAGGTGGCGCTCCGCGGAAAAGCCTTGGGTCTCCCCCGGCTCCGCGGACAGGTTGAGCACCACCACGCGCAGGGCATCGGCGGCGCTGATGGCCTCCATCAGGCGCGGGATGACCACGTGCGGCAGCACGGAGGAAAACCACGAGCCCGGCCCCAGCGTGATGAGGTCGGCCTGGCCGATGGCTTCCAACACCAAGTCGTTGACCTTTGCGTCCTCGGGGATGATCCGCACGCGGCGGACCTGGCCCGGCGTCGAGGCCACGGCCACCTGGCCGCGGACCGAGCGCACCACCCGCGGGTCCTCGTCGAGGCCCGCGACCTCGGCCTCGATCTCCAGCGGCTCGTTGACCACCGGCAGGACCCGGCCGTGCGACTCCGTCAGCTCCGCGACCTTGTCGAGGGCGGCCTGGCTATCGCCCAAAATCTCGGTCAGCCCCGCGATGAGCAGGTTGCCCAGCGCGTGCCCGGCCAGCGCCCCGTGCCCGCCGAAACGGTGCTGGAGCGTGGTCGCCCAGAAGCGCCCCTCGTCCTCGCCGTCGGACAGCGCCGCCAGCGCCATGCGCAGATCCCCCGGCGGTATGATCGCCAGCTCGCGGCGCAGGCGCCCGGAGGAGCCGCCGTCGTCCGCCACGGTCACGATAGCGGTCACCTTCGTGGCGCCGGTCTCCTGCGCCGCGAGCAAAGTTTGGTACAAGCCGTGCCCGCCGCCCAGGCAGGCTACGTGGAAGGGATTAGACATCGGAAGAGATCCCTGCCGCCTTTCTATGGTCTCGTCGCCGGTGGCCGCTGCCTCAGGCCTTGGTTCTCAAGGCCTCGGGCACGGGACTAAGCAGCGGGCTGCGCACAGTCCGTGCCTGTGCCAGACCCATCCGCCGCGTTTGTCCACCGACGCTGCGGGCGTTTATCGCCCTGGTTCGTTGTGGGTGTATTCAGTTCCTTTAAATTTTCGTTATCCGGGGCGGGCTAGTTTTCCTAGTCCCGCTCGATATCTCTGTGCAGGACGCTCACGTCGACCTTGCCCTTCTCACCGAGCCGGTGGGCGATCTCCTCGGCCACGGCTACGGAGCGGTGGTGCCCGCCGGTGCAGCCGACGCCGACCGTGATGAAGTTCTTGCCCTCGTGGTGGTAGCCGGCCAGCATGGAATCCAACATCGCCATGAAACGGTCGATGAACTCCTCCGCGCTCGGTTGGGAGAGCACGTAATCAGCCACCGGCGCATCCGTACCGCGGTAGGGCCGCAGCTCGTGGACCCAGTACGGGTTCGGGAGGAAACGCACGTCGACGACTAGGTCCGCGTCACGCGGCGAGCCGTGCTTGAAGCCGAAGGACTCGACGGTCACGTGCTGCTTCTGGCTGCCCAGCGGCCCGAAGGAGGCCTCGATGGCGCGGCGCAGATCGTGGACCGACAGGTTCGTGGTGTCCAGGATGATATCGGCGCGGGCGCGCACGCTCGCGATGGCCTCGCGCTCTCGCCGGATGCCGATCTTCAGCGTGTCCTCGCCCTGCAGCGGGTGGGTGCGCCGGACGGAGTCGAAGCGCCGGATCAGCACGTCGTCCCGGGCATCCATAAACAGCACGGTGGGCTGCATGTCTCGCTCGCGCAGCTGGTCGAAGGTCTCCAGCAAGGAACCCGGGAACATCCGGCTGCGCACGTCGGTGACGACGGCGACCTTGTCGACGGGCGAGTCGTCCTGGGCGCACAGCTCCAGCAGCTCCACGATGAGCACCGGGGGCAGGTTGTGCGCGACGAAGTAGCCCTTGTCTTCCAGGACCTTGGCCGCCGAGCTAAGCCCGCCGCCGGACATGCCGGTCAGCAGGATGGGAGGGGTGACAAATTGTGCCATGGGGCCATTCTATCTGGTTCGCGGCCGATCCCGGCCCGTCAGGATTCTTAGCGGGCCTGCAGCCCGTCGAAGACGGTCTGGGCCAGCTTCGGGCCGAAGCCCTTGACCTCGGCGATTTCCTCGACGGAGGCCTGCTTGAGCTTCTTGACGGAACCGAAATGCTTGACCAGGTCCTTGCGCCGTTGCGGCCCGAGCCCCGGGATGGAGTCCAGCACCGACGAGCGCATCCGCGCCGAGCGTTGCTGGCGGTGGTAGGTAATCGCAAAGCGGTGGGCCTCGTCGCGGATCTGCTGGAGCAGGTAGAGTGCCTGCGAGTTTCGCGGCAGGATCACCGGCTCGTCGTCGCCCGGCACCCAGATTTCCTCCAGGCGCTTCGCCAGCCCCACGAGCACCACGTCGTTGATGCCCAGCTCGTCGAAGGCCTCCTGGGCCGCGGCCACCTGGGGCGCGCCGCCGTCGACGATGAACAGCTGTGGCGGGTAGGCGAAACGCCGCCCGGCCTCCGCGGCTTCCTCCACGACCTGCTCGTCGGAGAAGGTCTGCTCCTCCGATTCCTCGTCCGGGTTGGCCAGCTTGTCGACGTGGTGGCGCTTGAAGCGGCGGCGGGTGACCTCCGCGATCGAGCCGACGTCGTCGGAGCGGCCGTCGCCGGCGGCCTCCTTGATGCGGTAACGCCGGTAGTCCGACTTCCGCGGCAGTCCGTCCTCGAAGACCACGAGGGAGGCCACCACGTCGGTGCCCTGGATGTGGGAGATATCCGTGCACTCGATGCGCAGGGGCGCTTGCTCCATGCCGAGGGCTTCCTGGATGTCCTGCAGCGCCGCGGAACGGGCGGTCAGATCGCCCACGCGCTTGAGCTTGTGCTGGCGCAGGGCATCCTTGGCGTTGCGCGCGACCGTCTCCATCAGGGCGCGCTTGTCCCCGCGCTGCGGCACGCGCAGATCCACCCGGGCCCCGCGCAGCTTTTCCAGCAGCTGCTTGACCTCCGCGTCCTCGGCCGGCAGGCGTTGGACCAGAATCTCCGGCGGGACCACCTTGACCGTGCGGGACTTCGCGTGGGATTCCTGGTCGACGCCGCGCCGCGGCACTCCCAGGTCGATGGCCGCGTCCTCGGCGGCCTCCTGCTTTTCGCGTTCCACGGCGTCGGAATAGAACTGGATGAGGAAGTTCTGGATGAGCGCCGGCAGCGCCGGGTCCTCTTCCCCCTCGGCGACGGTCTCGGTACTAGCCTGGTCGCCGACCTTCTCCACGACCCAGCCGCGCTGGCCACGGATGCGCCCGTCGCGCACGTGGAAGATCTGCACCGCGGCCTCGAGCTCGTCGGTGTGGAAGGCGATGAGATCGGCGTCCGTACCGTCGCCGAAGACGACGGACTGCTGCTCCATGATCTTGTTGATGGCGCCCAGGTCGTCCCGCAGGCGCGCGGCCCGCTCGAATTCCAGGTTGGCCGAGGCCTCTTCCATCTCCTGGGTGAGCTGGCGGGTCACCGGGGCGGTGTTGCCGTTCATGAAGGAGACCAAGCGCTTAACCGTAGCGCGGTGCTCGTCCTCGCTGACGCGGCCGATGCACGGGGCATCGCACTTGCCGATATAGCCCAGCAGGCAGGGCCGGCCGAGCGCCTCGTGGCGGTTGAACACGCCCTTGGTGCAGGTGCGCATGGGAAACACGCGGGTGAGCAAGTCCAGGGTCTCGCGCACGGCCCAGGCGTGCGAGTAGGGCCCGAAATAGCGCACGCCCTTGCGCCGCGGACCGCGGTAGAAAAACGCGCGGGGGAAGCGCTCGCCCACCGATACCGCGAGCATCGGGTAGGTCTTGTCGTCGCGGTACATGACGTTGAACCGCGGGTCGAAGCGCTTAATCCAGGTGTATTCGAGCTGGAGGGCCTCCACCTCGCTGGCCACCACGGTCCATTCGACCGACGCCGCGGTCAGCACCATCTGGCGCGTACGCGGGTGCAGCTGGGTGATGTCCTGGAAGTAGTTGGACAGGCGGGCGCGCAGGTTTTTGGCCTTGCCGACGTAGACGACGCGCCGGTTTTCGTCTCGGAACTTATAAACCCCCGGTTCCGTGGGGATGGTTCCGGGGGCCGGCCGATAGGTAGTTGGATCAGCCACGGCGGCGCCTAATCCTGCGGCATGTAGCGGGCTTCTAGGGCGCGGAATTCGTTGACGGAGTCCATGATGGTGGACTTGTCACCGGCCTGCAGGGCCCACATCGGTACGTATTCGAATTCCGGCAGCTCGAGGCGAGCCATGCGCGCGCCCTCGGGGAAGGACAGTCCGTAGATGACCGCCCACGGGTAGAAGCGGGTGCCCACGATGTTGCGGATCTCTACCCCGTCCTCGTTGGCCCGCACGCGCGGGCGGGTCAGGATGAGCCAGAACAGGATGGATAGCAGCACGCCCACGCCGGGGAAGGCGAATTTGTCAATGGTGGTCACGGTCGCGCCCGTGAATTCGATGTCCAGGGTCAGGCCCATGAAGATGTGGATTGCCATGACCACGATGACGACGATGACCGCCAGCTTGCGCAGGTACGGGGACTTGACCTCGAGCTCCCACGGCTTGTTGCTGGTCTGGGCGAAGGGATCGATGCGGGTATAGGCCAGCAACTCCTCTTCGGACAGTTGTGGCTTCGCTGGCTTGCCAGTGCTGTCAGTCATCAGTGCTCCACTCCTTTGTCTGCGCCCTCATAGTCTACGTCCGCGCTACCGGATTGGTTAATCGCCCGCAGCTTCACAACGGTGTCAAGCGCCGCCACCATGGCTTCGGATCCCTTGTTCTCGGCGGAGCCGGCAAAGCCCGCCCGATCGACGGCTTGGTCGTGGTCGTTGACGGTGAGGATGCCGTTGGCCACCGGGGTGGATTCATCCAGCGCGATCCGCGTCAACCCCTGGGTGACGGAGTCGCAGACGTAGTCGAAGTGCGGGGTGCCGCCGCGGATGACGCAGCCGAGCGCCACCACGGCGTCGAAGCGCCGCGCCGCGGCCTGCACAGCCACGGGGATCTCCAGGGCCCCGACGACGCGGAAGCCCTCGGCGTGGGCGCCGTTGCGCGCGGCGGCCGCCAGCGCCTCGGCGTGCAGCTGGTCGCAGATATCCGCGTTCCAGGTGGCAGTGACAACGGCTACGGAAATCCCGCGCGCATCGACCGAGTCGATCGCCGACAAGCCTTCCTTACTCATTTCGGTACCTCTTTCCGGTCGGTGGTGTTTCCTGTCGGTGGTGCTTTTACCGGAGGTTTTCGGCCCTTCTCCGGCTGCCGTTTCGGCCTAGTTGCTCACGCCGTGCTCGGCGTCCCAGGCGGCGACCTGCGGCAGGTGGTGCCCCATCCGGTCGCGCTTGGTGCGCAGGTATTTGATGTTTTCCGCGTTCGGCGTGACCTCCAGCGGCTGGTGCTCGCTCACGTCGACGCCGAAGCCGGCCAGGCCCTGCCCCTTGTGCGGGTTGTTGGTCAGCAGGCGGGCCGAAACGATGCCCAAATCCCGCAGGATCTGCCCCGCCACGGAATACTCGCGGGCGTCTTCCGGCAGGCCCTGCTCCAGGTTCGCGTCCACGGTATCCAAGCCCTGGTCCTGGAGCTGGTAGGCCTGCAGCTTGTGGAGCAAGCCGATGCCGCGGCCCTCGTGGCCGCGCAGGTAGATGACCACGCCGCTGCCGGCGCCCTGGATAATCTCCAGCGAGCGGTGCAGCTGCTGGCCGCAGTCGCAGCGCCGGGAGGAGAAGACGTCCCCGGTCAGGCACTCCGAGTGGACGCGCACGGTGACGTTTTCCGCACCGCGCAGCTGCTCCGGGTCGCCGGCGATAAGAGCCACGTGCTCCTGGCCGTCCACCGCGTGGCGGTAGCCAATGGCGGTAAAGCGGCCGTAGTCGGTGGGCAGCTGGGTGTCCACGACGCGCTCGACCTGGGACTCGTGGCGGCGGCGCCACTGGATGAGCTGCTCGATGGAGATCATCGCCAGGCCGTGCGCGTCGGCGAAGCGGCGCAGCTCCGGCGAGCGCGCCATGTCCGTCGGATCCTCCTCGGAGACGATCTCGCACAGCACGCCGGCCGGGCGCAGGCCCGCCAGGCGGGCCAGGTCGACCGAGGCCTCCGTGTGGCCCTCGCGCTCCAGCACCCCGCCCGGGCGGGCGGCCAGCGGTACCACGTGGCCGGGGCGGGTGAAGTTCTGCGTGGTGGATTCCGGATCCGCCAGGCGGCGGATGGTCTCGGCGCGGGAGGTGGCGGAGATGCCCGTGGTGCCGGTGGCGGCGTCGACGGTCACGGTGTAGGCGGTGCCGCGCACGTCCTCGTTGCGCGCGACCATGGGCGGCAGATTCAGCCGGGCGCAGTCGGCCGGCAGCAGCGGGGCGCAGATATAGCCGGAGGAATAGCGCACCATGAAAGCGACCAGCTCCGGGGTGGCCAGCTCGGCGGCGAAGATTAGATCGCCCTCGTTTTCTCGGTCCTCGTTATCGACCACGACGACGGGCTTGCCGGCCGCGATCTCCGCGATGGCGGTCTCCACCGAATCCAGCCGCACGCTACCCGCGGCGGTCTGCTGCTCCTCAACGCTCATAGTGCTCAACCTTAGTCGGGTCGACAGCGCCGCCGGCCTTCGGGTAGGCCAGCATATTTTCCACGTATTTCGCCAGGATATCGACCTCCAGGTTCACTACGTCGCCAGGCTTTAGGTCGCCGTGGGTGGTATCCCGTAGGGTCACCGGGATGAGCGAGACCTCGAACCAGTCCTCGCCGCGGGCGCTGACGGTCAGCGAGGTGCCGTCGATGGCGATGGAGCCCTTCTCCACCACGTAGCGCGCCAGCTGCTCCGGCAGTTCGAAGCGCAATACCTCCCAGTGTTCCGAGGGCGTGCGCTCGATAAGCCGGCTCGTGCCGTCGACGTGGCCTTGGACGATATGGCCGCCTAGCCGCGCCGAGGCCGCCAAGGCCCGCTCCAGGTTCACCCGGTCGCCAACGCCGAGCTGGCCCAGCGCGCTGCGGTTCAGGGATTCCTGCATCACGTCCGCGGCAAACCCGGTCCGCTCCGCGTTGAGCTCCGCCACGGTCAGGCACACGCCGTTGACGGCGATCGAATCCCCCAGGCCCGCGTCCTGGACCACGTGCGGGGCGCGAACCCACAGCCGGATGGAATCCCCCAGCTGCTCGAGGGACTCCACTGCCCCAGTCTCTTCAATCAAGCCGGTAAACACTTCTGGTGCGTATCTCCTTCGCGGTTGACCGCCGCCGTATTCGGCGGCGCTCACTGCGTCTGCGTCTTCGTTCGTTCTAAAAGGTATTCAGTTGTGCTAGAGCTTCATGCTCTCCAACGCCGCGTCGCTGGTGACGTATTCCACCAGGACGTCTTCGCCCAGCTGGCGGGTACCCAGGTGGTGGAAGCGCGGGGCGCCCGCCAGGGTGTCGGCCAGCGGGTGGGCCAGGATGCCGAGCCCCTCGCCCAGCAGCACCGGCGAGATATAGGCGTTGATGGCGTCCACGTAGCCGCCGTAGAACAGGGCGCTGGCCAGCCCGGCCCCGCCCTCGACGAGCACGTCGCGCACCCCGTCGTCGTACATCTCCTCCATGGCTTCTTCGAGATCGCCGTACTGGGTATAACCCAGCTCCCGGAGGTTGGTCGACGCCGGGCCCGCGGCGCGCAGATCGCGCTTGCCGATGACCACGCGCCGCGGCTGGTGCTCATAGAGGCTGCCGTCGGCCCGCCGCGCGGTCAGCGAGGGGTTATCCGCGAGAGCCGTGCCGGTGCCGACCACGATCGCGTCGCGGTGGGCGCGGTCGCGGTGGGCGTACTCGCGGGCGGCGGTGCCGGTGATCCACTGGCTGGTCCCGTCGGCCGCGGCGGTGTACCCGTCCAGGGTCTGGGCGAATTTCACGGTCACGTGCGGACGCTTCAGGCGCACCGCGGTCAGCCACGGGATGACAGCGTCCCGGGTGCGCAGGGCGGGCGGCACGTCCCGCTTTTCGACCTCGATGCCATGCTGGCGCAGGGCCTCGGCGCCGCCGGCCGCGCCGGTGGGATCCGCGTGCAGGTAGATAACGCGCGCCACCTGGGCATCGATAAGCGCCTTCGCGCACGGGCCGGTGCGCCCGGTGTGGTTGCACGGCTCCAGGGTCACGACCACGGTGCTGCCGGCCGCGGCCTCGCCCGCCGCGCGCAAGGCCACGACCTCCGCGTGGTCACTGCCGGCCGGCTGCGTGGCTCCCTCGCCGACGATTTCGCCGTTCGCGCCGAGCACGACCGCGCCCACCGGCGGGTTCGGGCTGGTCGTCCCCCGCACGCCGGCGCCTAATTCGATTGCTCGTTCCATGGCGCGCTCGATGCCCGCTGCGAGTCCTTCTGGCATGCGATTCCTTTCCAAAGATTCTGGCTTCCTCGGCCCAGCCCGGCGGCTGTGCGCGCGGTAGGTGGCGGTTGTTAAGAGGCGGTGGCTTGGGTGGCGGCCGAGCGCAGTTCGTCGACGGCCCGGCCTGGGTCGGCGTGCTTGAAGACGGCTGAGCCGGCCACGAAGGCATCCACCCCGGCGGCCGCGGCCTGTGTGATGGTCGTGGCGTCGATGCCACCGTCGATCTCGATGAGGGTCTTCAGGCTGCGCTCGTCGATCGCCGCACGCAGGGCCCGGGCCTTGTCCAACATCTCCGGCATGAACTTCTGGCCACCGAAGCCGGGTTCGACGCTCATGACTAGGACCAGGTCGATATCCTCCAAGATCTCCAGCCAGGGCTCGATGGGCGTGTCCGGCTTGATGGAAATGCCGGCCATAACCCCCTGGCTACGCAGGTCGCGGGCCAGCTCGACCACGGCGGCCGCGCTCTCCATGGCCTCGACGTGGAAGATGACGCAGTCGGCGCCGGCCTCGATATAGGTCTGCGCCCATTTCTCTGGGTGCTCGATCATCAGGTGCACGTCCAGGTGCTGGTCGGTCAGGCCGTTGACCGTGGAGGTAATGCCCGGGCCAAAGGAGAGGTTGGGGACGAAGTGGCCGTCCATGATGTCGACGTGGATCCAGTCCGCGTTGGAGATGGCGGAGATCTGCTGGCCGAGCCGGGAGAAATCCGCGGCCAGGATGGACGGCGAAATGATCGGTGCTGACATGTCTACTATCCTACGTATCCTTCCGGCGCAGGGCCGCGAAGAACATCGCGTCCGTACCGTGCCGGTGCGGCCACATCTGGACGGACTTCTCCTCGCCCACGTCGGTCATTGCCTCCGGCAGGAGCGCGTGCGCGTCTTCTTCCACGGCGCCCAGCTGCGCGACGGCCTTGTCCACGATTGAGCGGGTCTCGCGCAGTTCCGGCGAGCACGTCGAGTAGATGAGGATGCCGCCCGGGCGGAGCAGCTCCAACCCGGAGCGCAGCAGCTCGAACTGCAGGCGGCTGAGCTCTGCCAGGTCGGCCTCCTCCTTGCGCCAGCGGGCCTCCGGGCGGCGGCGCAGGGCGCCCAGCCCAGAGCACGGCGCGTCCACGAGCACGCGGTCGTAGCCGGGTTCAAGGCCCGGATCGCGGCCGTCGGCCACGTGGACCCGCACCGGCAGGTCCCCGGCGGTGCGGTCGATGAGCTTGGCGCGGTGCTCGCTGACCTCGACGGCGTCCACCTTCGCGCCCTCGATGCGCGCGAGCGCGCCCATCAGCGCCGCCTTGCCGCCCGGGCCGGCGCACAGGTCCAGCCAGCGGCCGTGATCCTCGCCGCTGACCTCGGCCTCGACGACGGCACGGGCGATGAGCTGGGAACCCTCGTCCTGGACGGCGGCCATGCGCTCCTTCACCGGCTCCAGGTCCGCCGGGTCGCCGTGTTCCAAGTAGACCGCATAGGGCGAGTAGCGCCCCTGCTCGCAGCCGGTCATCAGCGCAAGTTCTTCGGTGGTGATTTCGCCGGGGCGCGCCACCAGGTGCACCATGGGGCGCTCGGAGTCCGCGGCCAGCGCGGCCGGCAGCTCCTCGCGGCCGACCACGCGGGCGAAGGATCGGGCGATCCACTCGGGGTGGGCGTGCTCGAAGGCCAGGCGGGCGACCTCGTCGTCCGGGGCCAGCAGGTTGATCCAGTCCTCGCGGCTGCGGCGGGTGACCGCGCGCATGATGCCGTTGGCAAAGCCCTTGGCCTTGGTCTCCCCTGCCGCCTCGACCAGACGCACGGTGGTATCCACTGCGGCGTGGTCCTCGACCCTGGTGTAGAGCACCTGGTAGACACCCATGCGCAGGGCGTCGAGCACGGCCGGCGCAATCGCCGACAGCTCGCGGCTCGAGCACCGCGCGATGACCGCGTCCACCACGCCCTCGGCGCGCAGGGTGCCGTAGGCGATTTCGGTGGCAAAGGCGGCGTCGCGGCCGCTAAGCTTCTGCTCCCGCAACGTGCGCGGCAGGATGAGGTTGGCGAAAGCGCCCTCCTGGTGCACGCGCTGCAGGGTCTCCAGCGCCACCGCGCGCGGCAGGTCCAGGCCGGCCTGCTTCGCCGCCTGCGCCAGGGAAGCCGCCTGCGCGCGCTCGTTCAGGCGCTGCCCGCTGCTGGCCCGCCCGGGACGACGGGACGAGCCGGCGTTGGCGCCGCCGCGTTCCTGCCGGTGGCCGCGGTTATCGCGGTTGTCGCGGAAGTTCTTCCCACCGCGGGAATTGCGACCGCCGCCGCGACCGTTACGTCCGCGGCCGTTGCCGTCGCGACTCTGGCCGGCTCCCTGGGCGGGCTTGTCCTTCGGCTTGTCCCCCGACTTCGAGCGGGAACGGAAACCACCACTCATTCGAAGACCACCTTTCCATCGTTCTGGTTCAGGCCCCGGGCCCAGGCCGCGGCCTCCATCATCTTCTTGCCTGGCGGCTGGATGTTGCCCAGCTGCACCACGTCGCTGCCGGTGCCGACGAAGACGGCGTCCTTAAACACGTGCAGCTCGCCCGGCTGCAGCTGTTTCAGCGCGTCACTGTCCGGGTGGGCCTCACCCTCCAGGCGGACGGGCGTCAACGGCCCCAGCTTGACGCGCTTGTCGCCCCACAGCGTCCACGCGCCCGGGGCCGGGGTGTGGGCGCGCACGGTGCGGTCGATGGCAAAGGCCGGGTCCTGCCAGCGGATGCAGGCATCGTCCTTGGAGATCTTGGCGGCGTAGGTCGCCTCCCCCTCCTGGGCGCGCGGCGCGGCCTCGCCGCTGTCCAACAGGTCCATCGTGGCGACCAGCAGGTCGCCGCCGGTATAGGCCAGCCGGGTCAGCAGATCGTCGGCGGTGTCGGTGGGTTGGATCTCCTCCGTGACGGTGCCGAGGATCTCGCCGGTATCCAGGCCCTCGTCGATCCGGAAGGTGGTCGCCCCCGTGATGTCGTCCCCGGCGGCGATGGCGGCCTGGACCGGCGCCGCGCCGCGCCAGGCGGGCAGGAGAGAAAAGTGCAGGTTGACCCAGCCATGCGGGGCCACGCCCAGCAGATCCGGGGTGATCAGGTTGCCGTAAGCCACGACCGGGATGGCCGCGGGCGCCAGCTCGATGAGCCGGCGGCGCAGCTCCTGGCCGTCCTCGGTGCCCGGCTTCAGGGTCGTCGGCGTGAGTACCTCAATGCCGTGGCTTTCCGCGCAGGCCTTGACCGGGCTGGGGTGCAGGCTCCGCCCGCGCCCACGGCGCGCGTCCGGCCGCGTGATGACGGCTACGACCTCGTGCTCGGATGCGATGAGCTTTTCTAAAGCAACCACGGCCGGCTCTGGTGTCCCGGCAAAAACAATTCGCATGACGGTTAGGCCCTCGTCCTTCCCAATTGACCTCTCGCTCCCCGCTTCCCGCGGGCTGACCGGGAGACCCGGTTAACCTTTGCGTTCAGCGTTGTCTCCCTCATGATACGGACTGGTACCTCCTAGCGGTTAAACCAGTCCGCGGAGCGAATGGCCGCCATTGCCTCCCGGCGGTCCTCGGTGCTCAGGTGCGCCAGGAACAGCACCCCGTCGAGGTGATCGGACTCGTGCTGGATGCAGCGCGCTAAGAGCCCGCCGGCGAGCAGAGATACCGGCCGGCCCCACTCGTCGAAGCCGCGGACTACCACCCGCTCGTGGCGCGGCACGGTGCCGGGCACCCCGGGGATGGACAGGCAGCCTTCGCGCCCGGGCACCAGGGGCGCGGCTTCCCCGTCGGTGCCGTGGGCCACCGGGGCCCAGGCGGGATTGACCAGCACACCGCGGCGGCGCGCGCTGCCGTCCGGGCAGTCGTAGACGAAGACCCGCTGGGTCACACCCACCTGGTTGGCCGACAGCCCGACGCCGCCGGCATCGTCCATGGTTTCGAGCATGTCCCGGGCCAGCGTGCGCAGCCCCGGGCCGAAGGAGGTCACCGCGTCCGCGGCGGTGTTGAGCACGGGATCGCCGAAGAGGCGAATCGGTCGCAATGTCATGGTCGTTGTCCCTTTCTGACGGCTGGCGCGCCGTCTTAGCCGATATGGATCGGATCTACCTGAATGCGCAGGGGCGCGTCGTCTTTGCGGGAAGTGCGCGCCGCGTTCGCCTGCCGCAAAGCGCGGCCGAGCTCGGAGCGCGGACCCAGCGGGGTGCGCACGAGGACCCGCTGGGGCGGGCCGAGGCGCTGTTCGTCGTAGTCGCCGGGCAGCTTCAGCCCCGGCGGGAGCGGCACCGGGCCGAGGATTTCCGCGTTGGCGGGCAGCTCCGCTAGCTCCAGGAAGCCGTCCAACGCCGCGTCCGGGCCGTCGATGGCGGCCATGTGCACCGCCGGCGGGAAGCGCACCTCGCGCCGGCTGGACAGCTCCGCGTGCGCGGCGGCCGCGAAGTCCCATTCGGCCAAATACCGCACCAGCGGCAGGTCCGGCTCGGCGGCGACGATGACCTCGCCGCCTTGGCCGGCCGGGGCGGCCAGGCGGGCGGCCCGGGCCCATTTGGCCAAGGTATCCTCGCCGGCACGCAGGTCCTGGCGGTTGAGCAGCGCGCCCGTGTCCATCAAGATGACCGCCCCATAGGCGCCGCCACGCACGGGTGGCTCCGCCCCGGGGGTCGCGACCACCAGCTGCGCGGCGTCTTCGATGTCCTCGATGACGCGGTTGCCGCCGGAGACCTTGACGCGTACCGAGGGGAAGGCGCGGCCGAATTCCTCGGCCGTGCGCTCCTGCCCCAGCACGATGGCGCGCAGCCGCGGCGAGCCGCACTCGCTGCAGCGGTGATGGGCGGCTATCCGCCCGCACCAGCGGCAGGTCGGAGCGGAGGCCTGCCCCGCGGCGCCGGGACCTTCCTCCGGCGGCAGGCCGATGGGCCCGTTGCAGTGGCGGCAGCGGGCCGGCGCGCGGCAATTCCCGCAGGCCAGGATCGGCATGTAGCCGGCCCGCGGGGACTGCACCAGGACGGGCTCGCCGCGGTCCAGCGCGCGGGCCATCGCCTGGAAGGCCGGGCCCTGCAGCCGGGTGGTCCCGCCCTCCGTGTTGCGGGATAGGTCGATGCCGTAGGTGCCGACGGGCAGCACCGCGGGCATCCGGGCGCGCAGGGTGGCCGGAGCCGGCACGAGATCGTGCATCCACCCGGACTCGACTAGCAGCTGGGCCTCCGCGGTGCGGGAAAACCCGGCGACAATAAGAGAGGCGGACTCCTGGGCGGCGCGGGTGCTCAAAACCTCGCGGGCGTGGACGTAGGGCTTGACGTTGTCGACCAGGTTGTCGTTGCCGTCGTCGACCACGACCGCCAGGCGCAGCCCCTTCACCGGGGCGAACGCGGCCGAGCGGGTACCCAGCACGATCCGGGCTTGCCCCTGGACCGCGGAGAGGAAACGCCGGTAGCGCGCCTGCGGGCCCAGGCTGTTGGACAGCACGGAGATCTGCTTGGCGGAGACGTAGTCGCGCAGGCTATCTTCCAGCTCGTCGAGCTGGCGCTGGGTGGGCACGACCAGCAGCACGGCCCCGCCGTCGATGGCGACCTTGGCGCTCAAGGCCGCCAAGGGGCGGTGCCACTCGTTACCGGGCGCCATCTGCCAGGCCGCGCGGGCGGGGTTGCCGCTTAAGACGTAGTCAACGAAAGACTGCCCGTGGACGTAGCCGGCCCAGTCGGACAGGTCCGGTTCCGTGGTGGAACCGAGCTCCTCCCAGGGCGTGGAGAAGTCCGCCTCTTCGGCCTTGGCGTGCCGCGGCGGCAGGGCCGAGCGGATGATGTCAGAGCGCACCCCGCCGTAGCGGTCGGCGAGGGATTCGACCAGCGCGGCCAGCTGCGGCGGGTAGACCACGAAATCCGAGATGACCCGTTCGATAAACCGCAGCTCGCCGCTAAACTCCGGGCTCGGCTCGCGGCTGAGCACGAGGGCATCGCACAGGCGGCCGGCGAAACGGATGCGCACGCGCACCCCGGGCTGCGCGGCCGCCGAGTCGGCCTCGCTGACGTAGTAGTCGAAGCCGCGGTCCAAGTGGGAGATGCCCAATAAAGGCAACACCCGCGCCACCGGTTTGGTGGCAGCGGGTGTCTTGGGAGGCATAGGCCCCGATTCTACAGCCCGGCTGCAGCGCGCAGGGCGGCGGCCCGTTCGGTCGACTCCCAGGGCAGGTCAACATCCGTGCGCCCGAAGTGACCGTAGGCGGCCGTCTGCCGGTAGATGGGCCGCAGCAGGTCAAGGTCGCGGATGATGGCGGCCGGACGCAGGTCGAAGACCTCGTTAACAGCAGCCTGGATGGCGGCATCGGTCAGCTCGCCGTGGGCGGTGCCGAAGGTCTCCACGTACAGGCCCACGGGCTTGGCGCGGCCGATGGCGTAGGCCACCTGCACCTCGGCCTTGTCGGCCAGACCGGCCGCGACGATATTCTTGGCCACCCAGCGCATGGCGTAGGCCGCCGAGCGGTCGACCTTCGACGGATCCTTACCGGAGAAGGCGCCCCCGCCGTGGCGGGCCATGCCGCCGTAGGTGTCGACGATGATCTTGCGGCCGGTCAAACCGGCATCCCCCATCGGTCCGCCCAGGATGAACGAGCCGGACGGGTTGACCAGCAGCGTGGTGCGCTCCGAGTCGTAGAAATGGGCCAGGCCGGCGTCCTTGATGACCCACTCCACCACGTGGGTGCGCAGCTGCTCGGCCAGCTGCTCCTGGGTGATCTCCTCGTCGTGCTGGGTGGAGATAACGATGGTGTCCAGGTGCTTCGGGTTCCCGGCGTCGTCGTAAGCGAAGGTGACCTGGGTCTTGCCGTCTGGGCGCAGGTGGTCGACGATGTCCTCCTTGCGGACCTGGGTCAGGCGGCGGGCTAGGCGGTGGGCCAGGGCGATGGGCAGCGGCATGTACTCGTCGGTTTCGTTGGTGGCGTAACCGAACATCAGGCCCTGGTCGCCGGCGCCGGCCTGGTCGTCGGCCTCGAATTCGTCACCGGAGCGGACCTCGGTGGACGAGTCAACGCCGGCGCCGATTTCGGCGGACTGCTCACCGATGGCGACGTTGACGCCGCAGGTATTCCCGTCGAAGCCGACGTCAGAGGAAGTAAAGCCGATCTCAGTCAGGGTCGAGCGCACCAGCTGCGGGATTTCGACGTAAGTGGAGGTGCGCACCTCCCCGACCACGTGGACCTGGCCGGTGGTGACCAGGGTTTCAACGGCTACGCGCGCATGCGGATCCCCATCCAGCATGGCGTCCAAAATGGCGTCGGAAATGGCATCGCAGATCTTGTCTGGGTGACCTTCGGTTACAGACTCGCTGGTAAATAGGCGGGTCGCCGGGGCGGCGTTTTCTGACACGTATTTATCCTTTTCTACGAACTACATTCTCCAGCTCGACTGACGCATCAAGCTTTAACAATCCCCCACCATAGACCAAGCAGTCTATAAGGGCAACCTAGTCTGTCTACGGGTTACTCAGCTCACGCCTCATTCGCGGCGGCCCTAACCCGGTCGACCGTGGCCAAGATCTGCGCCGCGACGACCTGTTTCGTCCCACGCTCGACTATCTCGGGCTCGGCGCCGGGGGTTAGCAACCAGCCCTGGTTGTCTAGCTGACCAAAAACCTTGCCACGGCCGACCTCGTTGGCCATGAGGACGTCACAGCCCTTGCGCTCCAGCTTGGCCTGCGCCAGCTCCACGGCGGTGTGGTTTTCGTCGCCGGTCTCCGCCGCGAAGCCGACCAGCACCTGGTGGGCCGGCAGCTCGCCGGCGGCTCGCTTGTCAACCAGCGTCTTCAGGATGTCTGGGTTTTCCACCAGCTCGAGGCGGGACAGGTTAGCGTCATCCGCGCCCTTTTTCATCTTGGATTCGGCCACGGTGGCCGGGCGGTAGTCGGCCACGGCCGCGGACATGATGACCACGTCGGCGTCCGCGGACTCGGCCAGCATGGCCCCCAGCATGTCCCGCGTCGAGGTCACCTGCACCACGCGGGCACCGGCCGGGACCGGCAGGTCCTCTACGTTGCCGGCGACCAAGACGACCTCGGCGCCGCGCTGGCTGGCCAGCTCGGCCAGGGCAAAACCCTGGCGCCCGGAGGAACGGTTGCCCAGGTAGCGCACCGGGTCGAGGTCTTCCTGCGTGCCGCCGGCGGAGATAACCACCTTCATCCCCTGCCAGTCGGCACGTGGCGCGTAGCCGGCCAGGGTCGTGCGGGTCAGCTCGGCGATCTGCGCGGGCTCCAGCAGGCGGCCGGCACCCGAGTCGGCGCCGGTGAGCCGGCCGTGCGCCGGGTAGAGCACGGTCATGCCGCGGCGGCGCAGGGTGGCCACGTTGTCCTGGGTAGCCGGGTTGTTCCACATCTCCGTGTGCATGGCGGGCGCCACGATCACCGGGCAGGTCGCTACCAAAACGGACGCGGTGAGCAGATCGTCGGCGCGCCCGGCGGCCAGGCGGGCGATCAGATCCGCGGTGGCCGGGGCGATGACGATGGCGTCGGCCTGCTGCCCGAGTGCGACGTGTTGCACCTCGTCGACGGCCGTGAAAACCGAGGTGTCCACCGGGTGGCCGGACAGGGCCTCGAAAGTCGCGGCGCCCACGAATTTCAGCGCGTTCGGGGTCGGGATGACCCGCACGTCCGCGCCGTTTTCCTTCAGGTCGCGCACGAGGTGGCAGGCCTTGTAGGCGGCGATGCCCCCGGCCACTCCCACCAGGATGCGGGGAGTACCTGCCGCCGGCTGGGGCGCTGCTTGCTGCTCTTGTCCGTTCTGCTCAGTCACAGCACCTCATTGTACGCACCCGGCCCACTCCCCCGGCGTTGTCTCGTGCCCTGGGCACACAAAAACCTCCCGGCGGGGCGGGATGCCCAGTCCGGGAGGTGTGCTGCGGGGAACGCGAGTGGCTTAGTTGCCTTCCTCGTGGTCCAGCAGGCCCGCGTCGATCTCACGCAGGGCGATGGACAGCGGCTTTTCGCCGGCTTCCGGGGTGACCAGCGGGCCGACGAACTCGAACACGCTATCACCGTGGTTCTGGTAGTAGCTGTTGATCTGGCGAGCACGCTTGGCGGCGAAAATCACCAGGGCGTACTTGGAAGATACCTTGTCCAGCAGCTCATCGATCGGCGGAGCGGTGATGCCCTCGGGGGCGTCGAAAACCGGCTCGGCCTTTACTGCCTCAGCGGTGTCATTGGTGGTCACGTTAGTCACATGCACCTTTTCGTTGAATTGCGGATACTTGAATACTGACTCTAACCTTGCAGGATAGCACTGATGGCGGCGACCGCCTCTTCCAAGTCCTCGTTGACCACCACGTGGTCGAACTCGTCTTGGGCTGCTAGCTCCTGCCGCGCGGTTTCCAGCCTACGCTCGATCACGTCCTGCGGTTCCGTACCCCGGCCGGTCAGGCGGTCTACCAGGATATCCCACGACGGGGGCGCCAGGAAGACCAGCTGTGCCTCGGGCAGCGCCTGCTTGACGGCGCGGGCACCGGCCAGATCAACTTCGACCAAGACCGGCCGGCCTTCGGCCATCGCGTCCTTGACGGGCTGCGCTGGCGTACCCGACCGCTGGAGCCCGCCGTGGATCTCTGCCCACTCGAGCATCTCGCCGGAGTCGATACGTTCTTGGAACTGCTCCGGGGTGACGAAGAAATAGTCAACCCCGTCTTGCTCACCAGGACGGGGTTGGCGCGTCGTCATGGACACGCTGAAGTACAGCCCGTCCACTCCGGTGCGTAGGCGCGAAACCACCGTGGATTTACCCACTGCGGACGGCCCAGCCAGTACCACTAGCCGCCCGCGTTTGGTTGCACCAGACATGACGGACTTAGGAGGAGTAGCCGAAGCGCTCCAGCAGGGCGCGACGCTGGCGCTCACCCAGGCCGCGCAGGCGGCGGGTCTGAGCAATCTCCAGGTCTTCCATGATTTCCTTAGCCTTGACCTTGCCCACCTTCGGCAGTGCTTCCAGGAGAGCGGAGACCTTGGTCTTGCCAATGATCTCGTCGCTTTCTGCCTTGTCCAGTACTTCCTTCAGGTTGGTAGCGCCGCGCTTCAGATCAGCCTTCAGCTCAGCGCGAGCCTTGCGGGCCTCAGCAGCCTTAGCGAGGGCTTCCTTACGCTGCTCATCGGTCAACTTTGGAAGGGCCACAGGGTTTCCTCCGATTCGTTAGATTGATTTTGACGTCCAGTACATGAATACCAGATTCCGGAGCCTGTACCAGCGCATTACACGCAGGCACGCGCTCCGACTTCTGGCAATCCTAGCACTGCTAGTAAATCGATGCCGTTACCGGGCTTGGTGTCGCGCACCGTTTCAGCACGTCATCGAGGTGCGGTTACTAAAATACCAGGTTAGGCCCGGGGCCGATAATCGGCCCGAGGCGCGCGCTAATCCCGGAAGTCCGCGGCTACCGTTTCCACGGCTTTGCGCAGGTCATCCACCTTCGGGACGCGCTCCAGGATGGCGCGCGAGACGTTCGCGAAGCCCAGTTCGCTGCGCCCGGCCACGATCGCGCGGACCTCGTTGGGACCGGCGCCCTGGGCGCCCACGCCCGGCAGCAAGACCGGCCCATTGAGCTGGTCCAACTCTGGCGGCGTGTCCAGGGTTGCCCCGACCACCACGCCGATATCCCCGACCTGGCCGGGGCGGGTTTCCGCGTTGCGCTCGGCGCAGGCATCCACCACCGACTGGGCCACGGTGCGGGAGGTGCCCGGCTCCTGGAATCCCTGCAGGCGGCGGGCCTCCGGGTTGGAGGTAGCCGCCAGCACGAAGATGCCGCGACCAGTCGCCCGCGCGGCCGCGAAGGCCGGCCCCAGGGCGCCCACGCCCAGGTAGGGGCTCAGGGTGACCGCGTCGGCCCGCAAGGGCGAGTCCTCGCCCATCCAGGCGTCGGCGTAGCCGGCCATGGTGGATCCGATATCGCCGCGCTTGGCATCCGCCACGCTCAAGCAGCCGGCATCCCGCAGGTCGGCCAGGGTCTCTTCCAGGGCCGCCAGGCCCGCGGAGCCGAAGCGCTCGTAGAACGCCACCTGGGGCTTGACGAGTGCGGCCACCGGCGCGAAGGCCTCCACGCAGCGGCGGCTGAATTCGCGCACGCCGGCGGCGTCCACGCCCAGCCCCCACTGCTCGAGCAGGTACGGGTGCGGGTCGATGCCGACGCACAGCCGGCCGCGCTCCTGGCCGGCCGCGACCAGCCGCTCGCCGAAGCCCGGCGTGGTACTCCCGGGCTGCTGCTGACTAGTTGTTGACTGGGGCATGCTTGAGCTCCTGCAGGGCGCGTACCTCGAAGTTGCCCTGGCGCTGCGCCTCGAGCGCCTGGACTCCGGCGGTCACGCCCTGGACGGTGTTAATCAGCGGCACGTCCACCTCGACGGCGGCGGCGCGGATCTCGTAGCCGTCGTGGCGGGAGCCGGAGGAACCGGCCGGGGTGTTGATGATGAGGTCGACCTCGCCGTCCAGGATGCGGTCCACGATCGACTTGCCCTCTGCCCCGCCGCGGATGTCCGAGGACTTGAGCACGGATTCGCACTCGATGCCGTTGCGGCGCAGGATGGAGGCGGTCCCGGCGGTGGCCAGGATCTTGTACCCCATCGTCGACAGGCGGTGGATCGGGAAGATGAGCGTGCGCTTGTCGCGGTTGGCCACGGAGACGAAGACCGAGCCTTCCTTCGGCAGCTTGGCAAAGCCGGCGGTCTCCGCCTTGAAGTAGGCGGCGCCGAAGTTGTCGGCCAGGCCCATGACCTCACCGGTGGACTTCATCTCCGGAGAGAGCAGGGTGTCCAGCATGGAACCGTCCGGGCGGCGGAAGCGGTTGAAAGGCAAGACTGCTTCCTTGACCGCCAGTGGGTGCTCCATCGGCAGCGCGCCGCCGTCATAGCTTTCCGGCAGCATGCCCTCGGCGCGCAGGTCGGCGATGGTCGCGCCCATCATGATGCGGGCGGCGGCCTTCGCCAGCTGCACGCCAGTCGCCTTGGACACGAACGGGACCGTGCGGGAGGCGCGCGGGTTGGCCTCGATGATGTAGAGCACGTCGTCCTTGAGCGCGTACTGGACGTTCATCAGGCCCTTGACCCCGATGCCCTCGGCGAGCTTGCGGGTCGATACGCGGACCTTCTCGATGTCTTGCGGCCCCAGGGTCATCGGCGGCAGCGAGCAAGAGGAGTCGCCGGAGTGGATACCGGCTTCCTCGATGTGCTCCATGACGCCGCCCAGGTAGACCTCCTCGCCGTCGCACAGGGCGTCGACGTCAATCTCGATGGCCGAGTCCAGGAAGCGGTCCACCAGCACCGGGTGGTCCTCGCTGAGCTCGGTGGCGCGTTCGATGTAGGACTCCAGGGAGGGCTCGTCGTAGACGATCTCCATGCCGCGCCCACCCAGCACGTAGGACGGGCGCACCAGCACCGGGTAGCCGATGTTGGCGGCGACCTCGCGGGCCTCCGCGAAGCTGGTGGCGGTGCCGAACTCCGGGGCCGGCAGCTCGGCGGCGGCCAGCACCTTGCCGAATTCACCGCGGTCCTCGGCCAGGTTGATGGCCTCCGGGGTGGTACCCACGACCGGCACCCCGGCCTCGGCCAGGCGCTCGGCCAGACCCAGCGGGGTCTGTCCGCCGAGCTGAACGATAACACCGGCGACGGTGCCGGAGACGGACTCGGCGTGGTAGATCTCCATGACGTCCTCGAAGGTCAGCGGCTCGAAGTAGAGGCGATCAGCGGTGTCGTAGTCCGTGGAGACGGTCTCCGGGTTGCAGTTGACCATGACGGTCTCGTAACCCTGGCGCGACAGCTCCAGCGCGGCGTGCACGCAGGAGTAGTCGAACTCGATGCCCTGGCCGATCCGGTTCGGGCCGGAGCCCAAGATGATGACCTTCTCACGCTCGCGCTGCTCGGCCACCTCGGACTCGGCGTCCGGGTCCAGCTCGTAGGCCGAGTAGTGGTACGGGGTCTGGGCCTCGAACTCGCCGGCGCAGGTATCCACGGTCTTGTAAACCGGGCGGATCCCCAGCGACCAGCGCAGGGAACGCACGCCATCCTCACCGGCGAACTCGGTACGCAGCGCGGCAATCTGGGCATCGGACAGGCCCAGGTACTTGGCCTCGCGCAGCAGGTCGGCGTCCAGGACCGGGGCCTCCAGCAGCTTGGTGCGGAAGCTGACCAGCGCCTGCAGCTCGGCCAGGAACCACGGGTCGATGCCGGAGGCCTCGTGGACCTCGTCGACGGTAGCGCCCAGGCGCAGGGCCAGCTCGGCGTCGTACATGCGGCCTTCGGTCGGGGTGCGCAGGTCCTCCAGGACGGCCTCCTTGTCCGTGGCGCGCTCGCCCGCGAAGAACTCATCGTCGGTGGTCCAGAAGCCCGCGGGCTTGTTCTCCAGCGAGCGCATGACCTTGTTCAGGCCGGCGATGTAGTTGCGGCCAATACCCATGGCCTCGCCCACGGACTTCATGGTGGTGGTCAGGGTGTCGTCGGCGCCCGGGAACTTCTCGAAGGCAAAGCGCGGGGCCTTGACGATGACGTAGTCCAGGGTCGGCTCGAAGGCCGCCGGGGTCACGCCGGTGATGTCGTTGGTGACCTCGTCCAGGGTGTAGCCGATGGCCAGCTTCGCGGCCAGCTTGGCGATCGGGAAGCCGGTGGCCTTCGACGCCAGCGCGGAGGAACGGGACACGCGCGGGTTCATCTCGATGACGATGATGCGGCCGTCCTCGGGGTTGACGGCGAACTGGATGTTGCAGCCGCCGGTGTCCACGCCCACGGCGCGGATGATGGAAATACCCAGGTCGCGCATCTTCTGGTACTCGCGGTCGGTCAGGGTCAGCGCCGGGGCCACGGTCACGGAGTCGCCGGTGTGCACGCCCAGGGCGTCGACGTTTTCGATGGAGGCGATGACCACGACGTTGTCGTCGCCGTCGCGCATGAGCTCGAGCTCGAATTCCTTCCAGCCGAGGATGGACTCCTCGATGAGCACGTTGGCCTCCGGGGAGGCGGCCAGGCCGCCACCGGCGATGCGATCCAGGTCCTCGTAGCTAAAGGCCAGTCCGGAGCCTAGGCCGCCCATGGTAAACGACGGGCGGACGACGACGGGCAGGCCCAGCTTCTCGACGGTGGCGTGGACCTCGTCCATGTTGTAGCAGACCGCCGAGCGGGCGGACTCGCCGCCGACGGAGGCCACGATGTCCTTGAACTTCTGGCGGTCCTCGCCGCGCTCGATGGCGTCGATGTCGGCGCCGATGAGCTCGATGTCGTACTTGTCCAGGATGCCCAGGCGATCCAGCTGGATGGCGGCGTTCAGGGCGGTCTGGCCGCCCAGGGTGGCCAGCACGGCGTCGATGCGGTGGCCCTCCTCAATCTCCTTGACGAAGATCTTCTCGATGAACTCCGGCTCGATGGGCTCGACGTAGGTGTGGTCGGCGAATTCCGGGTCCGTCATGATGGTGGCCGGGTTGGAGTTGACCAGGGTTACCCGCAGGCCTTCCTCCTTGAGAACGCGGCAGGCCTGGGTGCCGGAGTAGTCGAACTCGCAGGCTTGGCCGATGACGATGGGTCCGGAGCCAATGACCAGGACGTGGTTAATATCGTTGCGCTTAGGCATGGTCTCTTTACAATCCTTCCTGGTCTTTACTTGTTGTCTGCACACTGGCTGAGCAGCTCGATGAACTGGTCAAACAGCGGGTTGGTGTCGTGGGGGCCGGCGGCAGATTCCGGGTGGTACTGCACGGAATAAGCCTTGCCGCTCTTCAGCGCCACGCCCTCGACGGTGCCGTCGTTGAGGCAGGTGTGGGTGATGATGGCCGGCCCGAAGTCCGACTCGAACTCCCCGCCCGGCTTTCCAGTCGGGTTTTCCAGCGCGAAACCGTGGTTCTGGGAGGTGATGTCGATCTTGCCGGTCAGATGGTTTTGCACCGGGACGTTGATGCCGCGGTGGCCGAACTTCATCTTGTAGGTGCCCAGTCCCAGCGCGCGGCCGAGCAGCTGGTTGCCGAAGCAGATGCCGAAGAACGGGTAGCCGGCGGACAGGATGTCGCGGACGATACCGACCATCTCGTCGGCCGTGGCCGGGTCGCCCGGCCCGTTGGAGATGAAGACCCCGTCCGGCTGGTACTGCTCGATCTCCTTGAGCGGGGTGCCCGAGGGCACGACGACGGTCTCGATGCCGCGGCGGGCGAAGTGGCGCGGGGTGGCGGACTTAATACCCATGTCGTAGGCGACGACGGTGTAGCGCTTCTGACCTTCCGCTTCGATGGTATACGGCGCGTCGGTGGTCACCTCGCCGGACAGGTCGGCGCCTTCCATGGCCTCTTGGCCCTTGACCTCGGCGAGCAGCTCCTCAACGTCGCGCTCGGCGGCCTCGCCGCTGAAGATGCCGGCGGCGATGGAGCCGTAGTTGCGCAGGTGGCGAACCAGGGATCGGGTGTCGACGCCGCGGATGCCGATGATGTTCTGGGCTTCCATCTCCTCCGGCAGGCTGCGCTCGGCGCGCCAGTTGGACACGCGGTGAGCCAGGTCGCGGATGACCAGGCCGGCCACCCAGATGCGGTTGCCGCGGGACTCGTTGTCCTCGTCGTTCCAGCCGGTGTTGCCGATCTGCGGGGCCGTCGTCACCACGATCTGGCGGTGGTAGGACGGGTCCGTCATGGTCTCCTGGTAGCCGGTCATGCCGGTGGTAAAGACGGCCTCACCGAGGGTGGTTCCGGTGGCGCCGAAACCGAAGCCGCGGAACGTACGGCCGTCGGCCAAGACCAGGATGGCCGGCGTGGAGGTGTGGGCGGAGTCAGTCATGAATGTGCCTTTCGCTGACTAGTGAATCTTGAAAAGTATTATATGCGGTCTTATGTATTTCTTCCACGACTGACTTTAGTCGTCAGCCCCGCGGGAGTACGTCACCGCGCCACGCAGGATGGTGTGGGTAACCTGCGCGTTGAATTCCTCCCCCTCATAGGGGTTATTCCGCGCCTTGGAGGCCAGCCGCGTCGAGTCCGAAGTCCACGGGCTGTTCGGGTCCACCAGCGCCAGGTTGGCGGGCTCGCCCACCGCGATCGGACGCCCCTGCCCCGGCAGGCGGGTGATCTCCGCCGGGCGCTCAGACATCACGCGGGCGACGAAGCGCCAGTCGGCCAGGCCGGAAGCGACGAAGATCTTGGCGATAATCGCCAGCGAGGACTCCAGGCCGAGCATGCCCGGCTTGGCGTTTTCGAACTCCACGCACTTGTCCTCGGCGCCGTGCGGCGCGTGGTCGGTGGCCACGCAGTCGATGACCCCGTCCAGCAGCGCTTGGCGCAGCGCCTGCGTGTCGTGCTCCTCGCGCAGCGGCGGGTTGACGCGGAAGACACCGTCGTAGGTGTGCAGCTTGTCGTCGGTCAGCAGCAGGTGGTGCGGGGTCACCTCGGCGGTCAGGGGGATGTCCTGGGACTTCGCCCACTTGAGCAGCTCCACCGTGCCGGTGGTCGAGGCGTGGCAGATGTGCACGCGGTTGCCGTAGTCGCGGGCCAGCAGGGCGTCGCGGGCCACGATCGATTCCTCGGCGACCCGCGGCCAGCCGGTCAGGCCCAGCTTCGCGGCGGTCTCACCTTCGTGCGCCACTGCCCCGTCGGTCAGCCGCGGCTCCTCGGCGTGCTGGGCCAACAGGACGTCCAAGCCCTTGGCGTATTCCAGAGCGCGGCGCATCAGCTGCGGGTCGACCACGCACTTGCCGTCGTCGGAGAACATCCGGACCTTGGCGTCGCTGCGGGCCATCATGCCGAACTCGGTCAGCGTCTTGCCCTCGAGCCCCTTGGTGATAGAGCCCACCGGGTGCACGTCGCAGGTGCCGATGCGCTGGGCCTTGGCCCAGATGGACTCGGCGATGACCGGCTGGTCCGTGACCGGGTTGGTATTGGCCATGGTGAACACGGCGGTAAACCCGCCCTTGGCCGCGGCCTGGGAACCGGTCTCGATGGTCTCGGTGTCCTCGCGGCCCGGCTCGCGCAGGTGGACGTGCATGTCCACCAGGCCCGGCAGCAGGACGTTGCCCGCGCCGTCGATGACCTCGGCCTGCTGGGCGTCGTCGCCAGCCAGCTTCTCGGCCAGGCCCGCGCCGATCTCGGCGATTACGCCGTCGCGGACCAGGACGTCAACCGGGTCGCCCTCGCCGTAGGGGCGAACGTTGGTGATGAGCAGCGGGCGCTGCGGCGCCGGCTGGGTGGCGCCGGTAGCCGGGAATTGAGAAGTGTTGGTCATGAGTGTTTTCTCCTATTCCGCCGAGCTTTCGCCGCCGGCGAGCAAAGTGAACAAGACTGCCATACGCAGGTGCACGCCGTTGTTGACCTGCTGCAGGACGGCGGTGTTGTCGTAGTCAGCCACCTGGTAGTTGATTTCCATGCCGCGGAGCATCGGGCCCGGGTGCATGATGATGGCGTCCTTTTTCATCTGGGACGCGCGCTGCGGCGACAGGCCGTAGAGGTTCGCGTATTCGCGGTGCGACGGGAAGAAGCCGCCGTGCATGCGCTCGGCCTGCACGCGCAGCATCATGACCACGTCGGCATCGGCCAGCTCGGCGTCGAAGTCGTAGGCCACGCGCACCGGCCAGTTCTCCACGCCGTTCGGCAGCAGGGTGGCCGGGGCGACCAAGGTGACCTCCGCGCCGAGCTTGGTCAGCAGGTCCACGTTGGAGCGCACCACGCGCGAGTGCAGGCAGTCGCCCACGATCTTCACGCGCAGACCGGAGAAGTTCCCGCCGGTAATGCCCAAACGCTGGCGCATGGTCACCGCATCCAGCAGGGCCTGGGTCGGGTGCTGGTGCGCGCCGTCGCCGGCGTTGATGACCGACGGGCCGTTACCGTCCGGGGCCACCCAGCGGGCCAGCTGCTGCGGCGCGCCCGAGGACGGGTGGCGGATGATGATGGCGTCCGCGCCGATGGCGGCCAGGGTCAGGCCGGTATCGCGCAGGGACTCGCCTTTCTTCACCGAGGACGTCGGGGCCGACAGGTTAATGACGTCGGCCGACATCCACTTGCCGGCGGTCTCGAACGACGAGCGGGTACGCGTGGAGTTCTCGTAGAACAGGGTGTAGATGGTCCGTCCGCGCAAGGTCGGCAGCTTCTTGACCTCGCGGCCCTCGAGGACCTCTTTGAAACGGTCTGCCTCGTCCAGAAGCGCCACCAGGTCGGTCGCGCTGACGTCGGCAATATCGAGTAGGTGCTTCATGACTAATCCTCCCGGTTGACGCGGGTCAGCACGACCGCGTCGCGGTCATCAAGGTCGCGGCTGTAGACGGCAATGTCCTCGTCGCGCGAGGTGGGGATGTTCTTGCCCACGTAGTCGGCGCGGATCGGGACTTCGCGGTGCCCGCGGTCGACCAAGCAGGCCAGCTGGATAATGCGGGGGCGCCCCACATCGGACAGGGCGTCCAGGGCGGCGCGGATGGTGCGGCCGGAAAACAGGACGTCGTCGACCAGGATGACGGTCGTGCCGTCGATGCCGCCGCCGGGGATCCGGGTCGGCTGCAGGGCGCGGTGCGGTTTGGAACGCAGATCGTCGCGGTAGAGGGTGATATCCAGGGAGCCGCACGGCACGGTCACGCCGGCGAATTCTTCGATCTTTTCTGCCAGCCGGTGGGCCAACGGCACACCACCGGAAGGGATACCCAGCAGGACGACTGGGTTCGCGTCGGCCTCATCAAGGGCCGTCTTTTCAATGATTTGGTGCGCGATGCGTGCGACAGTACGCGCGACGTCGTCTGAGCTCAGCAGCTCAGTGGACTCCGCGGAGGTGTCGGAACCACTCATCGTGACCTCCTTCCCCGCCTCACGGTGCGGTCTTTAAAGGATGTCGAATAAGGGTCAGATGAAATTATTCACGTAGCCGGGTACGAGGCGTCGCCTTCCCCGCTCGTGCTAAGGCGAATTTTAGCAGCCTCGGTACCCCGATCGCACCCCTGCGCGTAGCTGAAACACATCCTCCCCCGAACTCGGGGGCGGGCCGAGCGCGCGGCCGGCCAAAAACTGGGACAATAGTTGGTTACACTCCACCGAATACCCGGACTTTTTAAAGGAGTTCTTCAACACCGTGACATTCCAGGCACAACACGTCATCCCCGCCGACCGCGAGCAGGTATGGGATTGGCACACCCGTCCCGGCGCCGTGAGCCGCCTGACCCCGCCCTTCCTCCCCATGGCCCCGCGGGAGCAGGCCCGCAGCCTGGCGGACGGCACCACCGTGTTTTCCCTGCCCGCCGGGCTCAAGTGGGTGGCCCGCCACGACTTGTCCCGGTACCGCCGCGGGGTGTCCTTCAGCGACGTGTGCGTCTCCGCCCCACTCAAGCGGCTGGCCTCGTGGCGCCACGACCACCACTTCGCCGATCACGCCGACGGCACGCTGATTACAGACACGGTGGACACCCGCATCCCCGATAGCGCGCTGGAGGCCTCTTTCGCCTACCGGCAGCACAAGCTAATCGGGGACTTCAACTTCATCAACCAGCTGCGGGATCAGGGCATCGACGTCCTGGCAACCGAGACCCGCCCGCTAACCGTGGCAATTACCGGCTCCCGCGGCTCCGTCGGGCGCGCACTGACTGCCCAGCTGACCACGCTGGGCCACCGCGTTATCCAGCTGGTCCGCTCGGAGGCCAAGGAGGGCCAGCGCACCTGGAACCCGAACTCGCCGTCGCGCAACCTGCTCGACGACGTCGACGTGCTGGTCCACCTGGCCGGCGAGCCCATCTTCGGCCGCTTCAACGACAAGCACAAGCAGGAAATCCGCGACTCCCGCGTGGGGCCCACTCGCAAGCTGGCCCAGCTGGTGGCCGCTAGCCCGGATACCCACACCTTCGTCTGCGCCTCAGCCATCGGCTACTACGGCAACGACCGCGGCGACGAGGTGCTCACCGAGGACTCCGCTAGCGGCGACGGTTTCCTGGCCGAGGTGGTCCGCGACTGGGAGGCCGCCACCGCCGAGGCTCGTGAGGCCGGCAAGCGCGTGGTCAACATCCGCACGGGTATCGCCCTGACCGGGGCCAGCGGCCTGCTGCCGCTGCTGCGCGCGCTGTTTTCCACCGGCCTGGGCGGCTCCTTCGGCGACGGCGACTTCTGGTTCTCCTGGGTCGCTTTTGACGACCTGTGCGATATCTACACCCGCGCCATCTTCGACACCGCCCTGTCCGGGCCCGTCAACGCGGCCTCGACTGCCCCGGTCCTCAACCGGGAAATGACCCAGGCCCTGGCCGAACAGCTCAAGCGCCCGGCCGTCATCCCCATCCCCGCCCTCGGCCCGGCCCTGCTGCTGGGCAAGGAGGGCGCCCGAGAGTTAGCGCTGGCCGACCAGCGCGTGGCCCCGGCCAAGCTGCAAGAGCACGGGCACGTCATGCGCTTTGACACCATCCAGGACACCTTCGCCCACGAGCTGGGCAACCAGCGCCTCTGGCAGCCCGCAGACGCGAACTAGCCGCCCGCGCCCCACGCCGGATTGCTCTCCGTTATGCTGGATGGACGGGTTACCCGCCGAGGACCTCGGTAGGTAACGAATGATATTCGACCCCCTTTAAGCTACAAGTTTGGATTTTGTCCCAGTGACTGATGAACAACCCCAATTGCACCCGGACACCCCAGTGGAGCCGGTGACCCTCGCCCGCGTCGCGGAGATCTTCGACGCCGAAAAGCTGCAGTACCGGATGGAAAACCAGCCGGTCAGCGACGAGGAGACCATCGACATCCTGCGGACCGGTTTTTCTAACGCCGCCATCGCCATGCAGGTGCGGGAAAACACCCTCATCCTGGATTCGGTGTGGCGCGGCGACGTGCCGGCCTCCGAGGGCCCGAAGGTCCTGGCCCAGCTCAACCAGTGGAACACCGAGCACTTCGCCCCGACCCTGCGGTTCTTTGAGACCGGCGAGGGCAGCCTGGCCGTCTCCGCCGTGCGCGAGCTCAACATCAGCCAGGGCCTGTCCCGCAACCAGATCGGCGCCTTCGTGATGTCCACCCTGGACGCCGTCGTGCAGTCGTTTACCTGGCTGGAACAGCAGTACCCGGAACTCGTGACTTGGGAGGAGCACAATGACTAACCAGAATCCCGCCGACACCGCCCTGCCGGAGGTCACCCTGGACCGCGTCATCGACGCGATGCGCACCTTCGAGATCGAGCTGGAAAAGATCGAGGGCCGCAACGACGCCGCCACGGCCAACCTCAACGGCCTGCCGTGCATGTTCGCGGTGCTGGACTCCGTGGTCATCGTGCGCTGCGACGTGGCTACCGACGCCTCCTTCTCGCAGGCTGATGCCGGGCTCTTCCTGGCGGCCAACCAGATCAACTCGGTCTCCTTCGGCGCCCGCGTGGCCATCGCCGAGCACGAGGACATGCTCATCGTGCGTTCCGAGCGCGACCTGCCGGTGGCCGCCGGCGCCACCGACGGCCAGCTGACCGCCGCGCTCCAGGCCGCCGTCGACGGCGTCATCGGCGCGCAGAACGCCATGGTCTCCGCCGCCGAGGAAATGGCCAAGATGGGCTCCGAGACCGCCCAGGAAGCCGGCGGCGAAAACTAAAAGCCCAGACAGCACAAAAGCTGGCTGCCCTCCTCTACCAACCTCGCGCATTAGCGCGGGTGGAAAGGAAAGGCAGCCAGCTTTTTAGTTTTCGCAGCCAGCAGCCGGAGACCGGCGCGCCGCCTCAGCGGCTACTCGGTCGGCGAGTCCTTCTCCCCTTCCGGGTTGCCCGCAGCCTCAGCCTCTTCGGCTTCGGGCTCGGGTGCGGCCGGCGCAGCGGCAGAGGTCTCAGCAGCGGCCGGATCCGTAGCTTCGGTGACGTCGTCGGTGCCCGTTGCGTCTTCGTCGGCATCGGCGGCATCTAGGTCCTGCTCGGCGGCCATCGGGCTGCCGGTGCGGCGGGACTGCGCGATGTCGTCGAGGACGGCGTTGATATACGGGGCGGCCTTGATGTGCGAGTATTCGCTGGCCAGCTCCACGCCCTCGGTCACCGCGGTAGCCAGCGGCACCTCCGGGTTGAACAGCAGCTCCCAGGTGGACACGCGCAGGATGGCGCGCTCGACGGGAGGCAGCCGGTCCAGGCGCCAATCGTCGGAGAGGTAGCGGGCGATCGCGTCATCGATATCGTCCAGCTCTTCGGCCACGCCTTGGACGATCTCGGCGGTGTAGTCCGCGATCGGCGCAACGCCGTGCTCGCCTTCCAGGGCTAGGCCCTTTCGCTCTTCCACGATGGCCACCGGATCGATGTCGCGGTTTTCTGCCTCGTAAAGGATGTCGGCGGCACGCCGCCGTGCCCGGTACCGCGCGCCGTGGCGACGGTTACGGGACACACGCTCGGGAGACGAGCTGTGCTGCTCGTTATTTTCTTCCGTCACTGGGTCCTTCTTTGATTCTTGCTGCACGCTAGTTGCTGACGCGGGACAGGTACTCGCCCGTCCGGGTGTCAACCTTGAGCACGTTGCCGGTCTCGATGAACAGCGGGACCTGGATCTCCGCGCCGGTCTCCAGGGTGGCCGGCTTGGTGCCGCCATTGGAGCGGTCGCCCTGCAGGCCCGGATCGGTGTGCTCGACCTTCAGGTCAACGTTGATCGGCAGCTCGGCGAACAGCGGCTCGCCCTCGTGGAAGGAGACCTGCACGCGCATGTTCTCCAGCAGGAACTTGGCGGCGTCGCCGAACTTGTCCGGGCTCAGCTCGACCTGCTCGAAGTCCTTGTCGTCCATGACGACGTAGTTGCTGCCGTCGTGGTACAGGTAGGTCATGTCGCGGCGGTCCACCGTCGCGGTCTCGACCTTGGCGCCGGCGTTCCACGTCTTATCCGTGACCTTGCCCGAGACAACGTCCTTGAGCTTGGTGCGCACGAAGGCAGGGCCCTTGCCCGGCTTGACGTGCTGGAACTCAATAATCTGCTGGAGCTTATTGTCAATCTTTAGAACAAGACCGTTCTTGAATGCGGTGGTATCAGCCACGAATCAATCTCCCGAAGTCTGTTGGATTAAAAGTTACGTCTTGCCAGTCTACTATCCCTGCCGGAATGCGTGTAAAACCGGCGCCCACTTTTTAGTGCGGAAGGAACAATGCCGTCTAGAAGGAACGCAGTTCCTTCGGCGAGCGGGTGATGATCGTCGGCGCGCCGTCGGTGATGATAAGCGTGTCCTCGATCCGCACGCCGCCCTTGCCGGGTACGTAGATGCCGGGCTCGATGGTCAGCGTCATCCCCGCGGCCAGCGTGCCCTTGGCGTTGCGGGCTGCAGCGGGTGCCTCGTGGACCAGCAGGCCCACGCCGTGGCCGGTGGAGTGGACGAAGTACTCGCCGTAGCCGGCCTCTTCGATGACGTCGCGGCAGGCCTTGTCCACGTCCGCGAGTGCGGTGCCCGGGGTCGCCGCCGCCACGCCGGCTTCCTGGGAGCGCTTGACGATGTCGTAGATTTCCCGGGCGAAGTCGTCGGGCTGGCCGATGACGACGGTGCGCGTCATATCCGAGTTAAAGCCACGCAGGTGGGCGCCGAAGTCGATGGTGACCAGGTCCCCGTCTTCCAGCACGCGGTCGTCGGCGCCGTGGTGCGGCAGCGCGGAGTTCGGGCCGGAAGCCACGATGGTGTCGAAGCTGGTGCGCTCCGCGCCGGCCGCACGCATCCGGTACTCCAGGTCGGCCGCGATCTGACGCTCGGTGCGGCCCGCGCGCACCTCGCCGGCGGCCAGCATCGCCTCAAAGGCATCGGTCGCCAGCTGCGCCAGGGAGTCCAGCCGTTCCAGCTCGAGCGGATCCTTGTAGAGGCGGATCTCCTCAATCACGCCGGAGATCGGCACCAGGGTCACGTCCTCCGGGCAGGCCTTCTCGAGTGCCGCGTGCTGGTTGACCGAGACCGTGTCGGCCTCAAAGCCGACCCGCAGCGGACCCTGGCCTTCCAGGGTCTTGAGCAGGGCCGTGCCGACGCCGCGCTCGATAATCGGCTCGATATCCGGCACTTCCTGCTTAATCTGGGTGGTGTACCGCCCGTCGGTGGCAATCGCGGCGGAGAGATCCTTCCGCAACAGCAGCGCGCCGTTCGAGCCGGAGAAATTCGACAGGTAGCGCACGTGAATCAGGTCCGTGACCAAAATCGCGTCGATGCGCTGCCCGGCTAGCTTCGCCGCTAGCTTGCGGCGCCGGTCGCTGAAACGAGTATCTGCCAAGGCCATGGTTATTCCTTTCCGCTCGGACAATGCACTAAAGGCAGGCCTTAAAGGCCCACCGCGTAGGACACCCATTCTAGCCTGTGTACGCGGACACGGTTACCGTTTTCACACCGGCCGGGCCGCGGCGTCCTTAGGCCTCGGCGGTCAGGTATTCCAGCGCCGCGAGGTAGCCGACCGGGCCCAGGCCGGCGATGACGCCGCGGGCGATGCAGGACAGATAGGAATGATGCCGGAATTCTTCCCGGGCGTGCACGTTGGACAGGTGGACCTCGACGAAGCCCACGCCGTCGGCGATTTCCGCTAGGGCGTCGCGGATAGCCACGGAGGTGTGGGTAAAGGCCCCGGGGTTGATGATGACACCGGCCCCGGCGTCGGCGGCGGCATGGACGCGCTCGATGATTTCGCCCTCGTGGTTCGACTGGAAAAAGTCCAGCTCAATATCCGCGCCGCCGGCGCGCAGCTGGTCGCCGCGCTGGCGGATCATCTCCTCGATGTCGGCCAGGGTGGTCGTGCCGTAGACGTCCGGCTGGCGCTTGCCCAGCCGGTTCAGGTTGGGCCCGTTGATGATGACTACCTGCATTAGTTGCTCACCTTCTCAAAAGCTTGGCGCAGGTCCTCGTCGCTCGGCCCCTCGATGCGGGTGGTAGCCCCCACCGCGGTCAAGGCCACGAAGCGGATTTTCCCGTCGCGGTTCTTCTTATCATGGCGCATGGCCGCGTGCAGCTCGGGCCACTGGCCGTCGCGGTAGGCCACCGGTAGGCCGACGGACTCGAGGATGGTGCGGTGCAGTTCGACCACGTCGGCGTCGATGAGCCCGCGGGCCTCGGCCAGGTGCGCTACGAACATCATGCCCACGGCCACCGCGTTACCGTGCCGCCAGGAGTAATCCTCCGCGCGCTCGATGGCATGGCCGAAGGTGTGCCCGTAGTTCAGGGTCTCCCGCAGGCCGGACTCCTTGAGGTCCTCGCCCACCACGCGGGCCTTGACGGCCACCGAGCGGGCGATGAGCTCCGGCAGGGCGCCGTCCGGGTCCAGGCAGGCGGCCGGATCGCGGCGGTAGAGCTCGATGATCTCCGGGTCGTGGATGAAGCCGGTCTTGATGATTTCCGCCGAGCCGGCCACCATCTCGGCTTCCGGGAGGCTGCGCAGCACCTCGATGTCCGCGAAGACGGCCAGCGGCTCGTGGAAGGAGCCGACCAGGTTCTTGCCGGCCGCGGTGTTGATACCGGTCTTGCCGCCGACGGCGGCGTCCACCATGGCTAGCAGGGTCGTCGGCACCTGCACCACGCGGATGCCGCGCATCCAGGTCGCCGCGACGAAGCCCGCCAGATCCGTGGTCGCGCCGCCGCCGAAGCCGACGATGAGGTCCTGCCGGCCGAAGCTGGCCGCGCCGAGCTTGTCCCAGAGCTCGCTGACCACGCTGAGCTGCTTGGCGCGCTCGGCGTCCGGCAGGAGCCACACGTGGCAGCGCACGCCGGTTGCCTCCGCGGCATCGGCCAGGCGGCGGGCGGAAGCGCTCAAGATCTCCGGGCAGAGGATGGCTACCTGCGCTGCCCCGGACTCGCGGATGGTCTCCACGATGGCCGGGGCCAGCCCGTGACCAATGTGGACGTGGTACGGTGCCGGACCGTTGACCGGGATGACGGACATGAGCTTCTCCTCTACAAGAAGTAGGTGGTGGTGTGGTGGTGCGCGCCCGGGCCGAGGTCTGACCCGGGCGGGTGCGTCTAGAGGGTCTCCAAGAACCCGAGGATATCCCCGACGACCTGCTGCGGGCTGCGCCCGTCGGTGCGGGCGCGGTAGTCGGCGACCTCACGGTAGAAATCTGCGCGCTGGTCCAGTAGCTCTTGGTAGCGCGCGAGCGGATCCGCGGACTGCAGGACCGGGCGGGAATTATTGCTGGAGGTGCGGCGCACCCCTTCTTCGGCGCTGACTTCCACCCAGATGACGGTGTGGCGCTCCAAAAGGTCCCGGGTCGCCGCGCTGACCACGGCTCCCCCGCCGAGGCTGACCACGCCGCCGGCCGACAGGGCCTCGGCCGCGTGCTTTTCTTCCTCCCGGCGGAAGGCTTCCTCGCCCAGCTCGGCGAAAACCTCACCGCAGGGCTTGCCGTGGGCGACCTCGATCAGCTGATCCGAGTCCACCAGCCCCACGTTCAGGGCCCGGGCGAGCCGGCGCCCGATGGTGGATTTACCGGCGCCGGGCGGCCCCACCAGCACCGCCAGCGGTCGCGGAGCTCCCGTCGCTAGAGGAGGTACGGTCATCGTAGTCCTGGCCTTTCCACTGTTCTTAGTCGTTATGCTTCAGGCTAATCCTGCGGGAAGCTCAAGCGCTCGGCAACATAGTCCTGGTACGCGGCGATGTTGCGCTTGGTCTCCGCCAGGCTGTCACCACCGAACTTCTCCAGCACGGCGCGGGCGACGACGAGTGCCACCATGGCCTCGGCCACCACGCCGGCGGCGGGCACGGCGCACACGTCGGAGCGCTGGTGGATGGCGGTCGCGGCGGAGCCGTCGGCCATGTCCACGGTCTTCAGCGCGCGCGGCACGGTAGAAATCGGCTTCATGGCCGCCCGAACCCGCAGCTGCTGCCCGTTGGTCATGCCACCTTCGAGGCCGCCCGCGCGGTTGCTGAGCCGGTCGACGCCGTCGTCGGTGCGCACCATCTCGTCGTGAGCGGCGGACCCGCGGCGGCGGGCCTCGGCGAAGCCGTCGCCGATCTCCACGCCCTTGATGGCCTGGATGCCCATCAGGGCGGCCGCCAGCTGGGCGTCGAGGCGGTCCTCGCCGCTGATGTGCGAGCCCAGGCCAATGGGCAGGCCGTCGACGACGACCTCCACGACGCCACCCAGGGTGTCGCCCTGTTTCTTGGCGGTTTCGATCTCGGTGACCATGCTCTCTTCGGCGGCCTTGTCGAAGGAACGCACCGGGGAGGCATCGATGGCGCTAAGATCCGCGGGCGTCGGGGCCGGGCCTTCGTAGGGCTCGGAGGCGCCGATGGAGATGACGTGGGAGATGACCTCCACGCCGAGGGTCTCCCGCAGGAAGTTGCGGGCGAAGGTGGCCGCGGCCACGCGGGCGGCGGTCTCCCGGGCAGAGGAACGCTCCAGGATCGGGCGCGCCTCGGCGTGGTCGTACTTGACCATGCCAGCAAAATCCGCGTGCCCCGGGCGCGGGCGGGTCAGCGCCGCCCCGCGGCCCGACTGCATAGCTTCCGCGACCTGCGCGTCGTCCATATCCAGCGGGTCCGGGCTCATCACGGTGGTCCACTTCGGCCACTCGGTGTTGCCGATCATCACGGCGATCGGGCTGCCCAGCGTCTTGCCGTGGCGGACGCCGGCGAGCAGGGTCAGCTCATCGGCCTCGAACTTCATTCGGGCGCCGCGGCCGTAGCCGAGCCTCCTCCGCGATAATTGCTGCGCAATTTCGTCCTTAGTAATCGGAACCCCGGCCGGCAGGTGCTCAAGCAGCGCGATGAGCGCCTGCCCGTGGGATTCTCCCGCAGTTGTCCAACGAAGCATGGCTGTCATTATTTCACGCCGGCCCTGTGAAGTGGTGCATCCGTCTACATAATGGGGGTAGTAGCCCACCTCCCCACCGCTACCGCCGCGGCCGCGAAGAGCATGGCCGGACCATGGGGAATGCCGCCGCGGGCCGTGCCCGGCCGGCGGCCGGGCACGCTGCATAATAATCCGGCCGCCAGGGTCACCAGCCCGGCGATGACCATCGCGGCGAGCACCCCGGCGGCCCCGGCCAGCGCCGCGCAGGCCACGCCCAGAGGGAGCGCGAGCTTGATATCCCCGCCGCCTAAGCCCCCGGCCGGGCCCGGCAGCAAGGCCTGGGCCAGGTAGATGCCCGGCCAGACCAGCCCCACGGCCCAGGCGGGGTTGAAAAGCAGCGCGAGCACCGCCAGCGCCCCGGCGGGCAGCGTCAGCCAGTTGGGCAGGCGCCGGGCGCGCAGGTCCCACCAGCACAGCGCCGCGGCCCAGGCGGCCAGCGCCGCCAGACCTGCGAGCTGTGCGGCACTGACCAGTAGTGTTTCGCCCACGACGGGCCCGTTAGGCGCAGTGTGCACCATGAATTATTCCCCCGCTCCCCGAAGCTCTTGGTGCCTAGCTTAGGGGATCTGGCGCGGGGCTGCCCGGGGAGGGCGCCGTGCTGCTAGCTGCGCTTGGCGCGGTTGATGACCGAGCTTTGGCGGGCGGCCAGCGCGTTGTTGAGCGCGGAGATCATCTCTTCCTGCGGCGCGGGCTGGCCGGTAAACTGCTCGAACTGGCTAAAGGCCTGGTGTGCCAGCATGATATGCCCGTTGACCGTCGCGTAGCCATTGGCGGCCGCAGCCACAGTCAGCGGGGTCGGCCAGGGCTCGTAGATGACGTCGAGCACCGGCGCGTGCGCCAGATCCAGCAGGTAGTCCTCCAGCGCCGCCGATGGGACCGTGGAGACGATGACCCCGGTGTTCAGTGATAGCTGCTCCAGGTCGGTGTGGAAGTCCGTGGTACGCAGCTCGAGGCCCAGCTCGCGGGCCAGCGGCTCGAGTTCGGCCCGGCGGTCGGAGCGGTTGAGCACGGTGACGGTTTCTACCCCGCGCTGGGCCAGCGCCCACAGCGCCGGGCGCGCGGTGCCGCCGGCGCCGATCAGCACGGCCTCGCCGACCTGCTGGTCCCCCAGCAGGTGCTGCAGCGCGCCCACAACGCCCTCGGTGTCGGTGTTGTCCGCCCGCCAGCGCCCGCCGTCGAGCGGCACCAGAGTATTCGCCGAGCCGAGCAGTCGCGCCCGGTCGGTGACCTCGTCGGCGACCTCCACCGCGGCGAACTTGCCCGGCATGGTCACGGAGAAGCCGCGCACGTCGGCCGCGGCCTCGCGCACCAGGCGGGGCAGCTGCTCGGCGGTGCACTCCTGCCGGCCGTATTCCCAGTCCTCCAGGCCGAGGGCCGCGTAGCCGGCGTTGTGCAGCACCGGGGAGAGCGAGTGATCGATGGGCGAACCCAATACCGCCGCGCGTGGCATGTACGAGGCCTCCTAGCTTTCTAGGTTTATAGCGTTCTAGTTTTCGGCGTTGTCCGCGTCGGCCGGGTTGGTACCTTGGCGCTGGTGGTCCAGGATGCCGGAGTCAAGCGCCTCGCGGACCTTTTCCTGGTGCTCGTCGAAGTTGTTGGTGAACACGGTCGTGCCCTGATCGTCGACAGTGACGAAGAAGAGCCACTCGCCCTCGGCCGGGTGCTCCATCGCCTGGATGGCTTCCTCCGACGGCGAGGCGATCGGGGTATCCGGCAAACCTTCCTTGGCGTAGGTATTCCACGGCGTCTTGCGCTCGCGGTCCTCGTCGGTGGTAGCCAGCTCCACGTCCTCCAGGCCGTAGTTAACGGTGGAGTCGAACTCCAGACGCATGGGCTCGTCCAGGCGGTTCAGGATGACGCGAGCGACCTTGTCGAACTCACCGGCCGGCGCCTCGCGCTCGACCAGGGAGGCAGACGTCAGCAGCTCGTAGGGGCTCACGCCAATGGCCTGGGCCCGGCCCACAATATCGGTCTCGTTGTACTGCTCCGCCGAGCGCGAGACCAGGTCGGTCAGGATCTCCTCGGCGCTCATGTTCGGGTCCAGGATGTAGCGGCCCGGCGCAATGAGGCCCTCCAGGCGCTTGGGATCGTCGCCACGGGCCTTAACCGGCTCGACGGCCCATTCCGGCGCGCCCAGCTGCTTCGGGTCCGCGGTCGAGGCGACGCGCTCGAGCTCGTCCTTGTTGACGCAGCTGCCTTCCTCGCAGGTGACCTTCTCAATCATGGAGTAGATGCCGTAGCGCACGTCGCCGCCGATGACGGAGACGTCTTGGAGAGTGGCACCGCCCTGCACGTCGAGCAGATCCACCTGGTTGTTCAGATCGAGCAGCGCCTTCACGGCGGATTCCGCGCTCATCTCCTCCTGCAGGCGGTAGAACCCGGGCTGCAGGGAACCGGCGTCGACGTTGTTGGCCGCCGCAGTCTGGAAAGCCTCGTCGCTTTTGACCACGCCCTTGTCTACCAAGTCGGGGCCCAGCTGGGAGATGGAGGAGCCTTCCGGCACCTGGATAAGCTGCGTCACGCCGTTGCCCGTCCCTTCGAAATCGGTGCGCGAACCGCCCTTGTCGCCCACCAGGATCTGGCCGCCGATATAGACGATCGCGCCGATGATCAGCACGAAGGAGGCGATCAGCACGGCTAAGCCACGCTGGCGTCGCTTCACGAACTTCGGTTCCATGCGCCTAGCCAAGCGCTGTTCATTGCGGCTCACTAAATTAGTCTCCTGAGTTCGAAGGCTTTATTGGTTTGCGTCATTCTGGTTATCGGATAGTACCCGCGCGCGGGCGTCCAGCCAGCTTTGGAGAATCTCCACAGCAGCGGCTTGGTCAATCACTTTACGGCCCTTTTTCTCAGATACTCCAGAGGCACGCAAGGCTTGAGTAGCGACCACCGTGGTGAGACGCTCATCCGCCAATCTGACAGGTGCTAACGAAACCATCGTTTCAGACTTCGCCAAACGGCGACGGATACGAAACGCGATCTCTTTGGCGTGCTTCACACTCTTGGAGCCGTTGGCCTGCAAATCTCGCGGCAGACCCACGACTACTTCCGCCACTTGGTACTGTTCGGCCAGCTCAACGAGCCGATCGATGTCCGCACCGTCGCGGTCCTTGAAGCCGGTCACCCGGGCGACGGTTTCCACGGGAGTAGCCAAGCGCGCGTCGCGATCACTGACTGCTACCCCAATTCGGACGGTGCCGACGTCTACGCCGAGACGCCGGCCGGGGCCGGGGTCGTCCTGGCCGGGAGTATCCGGTGTGACTTTCGCCATAGTGCTTACAGGCTTTCCAGCATGTCCTTGACGGCCTCGAAGCCCCGCTCGGCGCCCTCGGCCAGCCGGCCGGAGCCCTGCGCCATGTCCGGCTTGCCGCCGCCGCGGCCGTCGACGTACTCGCCGAAGAGCTTGACGATGTCGCCGGCCTTCACGCCGCGTTCCACGGCGGACGGGGTCGCGGCGATGATGAAGGAGAACTTCTCGCCGTTCTTCGCGCCCAGGGCGATGACGCCGTCGCGGTCCTTCAGGCGGTTCTTCAGGTCGGTGGCCACGGTGCGCAGATCGTTGCCATCCGTGCCTTCCGGCAGGCGCAGCATGATGGTCTGGAAACCGTTGACCTCGCGGGCGGCGGCCACGAAGTCCGCGGCCTGGGCCTGCAGCTGGGCCTTGCGCAGGGTGGAGATTTCCTTCTCCGCGGCCTTGAGCTTCTCGCTCAGCTGGGCGATCCGCTCCGGCAGTTCCTCGGTCTGGACCTTCAGGTCGCGGGAAACGCCCTCGACCAGCGCGGCTTCCTTGGAGAAGTACTTGAACGCGTCCAGGCCGGTGTAGGCCTCGATACGGCGGGCGCCGGAGCCGACCGAGGACTCACCCAGCACGGAGACCGGGCCGACCTGAGAGGAGGCGCCGACGTGGGTGCCGCCGCAGAGCTCGATGGAGAACGGCCCGCCGATTTCGACGACGCGGACGTTGCGGCCGTAGTTCTCGCCGAACAGCGCCATCGCGCCCATCGCCTTGGCCTCCTCCAGGGAGGTCTCGATGGTGTTGACCGCCAGGTTGGAGTCGACCGCCTGGTTGGTGATAAGCGCGATCTCTTCCATCTGGGCCTCGGTGAGCTGGTCGGTGAAGTTGAAGTCGAAGCGCAGGTAGCCCGGGCGGTTCAGAGAACCGGCCTGGACCGCGGTCGGGCCCAGCACCTGGCGCAGCGCGGCGTGGATGAGGTGGGTGGCGGTGTGCGCCTGGGTGGCGCCGTGGCGCCAGGCGGCGTCGACCTCCGCGGTCATGCGCGTGCCCAGATCCAGCCCGCCGGCGGTGACGGTGGCCTTGTGGACCCACAGCTTCTTGCCGATCTTCTGCACGTCGTCGATCTGCAGGGTGGTCTCCCCTGCCACCAGGCGGCCGCGGTCGGCCATCTGGCCGCCGGACTCGGCGTAGAGCGGGGTCTGGTCCAGGATAACCTCGACCTCGTCGCCCACCTCGGCCTCGGTGACCTTCTCACCGTTGCGCACCAGGCCGATGACCTGGGCGTCGGAGCTCAGCTCCTCGTAGCCGGTGAAGACGGTCGGCTGGTTGTCCACCCACTCGCGGTACAGGGACTCGTCGGTGTGCCCGTGCTTCTTGGCCCGGTTATCGGCCTTGGCGCGCGCCTTCTGCTCGGCCATGGCGGCCTCGAAAGCGGGCATGTCGACCTCGAGGCCGGCCTCGGCGGCCATCTCCAGGGTCAGGTCGATCGGGAAGCCGTAGGTGTCGTGGAGGGCGAAGGCGTCCTCGCCGCGCAGGGTCTTCTGGCCGGCGGCCTTAACGGCTGCGGCGGCCTCGTCGAAGCGGTAGGTGCCGGACTCGAGGGTCTTCAGGAAGGCCTTTTCCTCGTTCTTGGCCACGCGCAGGATGCGCTCGCGGTTGTCGGCGATCTCCGGGTAGGACGGCTCCATGGTGTCCATGACCGTGGTCAGGAAGCGCTCGATGGTCTCCCCGGTCGCGCCCAGCAGGCGGGCGGAGCGGATGATGCGGCGCAGCAGGCGGCGCAGGATGTAGCCGCGGCCCTCGTTGGACGGGGTCACGCCGTCCAGGATGAGCATCATGCCGGTGCGGGAGTGGTCGGCGATGACGCGGAAGCGGATGTCGTCCTCGTGGTTCGAGTTGTACTTCGAGCCGGTCAGCTCCTCGGCCACGTCGATGACCGGGCGCAGCAGGTCCGTCTCGTAGACGTTATCCACGCCCTGGAGCAGGCAGGCGACGCGCTCGATGCCCAGGCCGGTATCGATGTTCTTCTTCGGCAGCTCGCCGACGATTTCGAAATCGCCCTTGCCGTTGCCCTCGCCGCGCTCGTTCTGCATGAAGACCAGGTTCCAGATCTCCATGTAGCGGTTGTCGTCCGCCGCCGGGCCGCCTTCCTTGCCGTATTCGGCGCCGCGGTCGTAGTAGATCTCGGAGCACGGACCGCAGGGGCCGGGCACGCCCATGGACCAGTAGTTGTCCTCCATGCCCATGCGCTGGATGCGCTCTTCCGGCACGCCGATCTTGTCGTGCCAGATGCTGGCGGCCTCGTCGTCGGTCTCGTAGACGGTGACCCAGAGGCGATCCGGGTCCAGGCCGAAGCCGCCGTCGTCGACCGAGTTGGTCAGCAGCTCCCACGCGTTAGTGATAGCGCCTTCCTTGAAGTACTGGCCGAAGGAGAAGTTGCCGGCCATCTGGAAGAAGGTGTTGTGGCGGGTGGTGATGCCGACCTCTTCGATGTCCAGGGTGCGCACGCACTTCTGGATGGAGGTAGCCAGCCCGTTCGGGAAAGGCGGGTTCTGCTGGCCCAAGAAGTAGGGCTTGAAGGGAACCATGCCGGCGTTGACGAACAGCAGGTTAGGATCGTCCAGGATCAGCGAGGCGCTGGGGACGGGCTCGTGGCCCTTCTTCACAAAATGCGCAGTAAAGCGCTCCCGAATCTCGTGGGTCTTCACCAGGTAACTTCCTTTGATTATCGACTAACGTCAGTAACAGCGCTCAACTTTACCCGCCCCACAGCTGTGGGTGAAGTTCGGGACGCCCGAATCGCCCCGTCCCACCGGCTGTACCGCGCGCCGCTCCGGCACCGCGCTAGCCCCGGCTCGTCCCTGCTCGGCCGCTAGCCGCGCCCGCGCCCGCGGACGATGTCCCGCAGGCGGCCCAGGAAACCGCGCACGCGCTTTTCCGCGCCGTGATCGGTGGGCTGGTAGTAGACCGCGTCCGCCAAGGTGTCCGGCAGGTACTGCTGGGCCACCACCCCGCGCGGATCGTCGTGCGGGTAGACATAGCCCACGGCATTGCCCAGGTCCTTCGCCCCGGCGTAGTGGCCGTCGCGCAGGTGGGCGGGCACGAAGCCGGACTTGCCGGCGCGCACGTCGTCCAGGGCGGCATCGATAGCGCCGATGACCGAGTTCGACTTCGGCGCCGTGGCCAGATGAATGGTGGCCTGCGCCAGCGGGATCCGGGCCTCCGGCAGGCCGATCAGTTGGGCGGCCTGGGCGGCGGCCACGGCGGTCGGCAGCGCGGTCGGATCCGCCATGCCGATGTCCTCCGAGGCGTGAACGATGAGCCGGCGGGCGATAAACCGCGGGTCCTCCCCCGCCTCAATCATGCGGGCCAGGTAGTGCAGGGCCGCGTCCGGATCGGAGCCGCGGATCGACTTGATGAACGCGGAGACGACGTCGTAGTGCTGGTCGCCGTCGCGGTCGTAGCGCACCACCGCCTTGTTGACGTTGTCCTTAATGGTCTGGGTATCCAGCTCCCCGCCGTCGGGCACGGCCTCGGCCGCGGCCTCCAGGTAGGTCAGCACGCGGCGCGCGTCGCCGCCGGCCAGCAGCACCAGCTGGTCCCGGGCCTCGGCGTTCACGGTGATGCGGCCGGCCAGGCCGCGCTCGTCTCCTACCGCCCGGTCGACCAGTGTCTTAAGATCCTCGTCGCCGAGCGGGTTGAGCTGCAGCAGCAACGAGCGCGACAGCAGCGGGGAGACCACCGAGAACGACGGGTTCTCCGTGGTCGCGGCGACCAGCAGGACCGTGCGGTTTTCGACCGCCGCCAGCAGCGCGTCCTGCTGCGTCTTGGAAAAGCGGTGCACCTCGTCAATGAAGAGGACGGTGCGCGCGCCCCGGGCGGCCTCGTACCGGGCCTGGGTGATGACCTCGCGGACCTGCTTGACGCCGGAGTCCAGCGCGGACAGGCCCACGAAATTCTGCCCCATCGCGCTGGCGATCAGGGAGGCGATCGTGGTCTTGCCCGTGCCCGGCGGGCCGTAGAGGATGACGGAGGCCTCCCCGGAGCCTTCCACCAGCCGGCGCAGCGGCTTGCCGGGGTCTAACAGGTGTTTCTGGCCGACGACCTCGTCCAGGGTGCGCGGGCGCATGCGCGCGGCCAGCGGCGAGCCCGCGTGGGTGCTAAACATCTGCTGCCCGCGGCCAGCCAGCCCGCTGGGCTGCTCGGATTCCGGGGTCGGGGAAATCCCACCGAAGAGATCTTCTTGAGCCACGGTGGCTGGCACCTCACTTTCTTCTACAACATCCGGGGCGGCAACGCCGGGGTCCGCGCCGCGCCGATCTAGCGCTGGCCGGGCTCGCGCAGGCGCTGGGCTACGACCGCGCCGAAGTCGGCGGCCGGGCGACAGTCGCCGTCCTCGCAGCGGTTGGCAAAGCGCGACAGGGCCTCGAAGGTCTCGAAGAGATCGCGGCGGATGAGCAGCTCGTCGTCGCTGAACGGGCCGTGCTCAGCGGTGCGCAGGAGGGACTGCTCCGGGCCGAGCGGGATTTCCTCGTGGCCGCGCAGCACGGCGGCGAGCACCTCTACCCCGCCGGCGGACATGGTGGTCAGGCTGGAAAAGGCCCAGCCGACCAGGCAGGCGGTGACCAGGTGCTGGATCTGGCCGGCGTCTTTAAACTGCGGCCACAGGCTGTGGACCTCCCGGGCCCAGGCCTCGATGAAGACGTCGGCCTCCGCGTCGGAGACCGGCTGGGCGAAGAGGAACTGCGGGAAGCCGGCGACGACGCAGGCGACGTCGAAGCCGACGTTGCGGAAACCGGCCCACTCGTAGTCCAGGAAGTGGATGTTGTCGGCCACGATGATGTTGTCCGGCGACAGGTCAAAGGGCGTGAAGGCGCGGTAGCGGCCGGACTGCAACGACTTGGCCGCCTGGTCCGCCAGGTCCTTGACCTCCTCGGGGACCTCCAGGCCGGCGGCCTCGGCGATGGTCACCCCACGGTAGATGGAGTCATAGAGCGCCTTGTCGCGCATGACCTGGTTCTCGGCGTATTCCGGGTGCTTTTTCAGCATCCGGGACAGCAGCAGGTCGTAGTCCTGCTCGCGGTCGGCGGTGCCGGCGTGCATCTGGCCCAGCTCCGCGCCCAGGGAGCGCAGCAGCGTTCGCCGCACGTCCGCGTCGGCGGACTCGAGGGCCTCGGCGAAGGTGTCGGTGTTGCCCGAGTCGGTGAGCACCACCACGCGCTTGTCCACGTCGTGCGCCAGCAGCACCGGCCCGGGGCGGACGTCCGCCGCCAGGGAGTTGGTGAACTGGTAGGCCACGATCTCCCGGAGGAAGGCGGCGTCGTCGACGGCGTAGCCCGTGGCCGGGTTGTGCTTGATGACCACCGACCGATGCGGGAGGAACGGGGAGTTGGCCACGCGGGCCCGCAGCACGACCGCATGCCCGGACCCCACCAAGGCTTCGACGTCGCTGAGCTTTTGCGTTCCCCCGAACCGGTTGGACAATAAGTCCTCAGCAAAGGCGACAATTGCCTGCTGGTCGGGCTGTGCAGTCTCCACCTAAAATCTCCTCCTGGGGTAAGCGTTAAGCCCCGGAACACGCACCGCGTGGCCCGGGGCGTGCCGCCTTAGTTATCCGTCGAGTCGGGCGCCTTCGGCTTGGTTTCCTTGTCCGCCTTGGCGTTCTTTTCCGGCTTGAAGTCCACGCCGGTCTCCTTGCGCTGCGCGGCCGGGATCGGGGCCGGAGCATCCGTCAGCGGGTCGACGCCGCCGCCGGACTTCGGGAAGGCAATGACGTCGCGGATGGAGTCGAAGCCACCCAGCAGGGAGACGATACGGTCCCAGCCGAAGGCGATGCCGCCGTGCGGCGGGGCGCCGAAGGCGAAGGCGTCCAGCAGGAAGCCGAACTTCTCGCGGGCCTCCTCCTCGCCAATACCCATGACGTTGAAGACGCGCTCCTGGACGTCGCGCTGGTGGATACGGATGGAGCCGCCGCCGATCTCGTTGCCGTTGCAGACGATGTCGTAGGCATACGCCGTGGCCTCGCCCGGGTTCTCGTCGAAGGAGTCAATCCACTCCGGCTTCGGCGAGGTGAAGGCGTGGTGCACGGCGGTCCACTTGGAGTGGCCCAGGGCCACGTCGCCGGAGGCGGTGGCGTCGGCGGCCGGCTCGAACAGCGGGGCGTCGACGACCCAGGTAAACGCCCAGTCACCTTCCTTGATGAGGTCCAGCTTGCGGGCGATCTCACCGCGGGCGGCGCCCAGCAGGGCGCGGGAGGACTTGGTGTCACCGGCGGCGAAGAAGATGGCGTCGCCCGGCTTGGCGCCGACGTGCTCGGCGATGCCTTCGCGCTCGGCGTCAGTGATGTTCTTGGCCACCGGGCCGCCCAGGGTGCCGTCCTCGGCGATGGTGATGTAGGCCAGGCCCTTGGCGCCGCGCTGCTTGGCCCAGTCCTGCCAGGCGTCGAACTGGCGACGCGGCTGGGAGGCGCCGCCGTCCATGACGACCGCGCCGACGTATTCGTTCTGGAAGACGCGGAAGGTGGTGTCCTTGAAGAACTCGGTGCACTCCACGATCTTGATGTCGAAGCGCAGGTCCGGCTTGTCGGAACCGTAGTACTTCATGGCGTCCGCGTAGGTCATGCGCGGGATCGGCGTGGTGATGTCGTAGCCGATGAGCTTCCACAGGGCGACCAGGATTTCCTCGGCCAGGGCGATGACGTCGTCCTGGTCCACGAAGGACATCTCGACGTCCAGCTGGGTGAACTCCGGCTGGCGGTCGGCGCGGAAGTCCTCGTCGCGGTAGCAGCGCGCGATCTGGTAGTAGCGCTCCATGCCGGCGACCATGAGCAGCTGCTTGAACAGCTGCGGGGACTGCGGCAGGGCGTACCAGGAGCCCGGCTTCAGGCGGGCCGGCACGAGGAAGTCGCGCGCGCCCTCCGGGGTGGAGCGGGTCAGGGTCGGGGTCTCGATCTCGGTGAAGTCGTGGGAGTCGAGGACCTGGCGGGCGGCGCGGTTGGCGGCCGAGCGCAGGCGCAGGGCGTTGCCCTGGCTCTCGCGGCGCAGGTCCAAGTAGCGGTAGCGCAGGCGCGCTTCCTCGCCGACCTCGCCGGAGGTCGACGGATCGTCAATCTGGAACGGCAGCGCCGCCGACTTGTTCAGCACCTCCAGGTCGGTGACGTTGACCTCGATCTCACCGGAGGGCAGGTTCGGGTTCTCCGAGCCCTCCGGGCGGGCCTCGACCACGCCGGTGACCTTGATGCAGTACTCGGACCGCAGGTCGTGGGCGCGCTCGGCGACCTCGGACTCGCGGAAGACTACCTGCGCCAGACCGCTCCGGTCGCGCAGGTCAATGAAGATAACTCCGCCGTGGTCACGGCGGCGAGACACCCACCCCGTAAGCGTTACTGTCTCGCCGGCAATATCCTTGCGGAGCTCGCCCGCCAAATGGGTACGCAGCACTGTTGCTCAAATCCCTTCACACATAGCTTCCTCGGTAGCTTCCGCGCCCCCAAAGCCCGGCGCGCTGCAGGCACCGCTGAGCGCGCATCACGCAGCGCCCGCGGCGTCCCAGCGGCCAGCCCGGCGAAGGGAGGCAGAAGTTGACGTTTTCAGTCTACCCACCCACGGCAAGCGGCAGTGACTTATCCCCCACCTGCCGGCGCTGGGCGCGAACCGTTATCCGGTATGGCCTCCGGTGGAACCCCGGCTTTACGTGGCCTTTGTTCGACCCTCGCCTACAGTTTCAGCCGCCTCCGGTGGGCCCGATCGCCTATTCCGCGCGGGAATTTTCGGACGCTAAAGAGGTAGATAGGGCTCGGACATGGCACACTTAAGCCATGACTTTTCGCAGTGGCGGTGACATTAGTGGTAAACGGGCGCGTACCGGCGGTGGCGGGCGCGGCGGTGTCGTGGCGGCCGGCGGCGGCCTGGGTACCGTGGTTCTGATCGGTCTCTACCTGTTGCTGGGCGGCAGCCCGGGGCAGCTGGGCGGCCTGCTCGGCTCCGAGGAGCCGGCGTCCCAGTCCGGTGCCGGGGCGGAAGCCGGCGGCCAGCTGGATCATTGCCAGACCCCCGAGGATGGCAACAAATACGACGACTGCCGCGTGGATTTCACCGGCGTTTCGCTGGACCGCGTGTGGAGCGAGGTCCTGCCGGAGCAGGCCGGAATCGAGTACACCGAGCCGGAGCGCGTGGTCTTCGAGCAGGCGACCCAGTCGGGCTGCGGTGCCGCCTCGGCCGCGACCGGCCCCTTCTACTGCCCGGCGGATAACACCGCATATTTCGACACCTCCTTCTTCCAGCAGCTGGAAAGCTTCGGCGGTTCCTCTGCCCCGCTGGCGCAGATGTACATCGTGGCCCACGAGTTCGGCCACCACATCCAGAACCTCGAGGACACCCTGGGGCTGTCGAACTACGACGACCCGGGCGAGGATTCCAACGCGGTCAAGATTGAGCTGCAGGCCGACTGCTACGCCGGCATCTGGGCCTCCCACGCGGACAAGGGCGAGGACGCCCTCCTAGAGCCGATTACCAAGGAGCAGGTCGCCGAGGCCATCGAGACCGCCCGCGCGGTGGGCGATGACAACATCCAGTCCCGCTCCGGCGGGCAGGTGGATCCCGACTCCTTTACCCACGGCACCTCCGAGCAGCGCCAGGAATCCTTCCTGGCCGGCTACCAGACCGGCTCCATGAAGTCCTGCGACACCCTGGGCCGCGGCGCCTACAAATAAGCCAGTAGCTCAGTAGCCGACTCAGGCCCCGGGTGGGATACCGCACCGGGGCTTTAGTCTGCGCAAATCCTGTCCGCTCCCCCGTCGCTGCTCCCCACGGCACGCGCCGCTCCGAGCTCTACACTGGGTGCCATGACTACCGACGCGCACTCCGGCCACGGCGCCCACCGCTTTATCGCCGCTTTCAACGACATCGAGCAACACCTCCGCGCCCGGCTCAAGGCCCGGGACGGGGACTCTTTCCGCCGGCTTATCGACTCCGCCCGGCACGAACACCTGCTCAACGCCCAGCAGGCCGAGGCCTTGCATGATTACACGAGCCTGCGCAACGCCATCTCCCACGGGCGCTACCACGACGGCGCGCCGATAGCGGAGCCGAACCCCCGGGTCATCGACCAGATCGAGCGGCTACGCGACTTGCTGATGGACCCGCCCGGCGCGGTAGCGCGGCTAGGGGATCAGAAGGTGGAGACGGTAACGCCCGAGGACTCGCTGCTCTCGGCGCTGGAACTCATCCGTACCCACGGGTTTTCGCAGTTGCCCGTCTACGACTCCGGCACCTTCCGCCAGCTTTTGACCACCAACACCATCGCGCACTGGGTGGCGGCCGATTTGGGTGATAACCAGACCATCGACGCCCGCACGGTGGCCGACGTGCTGGAGCGGGCGGAAAACACCGATCGGGCGGTCTTTATGCCGAAGACGGTGGGCGCGCAGGCGGCTATCGATGCCCTGACCTCCCCGGCGCGCGATGGCTCCCTGCCCTTCGCGCTCATTATCACCGAGACCGGCGAGAAGTCCCAGCGGCCCATCCGCGTGATTACCCAGTCTGACGTGGGCGTTTTGCTGGAGTCCGTGGAGTGGGAATAACTTCCCTCGAGATTTTGTTGACACGTCATAGATAGTTGATCGAGAAAGGATCCCACCATGCAATTCGGCATCTTCACCATTGGCGATGTGACCACTGACCCGACCAACGGCACCACCCCCACAGAGGCAGAGCGCATCCGCAACATGACGGAGATTGCGCTCAAGGCCGAGGAGGTCGGCCTGGACGTCTTCGCCACCGGCGAGCACCACAACCCGCCGTTTGTCCCGTCCTCGCCCACGACGCACCTGGCCTATATCGCCGCGCAGACCCAGCGCCTGCAGCTGTCGACCTCGACGACGCTTATCACCACCAACGATCCGGTCAAGATTGCCGAGGACTACGCCTTCCTGCAGCATCTGTCCGGCGGGCGCGTCGACCTGATGATGGGCCGCGGCAACACCGGCCCGGTCTACCCGTGGTTCGGCAAGGACATCCGCCAGGGCATCCCGCTGGCGGTGGAGAACTACCACCTGCTGCGCCGTCTGTGGCGCGAGCCCTCGGTCAACTGGCAGGGCAAGTTCCGCACCCCGCTGCAGGCGTTTACCTCCACCCCCGCCCCGCTGGACGGTATCCCGCCGTTCGTGTGGCACGGCTCTATCCGCTCGCCCCAGATTGCCGAGCAGGCCGCCTACTACGGCGACGGCTTCTTCCACAACAATATCTTCTGGAACAAGGAGCACACGGCCAAGATGGTGCACATGTACCGCCGCCGCTACGCCAAGTACGGCCACGGCCGGGAGGACCAGGCCATCGTGGGCCTGGGCGGCCAAGTCTTCATCGCGGACACCGAGCAGGAGGCCAAGGACTTCTTCCGCCCCTACTTCGACAACGCCCCGGTCTACGGCCACGGGCCGTCGCTCGAGGACTTCACCGAGATGACCCCGCTGACCGTCGGCACCGCCGAGCAGGTCATCGAGCGCACCATGCAGTTCGCCGACTGGGTGGGCGACTACCAGCGCCAGCTCTTCCTCATCGACCACGCCGGCCTGCCGCAGGAGGTCGTCCTCGACCAGATCGAGCGCCTGGGCACCCAGGTCGTGCCGGAGCTGCGCCGCCGCTTCGAACAGCGCCGCCCGGATCACGTCCCCTCCGATCCGCCGACCCACGCCAGCCTGCGCAACACCCCGGATTCGCCGCACTTTCGCGTCAACCCCGGCGAGGAAAGCTAAACTGCCGGGAACCTAGCCCCGCCCTATTCACCGGCCCCGTATACCAACCCAAGGAGGTTTTTACCGTGCACACCCTCGTGGTCGTGACCGCCGGCCTGTCCACCCCCTCTACTACCCGCCAGCTAGGCGAGGAGCTCGCCGCGGCCACCGAAGCCCGCGTCACCGCCCGCGGGGAGGGCCTCAACATCGAGTTCATTGAGGTCCGCAACCTGGCCCAGGACCTGACCAACGCCATGACCAACTGGGGCGCGGCCACCCCGGCGCTGGACGACGCCCGCCGGCTGCTCAGCTCCGCCAGCGCGCTCATCGCGGTCACCCCGGTCTTCCAGGGCAGCTACTCCGGGCTGTTCAAGATGTTCTTCGACACCCTGGACCCGCAGGCCATCACCGGCATGCCCACGCTCATCGCCGCGACCGGCGGCTCCTCGCGCCATGCGCTCATCCTGGACTACGCCCTGCGACCGCTGATGAACTACCTGCACGCCGTGGTGGTCCCCACGGGCATCTACCGCGCCACGGAGGACTACGGCGCGGCCCCCGCCGGCGGCGAGGCTGGCCACGGGGGACTGAGCCCCAACCGCATCAGCCAGGCCGCCGAGCAGCTGGCCGACCTCATCGTCACGCCGACGGACCGGGTGGGCGGCCTGTCCGCCTCCCCCGCGGTCACGCGTTCGGCGCCCAGTCGGCGCAACGGAATCGACTACGAGGACGACTTCACCCCCATGAGCGAGCTCCTCGGCGGCGACGCCAATTCCGGCGCCGAGGCCAGCGCTGCCGCCGCCCCCGAACCGGGCACGAGCGTGCGGGACGCGACCGGGTTTGTCGACGTCAGCCCGAACGCCGCGACGAGCGAGCAGGAAACGCAGGAGACGGAGAAGTAACCCACACGCCCATTGTGGGGTTCGTCACGTAGACTGGGGCGAGACAACTTTCCCCTTAAGTTACAATCCACGTCTGTTCGCTCAGAGAAAGGTGGCTTGAACTCAACATGACAATTAGCGTCGTTGATATCTTCTCCATCGGGATCGGGCCCTCCTCGTCCCACACCGTCGGCCCCATGCGCGCCGCCAAGGCGTTCATCGACTCGCTGCCCCAGCTGCCCGCGCGCGTCCACACGGAGCTGCGCGGCTCCCTGGCCGCGACGGGCCGTGGGCACGCGACCGACCGCGCGGTCATCCTGGGCTTGGCCGGCTGGACCCCGCTGACGGTGCCGCTGGACGCCGAGCCGGACCCGTCCAGCCCCATCCCCTCCGAAGGCCGCGTCACGGGCCCGGCGGGCAGCCTGGAGTTCGAGATTAGCTTTAACAATGAGCCGGTGCCGGAGCACCCGAACTGCCTCATCTTCAGTGCCTGGGACGCCGCCGGCAACGAGATCGCCACGGGCCAGGAGTGGTTCTCCGTGGGTGGTGGCTTCATCCTCTCCCGCGCGGAGCTGGAGGCGGAAAAGGAAGCCACCAGCGAGGTGCCCGCCGGTATCGCCGCGGCCGCCGTTGGTGACCAGGTGCCTTACCCGTTTACCTCGGGCGAAGAGCTGCTCGAGCTGTGCGAGGCCCACGACCTGCCGGTGTGGGAAATCGTTTTGGCCAACGAGGCCGTGCTCCACCGCAGCTCCGGCGGCGCGGACCACGTCCTGCGCCACCTCGACACCGTCTGGGACACCATGCGCGAGTGCGTGACCGAGGGAATCTCTACCAAGGGCACCCTGCCGGGCGGGCTGCGCGTGCCCCGGCGCGCCCCGCAGGTCTACCAGACCCTGCTGGAAAAGCAGGAGGATCCCTCCTGCGGCTTCTCCGCGATGGAATGGACCAACCTCTACGCCCTCGCCGTCAACGAGCAAAACGCCGCCGGCGGCCGCGTCATCACCGCGCCCACCAACGGCGCCTGCGGGATCATCCCCGCGGTGCTGCACTACGCGCGCGACTTCATGGCCAATTTCACCCGCGAAGACGCCCGCCGCTACCTGCTGACCTCGGGGGCTATTGGAACCATCATTAAGGAAAACGCCTCCATCTCCGGCGCCGAGGTCGGCTGCCAGGGCGAGGTCGGCTCGGCCTCCGCGATGGCCGCGGCCGGCATGTGCGAGCTGCTGGGCGGCAACGCCCGCCAGATCGAAAACGCCGCGGAGATCGCCCTCGAGCACAACCTGGGGCTGACCTGCGACCCGGTCGGCGGCCTGGTGCAGATCCCGTGCATCGAGCGCAACGCCATCGGCGCGGTCAAGTCCATCAACGCCGCCCGCATGGCCATGCTGGGCGAGGGCACGCACTACGTCTCCCTGGACAACGCCGTGCAGACCATGGCGGAAACCGGCCGGGACATGCTCTCCAAGTACAAGGAGACCTCCCTCGGCGGCCTGGCCAAGACCATGGGCTTTTCCGTCACCCAGGTCGAGTGCTAAGCCTAGCCACTGGGACGTTGCCGCCCCGGCCTGCCTAGACCGCCACCTCCGGGTGCAAGTCCTTCATCGCGATGTGGCGCCCGCGCCGGGCGCCCACCACGGCGACGGCCAGGAAGATGACCCAGATGATCGCCAGGACCCCGACGGCCTGCTGCAGGCGCGGATCGGCGGTGTCGTAGTGGAAGATCATCTGCCGCAGGAGGTTCGTCGAATAGGTCATCGGGTCGAAGTTGTGGAACCACTGCAGGAACGCCGGCTGGGTCTCCGGCGGGTACAGGCCACCGGAAGAGACGATCTGCAGCGACATCAGGGAAATGCAGATCACCCGGCCCACGGTAGCGCCCAGCAGGGCGTTGATGCCCAGCGCGATGGCCTGGAAGGTCACCGCGGTCAGGCACATGGCCAGCCACATGCCCACCTCGTGGCTGGCGTTGAGGCCTAGCGCCAGCTTCTGGACCAAGAACATGACGGTGGCCTGGGCAATGCCGACAATGGCCGCCGGCAGGTAGGAAGCCAGCACCACGCGCAGCGGGGACATGCCGGACTCGATGGCGCGGCGCTGCAGCGGGTGCAGCACCATGAAGGTGACCGTGGCACCCATGAACAGGCCCAGCGAGATGAAGATCGGAGCTAGCCCCTCGCCAAAGATGGCGAGGCCGTCGCCCTGCTGGTTCTGCTCCACCGGGCTCGACATGGCGCCGGCGTAATCGGCGCGCTCGTCGTCGCCGTAGTGCGGAACCTTGCCGCCGGCCTCAGACAGTTTCAGGGCGAGCGTGTCCGAGCCCTCGTCGAGCTGGACCAGCCCGTCGCTTAGCTGCTTCGCGCCCACTGAGAGCTGTTGCGAGCCATCCACGAGTTTGCTGGTGCCCTGGCTCAGCGTCTGCGTGCCGACTACGAGCTGGCTCGAGCCGTCGTTGAGTTTGTGCAGGCCCGTCGCCAGCTGCTGAGAGCCGTCGGAGGCGCGCTGCATGCCCTGCGAATACTCGCTGGCCGGGTCGGTGAGCTGGCGAGCGATTTCCCGCGCGCCGCCGCTGAGCTTTTCCACGTCGCCGAGCACCGGCGAGTCCGGGCCGAGGGCCTGCGTGCGCACCTGCTCGATGACCCCGTCCAGTTGGTTGGCCAGGTCCTGGGCCGGCGGCAGGCCGGTGGCCCGTAGCTGGCTGGAGACGTTAACCAGTCCCGCCAGCAGCTGTGCCTGGGCGTCGGCGGCCTGGCCGACCATGTCGGAAATCTGATCCACGCCGCCGGAGACCTGGCTGGCGCCCTCACCCAGGCGCTGCGTGGCGGAGTTGAGCTGCCCCAGCCCGCCGGCCAGCTGGTCGGCCGCATTACTTGCCGTGCCCAGGCCCCGGTCGAGCTCCTGGGCGCCGGACTCGAGCTTCTTCGCGCCCTCGTCCGCGGTCACGATGCCGTCGTGGAGCTCGCCGGCGCCGGAATCCAGCTTCTTCGACGCGTCAACCGCACTGCCGGCACCGTCGGAGAGCTCGTTCGCGCCGTCGGCGGCCTGGTTCACCCCGTCCCCGATGGTGTTGAAGCCGACCAGGAGGTTGTCGGTCACGCGGGTGCCCAGCTCCTCGTTGATCGTGCCCAGCACCGTGGAGACCACTTGGTTGCCCAGGGTCTGCGCGATCTGCCCGTTGTCGTTGTTGAACGTGGCGTTCAGGCTCGCCCGCCGCGGGTTATCCCCACGGACGGAGAGCACCGACTCGGAGAAATCCTCCGGCAGTTCCATGGCGAAGTAGTACTCGCCGCTGCGGACCCCGTCACGGGCGGTATCCGCGTCCACGACGTCCAGGTTGAGTTGGCCGGAGTCGGCCAGCCGGTCGGTGATCTGCTGGCCGGCGTCTAGGTGCTCGCCGTCGGCGTCGGCGCCCTTGTCGGAGTTGACGAAGGCGACCGGCAGCTCGTTGACCTTGCCGACCGGGTCCCAGTAGGACCAGACGAAGAGGCCGCCGAAGAGCAACGGCAGCAGGATAATGACCACGAAGGCCAGCGGCGGCAGCTTGCCGTGTCCGAAGCGGCGGATCTCAGTGCCTAGGTGTGTCAGGTTCATGCCTGCTCTCCTTCCCCATCCGCGTTCCCAGTCGGGGGCTCAGCCATAGCCATCTCCGAATCATGGATGCGCACTTCGTGGTCGGCGAAGCCGGAGGTATCCGCGTTCGCGCTAATGCAGACCACCGGCAGGCGGTCCGCCAGGCGGCGCACGGTGGCAAGGAAGTCCTCGCGCAGGCGCCAGGAGCGCAGCTGGTCCACGTCGTCGATGACCAGCGCCACCGCCTCGGGCCGGGAGATAAGCGCAAGTGCTACGCGCAGCTTTAAGCGGGTGAGAACGTCGAGTTCGCCCACCTTGGTCTTCCGGCAGGCCTCCTCGTCGAGGTCGATCTCCAGCGCGCTAAAGGCGTCCTGGACGCGCTCGTTGGACATAATCTTGCGGGGTGTGAGCCGGTACCACGGGCTGGTCCAGGCCAGCTGCTCGCGCACCACGGCCCGCACCGGGACGAGGCGCTCCAGGCCGTCGATCTCCGGGGTGCCGGCATAAGCGATGTCGGAAAATAGCTTGCGGGCGGGAATCTCTACCCCGGCGGCGTGCGCGCCGCCATCCTCGTACTGCCCGGCTTGCGACGGGGTCCAGCGCACCTCGCCGCCTTTCTTCTTCATCCGACCGGCAAGGGTCAGGCCTAGCACGGTGGCGGAGGCCTCCCGGCTGACGTGCAGCAGGTTGAGGCCTTCGACAAGGTGGAAGTCCGGTACCGCAAAGCCGGTGCTCAGCACCAGGTTATGGGTGCTGCACAGGTAAGCTTGTGTCATGGTGGCGGTTACTCCGACTTAAAAAGCACCCTTCAAAAATGGTTAATACCTAAAGCGGAGGGTGTACTATCAGTTAACGTAAATATACTGAACCCTCGCCGCCGACAATGTCAACTAACCCGCGAAAGGAAGCGTCATGCGCGCCGATGCCGCCCGCCGCCGCCAAGCCATAATCACCGCAGCCCTCGAGCTGTTTCGTGCGCACGGCAACAACGTCAGCTTGGAAAAGATCGCCGCGCACGCCGGCGTCGGCATCGCCACGCTCTACCGCAACTTCCCCGATCGGCAGGCGCTCATCGACGAATGCGTGAGCACGTACGCCCAACGCTTCATCGATACCCAGAACACGTTGCTGGAGCGTTTGGACTCGGCACCTGAGTCCGCGGGTGAGACCGTGTGTGAATACGCCCGCCAGTTGCTCTCGCTGGGGCTGGGCGTGCTTATCCCGAATTTCCTGCCGTCCAACCTGGATTCTCTGCCCCCGGAGCAGAAGGCCTTGCAGAACGAGCTGATGGACAACGGTGCCCGTTTCATAGAAAAGACGCGCGCCCTGGGACACGTTGGTCCCGGGGTCACGCACCTCGAGTTCATCGCCGGCCTGCTGGCACTCCAGCGGCCGCGCGACATCGACCTAGGCGAGGCCGAGTCCGACCTCGACAACGCGATGGTTCGGATCTACCTCGCCGGTATCCGGGTCGGGATTAGACCCGACTAGCGATGGTCTCGACGACCTGGTCGAGCGAGACCTCCTGCTGTTCGTGGGCGGCCAGGTCCTTGACCGCCACGGTGCCGGCGGCGAGCTCGTTCTCGCCCAGCACCAGCGCCAAGCGGGCGCCGGCGCGGTCCGCACCCTTCATAGCGCCCTTCAGGCCGCGGTCGCCGTAGGCCATGTCGGCCGAAATCCCGCGGGCGCGCAGATCGTTAACCAGCCGCGCCATCTTCTGCTTGGCCTCAGTACCCAGCGCGACGCCGTAGACGTCAACGCGGCGCTCGGTGCCGTCGAGGGTAATGCCCTCCGCCTCGAGTGCCAGCACCGCGCGGTCCACGCCCAGGCCGTAGCCGATACCGGAGAGATCCTGGCCACCCAGCTGGGCCATCAGCCCGTCGTAGCGGCCGCCGCCGCCGATGCCGGACTGGGCGCCCAGGCCGTCGTGGACGAACTCGAAGGTGGTCTTGGTGTAGTAGTCGAGGCCGCGCACCATCCGCGGGTTGATGGTGTACGGGACCTCCATGTCCTCGAGCAGGCCCCTGACGGTCTCGAAGTGCTCCCGGCACTCGTCGCTCAGGTAATCCAGCATGAGCGGGGCGTCCGCGGTGGCCTCCTGGATTTCCGGGCGCTTATCGTCCAGCACGCGCAGCGGGTTGATCTGCGCACGGTGGCGGGTCTCTTCGTCCAGGTCCAGCTTGAACAGGAATTCCTGCAGCTTGTCTCGGTACTGCGGGCGGCAGGTGTGATCGCCCAGGCTGGTCAGCTCCAGGCGGAAGCCGCTCAGGCCCAGCGCGCGGTAGGAGCGGTCTGCCAGGGCGATGACCTCGGCGTCCAAGGCCGGGTCGTCCACGCCGATGGCCTCGACGCCAACCTGCTGCAGCTGGCGGTAACGGCCGGCCTGCGGGCGCTCGTAGCGGAAGAAGGGGCCGTAGTAGTTCAGCTTGACCGGCAGCTGGCCGCGGTCCAGGTTGTGCTGGATCACCGAGCGCATCACGCCGGCAGTGCCCTCCGGGCGCAGCGTCACCGAGCGGTCGCCGCGATCGGCAAACGTGTACATCTCCTTGGAGACCACGTCGGTCGACTCGCCCACGCCGCGGGCGAACAGGGAGGTGTCTTCGAAGACGGGCAGCTCAATGTGCTGGAATCCGGCCAGATGGGCCTGCTCGACCATGGTCTGGCGGACCTTGTAGAAGGTGGCGGACTCCGGCGGCAGGTAGTCCGGCACTCCCTTCGGGGCGGACAGGGGCTTAAACTGCTTCTTCTTGTCACTCACGCTCATCTACATTACCCGTCCGACCTTGAGCAAAAAGGGATTGGCCCCCCGCTCCTGCCGCATGGTCGAGGTCATCCCGTGGCCCGGCAGGACCGCCAGGTTATCGGCCAGGTTCCACACGGGCCCACGCAGGGAGGCGTCCATGGCCGCCGGATCCGAATGCGGCAGGTCCGTGCGCCCGATGGAGCCACGGAAGAGCACGTCACCGGTAAACGCCACCTCCTCGTTGACCAGCAGGACGCTGCCCGGCGAGTGCCCCGGCGCGTGGCGGATGGCAAACTTCAGGCCAATCAGCTCGAGGTCCTCCCCGTCACGCAGGTGGCGTACATCAGTAATCGGGACCATGTGGGCGGCGTCGAAAAGCACCTTGGATTCCTCGGATACGCCCGAGCCGTCTGCCAGCATGAACTCGTCTTCAGCGTGAATATAGACCGGGCAGTTGTGCTTTTGGGCCAGGTCTCCGGCGTTGCGCGTGTGGTCGATATGCCCGTGGGTGAGCACCACCGCTTCCAGGGTGACCTGGTGTTCGTTCAGCAATCCTTCCACGCGATCCAGCGCGTGCATACCGGGGTCGATGACGAATGCCTTGTCCTCGTGCGTGACCAGGTAGCAATTCGTCTTGTAGGGACCCGCGGTGAAACCGTAATACTGCATGCCCTCCAGAATAGTGACTCGGCCCCGCAGCGACTACGACCGCTCTCCTCCGCCACCACCGGCCGCCACGCCCCATTCAACAACAACCTGACGAACCGCAATAGGAAAAGCCGCCGCCCCGCAAGTGCAGGACGACGGCGTTGAAGCGCGCGAGCGCGGACTACTTCAGGGCGGCCAGGGCGGCGTCGTAGTCGGGCTCGGTGGTGATTTCGTCCACCAGCTCGGTGTAGACGACCTTGTGGTCGGCATCGGTGACGACCACGGAGCGCGACAGCAGGCCCTTAAGCGGGGAGCCTTCCAGGGCCACGCCGAACTTCTCGCCGAAGTCGGTGCGGAAGTCGGAGCCGCTGACGACGTTCTCGATGCCCTCGGTGGAGCAGAAACGGGCCTGCGCGAAGGGCAGGTCGCGGGAGACGGACAGCACCACGGTGTTGTCCAGGCCGGCGGCCTTCTCGTTGAAGTTACGCAGCTGGGCCGCACAGACGTCGGTGTCCAGCGACGGGAAGATGGAGATAACCAGGCGCTTGCCGGCGAAGTCCTGCGCGGTAATTTCCTTCAAGTCGGTACCGACCAGGGTGAAGTCCGGAATCTGCTCGCCTACTGCGGGCAGCTCACCGGTGGTCGTCGTTGCATTTCCATCAAAGTTAACGTTTGCCATGGCCCCGAGGATACCCACACTGTCTAATGCCTGCCACGGCCCTGCTAAAGCCACACAGTCCCCGGCCTAATCCCCCACCTAGGACGGGCGACGCGATAGGATTGTGTGCCAGTTGGTTCGGGCCGCGCCGAAAGCGTCCCGGACCGGAAGACGTGTTCATTCTGCCTACTGTGTAACGAGGAAAACTACAGTGCCTGATAACAAGAAGCGCAGCGAGGAGGCCTTGGCCAACCTCAACCGTGAGCTCAAGTCCCGCGAGCGCAAGACCAAGACCCGCCCCATCGGCGTGGCTTTGATCGCCCTGCTCGCCATCGTCGCCCTCGTCGGCGGCGTCTGGTTCATGGCCTCCCGCGATAGCTCCGACGAGGAAATCACCGCGGAGGACCAGAACACTACTGAGACCACCGAGTCCGAAGAGCAGCCGGAGGCCGTCGCGCTGACCGGCAAGCGCACCCAGGCACTCCCGGAGACCGTCACCTGTGAGTACCCGGAGACGCAAGGCCAGGATTCCAACGGCGCTACCGTCCCGAACGGCGACGACATCTCCACCAAGGGCACCGTGAAGGTTAACTTCGCTACCAACCAGGGCGACATGGAAATGGAGCTCGACCGCTCCGTGGCTCCCTGTACCGTCAACGCCATCACTCACCTGGCCGATGAGGGCTACTACGACGGCAGCGTCTGCCACCGCATGACCTCCGGCGGCCTGAACGTCCTGCAGTGCGGCGACCCGACCGGCACCGGCTCCGGCGGCCCGGGCTTCAGCTTCGCCAACGAGTACCCGACCGAGGAAGACGCCGAGGCCGGCCAGCCGGTGACCTACCCGAAGGGCTCCATCGCCATGGCTAACTCCGGCAAGGACACCAACGGCTCCCAGTTCTTCGTCAACTACGCCGACTCGCAGCTGGCACCGGACTACACCTACTTCGGCAAGCTGACCGACAAGGGCCAGGAAACCCTCGACAAGATCGCCGAAAAGGGCGTCGAAGGCGGCCAGCCCGACGGCAAGCCCGCCGAAGAGGTCAAGATCGACAAGGTCTCCGTCGAGTCCTAACGAATACTCAGGAGGTGAAGCCCCCAGGCCACCTTCCTAAACGCCAAGCCCCGGCACCCGCGCACCCTCGCGCCGTGCCGGGGCTTTCCCGTATCCGCACCACCCCCGCCAAGCAGCCCCCCATAGACCCCTCCAACTTAGGTTACCCACACTCAGTAGATTCTTAGTTTTTCTTTAGGTATTACCAGTTAACCCTTTGTTTACCTGCGATTCTAGATTCACTAAGAACTCTACGATTACGGTCCGATTTGGCAGTTTCCTTAGACAGGTCTTGCAAACCCCTGCCCGTATCGCTACTATTTGTAGCGTCTGCAAGTACTCCACGGAATCTAAGGATTTTGATAATGAAGCTTTTCTCCCGTAAGTCCCTGGTTGCTGGTGCAACCGCCATCGCCGTTTCCTTCGCTGGCGTCAACGTTGCCACCGCTGAAGAGTCCGGCGCCGGTGAGACCTCCACCGCCGCCACCTCGACCCCCGAGGCTCCGAAGGACGACAAGGACCAGAACGACAACGGTTCTTCCTCCATCTCTGACCTGTCCTCCAGCGAGGGCGAGAACGGCGAGAAGAAGGACACCAAGAAGATCGCTGAGGAAGTCAAGGCTTGGGTCGGCGTCGCCAGCGCCATCATCGGTGTGCTGGGCTCCCTGTTCGCTTTCTTCAGCAAGTACATCGACCTGCCGGGCCAGAAGTAATTCGGCTTGTACTAGCTGCTAGCTAGCACGCTTTATACCCCGTGGTTTTATCCACGGGGTATTTTTTATGCCTTGGTTCGGGATCCGGTTGTGTGTTCGGCTTTCGGCTTTGCTGATCTGTTTTGGAGCTTAGTCTTGGCCGAGGCCCTTGACGTCGCGGAAGACGTCTGGGTCCATGGCCTTGCCTTCTTGGATGACGGCGATTTGGCCGGTGGGCTCCAGGATCATGGCTTGGACTTCCTGCGTGCTGCCGAGGCCGGCCTTGCGGATGGCCGAGTAGATGTCGGTGTCGCTGACGTGGGCGAAATCGGCGTTGGCCTCGACCTTCTCCCCGTGGTGCATGATGAGGATGGGCTTGCGGTCGATGAACCGGGACCAGCCCACAGCGTTGCGCAGCACACCGAAGGCGGCCTCCAGCCCCATGAGCGTGGCTAGGCCTAGGACGCCGGCGGCCAGTGACGGGGGCACGCCGACGATGACGCGGCCGGCGACGGCGCCGAACATGATGATAATGACAGCATCGGAAGCAGTCATGGAGGTCAGCACGCGGGAGCCAAAGACCTTCACCAAGAGCATGAAGGCCAGGTAGATGCCGATGGAGGCCAGGATGACGATCGGGATGCGGTGCCACTCCAGCCCCAGCTGGTAGTAGGCCTCGTCCAGAAGAATTTGCTGCCAACTCACGTGCCCTAGCTTAGTCCCTGATAGGTACGGCTATGGGAACGCTGGTGGTTATTGCTTGGCTACGGTAGGGCGAACGAAGGCCCTGGGGTAATCCCCAGGGCCTTGTTGTCGTGGTTGCGCAAGCGTTTGGGCCGCGCGGTGGGTGGTCTTAGAGGCCGAACTGCTTGCGCAGGTCCTCAATCATCTTGCGGACCGGGGCCGGCAGGGTGATGATGCCGGTGCCGACCGCGCCCATCAGGCCGGCGACGAGAGCGACGATAACGCCCGCGCCAATGCCGACCGAGGACAGCAGCGAGTCGCTGGAACCGGAGCTCAGGCTGGAGGTGGAGCTCAGGCTGGAGCCGTTGTCGCTGTCGTCGGTGTCGTCGTCGTTGTCATCGCCACCGTTGCCATTGCCGTCGGCGGCAGTGACGGTGACCGGGATGATGACCTCGGTGCCCTGGTCGGTGGTGACCTTGAGCTCCTGCTCGCCGGAGAGGTCCTCCGGGACGGTCAGCTCGACGGTGGCGCGGCCGCGCTCACCCATCTGGTCATCGCCGTCCTGGCGGGCGTTGTCGATCTCGGCCTCGGCGCTGGCCTCACCCAGGGAGACGGTGGCGGTCTTGGCCATCGGCTCGCCCTCGCTGGTGTAGTTGAGGGAGGAAAGCTCCACAGTCAGCTTCTCCCCGGCCTTCGGCTCGCCGGACAGGTGCACGCCGACCTGGCCCTGGCTGGTGCGGACGTCGGCCTCGCCGCTGGCGATGTAATCGATCATCGCCTGGGTGTCCATGTAGCCCACATCCACAATGTCCTTGACCTGATCCTCAGCGAAGAAGCCGTCGCCGCCGCCGGCCAGGAAGGTCGACAGGGCCACGGTGTAGTTCTTGCCCAGGTCGAGCGGCTCGCCGTTGATGATGACCGACTGGACGCGCTGGCCCTGCTCCGCCTGCGGGTCGTAGGCCACGGAGACGTTCTCCGACAGGCCCAGCGCCAGGCGCGGGCGGGAGTTGCCCGGCTGCCACTGGTTCTCCAGGGCATCGACCAGGTCCTGGCCGGTGATGGTGCCGTAGGCGATGGAGTTGCCAAACGGCTGGACCTCGAAGATGTCCTGGTAGGTCACCTTGCCGCCCTTGAGGTCGGCGCGCACGCCGCCGGCGTTCATCAGGCCCAGGTCGATGTCCTTGTCGACCTGCTTGGACATGCTCACGCGCTGGCCCTCAGCGATGAAGTTGTTCAGGGTGGACTCGACGCCGCGGTTGGAGCCCGGCTCCTTGCCCTCGTCGGAGCCGCGGAACATGGCCTGCGGGGTCTCACCGGCTTCCTCGGCGCCCTTCTCAGCGGCCTTGTCCTTGGCCTCCGCCACCAGGCCCGCGATCTCCGCGTGCGGCTCCAGGGCTGCCGCATCCGTGTAGTCGTACTGGGTCAGTTCCACGTCGGTGAGCTCGCCGGCGGTCTTGTCGTAGGTGAAGTCCACGTCGTTGAGCACCTTGCCGTACTCGTGGCCCTGGGCCCAGTGCAGCGGCAGCGCGCCCTCGCGCTCGACGGTGCCCTAGGAGCGCACGTGGGAATCGCCGCCGAAGAGGACGTCGACGTCGTTGTTGAAGCCCTCGGCGTACTGCTCCGCGTCCTCGTGCATCAGCGCCACGACGACGTCGGCCTCGCCCGACTCCTTCAGGCGGGTGGCCTCCTTGTTGGTGGCCTCGACCGGGTCGGTGAAGGTGATGCCCTCGATGGCGCTCGGGGCGACCTTCTCAGCGGTCAGCTGGGTCACGGTGCCCACGTAGCCGACCTTGACGCCGTCAATTTCAGAAACGTGGGACGCTTCCATCGCCGGCTGGCCGTCCTTGAGGACGTTGGCGCCCAGCACCGGGTAGTCGGACTTCGGGATGATGCGGCCCGTCAGGTCATCAAAGCCCTGATCGAATTCGTGGTTGCCCACGGCGCTGGCCTCGACCCCCATGTCGTTAAGAACCTGCAGGGTGTACTCGTCGTCGGTGATGGCGGAGACGAACGCGGAACCGCCGACGTTATCGCCCGAGGTGGTCAGATCGTAGTTCTGGTCCTGGTTGACCTGCTCGACCAGGCTCATCAGCTTAGCGGCACCCAGTTTCGGATCCGCTTCTTCCAGGTGGCCGTGGAAGTCGGTGAAGTTGGAGACCGAGAAGCTGACCTTGTCCTCGGCGAAGGCGGCCGGAGCGCCCTGCAGGGCGACGGCAGTGACGGTGGTAGCCGCCACGAGGCGGCCAATGCGACGGAAGTTACTCATGGGAGTTCTCCTGCGAGACTTGGGAAAAGGGACTTAGAGACAAGTCCCTTTATAAACCCGTGACCAAGCCCCCGCAGCGCTCCCGGCGGTAGGTCGCGGCTTCCCCTGCGGTGTTAACCTGCCCGCGGCGCAGAGTTCACCTGCCGGTCACCGGACGGGGGCACTGCGCTCTCCCCTGCCGCTCGTTCCTCCGTCGCTGGCGCCGAGGATTCGCGGTCCCGCGGGGTTAAGCGGTGACGCGGTAGACGTCGAAGACGCCCTCGGTGTTGCGCAGCGTGGTCATCAGCTGGCCCAGCTGCTTGGTGTCGGAGACCGAGAAGGTGAACTTCAGCGTCGCGATGTGATCGTCGCCGCGGTTCGAGGTCATCGACAGCACGTTGAGGTTCTGATCGCTGAAGATCCGCGTGATTTCAAACAGCAGGCCCTGGCGGTCCAGGGCCTCCAGCTGCAGCGTGGCCGCGAAGGCGCCGGAGGCGGAATTGCCGCTGGCCCAGGAGACGTCCATCATGCGCTCCGGCTGGCTGCGCAGCTTCTCCGCGTTGGTGCAATCCACGCGGTGTACGGAGACCCCGCCGCCGCGGGTGACAAAGCCGAAGATCTCGTCGCCCGGGACCGGCTGGCAGCACTTGGCCATCTTCGCCATCACGTCCGGGCTACCCTCGACCAGGATGCCGGTGCCCGAGGAGGAATCTTCGGTTTCCTTGGTACGGGAATTCTCCAGCGCCGACAGCGGGGTGCGATCGGCCAGGGCCTCGACCGCGTCGTCGCGGTCGCCGAACAGGGAGGTCAGCTGGTTGGCCACGTGCTGGGCGGAGACATTGCCCGAGCCGATGGCCGTATACAGCGAGTCCACGTCCGGGTAGTGCAGCTGCTTGGCCACCTGCTTCATCGAGCTGGCCGTAAACAGTCGGTAGAGCGGCAGGCCGCCGCGCTGGACCTCCGTGGCTAGGGCGTCGCGGCCGGCTTCGAGGTGTTCTTCGCGGCGCTCCTTGGCGAACCACTGGCGCACCTTCGCCTTCGCGCGCGGCGAGACCAAGAACTCCTGCCAATCGCGCGACGGGCCGGCGTTAGTGTCCTTGGAGGTAAAGATCTCCACCTTGTCGCCGGATTTCAGCGTCGATTCCAGCGCCACCAGCTTGCCGTTGACCTTCGCGCCGATACAGCGGTGGCCAACCTCCGTGTGGACCGCGTAGGCGAAGTCGACCGGCGTGGAGCCGGCCGGCAGGTTGATGACGTCACCTTTCGGGGTGAACGCGAAGATCTGCTTGGCCGACAGGTCGTAACGCAGGGAGTCCAGGAAGTCGTTCGGATCAGCGGCTTCCTTCTGCCAGTCGAGCAGCTGGCGCATCCACGCCATCTGGTCGACCTCTTCCTGGTGGCCAGAGTTTTTGCCCTTGGTCTCCTTGTAGCGCCAGTGCGCGGCCACGCCGAATTCGGCGTTGTAATGCATCTCGTGGGTGCGCACCTGCACCTCCAGGGAGGAGCCACCGTCGGCCAGCACGGTGGTGTGCAGCGACTGGTAGACGCCGAAGCGCGGCGAGGAGATATAGTCCTTGAACCGGCCGGGAAGCGCCGAGTAGAGGGCGTGGACCACGCCGATGGCGGCGTAACAACTGTTGATGTCCTCGACCAGGATGCGGATGCCCACCAGGTCGAAGATCTCGTCGAAGTCGCGGCCGCGCACGATCATCTTCTGATAGATCGACCAGTAGTGCTTCGGCCGGCCCATCACCTCAGCCTGGATGCCGTTCTCCTTGAGGGCGGCGCCGACCTCTTCCTTGATCTGCTTCAGGGCGCGGTCGCGCGAGGGGGCGCGGGCGGCGACCATGCGCACGATCTCGTCGTACTTCTTCGGGTACAGGATGGCAAAAGCCAGGTCCTCGAGCTCCCACTTGACGCTGGCCATGCCCAGGCGGTGCGCCAGCGGGGCAATCACGTCGAGGGTCTGGCGGGCCTTCTTCGCCTGCTTTTCCGGCGGCAGGAAGCGCATGGTTCGCATGTTGTGCAGGCGGTCAGCGACCTTGATGACCAGCACGCGCGGATCCTGGGCCATGGCCACGATCATCTTGCGGATGGTCTCAGCCTCGGCGGCAGCACCCAGCGCCACCTTGTCCAGCTTCGTCACGCCGTCGACGAGCCGGGCGACCTCGGGGCCGAAATCGCCAGTCAGGTCCTCGAGGGAATAATCGGTGTCCTCCACCGTGTCGTGCAGGAGGGCCGCGGCCACCGTGGTGGTGTCCATGCCGATCTCCGCGGCGATGGTGGCGACCGCCAGCGGGTGCGTGATGTACGGATCCCCCGACTTGCGCATCACGCCCTCGTGCAGGCGCTCGGCGGTTTCGTAGGCGTTGTTCAGCAGCTCCACGTCTGCCCGCGGATGGAATTCGCGGTGGATGGACAGCAAAGGCTCCAAGACCGGATTGACCTTGGTCCGCCCACCCGTCAGGGAACGAGCCAGGCGGGCGGACATGCTGCGCATGCTAGACCCAGCGGGGCGTTTCGCCGGTTTATCGTGAGTCATTACGCGCCCCTTTCCGAACTAAACTACTAATTAGTTCAGTCTAGCGCTTAATTCTCCTCAGGTGTGCGTAAGACCACCAAAGGCGTACCCGCTAGTCGCTCGCGCCCGCCCAGGCCCTCGACCTCGATGACCACGACGTTGCCGACTACCTCGGCGCCGGCCTGTTCGAGCAGCTGGCGGGCACCAAACAGGGTGCCGCCGGTGGCCAGGACGTCGTCGACCAGGGCGATCTTCTTGCCCTTAAGCTCCGCGCCGTTGGCGGGGATCTCCAGGGCCGCGGTGCCGTATTCCAGCTCGTATTCGGTGTGCAGGACCGGCGGCGGCAGCTTGCCCGCCTTGCGGATGGCCAGGATCCCCACGCCCATCTTGTAGGCGACCGCAGACCCCAGCAAGAAACCGCGGGCGTCCAGCCCGCCGATCATCTCCGCGCCCAGGTCCTCGCAGGCCTTCGCCAGGCCATCAACCACGACGCTGAAGGCGTCCGCGTCGGCCAGCACCGGGGTCAGGTCCTCGAAGAGAACACCCGGCTCCGGGAAGTCCTGGACGTAACGGATCTTGTCTTGTAGGGCTTCATTAGCGTTGGAGTACTGAGAACTCACTTAATTATCCTTCGATTTCGATTCAGTGGCGCCTTCGGGGATCAGCGCCCACCTGTCCATATTCCAACCGATTCCCGCCAGCCCAGTGTACGGTACCACGTGTTTGACATCGTTGCGGACCACGAAGGTCTTCGGTTGCGCAGCCAGCGGGATGGTCCGCACCGTCTGCCACTGCTCGGCCTCGGCCTTGTTGAGCTCTTCCACATTCGAAATCCGCGGCTCCGCGGTCGAGAATTCGGTGAGCGGATCGATAGGCCCCAGGAAGGCGTCGATGGCGGGCAGGCCCGTTTCCGGATCCGGGTTGAGCATGTACTGCGAGGTGTTCTCCGCGCTCACGTCCTCGACCGTGATCCCGGCCGGCTGGCAGGTCTCCGAGATCTTTTCCACCATGGCCGCATAGCGGTCGTTGGGGCCCAGGTAGCCGATGCGGATGGTCTGCCCGCTCAGCGTCTGGGCGATGGCGTTGTCGGTGCCCACGTGCGGCTCGACGGCCCGCTTCAGGTACTTGCCGATGGGGTCGTTGTGCCGCAGGACGTGCTGGTAGACCGGCGGGACCTCCACGCCGGACTCGGCGGAGCTGAGCTTGGCGAGCGCGGCCTGGTCGATGCACTCGGAGAAGGCCCGCCGCGGCTCCTCCTGCGCGAACAAGCCGTACTCCGACAGGACCAGCGACTCGGTCAGATCGCCGACGACCGGCTCAATCTCATAAGGGTTATCGGCCGCGTCGCGGTCCAGCCAGGCAGGGTTCGCCGCGCGGGAGTCAACCACGCCAAGGGTCCCGGCGTCCTTCAGCGCGCCGGAATCCGCGTCCGCGGGCCAGACGGTCACCGGGGCGATCTCGGCCTCGTTGCCGAAGAAGTGCGGGTTGCGTTCCAGGACCACTTCCCCGCTCTCGCCCACGTGGTCGATGACATACGGGCCAAAGGAGACCTGCAGTTCCGGATCGAACTCGGCCAACTGGAAGTCGAAGCGCCAGATGCGCGCGACCTCCTCCAGCACCGTGGGATCCTGCGAGTACAAGGCGTTGGTCAGCTCCTGGGAGTCCATGCCCAGCTTCTTGGCGATAGCGTGGGCCGGCATCACCGTGCCCGGTCCGAACAGCCCGCGCCAGCGCTGGCCGGTGCCCGGGGCGAAGACGACCTCGAAGACCTTGTTCTCCGGTGCGCACTTGAACTGCTGGATGTCCTGGGCCAGCGGCATGTGGGAGCCGAAGGTTTCCTGCATGGTGCCGGCCGTATACGCCAGCAGGTAGTCCACGCAGGTCACCGGCTGGCCGTCGGAGAATTTCGCGTCGTCGCTGAGCGTGTAGAGCACCGACTTGGACTCGTCCTCGGAGCCGGGGTTGAGCTCCTGGGCCTGGACCAGGTCCGTGTTCGGGATCATCTGCCCGCGCGGGCCCGGCACGAAGGCGGCCGGGTACAGGCGGCTGGACAGCTGCGCCACGCTGCCGGCGGAGCCGAAGGCGGTGCCGGCGTTGGTGGTCACCAGCTCCGAGGAGGTCTGGTAGCCGAAATGGTCGCTGGAGGCGGTGCCTTCCTCCTCGGCCGGCTCCTCCCCCTGCCCGCAGGCTGCCAGGCCCAGCGCCAGGCTGGCGGCCAGGCCCGCAGCTGCCAGACGCCACCGCGTTGGATTCTTGTTGACTCCACTTCCCATTTCGGGCTAACTCCTACCTGAGACTACCGATTGCAAAACCCCGGGGGTCAAAGCCCCCCGGGGAGAGAAACTGACCGTGAACTACCTAGGCCGGGCTACTGTCCCGGGCGCCAGGTGGCGCCGGAGCCGGTAGTGCCCTCGCCGGGGCGCGGGCCGTGGTCGTCACTGGATTCGGCGATGTCGTCGTTAGCCGACGCCGTCACCGGAGAGGCCACGGTGCGCTTCGCGCCGCTTTCCTCGGGGTCGAGCTCCTCGTCAGCCTCGCCCGAACGGTAGCGCTCCACCTCGGCGTTGTGGCGGCGGAATTCCTTCTTCCGGTTGACCATGCTGACCAGCAGCGGGGTGGCCAGGAACAGAGAGGAGAAGATGCCCTCGATAACGCCGATGAGCTGGATCAGTGCCAGGTCCTTGAGCGTGCCGATGCCCATCAGCCAGACCGCGACCACGAAGAGGGCGATAATCGGCAGGGCGGAAATCACCGAGGTGGAGATAGAACGCATCACGGTCTGGTTGATGGCCAGGTTGGCCTGTTCGCCGTAGGTGTGTTTGCGCTGCCCCAAAATGCCCTGGGTGTTCTCGTTGACCTTGTCGAAGACGATCACGGAGTCGTAGATGGAGAAGGTCAGCACGGTCAGCAGACCGATGATGACGGCCGGGGAAACCTCGAGCCCGAACAGGGCGTAGATGCCGGCGATGATGACGCCGTCGACAATCAGCGCGAGGATGGCCGCGAACGCCATGGTGCGCTGCAGGCGGATGGCAACGTAGACGGTCGCCGCGATGAGGAAGACCACCATCGCGATGATCATGCGCTCGGTAATCGAGGAGCCCCAGGACTCAGAAACGGTGGAGGTACCGATGGCGTCCGGGGTGGCCTCGCCCTCGGCGTTTTCCGGCTGGTACTCCTCGTAGATGGCCTGCCGGGCGTTGTCGACCTGCTCCTGGCTCAGGCGCTCGGAGGTGATCTCCAGCGTCTCGGAGGCGCCGGAGCCGACGATCTGGACCTGCTCGGGTTCTACGCCGGTGGCTTCCTCGAAGGTCTGGCCGACCTCCTCTTCCACCAGGTCCGCGGCCGGCATGGTCACGGTGGTGCCGCCCTCGAAGTCCAGCGAGAGGCTGAAGCCGCGGATGAGGATAGCGGCGATGGACACGACCAGCAGGCCGATGGTGATCGAGTACCACAGCTTCGTCCGGCCGATGAAGTCGATGCCGCCCTCGTCGGAGTAGAGGCGATCCAACCGGGAAATCTTGTTCTTAGCCATTAGTTGTTCTCCTCGCCCTGCTCGTTGCGCTTGCTGCGTACGGTGCGCTCGGTGTGCTCAGGCTTCGTGTCTTGAGCGTCCGCGGCCTGGTCGCCGCGCGGATGCGTCTTACCATAGTGGCCCTTCGCCCGGTTTTCTTCGGCCAGTGCGAAGATGCCGCCGAGGCCGTTCATGGACGGCTTGGCGAAGACCGGCTTGCGGGCGGCCAGCATCATCAGCGGCGCGGTGATGAGGAAGGAGACGACCAGGTCGAAGACGGTGGTCAGGCCCAGGGTGAAGGCGAAGCCCTTGACCTCGCCGATGGCCAGGAAGTAGACGACCACGGAGCCGATCAGCGTGACGGCGTTACCGGTCACGATGGTGGTGCGCGCCCGCTCCCAGGCCTTGGTGGTCGCAGATCGGAAGGTGCGGCCTTCCAGGATCTCGTCCTTGATGCGTTCGTAGTAGACCACGAAGGAGTCGGCCATGGCGCCGACACCGATGATCAGGCCGGCGATGCCGGACAGGTCCAGCGAGTAGCCGACCCAGCGGCCCAGCAGCACCAGGGAGCCGTAGGTCAGGGCCATGGCGCCGACCAGCGTCAGGAAGGAGACGAAGGCGAAGGCGCGGTAGTAGTAGATCGAGTAGGCCAGAACCAGAATCAGGCCGACCAGGCCGGCGATGAGGCCGGCCTGCAGGGCGGCGTGGCCCAGCGACGGCGGGACCGTCTCGGTGGTGCCGCCCGGCTCGCCGTTTTCGCCGACAAACGACAGCGGCAGCGCGCCGTAGCGCAGGTTGTTGGCCAACGACTGCGCCTCTTCCTGGCTGAAGTCACCGGTAATCGAGGTGGCCGAGCCGTACGGGGTCGCGCCCTGAATCTGCGGCGCGGAGATGACCCCGGAGTCCAGGGTGATGGCGATCTGCTTCTGAAGGTACTCCTCGGTCAGCTTGGCCCAGGTGGCCGAGCCGTTCGGGCCGTCGCCGGTCTGGAAGGAGAAGCTGATCTGCATCTGGCCGGTGTCCGGGTTGAGGCCGCCGTCGATCGGGGAATCCGTGTCGATTTCCGAGCCGGTCAGGCGGGTGCCGTTCGGATCCTCGACGCCGTCCAGCAGCGGGGCCGGGTCCAGGGTGTACGGCATGCCCTGCGAGTAGTCACAGGTCACCAGCGGCTTGGCGGGATCGTCCGCGCCCGCCAGGGGATCCGTGTCCTGGGTGCAGGTCATCAGAGCCGAGGCCGCGGACAGCGTGGTCGGGTCCTCCGACTGGCGGTCCTTGAGCAGCATGTCGGTCATCTCTTCGCGGCGCTCCGCCTGCTCCAGGGAGTTCTCCGGCTCCGGCAGCGGCTCGGCGCTGACCTTCTTCTCATCCACCTTGGTGTTGTTCGAGCCCTGGCCCTCGGCCTGCTCGTTAGCCTGGTTGATGGCGTCGGTCACGCGCTTCAGGGACTGGTTCGCCTCATCCTTGCTCAAGACGCCGTACTTGACCCAGCGGTTGGCCATGTCTTCCATCTCCGGCAGCAGCTTGGTCATGTCCGGGGTGGGCTGTTCGGCCACCGGGCGGAAGAGCAGCTGCGAGGTCTGGCCCACCGACTGCGCTTCCTGGGTGTCCTCGCCCGGGACGGTAATGACCAGGGTGTTGCCGTTGATGACTACCTCGGATCCGGACACGCCCATGCCGTTGACGCGCTGTTCCAGGATCTCGCGAGCCTGTTGCAGCTGGTCCTGGGTCGGTTCTTCGCCCTGCGGGACCAGCGTGACGCGGGTACCACCCTGCAGGTCGATGCCGAGTTTGGTGCCGGCGGTGCGATCGCCAGTAAAGAATACGAGCGCCCACACCGCCAGCAGGATGACGACGAAGAGCATGATGGCACGCTTCGGCCATTTCCTACTGGCGTTGTTGATGGCGCCTTTGTGAGGAGCGGACACGAATACAATCTCCTGTGCATTGCAAGTTACAGGGCTAAGTAAAAATCGCTACCTTTAACGGTGAAAGGAGCGAACACGATCCATCATGGTACGTCATATCGCTGGCAAAACCTCAACAGGGAGCCAGAAAAGCGCATAGTGTGACCATGACAACGATCACAGTGCGGGGAAAATAGAAAAAAACCGCCTGCCGGTGGCGTGCGCTCGGCACGCCCAAAGCGGGCGGTGAGTGGAATCCAGGACGGGCGGGTCCGCTTGACCTAGTTCCGCTCGTCCGGGTTGCGCGGGTTGTCGTCGGGGTGGAAGTCGGTCTGCTGCGGATCGGCCGGGGCATCACCCACCACGTTCGGGGCGGTGTTGGCCGCGCGCAGGATGCCCATCTTGTCGACGGTGATGATCATGCCGCGGGCGACCTCCAGGTCGATATCCCCTTCGCGCACCGCGGTCACGGTGCCGTGGATGCCGCCGGCGGTCACGACGCGCTTACCCGGGGTCAGCGAGGCCTGGAAGGCGGCAACTTCCTTCTGGCGCTGGCGCTGCTTGCGCATTGCGAAGAAGGTAGGCAGGACTAGAAGGACAACGAGGACGATAAATAGTACTAGTTCCATACCGATCCAGTGTGCCAGAAATTTCAGTTTAACTGTTAATCAAACGCCGTTTGGCAGTAAGAATCTATTAAAACAGGCCAATCGCCCCGTCGGGCGGGGTCAGCCCCAGGTGCTGCCAGGCCGCCGCCGTGGCCACGCGCCCGCGCCCGGTGCGCGCGATCATGCCGGCGCGCACGAGGTAGGGCTCGCAGACCTCCTCGACGGTGGAGGGCTCCTCCCCCACGGCGATGGCCAAGGTGTTCACGCCGACGGGCCCGCCGTTGTGGCCTTCGATGAGCGCGTGCAGGACCGCCCGGTCCAGGCGGTCCAGGCCCATCTCATCCACGTCGAAGACGGCCAAGGCCCCCTGCGCGGCCGCCAGATCGATCTCGCCGTCGCCGTTGACCTCGGCGTAGTCGCGCACGCGGCGCAGCAGGCGGTTGGCGATACGCGGGGTACCCCGCGAGCGCGAGCCGATTTCCACGGCGGCCTCCCGCGTGATGTCCACGTCGAGGATCTGCGCGGCGCGCTTGATAACCCGGGTCAGATCCGCGGTGTCGTAGAACTCCATCTGCGCGGTAAACCCGAAGCGGTCCCGCAGCGGGCCGGTCAGCATGCCGGCGCGGGTGGTCGCACCCACCAGGGTAAACGGCGGGATCTCCAGTGGGATGGAGGTCGCACCCGGGCCCTTGCCCACGATGACGTCGATCCGGAAGTCCTCCATGGCCATGTACAGCATTTCCTCGGCCGGGCGCGCGATGCGGTGAATCTCGTCGATAAAGAGCACGTCGCCCTCCATGAGGTTGGAGAGCATGGCGGCCAGATCGCCGGCGCGCTCCAGCGCCGGGCCCGAGGTCATCCGCAGGCTGGTGCCCAGCTCCTGGGCGACGATCATGGCCATGGTGGTCTTGCCCAGCCCGGGCGGGCCGGACAGCAGCACGTGGTCCGGGGTCACGCCGCGCTTCTTCGCGCCCTGCAGCACCAGCGAGAGCTGCTCGCGGACCTTCGGTTGCCCGATGAACTCGTCCAGGCTCTTCGGGCGCAGGGAGCGCTCGATGTCGCGCTCGCCCTGCTGCGCGTGCCCGTCGACGTCGTCGTTGCGGCGCTCCGCCGCCTGCGCGCTGCCCTGCCGGGCGGCTTCTAGCCCGTCTGGCAGCTGAAACTCGGTGCGCTCAATATCTGACATGTCCTAACACCCTACCCGTCGTGAACCCCTGGCGTGCGCCTACTTATTTCTTGCCCAGCCGGGCCAGCGCGCTACGCAGGACCACCGGCGTGGCGGCATCGGGCTGCTCGGCGACGATCGCCTCGACGGCCCCGGCCGCGGCCTTTTCGGTAAAGCCCAGGCCCACCAGCGCCTCGGTGACCTGCTGGACGACCGGCTCGCTGGCCGCGGGGACCCCGCCGGCGGCTGCGCCCTCGCCCGCGGCCGCGCCGGCCCCGGCGAAGCCTGCCACCTTGTCCTTGAGCTCGAGCGCTAGCCGCTCCGCCATGCGCTTGCCCACGCCCGGGATGGTCTGCAGGCGCTTGGCGTCCGACTGGCTAATCGCCTGCGCCAGCTCGTTGGCCTCCAGCACCGACAGTGCGGCCAGCGCCAGCTTCGGGCCGAGCCCCGAGACGGACTGCAGCAGGTGGAACATCTCCCGGTCCTCGGCGGTGCCGAAGCCGTAGAGGGTCATGGAGTCTTCCTTGACCACCATGGAGGTCAGCACGAAGGCCTCTTCCCCGCGGGTCAGCCGGCCGAGGGTGGGCGGGGCCGCGTGCACGAGGTAGCCCACGCCCTGGCATTCGATGACGGCGTGGTCCAGCGCGATGGAGATAACCTCTCCGCGCAGCGATGCGATCATGGCGAGGGTTGTCCTTTCTTCCCGGGGTGGAGTTTTAGGTTCTGCAGGTTTCGGGCGACGTGTTGCTCGTCCGGCCGCCTAGCCGGACTGGGTGGCGCGGGCGCGCGCCAGGGCCTGCCGCTGGGCCTGCGTCTTTTCCCGCACCTGCTCGGCGCGGGCCAGCGCCGGGGCCCGCCAGCAGTGGCTGACGGCGAGCGCTAGCGCGTCGGCGGCATCGGCCGGCTTGGGTGGCTCGCTCAGCCCCAGGATACGGGTGATCATGGCGGTCATCTGCTTCTTGTCGGCGCGGCCGTTGCCGGAGACGGCTTTCTTGACCTCCGAGGGGGTGTACATGTGCACGTCCAGGCCGCGTTCGGCCGCGGCGAGCACCAAGACCCCGACCGCGTGGGCGGTCTGCATGACCGTGGAGACGTTGCCGCGTTCGAAGACGCGCTCGATGGCCACCACGTCCGGTTGGTACTCATCCATCCACTCGGCCACGGCCTTGGACAGGCGCAGCAGGCGCTCGGTGAGCCCCTTGTCCGCGGGCGTGCGCACCACGCCGACGGAGATGGGGATGACGGCGCGGCCCCGGCCTGCCTGCACGACCGACAGGCCGCAGCGCGTCAGGCCCGGGTCGATGCCCATGACGCGCAAGCCCTCCAGGTTCACCGGCCACCTCCGTCACACATATGTTCTAGTACCTTATCACGCATACTACACGCGCCGTGGCAGGCAGGCCAGCCTGGGTGCCAAGGGGCGCAAGGAGCCGGGTAGACACGACCAAGGGCAGCCGCGGCAAGAAATACTCGCCCCGACTGCCCCATTGCCAGGTTCTTAGGCCCCGGGCCGGCTTCTTAGTCCTCGAGCTCGGCCAGGACCTCGTCGCTGAGATCCATGTTGGTGTAGACGTTCTGCACGTCGTCGGAGTCTTCCAGAGCGTCGACGAGGCGGAAGATCTTCTTGGCATCGTCAGCGCCGAGCGGAACCTCGACGGACGGGCGGAAGTCGGTGTCGGAGTCCTCGACGGAGATCTCCGCCTCTTCCAGGGCGGTGCGCACCGCGCGCACGTCGGCGGGCTGGCAGGTGATCTCGAACTGCTCGCCGCGGTCGTTGACTTCTTCGGCGCCGGCCTCGAGCACGGCCAGCAGCAGGTCGTCCTCGGCCAGCTCGCCCTTCTGGACGACGACGACGCCGACGCGGGAGAACATATAAGACACGGAGCCGGACTCGCCCAGGTTGCCGCCGTTCTTGGTCATGGCGGTGCGCACCTCGGTAGCCGCGCGGTTGCGGTTATCGGTCAGGCACTCGATGAGCATGGCCACGCCGTTGGGGCCGTAGCCTTCGTACATGATGTTTTCCCAGTCGGCGCCGCCGGCTTCCTCGCCGGAGCCGCGCTTGCGGGCGCGCTCGATGTTGTCGTTGGGAACGGAGGCCTTCTTGGCCTTTTTGATCATGTCGTCCAGCGTCGGGTTGGCCGCGGGATCGCCGCCGCCGGTCCGCGCCGCCACCTCGATGTTCTTAATCAGCTTGGCAAATTCCTTGCCGCGCTTGGCGTCGTTGGCAGCTTTTTTATGCTTGGTCGTCGCCCATTTAGAGTGGCCGGACATAAGGTGTGCCCCTTCCTAGTTGGTTTTAACTAACGCGATTATACGTGCCGCGGTCGCCGCGTCTCACTAAGACCCCGCACACGCGGCCCAAGTCGGTCATTCCTTCAGCCAACGGATGAGCCCCTCCTGGCTCACCTGGGCCACCAGCGCCCCGTCCTGGCGGTAGACCCGCCCCTGGGCGAAACCGCGCCCGCCGCCGGCGAACGGCGAGTCCTGCTCGTAGAGCAACCACTCGTCGACGCGGATCTCGTCGAAGAACCAGAGGCTGTGATCGAGGCTGGCCATCTGCACGCGCGCCTCGGGGTGGGAAATCAGCGTCGAGTTCAGCAGGGTCATATCCGACAGGTAGGACAAGGCCACCTGGTTCAGGGCCGGATCCTCGCCCAACCCGGCGTTATAGCGAAACCAAATGTGCCGCGCGCCGGCGCCGTATTTGTCCTGGGCGTGGCGGGAATTGTCGTGCTCGTCGGGAACCATGAGCACGTCCCAGTCGCTCCACTCGCCCAACACGATGCGCGAGGACGACGGCCAATCCTCCGCGCTCGCGCGGCACTCCTCCGGGCCCGGCACGTCCGGCAGCTGCGCGGCGTGCTCCGGGCCCTGGTCGCCGGGGCGGCGGAAGCTGACCAGCATCTCCACGATCTCCTTATCCCCCTGCCAGCCGGTGACCCGGCGGTGGCTGAAGGTGCGCCCGTCCCGGATGGTGTGCACGGTGAAATCGATGGGCTCGGCAGACAGTCCGCCGCCGACGAAATACGCGTGCAGCGAGTTCGCCGTCTTGCCTTCCACGGTCTGCTGCGCCGCCTGCAGCGCCTGGCCGACGACCTGCCCGCCGAAGGTGCGCTTCATCTCCGAGGGCACCCCGGGCCCGCGGTAGCGCCTATCCCCCAGGTCGGACATCTCAATTACCTGCCGAAACGACACCCTAAACTCCCTTCTTCTGGCAGGCGGGCGCCGCGCCAGTGCGCGCGAGCTAGCGCCCGGGCCAGTCCGGGAACTATGACGCCCACCACATATACGGCTGCCCACCTTACCCCGTGGGGCGAGCCTCCGTAAGATGGTCGGGCGATGACTCCCCAGAAACTACACCTGTCCGCCGCCGTGCTCGAGATGTTTACCTGGACCCTGTTGTTGGTGGGCATGGCCCTGAAATACTCCGGTATGACCGAGGCCGTCGTCCCGGTCGCCGGCAGCATCCATGGCTTCGGTTTCTTGAGCTTCCTGGTCATGACCTGCCTGATCTGGATCAACAACCGGTGGCCCCTGGGCGTCGGCGTCCTGGGCCTGGCCGTTTCCGCCATCCCCTTCGCCGCCCTGCCCTTCGCCCTCTGGACGGCCCGCCGCGGCCTGGTGGCCGGCGGATGGCGCTACCGTGACACGGACAGCGCGGCTACCCCCGCCGGGCCCGCCGACGCGCTGTTGGCGCAAGCGGTGCGCCACCCCGTGCGCTCTATCCTGTTGGCGGTAGTGGTTATTGCTATCGTATTTGGGGTCCTCGTGACGCTGGGCCCGCCCGTCGATGTCGAAGGAATCATCAGCGGTTCTTAAGGCCCTTCCTTCCAGCTGCGCGAGCGCTTTGGCTCGCCGTAGCCCGGCGCTCGTTGGCGCCAGTTTCTGTCCGTGTTGTGATGATGAAAAGACTTTTGAATAATGACTAAGCTCCTGCGGGCACGCGGTGGACTCCGCCGCGTCCCGGTCGTGTGGGTCGGCTGGGCCATCGCGCGCCTGTGCCTGGCTGTGCTCATCAAGCTCAACCACGAGCCGCGGGGCGATCTTTTCTACTACCACGCGGCCATTTTCGGCTCGAACCCGCAGGATATGACCGAATACCCGCACGCCGGGACCTGGCCGACCTACCTGGCCGCCTGGCTGGGCGGCAGCGAGATCATGGCCTTCATGTTCGTCTTCGCCCTTTTCTGCCTGGCCTGCGACGCCGCCTTCCTCGCCGCTCTGCTCCACCGCCACGACACACGCCCGACCGCCTTTGCCGCCGCCTGGTTCTGGGTGCTGTTCGGGCTGGCCGCCGGCCACGTCTTCCTCATGCGCCTGGACATCTTCCCCGGGCTGGCCGTCGGCTTTGCCGCGCTGGTCATTCACCGTTGGCCCGTGCTCTCCTCCAGCCTTATCGCCCTGGCCTGCGCGATGAAGCTGTGGCCGGGCGTACTCGCCGCCGGGTTGGTCGGGCGCTTTTCCAGCGCCCGCGCCTGGCTGCGGGTGCTGAGCTTCGGGGTGTCCCTGGTGGCCTTCGCCGGCATCACACTGCTCGCGGGCGGGTGGGAGCGCCTGACCAGTCCCCTGGACTACCAAAACGTCCGCGGCCTGCAGATCGAGTCGGTCGCGGCCACGCCCTTTATGTGGGACGCCTACCGGCACCCGGCGGCCTACGAGATTGGCATGGCGCCGTCGAAGTCCTTCGAGATCACCGGCGCGGGCACCGACGGCGCGGTGCAGGCCACGGCCTGGGCGATGGGCATCGTTATCGCCTTCGCGCTGCTCTGGGCGCTCTACCGCTTCATCTGGGGCGGCTGGAGCCCGCAGACCACCATCTCCTGGGCCGGGGTCGTCGTGCTGGGGCTTATCGTGACCAACAAGGTCTTCTCCCCGCAGTACATCATCTGGTTCGGCCCGCTTATCGCGGTCGCCCTGCGCACGACGGCGCCGGGAAGCGCGCGCCGCAAGGTAGTGGCAGCCCTGGGGGTGATGACTGTGATCTGCGCGGGCCTGGGGACCTATATCTACCCCTTCGGCTACGACTACCTCTGGAATTTCGTCGGCGAGCAGCTAGCCCCCGTGGCCGCGCTGGTTGCGCGCAACGCGCTGGTCGTGGCCATGTTCGTGCTCGCGCTGGTGTGGTGGGCCCTGGAGCTGCGCGCCCAGGGGCTAGAACGCCGTGAGATCAAAGAACTCGGGCAGCCGGGCGGTGCCGCCCAGCCGGAAGGTGCGCACGAGGGGGCGCAGGCGTAGCGCCCGGGTGTCGGCCACCGCCTCGTTGTAGAAGCGGTGGGCTAGCTGGACGCGCACCTCGGCGTCGACCAGCTGCGCCGGCACCGGGTCGCACAGGCGGCGGATTTCCTCTCCCAGCCGGTGCTCGAGGTCGCTGCGCTGGGTGAACTGGCCCGGCACCAGGGCGGTCGCCTCGGCCTGCGCGCTGGCCTCGGCCAGCCGCGGCTCCAGCGCGGCCGCCACCGCCGCGCGCCTGTCCAGCGCCGCCTGCAGCTGCGCCAGGGCCGCGTCCGTGCGGATGTGCAGCGTGTTGAGCCGCTGGGCCGTGAAATAAGCCCAGAGCATCACCACGGTCACCACCACGGCGGCGACCACGAGCAAAGCGGTACCCATTTATTTCACCTGCACTTTCGATCCGTCTTGCACGGTCTCATAGACCGCCATCACCTGGGCGGCCACGTGATCCCAGTCGTAAGTTCGCGCTCGGCGGGTGCCGGCGGCCGTGAGCCTGGCGCGCAGCTGTGGGTCGTCCAGCACGTGGTTGAGCTGCCGGGCTAGCGCGGCGGCGTCGCCGTTGGCAAAGAGCAGGCCGGCCGGCTCGTCCGATTCCACGTCGCAGACCGCCGCGAAGGCCTCGAGGTCGCTGGCGACGACCGCGCAGCCGGCGGCCATGGCCTCCACCAGCACGATGCCGAAGGACTCGCCGCCGGTATTCGGGGCGACGTAGATATCCGCCCGGCCCAGAATCTCCGCCTTCTCGGCGTCGCTGACGCGGCCGGCGAAGTCCACCCCGTCGACCTCGCGGGCCCGTCCCCCGCCCATCACGGTCACCCGCACCTCGTGGTGGACCTGGGGCAGGGCCTCTAAGAGGATGTCCAGGCCCTTGCGCGGCTCGTCCAGCCGGCCCAGGAAAACAATCTCGGGGCGCGGGTCCGCCCGCTGCGTTTCCTCCTGCGCCTGGCGGGAGCGCGCGTAGACCGACGTGTCCACCCCGTTGGGGATGAGCACCGGGTCCCCGCCGAGTTGCTCGACCTGCCAGCGGCGCGCCATCTCGGAGACCGCGATCCCGCCGCGGACTTTCTCCAGGATCGGCGCCAGGACGGGCTTGGCCAGGGTCAGGATGGTCGAGTTGGCGGCCGAGGCGTGGTAGGTCGCCACGATGGGCCCGGTGGCGAGGTAGAGCGCCACCATGGAATAGCTCGGCGAGTTCGGCTCGTGGATGTGCAGGACGTCGAAATTCCCCTCGGTGATGAACTCCCGCAGCCGCCGAAAGACCTGCGGGCCGATGGCCAGGCGGGCCACGGAGCCGTTATAGGCGATGGGGATAGACCGCCCGCCCTTGACCACGAAGTACGGCAGCTCGGTGTCTTCGTCCGCTGGCCCGATAACGCGCACGTAGTGCCCTTGCTCCAGGTAGACCGTCGCCAGGTCAAGGATGTGGGCTTGAACTCCGCCGGGTTCGTCGAAGGAATAGGGGCACACGATACCAATCCGCATGGGTGCTAACTCCCCCTCTTCTCGGCCTTGTGGGCGCGTTCGGCCCGCCGCCGCTCGACATCAACGTTCCACTGCGGTTGCAGTATGTGCCAGTCGGCCGGGTGCGCCGCGATATTCTCGGCGAAACCGTCCGCCATCCGCTGGGTCGTTTCCGCCACGTCGGTCACTTCCAGCGCCGGCGCGCAGGACAGGCCCCAGCCATCCTCGGTGAACCAGGGGTGCACCACGTGCAGGCGCGCGCCGGTCTGCGCGGCCAGCAGGGCCGGGCCGGCGGCCATATTCGCCGTCTCCCCGAAGAAATCGACCGGCACGCCGGTGCGCGACAGGTCCCGCTCGGCCAGCAGGCAGACGATGCCCCCTGCGGCCAGCACCTCCTTCAGCCGGCCAAAGGGCGGCTGGGCTCCCCCGGTCAGCGGCAGGACCTCGAAGCCTAGGGACTCGCGGTAGTCCACGAAGGCATCGAAAAGCACCTCGGGGCGCAGGCGCTCAGCAACGGTGGTGAACTGGCCGTGCATGCCCACCAGGCAGACCCCGGCCATGTCCCAGTTGCCCGAGTGCGGCAACGCCAGGATGACGCCGCGCCCGCGAGCCAGGCTCTCCTCCAGGTGTTCGCGGCCGACCAGGTCGCGCTGCAGGGCCGCGTGCAGGCCCGGGTCGTCGTGGATGGACGGCAGGCGGAAGGCCTCTTTCCAGTAGCGCATATACGAGCGCATCGACGCGCGCACCAGTTCGCGCGTGACGTTTTCAGGCCCCACGACGCGGGCCAGGTTGCGGCGCAGCTGGTCCATGCCCCGCCCGTGGTCGCAGGCCAGGTCCGCGATCCGGTCGAAGAGCCAGGAGGCCCAGGACTCCGGCAGCCAGCGGACTACCCGCCAGCCGGCCAGATACCCGAGCGCCGAGAAATCGATATCGCGTGCGAGAAACCGCGCCATTGCTGCCCCTTAAAGTTAAGCTCGGTCGGCTACCTTGTCCTGCTTCATGGCCATGATGAGCCGCTGGTAGATGGTAAACACCGAGCCGACGGCTAGGATCCACAGGGCGATAGCCAACGCGTTGGGCACGCCGAAGCCCTCCAGCCCCACGCCGACTAGGCCGATGATGAGCCGCTCGGGCCGCTCAATCAGCCCGCCGACCATGCGCAGCCCGGAGGCCTCGCCGCGGGCCTTGACGTAGGAGATGACCTGCGAGGAGACCAGGACGATGAGCCCGGCCGCCACGGTGGACGGGTGGGCGTCGACGGTATAGACCAGGTACCAGATAATGGCCGCGAAAAGCGCGCCGTCGGTCACACGGTCGCAGGAGGCGTCCAGCGTCGCGCCAAACGGCGTGCCCCCGCCGCGGATGCGGGCCATGGTCCCGTCGATCATGTCGAAGGCGGCGAAAAGCCCGGACAGCACCGCCGCCCAGACCAGGTGCCCGGAGGGGATCAACAGCACCGAGATGGCGATGGTCACGATGGCGCCGACCGCGGTCACTGCATTCGGGGTCAGCCCGACCTTCAGAGCCGCCTTGGCTACCGGTTCCACCACCACCGCGGCTGGTTTCCTGCCGTGCACACTAAGCACGCGAATCCTCCTCGTCTATGTCCTGCCACGCTGCGGCCAAAAGACGACGCGTCTCCTGCAACAGCTGCGGCAGTACTTTAACCCCATCCAGGATAGTCATAAAATTGCTATCTCCCGGCCACCGCGGCACGACGTGCATGTGCAGGTGGTCTCCCACCGAGCCGCCGGAAGCCTTACCTAGGTTAAGCCCCACGTTGACCGCCTCCGGACGCGACACCCGCTTGAGGACGCGAATTGCCTTTTTCACAAAGGCCATCATCTCCGTGGTCTCGGACTCGGTGAGGTTTTCCAGCTGGGACTCCTTGCGGTAAGGCACCACCATGAGGTGTCCCGCGTTGTAAGGGAAGAGGTTCAGCAGCGCGTAGACCTGCCTACCGCGGGCGATGATGAGCCCGTCCTCGTCGCTGCCCTGCGGGGCTTCGACGAACGGGTCCTTCGACCGCTTCTGGATATAGGCCATGCGGTACGGGGCCCAGAGCCGCTCAAGGCGGTCTGGCTCACCCGCCCCGGCGTCGACGTAGGCGCCGGGTTCGGGCTGTGCGGATTCCGCGTTTTGGCCACTAGCCACGGAGGTTGTCCTCGCTCGGCTGGTCGTTGACCCGCTGGGTCACCCACTTGTCGATGAGCTCGACGGCCTCGTCGACCGGCACGCCGTTGACCTGAGAGCCGTCGAGGAAGCGGAAGGAGACCGCCCCGGCCTCGACGTCGCGGCCGCCGGCCAGCAGCATGAACGGAACCTTGCCCGTGGTGTGGTTGCGGATCTTCTTCTGCATGCGGTCGTCGGAGGTATCCACGTCGGCGCGGATGCCGCGGGAGCGCAGCTTCGCGGTGACGTCCTCCAGGTAGGAGACGAATTCGTCCGCCACCGGGATGCCGATGACCTGCTGCGGGGCCAGCCAGGCCGGGAAGGCGCCGGCGTAGTGCTCCAGCAGGACGCCGAAGAAGCGTTCGATGGAGCCGAACAGCGCGCGGTGGATCATGATCGGGCGCTGCTTGGAGCCGTCCGGGGCGGTGTATTCCAGCTCGAAGCGCTCCGGCAGGTTGAAGTCCAGCTGCACGGTGGACATCTGCCAGGTGCGGCCGATGGCGTCGCGCGCCTGGACCGAAATCTTCGGGCCGTAGAAGGCCGCGCCCGCCGGGTCCGGGACCAGCTCGAGGCCGGACTTGGTGGCCACGCGCTCCAGGATGCTGGTGGAGCGCTCCCAGATCTCGTCCGAGCCGACAAACTTGTTCGGGTCCTTGGTGGACAGCTCCAGGTAGAAGTCGTCCAGGCCGTAGTCCTGCAGCAGGGAGATGATGAACTCCAGCACCTTGGTCAGCTCGTTCTCGAGCTGGTCCTCGGTGCAGTAGATGTGGGCATCGTCCTGCGTGAAGCCGCGCGCCCGGGTCAAGCCGTGGACCACGCCGGACTTCTCGTAGCGGTAGACCGTGCCGAACTCGAACAGGCGCAGCGGCAGCTCGCGGTAGGAGCGCCCGCGAGAGGCGAAGATCAGGTTGTGGAACGGGCAGTTCATCGGCTTGGCGTAGTAATCCTGCGGCTGCTTGGTGCAGTTGCCCTCCGCGTCGTACTCGCCGTCCAGCTGCATGGGCGGGAACATACCGTCCGCGTAGAAGTCCAGGTGGCCGGACTTCTTGAACAAGTCGCCCTTGGTGATGTGCGGGGTGTTGACGAAGGAGTAGCCGTCCGCCAGGTGGCGGCGGCGGGAGTGGTTTTCCATCTCCATGCGCACGATGCCGCCGTTCGGGTGGAAGACCGGGAAGCCGGAGCCGATCTCATCCGGGAAGCTGAACAGGTCCAGCTCCGCGCCCAAGCGGCGGTGGTCGCGCTTTTCGGCCTCGGCCATCAGCGTCTGGTAGGCCTCCAGGGCCTCCTTGGACTCGAAGGCGGTGCCGTAGATGCGCTGCAGGCCGGCCTTGGACTGGTCGCCGCGCCAGTAGGCGGCCGAGGAGCGGGTCAGCGCGAACGCCGGGATGTACTTGGTGGTCGGCAGGTGCGGGCCGCGGCACAGGTCGAACCACTCGACCTCGTTGGTGCGCGGGTTGACGTTGTCGTAGAAGGTCAGGTCGCCGGCGCCGACCTCGGCGGCCTCGTCCGAATCCGGGTCGACGTTGCCCTTGTCCTGGATGAGCTCCAGCTTGAAGGGCTCGTCGGCGAGCGCCTCGGCGGCCTGCTCCGGGCTCTCGTAGACCCCGCGGGCAAAGCGCTGGCCGGTCTTGATGATCTTCTTCATGCGCTTCTCGATGGCCTTGAGGTCCTCCGGGGTGAAGGGCTCTTCGGTCTGGAAGTCGTAGTAGAAGCCGTTCTCAATGGCCGGACCGATGCCCAGCTTGGTGCCCGGGAACTCCGCTTGGACGGCCTGGGCCAGCACGTGGGCGCAGGAGTGGCGGACCACCGCGCGGCCCTCCTCCTCGCTGGCGGCGACGGGGGTAAAGGTCTGCTCGGTCTCCGGGACGTGCGACAGGTCCTTGAGGTTGCCCTCGGCGTCGCGCACAACCACGACGGCCTCCGGGCCCTTGTTCGGCAAGTCCAGCTCGCGCATCGCTGCCCCGACGGCAGTGCCCGCCGGGCAGACGAAGGACTCGTAGTTCACGGGGACTGCAGGAATAGCTTCCGCCATTTGGTGCGCTCCTTTGCGCTCATGCGGGCAGCAGCATACCTGGCCGCGGCCCGCGGTTTATTATTCCGGGGCTTATCTTACCGCGTCCAGCAGTGCGGATCCCCAAAAGGCCGAGCCCGCGCCGCCGCTGCTGGTCCCGGGTGGGACGAAATAGACCGCGGAGCCGATGTGGCTAATCCAGGTGTTGAGGTGATCGGCCTCGTCCAGGCGGGCCTGGATGGGTTCGAACTGGCGCGTCGGGTCCTTCTGGAAGCAGATGAAGACCAGGCCCGCGTTGGACAGCTGGATGAGGTCTTCTTCCTGGGATTCGGCGTAGTCCGGCATCAGGTCGTAGCTGTACGGGCGCCGCTTGAGCTTTTGCTCGGGGTGGTCGGCCGGCGGCCGGGCCCGGGCCATGTGGGAGTTCGGATCGATGACCGGCAGGCCGTATTTGTCGGTGGCCGAGTAATCCGCCTCGTCCAGCTCCTCCTCGCCCGTCAGCGGCGCGCCGTTGGAAAGCTTGCGCCCCACGGAGTTCTCCCGCGTGGCCCGGTCCAGCTTTTCCCACGTGTCCAAGTTCATACGGATGCGGCGCACCACCATGCAGGTCCCGCCCTGGGCCCAGTCGGGGCCCTCATCAATCCAGACCTGTTCGTCGTATTCTTCCTCGCCGCGCGGGTTAACCGTGCCGTCGAGCTGGCCGAACAGGTTGCGGTGGGTCGCGCCCTGCGGCAGGGAGCCGAAGGAGTTGGCGAAGCCCTGCTGCAGCCACGTGACCTTGGCGTAATCGGTACCGGCGCGGATCATGTGCCGCATGGCGTGGGAGGCCATCACCGCGTCGTCGCAGCAGATCTGCAGCACGACGTCGGTCTGGCCCCATTTGTCGCTGAGCTGGTCCCGCGAGAAGGACTTGATGTCCCGCAGCCACTCCGGCTTCAGGTCCGCGGCGTCGAGCTTGTCGAAAACCGGCTCGCCCCAGCCGCAGGTGATGGTGAGGTTGGCGGGCACGTCCACCATCTCCGGCTCCAGGGAGCCCAGCGGGGTCTCGCCCGTGCACAGCGCCCGGGCGTCCTCCGTCCACAGGCTCATCAGGTTGCGAAAGCCCCGCTTGCCGATGCCCGGCTTCAGGTCAAAGCCCACCAAGTTCAGGTGGGCCTGCATGTCCGTGTCCACGCCCGCCTGGTGCTCGCCGTCAAAGGCAACGATCGCCTCCGCCAGCGGCTCGGACTGGCTGGCCTGCTCAATCGCGTCTTTTTCCTCCGCCTGGCTGCACGCGCTCAAGGCGAACGATGCCGCCCCCACCGCGCCCGCGCCCTGCAGGAAGTGCCGGCGATTAAGTCCCGTCATGGCTTTCGCTTACCTTCCCCTAGTGGCCGCTGTGGCCTTCGTGATCGGCGTGGTCGCCGTGATCACCGTGATCGGCGTGGTCGCCGTGCTTGTTGTGCTCGGCGTGATCGCTGTGATCGCCGTGGTCGGTGTCCTCGGCGTGGTCACCCGGGTCGCCGTGGTTGCTGTGATCGGTGGAGCCCAGGTCGCCGTAGTCCTCGTCGCCGGCGCCGATGCTGCGCACCGGCACCTCGCCCAGGTCGATGGTCTTGCCGTCGGTCAGGTGCAGCGTAATCGTCACAGACTCGCCGGCCATGACCGGCTCCTTCACACCCATCAGCATCAGGTGGTCGCCGCCCGGCTCCAGGGTGGCCTCGCCGCCGGCCGGAATGGTCAGCGGTTCGGTCATCTCGGACATCTGGCCATCGACGGTCTCGTGCAGCTGGGTCATCTCCGCTTCGATGCTGGTGCTAAACGACTCCACCTCCAGGTCGGAGTCGGTGTGGTTGACCAGGGTGCCGAAGATGGCGGTCATGTCCGAGTCCTCGGCCATCGCGCGCACGACGCCGCCTTCAAAGGTGACGTCCGTTTCGGCGGCCTGCTCCGACTCGGCGGAGGTGGTGGTCTGCGTGTCGTTCTGGTCCACGGGCTCTTCGCTCGGGGAGCAGGCCGCCAGGGACAGGGCCGAGGCGGCAACAGCGGAGACTACAAGACGGGGGTATTTCATGACAGATTCCTTTGTTTACTGTTCATCAATGGGGCGACGCTTGGCCAGAACCAGCACGACGACGGCGGCCAGCACCAACACGCCGCCGACGGCGAGGATCCACTTCAGCGGGCCATCGGCGCCGCCGATCTCTTCGCCGGGCTCGGGGACGGCGGACTCGTCGACGGCGACGCTGGAGTCGTCATCGCCGGCCACGGTGAAGCTGACTCCCCCGCGGGTGGCGTGCCCGTCCGAAGAGGTGATCTGGAAGCCGACCTGGTAGTCACCGGGACCCGGGTCGACGTCGTCCGGGGTCTCGATGGTCAGGTTGCGATCGTCGAGCTTAGGCTCGGCAGAAAACAGTACGTCCCCGGTTTCCTCGTTGGTCACGGCGAAGTTGTTGAAGCCCTCCCGCGGAATTCCGGAGAATTCCAGGGTGATGGTCTCGGGGAATTCGTCGAGGACCTGACCTTCGGTGACGGTGCCGCCGATGACGGCATCGTGAGCCAGGGCTACCGGCGCTGCCCACGCGGACAGGCCGAGGGCCCCGGCTGCCACCGCGGCGCCTGCAGTGCGCGGGGAAAATGAAAACATGTACTGCTCCTTACGGCGAGGACTCGCCTGGTCGTTCCAAGGTCGCAGCGGCACACACCGCGGGCTTGCCGCCGCGCTGCGCGACGCGTATCCGACTAGTCGCTCCATTGCTGGAAGTAGTTCCCAACAATGGCACAGATCTCACTGCTACTAGTTGTGCCCCCGATTGTCCCCCACCCGAGCGCGAACATACAAAACGCCGCCCCCAGCGGGGACGGCGTCGAAAAATTGAGCGGATGACGAGACTCGAACTCGCGACCCTCACCTTGGCAAGGTGATGCGCTACCAACTGCGCTACATCCGCAAATTTGAAACCAGGCCCGGTTTCAGGACTTCCCAACTAGGTTGGAAAACCCGTGGTGCGCGATACTGGGATTGAACCAGTGACCCCTTCCGTGTCAGGGAAGCGCTCTCCCGCTGAGCTAATCGCGCAGGCGTCGCCGGTGGCCACGCTAACTGGAGGTGGAAACGGGAATCGAACCCGTGTGCACGGTTTTGCAGACCGTTGCCTCACCACTCGGCCATTCCACCGTGGCGTATGCCGCCTCACACAAGTATACAAAGTGAAACTGTGTTGGAGCGGATGACGAGACTCGAACTCGCGACCCTCACCTTGGCAAGGTGATGCGCTACCAACTGCGCTACATCCGCATTTTCGAAACCCTTAAGGCTTCCGGACTTCCCAACTAGGTTGGAAAACCCGTGGTGCGCGATACTGGGATTGAACCAGTGACCTCTTCCGTGTCAGGGAAGCGCTCTCCCACTGAGCTAATCGCGCGGGATAACCACCTTCTCAAAGGAAGGCGCGGAGCGGATGACGAGACTCGAACTCGCGACCCTCACCTTGGCAAGGTGATGCGCTACCAACTGCGCTACATCCGCATGCACCATGTTAAGCCGAAGCTTTCTGTGCGGTGCGAGTAAAAACATTATCCTGAACCGGCCCCGGTTTACAAATCGCCCGCTCACGGGGCGGTTCTGGGGCCATTCGCGGCAGCTTGTGACGCAAGCTAAATGACACCGCTGTCATCCCCGGCCGCACGTGCCCGCCGATACCGCCGTTTTACTGGGGATTCGTCGAATCACGCGGCACCGTGCTACATTTTAGCCCAGCACGGTCCCATGGCTCAGTGGAAGAGCGTTCCGTTCACACCGGAAAGGTCGCTGGTTCGATCCCAGCTGGGACCACCACTTATTTTTAAGAGCGTCTCCCCTCCTACGGGGAGGCGCTCTTTTTGTATCCGCGCCCTAGGATGGTGGCCATGGATATCAACGCTTTGCTAGGCCCCGACCGCCGCGAAGTCCGGGCGGTGATGGTGGCTACGGTGACTGGCTCGGCATCGGCGGCCGGGACCTCCGAGTCCCTGGGCAACGACACCGACGCGCAGCTCTTGCAGGGCCTGCGGGACTGGGCCGAGGTCATCGTGGTGGGTGCGTCCACCGTGCGCGCCGAGGACTACGGCGGCGCCACCTCCGCGGCAGGCACGCCGGCCCCGATCGCGGTCGTCACCGGCAGCGCCGACATGGATCCGCGCTCCCGCTTCTTCACCGACTACTCCACCGCCCCGCTGCTGCTGGTCCCGCACGCCGCGCTCGCCCAGGCCGAGGTCCGCGAGCGCACCCGCCGGCTGGAGGCCCAAGGCGCCGAGATCATCGACGCCGGGACGGCCAGCCCCGCCGACCTCCTGGCCTGCCTGCGGGCCCGGGGCTACGGGCGCATCGTCTGCGAGGGCGGGCCGGGCCTGCTCTCCCAGTTCGTGGCCGCCGACGCCGTCGACGCCTTCTACCTGACCCTCGATCCCACGGTCACCTCGGCGGTGGAGACCCCCGTCGTCCGCGCCGACGATGCCACCTCCTCCCGCGCCACCCGGCTTACCCTGGACAATTGCGCCCCCGATGCCGACGGCACCGTGTTTCTGCGGTACCGGCGCGCGCGGAGGCCGTAAACTAGCTGGCCGTGAGTACCAGTTTCCTGTCTTCCGCGTGGACTTCCCGCACCGCGCTCGCCCCCGGCCGCCCCATCCAGCTGCCCGCCGGCCTCAACCTGGCTGCCTGGCCGCTGGCCATCTTGTTGGTGCTCAACACCGTGCTGGTCCGCGCCTTCAACGGCGCGCCCACGGATGACTTCAGCACGGTCTACTACGCCGTGCGCCGGGCGCTCGACGGCCAGGCCGTCTACGAGCAGGCCTACCACCACGTCGCCCCGCTTTACCTCTACAACCCGGGCGCCACGCTGCTGCTCTACCCGCTGGGCCTGGTGGAGAATTTCAGCCTGGCCCGCGGGCTGTTCATCCTGGTCAACGCCGCGGCGATCGTCGCCGCGCTGGCGGTTCTGACCCGCCTGGTCGGCCACCGCCTGTCCAGCCCGCTGTGGCCGGCAAGCATCGCGCTGGCCTTTGCCACCGAGTCCGTTATCAACACGCTGACCTTTGCCAATATCAACGGCCTCCTGCTGCTAGCGCTCAGCGGCTTCCTGGCGCTGGGCCTGCGCGAGCGGGCCGGCCGGGGTGCGGGTTCCGGCCTGTGGGCGGGCATCGTGCTGGGCCTGGCCATTACCGTCAAGCCGCAGTTCGCCCCGCTGCTGGTCCTGCCACTGGTCAAGGCCCGCTGGTCCACCGTGGCCGCCGGGCTGGCGGTGCCGGTGGGGCTCAACGCCTTGGCCTGGCCCGTCATCCCGGACGCCGGGGACTACCTGCGCCGGCTGGTGCCTTACCTGGGCACCACGCGCGACTACGCCAACTCCTCCTGGGACGGCCTGCGCGCCTATTTCGACCTGCCCGGCTGGGCCTACTACCCCGTATGGGTGCTGGCAGCGGCCCTGGTCGCCGTCGCCGTCGTGCTGCTTTTGCGCTGGCGGAATACGGACCCGGTCCTGTGGGCCCTGACGACCACCGGCGTGCTGCTGGTCGGCATCTTCTTCCTGTCCTCGCTGGGCCAGCAGTACTACTCGATGTGGCTGTTCCCGCTGATGTTTACCGCGGTGCTGCCGCGCAGCGTTTTTCATTCATGGCTCGCCTGGGCCGCCGCGGCCTGCTTCCTATTGCCGGTCACCTGGACGTCCACCCACTGGCCGGACGCGGGGCGCTGGGCGAACTTCTTCCTGGGCACCGCCGGGTGGTTCCTGCTCATCGTGGCCTGCGCGGCCAGCGTGACCGGCTGGTACCTGGGCCAGCGCCGCAGCGCCGGTTACACTGGGCGGCATGACCAACCAGCCCACTGATTTCAAGCTCATCGCCGACGCCGACTGGAAAAAGCGCCTAAGCGACGAGGAATACTACGTCCTGCGCCAGGGCGGCACCGAGCCGCCGCACGTCGGCAAGTACACCGACACCACCACCGAGGGCGTGTACTCCTGCCGCGCCTGCGGCGCCGAACTGTTCCGCTCCACCGAGAAATTCGCCTCCCACTGCGGGTGGCCGTCCTTCTACTCCCCCAAGGACGTCGACACGGTCATCGAGCGCGAGGACCGCTCGCTCGGCATGGTGCGCACCGAGGTGCTGTGTGCCAACTGCCACTCGCACCTGGGCCACGTCTTCGCCGGTGAGGGCTACGACACCCCCACCGACCTGCGTTACTGCATTAACTCTATCTGTCTGGACCTCGACGAGCGCGAGGTTTAGCCGCGGCTTAAGGCAGAACCTTGATGAGTTCTGCCACGTCCGCGACGCGGCGCCCGGTGTGGAACGGGATTTCCTCGCGCACGTGGTTGCGGGCCTCGGTGTAGCGCATGACGTACATCAGGTCGACGATCCGGTCGAGGCTCGGGGCCTCGAAGGCCAGGATCCACTCGTAGTCGCCCAGTGCGAAGGCCGGGACCGTGTTGGCGCGCACGTCGGCGTAGTCGTGCGCCGCCATGCCGTGCTCGACCAGGATCTTGCGGCGCTTTTCCTCGTCCATGATGTACCAGTCGTAGGAGCGCACGAACGGGTAGACGGCGATCCAGTCGCCCGGCTCCTCGCCCATGATGAACGACGGCAGGTGCGACTTGTTGAACTCCGCCGGGCGGTGCAGGGCGTTGCCCACCCAGGTCACGTCGGAGACCTGGCCGAGGACCGTGGTGCGGCGGAAGTCCGCGAAGGCGCGCTGCAGGTCCTCGAATTCCTCGGCGTGCCACCAAATCATGAAATCGGCGCTATCGCGCATGCCGGACAGGTCGTAGATGCCGCGGACGGTGACCTTGCCTTCCTCCGCCAGGCGGGCGAAGAAGTCCTGGGCCTGGGCGATGATGTCGTCGCGCTCGCTGCCCAAGGCCCCCGGGATGGCGCGGAACACCGCGTGCTGGGAGTACTGCTGGACCTCGTTGAGCTTCTTAAAATCGAGCTTCGCCATGGACAATCCCCTTTCAAAGGACGTTCGAGTCTGACTAGGACATGACCCCTCCAGTATCCACCATTAGTTGGATACTTGGCCAACTGGGGGCACGGCGCGCCTCCCACCAGTGGCGCCGGGGAAAATATAGCTTGATTCATTGTGAGCATTTCCGAGACTTCCCAGCCGCACAGCGCCTCCCCTGCCGCTAACGATGCCCCCGCCGACGGCGAGACCACCACGCCGGCCACCTTCAACCGTGCCGTGGAGTCCATGCATCAGGCTCGCTTGCGCCCCGAGATTTCCCTAGGATCCATCCGCCCGCCGCAGCGCCTGGCCCCGTATAGCCACGCCATCGGGCTCGAGGTCGACCGCGGCGCGGACGATGCCGACTCCATCCCCACCGACAGCAGCGGCGACGCCTTCGGCCGCCTCATCCTCCTCCACGATCCCGGCGCCGAGGAGGCCTGGGACGGCCCCATGCGCTTGGTCGCCTATATCCAGGCCGACATGGACCCGGACGTCGCCGGCGATCCCCTCCTGCCGGACGTGGCCTGGGAGTGGCTGACCGAGGGCATGGCCCACAGCGATGCCCGCCACACTAATTTGGGTGGCACCGTCACCTCGACCGCCTCGGTGCGCTACGGCGAAATCGGCGGCCCGCCGCGCGCCTACCAGCTCGAGATGCGCGCCTCCTGGACCGCAGAAGACCTGGAACTGGGCCCGCACGTGGAGGCCTTTGCCGCCGTGCTGGCGAACGTGGCCGGCCTTCCGCCGGAGGGTGTTACCCAGTTAGGGCGCGGATAAGCCAGCGCGCGGGTAGCCTGGCATATCATGAGCGAGCTTAGACGAGTACCGGCGCAGGGCATCCCGCCGGTCGCCAGCACCCCGCAGGAGATCGCCGCAGCCGCCACCCGGCTGCTAGGCGGTACCGGGCCGCTGGCCGTCGACACGGAGCGCGCCGGCGCCTACCGCTACAACGACCGCGCCTTCCTCCTCCAGCTGCACCGCGCCGGGGCCGGCACCGTGCTCATCGACCCCGAGGGCAACGCCGAGGCCGTTAGGGACCACGTCGGCGGCGCCATCAACGGCCAGCCCTGGGTGCTGCACGCCGCCAAGACGGATCTTCCCTGCCTGGCCTGGCTGGGGCTTAAGCCCGGCTCGCTGTTTGATACCGAGGTCGCCGCCCGCATGGCCGGTTTCGAGCACCCCAACTTGGGCCACATGGTCGACGAGATTCTGGGCATCGAGCTGGAAAAAGCCCACGGCTACGTGGACTGGTCCACCCGGCCGCTGCCGCAGGACTGGCTGGCCTATGCCGCCCTCGACGTCGAATTCCTCCTCCCCCTGGCCGAGACCCTCAAGGACGTGCTGGCCGAGGAGGAGAAGCTGGACTGGGCGCTGCAGGAATTCGACGCGCTTATCGCCGAGCACGCCGGGACCACCGCCCCGGAGCCGGGCTCTTGGCGCGAGCTCAAGGGCTTGAGCACCCTGCGGCGCGGCGAGCAGCTGGCCGTGGCCAAGGCGCTGTGGATTAAGCGCGACGCGTTAAGCGCGCACCGCGACATCGCCCCGCCGCGGGTTTTGGGAAACAAGGTGCTCATCGATGTCGCCCGCACGCTGCCGGACTCGCCGGCCGAGCTGGCGCGCGTCAAAGGCTTTCCCCGCAGGCGGAAGTCGGCCACGCAGCTGTGGTGGGACGTCGTCGAGCGCGCCCGCGACCTGCCGGCCAGCGACTGGCCGCGCCCCCAGCGCACCCGCCGCGAGGTCCCCGGGAAGGCCGCCTGGCCGGCCGAGCTCTGGGAGCTCTACCAGGCCGCCCGCCAGGACTTCACCGACCTGGGCCAGGATCTGGCCGTCGACGACTCGCTACTCATTAAGCCCGCCACCCTGCGGGCCGCGATTTGGGCCGCCCTCGGGCCCAAGGCGCACCTGACCGACACCGCCGACCTAGTCGACTTTCTGGTAGCCGCGGGCGTACGCCCGTGGCAGCTGGAGTGGGCCGTGCCGATTATCGCGCGGTGCATCACCAGCTTCTAGCGGAGCCACTCCCCAATGGATTCGGCGATGCCCTCCGGCGCCAGCCCGACGTCCTCCAGCAGCTGCCCGCGGGAGGCGTGCAGCGGGAAGTAGTTCGGGAAAGCAAGGCGGCGCAGCGGGGTGTCCACCTGGGCATCGCTGAGCTTTTCGGCTACCAGCGAGCCGATGCCGCCGCGCTTGATGCCGTCTTCCACCGTGACCACCAGGCGGTAGTCCGCCGCCAGGCGCACCACGGCCTCCGGCACGGGCGCGACCCAGCGCGGGTCGACGACCGTCACGCCGACGCCCTGCTCGGCCAGGAGCTTCGCCGCCGCGATGCTGCGCGCCGACATCGCCCCGACCGAGACGATGAGCACGTCGCGGCCGCTGCCGGCATCGTCAGCGCCGGCCACGTTGGTGTAGATGACGTCGGTGCCGTCCTCGAGCGTGTCGACGGCGTCCATGTCGTCGAGCAGGTTGCCTTTCGGGAAGCGCACCACGCTGGGCCCGTCAGAGATTTCCAGGGACTCGTTGAACAGCTCGCGCAGGCGCTTGCCGTCGCGCGGGGCGGCCAGGCGCATGCCCGGGACAATGCTGGTCAAGGCCATGTCCCAGACGCCGTTGTGGCTAGCACCGTCCGATCCGGTCACGCCCGCGCGATCCAGCACCACGGTCACCGGCAGCCCCAGCAGGGCGATATCCATGAGGAGCTGGTCGAAGCCGCGGTTCAGGAACGTCGAGTAGACCGCGACCACCGGGTGGAGGCCGCCTAGGGCCAGCCCGGAGGCCGAGGCCATCGCGTGCGCCTCGGCAATGCCGACGTCGTAGAAGCGGTCCGGGAAGCGCTCCGCGAAAGACATCAGGCCGGTCGGGCCGGCCATGGCCGCGGTGATGGCCACGATGTCGTCGCGGCGCTCGGCAGCCTTAATCAGCTCCTCGGAAAACGCCGCGGTCCAGCCCGGCTGGCTCTTGCCCTTCGGCACGCCGGTGACCGGGTCGATGGCGCCGGTCGAATGCATCTGGTCCTTGGGCTCGTTGACCGCCGGAGCGAACCCGTGGCCCTTCTCGGTGACCACGTGGACGATGATGGGCCCCTCGAAGTCACGCGCGTAGCGGAACGCGTGGTTGAGCGCCTCGAGGTCGTGGCCGTTGATGGGCCCAATGTACTTCATGCCCAGCTCGGGGAACATCTCCGTGGGCAAGACGGAGGACTTGACGCCCTCCTTGAAGGCATGGAGGGCATCGAAGGCGCGCTCGCCGACCCAGCCCATCGACTTGAGTGTCTTCTTGCCGTGGGCCATCAGCTCGTCGTAGCCGTGCTGGGAGCGGATACGCCCCAGGTTCTCCGACAGGCCGCCGATGGTCGGCGCGTAGCTGCGGCCGTTGTCGTTGACCACGATGACGGCGTTGCGGTCCTTGTCCGCCGAGATGTTGTTGAGCGCCTCCCAGCACATGCCGCCGGTCAGGGCGCCGTCGCCCACGATGGCGATGGCGTTGCGGTGCGGCTCGCCTGCCAGGCGGAAGGCCTTGGACAGCCCGTCGACCACGGAGATCGACGCCGAGGCGTGCGAGGACTCCGTCCAGTCGTGCTCGGACTCGGCCCGCCGCGTGTAGCCGGACAGCCCGCCCTTTTGCCGCAGGCTGTCGAAGTCGCCGGCGCGGCCGGTGAGCATCTTGTGTACATAAGACTGGTGCGAGGTGTCGAAGACGATCGCGTCCTGGGGCGAGTTGAACGTGTAGTGCAAAGCGATGCTCAGCTCCACCACGCCCAGGTTCGGCCCCAGGTGTCCGCCGGTGGCGGAGACCTTCTCAATGAGCAGCTGGCGGATCTCCGCAGCTAGTTGTTCCAGCTCATCGCCATCGAGCTTTTTGAGATCCTTCGGCGAGTCAATCGAATCAATGATTCTCATGGAGTGCTCAACTACTCCTTTGCTTAAATCGCAGCGGTACCCCGCTTGTTTTATTTTCTACCGTACATCGTGGCCCGGCCGCGGGGTCAAAAGCACCAGGGTCTCGAAGTGGTGCGTGCCGGGGAAAGCGTTAACGACGACCATCCGGTCAATGCCGTAGCCCGCCTCGACCCAGGCGGACAGGTCGCGGGACAGGGCGGCCGGATCGCAGCCGATGTGCACGACGCGATTCGGGGTGGCCTCGGCAATGCGGGCCACGACCTCGGCCCCGGCGCCGACGCGCGGCGGGTCCAGGACGACGGCATCGGCGGGCGGCAGCTGGCCGATGACCTTGTCGACGCGGGCGGATTTGACCCGCACCGCGTACTCGGCCAGGCCGGGCTGCTGATCCGGGCGGGCGGCCGGCGACAGGTCCACCGAGTAGGTCTCCGCGCCGCCGGTGGCCGCGCTCAACGTGGGCACGAAGAGCCCGACGCCGCCGTACAGGTCCCAGGCCGGCCCGTGGCCGGTGCCCAAAAGCTCCGCGACCAGGCCGGTGTAGGCCTCCGGCGCGCCGCGGTGGGCCTGCCAGAAGGCAGTCGCCGGGAACTCGAAGCGGTGCCCGTCGACCTCCTCGACTACGCCGGCGGTTCCCTCGACGACCTGCTCGATCTTTTCCACCCGCTTGCCGCGCGGGCCCTTGCAGGTCTCAATCACGTGGCGGGCCCCGGTGCTATCCAGCACCGCGATGACTTCTGCGCCCGGCGTGAACGTGCGCGCGCCCGGCCCCACGATGCCGTCTACCAGCCCGGGCGCCAGCTGCGTGCAGGCGACGTCGGTAACCAGGTCGTTGGAGGCGCGCTTGCGGGTGCCGGCCCGCCCGCGGGAGTCGACGCCCAAGCGCACGCGGGTGCGCCAGCCGCGGTGCGGCGGCAGCTCGCGCAGCTCCAGCTCCGGCAGCTCTCCGTCGGCGCCTAGGTGGCCGACGCGGGCCAGCTGGTCGCGCAGGACGTCGGCCTTGATGCCAAGTTCCTGGGCCGGGTCGACCTCCGCGAAGTCGCAGCAGCCCGCCCCCGCCGCGGCGGCCGGGCAGGCCGAGTCCACGCGGGCCGGGCCGGCGGTGGATACCTCGGTGACGGTGCCGCGCAGCAGGGACTTTTTGACCTTGTCGAGGCGCACGACGACCTCGTCGCCGGGGAAACCGCCCCGGGCGAAGACGATGCGCCCGTCGTCCGCGCGGCCGATGCCCTCCCCGCCGTGGGCCATGCGGTCGATGCGCAGGCGGATATCGTCGCCTGCCTGGTAGTTCGCAGTCTCCATTAGTCTCGTTGTCCGTTCGTCTCGAGGGGTGGTTGTTCTTCTTCGGCCTCAATGACCCGGTTGGCCCGGCGCACCAAGAAGATAGTCAGGAGGGTGACCAGGCCGGTCAGCGGCCACCCCATGAGGATGCGGGTAATGCCCAGCGCGGTGGTCTCGCCGGCGTTGTAGATGCCGTTTTGGACCACGAAGCGGGCCAGGAAGACCACGGCCCAGCCGGCGGTCGCGAGCGCATAGGCGCGCCGCGCGGCCGGGATCTGGCGCCAGGCCATGTCCTCGCCGTTGATGCCCTTCCAGATAACGCCCACCGCCGGCCAGCGCACCAGGATGGACACGACCGCGGCGATGCACAGCACCAACGAGGCCCAGATCCCGTACAGGAAGTAGCCCTTCGCGTCGCCGGTGGCATAAGCGATGCCCGCGCAGATCGCCACGCCCAGCAGGCCGGAGATGGCCGGCTGGAGCGACTCCTTGCGCGCCACGCGCCAGATGGCCACCGCCACGGCCACGCCGATGGCGGCCAGCAGCGCGGGAACTAGACCCCACATGCTGTTGACGGGGATGAGCACGACCACCGGCAGCGTCGCCGCCACCAGCCCGGTCACTCCGCCCATCTGCTCGAGCAGGGTCTGGTCCTCGAGGGGTTTGTTTTCAGCCACGTGAGTCTTTCTGGGGTTCTAGCTAGCGGTCGGAGTTGTCGTCGCCGGCGTCCTGCGAGTAAGCGTTGTCGGCGCCGTCAGTGTTGCCGTCGGCGTTGGCCGCGCCGGCGGAGTTGCCGGTGCCGTTACTCAGCAGGCGCCACATCTGCTCGCGCAGTTGCTTCTCGCGCTCTTCGTCGGCGGCGGTGCGCTGGCCGTCCGAGCCGGCGTTGCCCGCGTTGGCGGCGTTGCCCGTGCTGCCTGCATTGGCGTTGGCGTTGCCTGCGTTGGCGTTGCCGGCCTGGCGCTGCTGCATAGCCTTCTGCAGCTGCTCGACCAGCGCCGGCGGCATGACCACGCGCAGGGCGTTGCCGGCGAGGATCGGCTCATCGCCGCGGTAGACGAAGGTGCGGGCGACCAGCTCGCGGCCGATCCGCGCCAGCTCCTCCGACTTGCCCTTCGGCGCGGCCAGGGTCACCCGCAGCATCCAGCGCGGGCCCTCCACGCCGATGATGCGGATCTCGCCGTTGTCGTTCGAACCAACAATCTCGGTGCCCCACGGCCCTTCCTCCAGGCGGGTCGGCAGGCCGTCATTCTCGATGCCCTGGATGAGCTCCTTGGCCGCGGACTCCCACTGCCCGCTCGAGCGCGGGGCGGCGAAGGCCACCGGGGTAATCCGCCCCGCGGTGGTGACGATGTGGAGCATCTTCGGGCCCTTCTCGCCCATTTCCACCTGGACCTGCGAGCCCTTCGGCAGCGCGATCTTCATCGAGCCCAAGTCGAGCGTGCCGGCGGAGAAATCGCTGAAGTCGAAGTCCTCGTAGTTCAGGCTGTCGCCGTCAAAGGGGCCGGTGTCCCCGCCGACGGCGTCGTGCTCGACGACGTTGATGTTAATTCCCGCAGCGCCCGGGAAACCGTTGGCTACCGCGGCATCGCCGGGCGTATCCGGCACGTCATCCAGGCGGTCGACGGGCGCGTTATCCGGCGCCTGGTCCGCCGCCGGTTCTGCCGCGGACGCCGCAGTGTCGTGGTTGTCTTTGTTCTTCTTGCCAAAAGGCCACAAAGCCATGGTTGAAAAGTCCTTTACTGATCGACGTCTATCCGTTCCACTGTAGCCGCTTGCCGCGGGGCCTACACGCCGGTCGAGCCGTAACCGCCGTCGCCGCGGACGGTTTCGTCCAGCTCCGTAACTTCCACGAACTCGGCCAGCTCCACCTTCTGGATCACCAGCTGCGCGATGCGCATCCCGCGCGTTATCTCAATCGGCGTGTCCGGATCGAGGTTAATCAGGCAGACCTTGATCTCGCCGCGGTAGTCGGCATCGATGGTGCCCGGGGTGTTGACAATGGAAAGGCCCAGCTTGGCGGCCAGGCCCGAGCGCGGGTGCACCAGGCCGACGGTGCCCACCGGCAGCGCCAGGGCGATGCCCGTGCCCACCAGCGCGCGCTCCCCCGGGGCGAGGGTCACGTCCTCGGCCGCATAGAGATCGGCGCCGGCGTCGCCGCGGTGGGCGCGGTGCGGCATCGGCAGCTCAGGGTCGAGGCGTTTGATCTGGACGGAGAGGTTTGAATCCGGAGTGCTAGTCACGCCCGCTAGCCTACCTTCCCGGCCCGGCAGCTTTGCCTTGTGCCCCGGGCGGTGCGATAGACTGGCTTACTGTGAAACCTGCGGACAATAGTGGCAACGACCTGAACCCCAGCGCGAATTCCGAGGTCATCTACCAGGAACGCCAGTGGGTGCCTTGGTATTTCTGGGTGCTGGCGGCCATCGTCATCGCCGTAACCACCGCAACGGTCGGGCTAAACCGGTCGGGCATTTGGCCGCTGACCGCCGCCATCGTGCTCATCGCGGTGGCCGTGTGGGTGCTGGTCTCCTGGTCCTCGACCGTCGTGACCGTGGAAAAGGACCCCGACGGCACCCGCTGGCTCAGCGTGAAAGACGCCCAGCTGCCCAGCGATGTCGTGGCCCGTTCGCTGGCCGTTCCCAAGCCGGCCCGCCGCAACGCGCTGGGCCCCCAGCTGGACCCCGCGGCGTTCCTCTCGACCCACGAGTGGGTGAATGAGCTCGCCATGTTCGTCCTCGACGACCCGGATGACCCGACCCCCTACTGGCTCATCGCCAGCAAGGACCCGGCCGCACTCATCGAGGCTTTCGTCCCCGAGCAAGCAGAGCAGGCCCTGCTCAGTTATCGCAGCGCCTAGTAGCGCCTTAAAGCGCCTAGGCGCAGTCCATGCAGACCTTGTCGCCGTCTTCCTCGTAGGACAGGCGCTTGTTGTCCTGGACCAGGAAGCAGACCGAGCAGGTGAACTCGTTGTCCTGGCGCGGCACGACCGTCACGTTGAGTTCCTCACCGCTCAGATCGACTGTCGGCGGCTCGAAGGGCTCGACGATTTCGCCGTCGTCGTCCATGGCGCTGTTTTCGCTCTCGGCGGCCTTCAGCCCCTCCAGGGAATCGGTCTCCAATTCGTCTTCCACGCGCCGCCGCGGTGCGTCGTAATCGGTTGCCATAACTGCACGCTCCAATCGGTTTTTCATGCAAACTTGTGCAGGGAAATCAACTATGTCGATCGCGCATACTAAAGCACAATCGCCCCGCTGTCACACTCGCAGGTAGAACCCACGAAAGTGGGTACCCCCTTAACGCCTTTACCCCTGCGCCCGCGGCGCCATGCGCTACACTTTCCGGCATGCACACGAGTGAGGATTCGACCGCCGGAAATGCCCCGCTAGCCTACGGGATCGACATCGGCGGCTCCGGGATCAAGGGAGCCATCGTGGACCTGGAATCCGGGCAGCTGCACTCCGCCCGGCAGAAGATCGCCACTCCCCAGCCTTCTACCCCCGCGGCTGTGGCCGAGACCGTGGCCGAAGTCGTGGACCACCACGGCTGGGAGGGGCCCGTCGGTATTACGGTGCCGGCCATCGTGCGCGACGGCATCGTCCAGTCCGCGGCCAACATCGACCCCAGCTGGATCGGCGTCGACGCCCAGGCCCTCTTCCGCGACCAGCTCGGCGGGCGCGAGGTCGTCGTGCTTAACGATGCCGACGCCGCCGGCCTCGCCGAAGCCGCCCACGGCGATCCCGTCGCCCGCCAGGGCGCGGCCATCTTCCTGACCATCGGCACCGGCATCGGCTCGGCCTTCCTCCTCGACGGCCGGCTCTTCCCCAACACCGAGCTAGGCCACCTGGAGGTCAAGGGCAAGGAGGCCGAGCACGTGGCGTCGTCAGCCGCCAAAGAGCGCGAGGACTTGAGCTTTAAAAAGTGGGCCAAACGCCTCAACCGGGTGCTGTATACCTACGAAAAGCTGTTTAACCCGCAGGTTTTTATCGTCGGCGGCGGGATCTCGCGCAAATTCGAAAAATGGGGCCCGCACCTGTCCATCGATACCCCGATCGTGCCAGCGCAACTGCGCAACGAAGCCGGCATTATCGGCGCGGCGATGGCCGTTAACGCACACGTGCAACCCTAAGATAAAACTAAGGTGAGGCAGCGGGAGCACGACCCCGCTGTCACAAGAGTCGACCAGAATGCTCTATACTGGGCGGTCGATCGTAACTAGATAAACCGACCGCCACTGCGCGGTATAGGTTTTGACTGTAACAATTAAGGCGAAAGGGCGTACGTGGCAGCCACTGATTCTTCCGACAAGGTACTCGGCGAGGACGCAGAGGCAAATACCCCTGCGGGAAAGCCTGCCGCCAAGACGGCAAAGAAGACGGCCAAAAAGACCGCCAAGAAGACCACTAAGAAGTCGGCGAAGAAGACCGCCAAGAAGACGGCGAAGAAAACGGCCAAGAAGTCGGCTAAAAAGACCGCCAAGAAGTCGACCCGGAAGGCTGCGCCGAAGAAGGCGGCCACCAAGAAGGCCAAGGACAACGAGCAGAACCTCGCCGCCACCGCGGCCGAGGAGCAGAAGCCGGAGACTGACGCCGAGGACGAGTTCGGCGCCAGCGTCACCGACGACGACTTCGAGCCGGACCACGCCGACTTGGAAGAGCACCTCGACGACGAGGAGGACGACCTGGCCGGCGACGTCGAAGAAGAGGACGAGGAAGAAGACGACGGCTCCTCGGTCTGGGACGAGGAAGAATCCGCCGCGCTGCGCCAGGCCCGCAAGGACGCCCAGCTGACCGCCTCCGCGGACTCCGTGCGCGCCTACCTCAAGCAGATCGGTAAGGTCGCGCTGCTGAACGCGGAGCAGGAGGTCTCGCTGGCCAAGCGCATCGAGGCCGGCCTCTACGCCCAGCACCGCATGGACGAGATGCAAAAGGCGCTCGCCGACGGCGACAAGGACGCCAAGCTCTCCCCGTCGCTCAAGCGCGACCTGCGCACCATCTCCCGCGACGGCCGCAAGGCCAAGAACCACCTGCTGGAGGCCAACCTCCGCCTGGTGGTCTCCCTGGCCAAGCGCTACACCGGCCGCGGCATGGCCTTCCTCGACCTCATCCAGGAAGGCAACCTGGGCCTTATCCGCGCCGTGGAGAAGTTCGACTACACCAAGGGCTACAAGTTCTCCACCTACGCCACCTGGTGGATCCGCCAGGCGATTACCCGCGCCATGGCCGACCAGGCCCGCACCATCCGTATCCCGGTGCACATGGTCGAGGTCATCAACAAGCTGGGCCGCATCCAGCGCGAGCTGCTGCAGGACCTGGGCCGCGAGCCCACCCCGCAGGAGCTGGCCAAGGAGATGGACATCACCGAGGAAAAGGTGCTGGAGATCCAGCAGTACGCCCGTGAGCCCATCTCGCTGGACCAGACCATCGGCGACGAGGGCGACAGCCAGCTGGGCGACTTCATCGAGGACTCCGAGGCCGTCATCGCCGTCGATGCCGTCTCCTTCACCCTCCTGCAGGACCAGCTCCAGGACGTGCTGACCACCCTGTCCGAGCGGGAGGCCGGCGTGGTGCGCCTGCGCTTCGGCCTGACCGACGGCATGCCGCGGACTTTAGACGAAATCGGCCAGGTCTACGGTGTTACCCGCGAGCGCATCCGCCAGATCGAGTCCAAGACCATGTCGAAGCTGCGCCACCCCTCGCGCTCCCAGGTCTTGCGGGATTACCTCGACTAAAATGCCCTCCCCGCCACCGAGCCCGAGCCTTGACCGACGTTTAAGGTTCGGGCTCAGTCGTGTCACTGCTACTGCCCACATTCTTGTTTCACCACTTCAGGAGTTTTAACCCGTGGCCTTCCCTGCAGATTTCCCCTCTTGCCTCCAGCATTTTTCCACCGCCGCTGACCGCCTGCGCGCCGCCGACGACGCCCTAGCCGGCCAAGACCCGACCGAGCTGAGCGCCGCCCAGCTCGATTGGCTCAGCACCGAGTTCGGCCGCGCCCTGGCAGCCGCGGAGGACCCCGCCGAGGTCGTGGCCGCGCACCCGCACGTCGTGGCGGCGGTTTTGGCCAACGCCCGCACCCAGCTGGCCGATGCCGCCTCCTTCTGGGACGTCGCCGCCGCCCAGCTGCAGGTCGACGGGGAGGCGCTGGAGGCGGTGCGGCAGGCGGCATCGGCGGCCGGGGCGGACACGGAGCCGCTGGATCTGCCGGTGGTACCTTTTGCGGAGTTCCGCCCGTGGCTGGAGCTCGACCCGGAGGCCGGGCGCCTGAGCCTGGTCCTGCCCGACCCGTCGAGCGCCTGGTCCGTCGACGCCGGCTTCGATACCTTCCGGATTAGCCCGCAGGCCCAGCCGCCCGAGCTGCGCGATGCCCCCTCCCGCGTCGCGCTCGTCCAGCCGACCGCGCGCATTACCGCCACGCACGCCGCCAGCGGCACCAAGCACCGCCTGGGCGTGGTGGCCGAGGACTTCCCCGTCCTGTTTTTCGGCCCGGACTGCCGCCCGCTGCCCGACCAGCACCGCATCACCACCGCGGAGGTCTTTGTCCTGGCGCCGACGCGCACGAAGTTCTCGGCCGAGGGGGCGGCCGTGGAGGTCGCCGACGAGCTGCGCTTTACCACCTGGCCCGAGTGGTCCCTGTTCGAGCTGCGCGACCTAGCCGCCGCGGAGATTGAGACGCTGACGGTTGCGCTGGATCACCCGGCCAGCTTCACCACCCGCCAGGTGCGCGTGTCCACCCCGGAGGATCCGCATTCGCGCCTGCCGGAGTGGCGCAGCGCTGACAACGCCATCCCGGACGTGCGCGGCACGGATGCCGGGCGCATCTACGGCTCCTCGCCGCGGCTGGTGCTGCCGGTCGATCCGGCCCCGGAGTGGTCCGTGGAGCTCTACTACGTCGACCCGTTGGGCGAGCGCGAGCTGGTCGAGCAGCTGCTGGAGCTGGCCGAGTTCCAGGGCCAGGAGCTGGCGCTTTTCGCCGACGCCTACGAGGACGCCTGGGTTGGCCGCTACGAGGTGGACGTGCTGCGCGACGAGACCCTGGTGGACCGCCGGACCTTCAACATGGCCGAGGGCTTTGACCTGCACGTGACCTACAACGGCGCGCAGTTTAGGCACCCCGACCAGGCCGCCGACGCCAACGCCTACACCAAGGCCTATTACTCCCAGCGCAAGGCGGCGGCGAAGTACATCGACGTGCCCTTCGACAAGACTCAGTCCGTGCCCCGCGATGCCGAAACCGCCATGTTCCAGATCTCCAACGCCGTGGACTACTGCCTCGACGTCGTGGTGGTGCCCAAGGCGCTGAAGTACTCGCTGGACCTGCGCGGCGAGCAGCCGGACTGGGACACCCACCCGGGCACCATCCCGCAGGGGTCGCTGGCCCGCAACGGCGAGCTGAAGGTGCGCTTCCCCGTGGCCATCGGCGGGTCGGCGGCCCTGCTGCTGACCCACGAGGTCTCCCGCAAGGTCAAGGTCATCCAGCTCAAGCGCCGTCGCCACGGCCGCGTGTTTACGGTGGGCAACTCCGCCATCCAGCACGCCTTCCCCGAAGCCCACGCCAACCTGGTGGCGACGCTGGCGTGGCACCCGGCATCGGCGGCGCAGACGTGGGCCGAGCTGTCCGATTCCTTCGGCTCGGAGCTCGAGTTCGAGAAGGCGTGGGAGGCGCACGCCACCCCGGACGTGCAGCTGGCTACCCTACTGCGGCTCAATGAGTCGGAGTTTGAGCTGTCGGGGCGGATCGTGGGTGATAGCCTGCGGCTGTCCGGCAACGCGATGGGCCGGCAGCTGACCGGTTTCCTGTGGCCGGTCACGCGCCCGGACATCGCGCCGTGGCGGGTGGAGTTTTCCGCCCAGCTGTCCACGCGCGTGCCGGAGGAGCTGCAGGAGGCGGGTCCGCTGGCCGTCGACGTGGTGGAGGCGCAACCGGGCTACCAGGCCAAGGCGCCGAACCGGCCGTCGATGCGCGCGTTCATCGTCGCCCAGGACGGCTACTTCGACGACGGCCACGGCGACGAGCTGGCCTACAAGCTGTCTGGCGCAAACCCGCGGGCGACCGTCGCCAAGCACGAGCAGCCGGCGCTGTGGCGCCACCTGTTCGCGCTGCGCAACCTGGGCCCGGCCGCTACCCGACCAATGGCCGGCGTGCTGCGCAAGACCATCGATGCCGACCCGCGCCACATGCTCGAAGCACTCGGTCGGTCCAACGTGCGCTCCGGCGACCAGCCGGCCCTGGCTATCGCGCACGGGCTGGCCAACTATGACTTCCACAGCAACGGCGAGCGCGTGGCGGAGTTCCGTGCGCTGCCGTGGATTCGCGTCGTGGAGCAGCTCAACGATCTCGTCGACGGGCACGCCGACTGGGACGATGCCACCGATTTCATCCGCACCGCCGGCGGCGAGGTGCTGCTGGAGCTGCTGCGCGGCGGCGAGGACACCGGCACCGCGGACACGCAGCAGGTGATGAAGGAGGTGCTGGCGGCGGCCAAGGCGAACAACACGCAGCAGGCGCTCGAGGCGCTCTACGATGTCGCCGCCGCCCGCCGCGTCGCCGATGCCTCCGCCCTGCGCCACGGCTGGGCCGAGATCCTGCGCCGGCGCAAGAAGTTCATCGACGTCACGGGCTTCGCGGAGTTCCGGGAGGAGATGATGAAGCAGGAGGCCAACGTGGTCGGCGACGAGATCCGCGCGCACCTGCACCTGCTGCGGCGCTTCGCGCACACCGCTGGCAAGCGCCAGAAGAACCAGTGGGCCTGGGTGCCCTACCTGTCGGCCATGGCCGCGCACATTACGCGCGCCGGCGCCGCTGAGCTCAAGGGCCGGGTCTCCTACTACGTGCCGATGAAGCCGGAACACTTGACCACCTGGGCGGAGCTCGCGCAGCTGGCCCCGACACTGAGCATCTACGATGTCGTCCGCGAGGAGGCCCGCCAGCTCGTCCGCGCCAACGGCCCGGTCGACGGCCTCTAGGCACGCCGAGTAGGCGCTACGGACGTGGTCCGTGGCGCCTTTTCGCGTATTTGGCCGGGTTTGTTCCTTGTGCCTCGGCTGGCTTTATGCCCGCCGCCCCCGTGTCAGCCGTTAGGTCCCGCCGCTCCAGGGCGGGTCCCACGTCACCTTGCCGTGTCTTCGGTTGACCCTGCCATGTCTGGGGGAGGCCGGGTCGTCGTCGTTCCAGGAATTATGAAACTCGCACAACAAGGTCAGGTTCTCTTGGTTGGTCTCACCACCATCGACCCAGGGGTGGATGTGGTGGACCTGGCACTCGTCGGCCGGCTTGCGGCACTTCGGCCAGGCGCAGGTGGTGGTCTCGGCCTTGGCCATGTCCTTCTGCTTCGGTGAGGCATGCCGCTTGTAGCGGTATTGGTTGACCGGCCCGCGCCTCGGGTCCACCAAGGTGGCCAGGCCCGCGTCCAGCAGGCATTGGCGGACGTACTCGGCACCCGTCATGGTGGTCCCGTTGGTCAGCTGCAGGGTGATCTCATCCCCATCACCGGCCAGGATCCTCACCCAGTCCGGCAGGGAAATCACCACGTGCGTGGCCTTGGGCTGCTTCTCCAGCCCGCCGCTGAACAGGGCCTCGACGTCCGGGATGGTTTTGATGCTGGCCCAGAGGTTTTCCACCAACTCCGGGTCACCGGTGATAGAGAAAGTGCTGGGCCCGTCTTTGCGGCGGGTCACGCGCACGCCTTCGGCTGGTGGGGCCGGGCGGTTGAGCTCCAGAACCTTCTTATTGGCCAGGTGGCGTAGTTGTTTGGTGGTGCCGGGTGTGTTGCACAGTTCGATGAGCATGGCCCACGCATCGGGCTTGTGGCGCACCCGGCGGAAAGCGTTGTCCAACGCAATAAGCGTGTCGAGGTGGTGTCCCTGGGCGGAGGCCGCTTTCCTCGCGGCGGCCTGCTTCCTCGTGTAGGTCGTGTGCCCGAAGAACGTCTGGCACGCGCGGTAGTGCGCGGCCGCGGCAACGTCCGACATGACAGCCTTCAAGGCAGGCAGGCTCAACTCGCGGCACAGGCCCAAGTAGGAGATCCCGTCCGCGAAGATTGAGTGTGCTGCTTTCAAAGTGTCCATGGCTGTCGTCGTCATGCCCCACACGCTAGAAGCACGCGTCAACCCCTACAAGGCCCGGAAACCCGATCTGTGGATAACTCGGAGCACAGTAACCATCCTGCACGGGCACCGAAACAACAGAAAACGGCCATTTTTGCGGTGCTACCTGCCCCAAGGGCGAAAAATAGAGCAACGTGCCCAAGTAGCCATAGGTTGGCAAAATTTGGGCACAGGTAGGCACAAAAATGGCCCCCGCACGCGGCGGGGGCCAGAAGGAGTGAGGGCTTAGTTGTTCGAGTTAACCAGTTCCTCGCTCTGACGCTCGACGCACTCGCGCTGCTCCTGCTGATCCTGGAGCTGCATGCACTCCTCGAAGTTCGTCTCGTTGAATACCCAGACGGTAAACGCCACCATGATGGCGGCGATAGCAATGGAAATCACCGACAGGATAAAGCCCACCACCGACATCCAGGTGCGGCGAGCCTCCTTCGGCTTCTTGGCGTTGCGGGCCATCGCGATGATGGAAACCACGACGCCCGCAACACCGACGATGGCGCCCAAGCCGCCGACGATGAGGCCCACCACGGCGACGATACCGAGGATTAAGGCCGTCAGCGCCAGCTTCGACTTCTCGAAGTTCGGGGCGTTTTCGAAGCCACCCTGGTACTGGGAGCCGCCGTAGCCGGCGGCCGGCGCGGCGTAGGCGTTGCCCTCCGGCGAGGCCCCATAGCCCTCCGGCGCGGCCCCATAGGCGCCGCCGTCGAAGCCAGCGTTCGCCTCGCCGGTGCCGCCGTAGCCATAGCCAGAGCCGGTGCCGGCGCCGGCACCGGGATCGGCGGCGTGCTGGCCCTGGGCATCGTTAGCACCCGGGCGGGAATCGCCGTAGGACGGCAGGCCCTGGTTCGGGTCGTTGTTCTGGTCGTTCCCGTAAGGGTTGTTGGGAGTGGTCATTTCTACCCTCTTTCCTAGTGCTATAATTAACTACCCCGCCCCACAATAGCGAATAAGTAACCGGTTTCGCAGCGCGAACTGCTACCACGCGCGCAAGTATTCGATGCGCTCGCGCAGCTGCTCGGCGTTGCACAACGCGGTCGGCGGCCCGCCACAGGCCTTGCGCGCCTCGTTGTGGATGGCCCCGTGCGGCCGCCCCTTGCGCCCGGCGGTGATGGACACGACCGTGTTGAGCTCCTTGCGCAGGCGCGCGATTTCGTCGACGGCGACCTCGTCGGCCCCGCCGCCCTGCAGCTGCTGCTTCTGCTTCGGCGCGCTCGGCATGCCGTAGATCTGCCGCCGATGCTCCTCCGCCGCAGCCTCTGCCCGGCGCGCCTTCTCCCGCGCCTCGCGGGCGTCCATCTCTTCTTCCTGCTTCTTGCGCAGCAAGTCCTTGACCTGCTGGGCGTCCAACAACCCGGGGATGCCGAGGAAATCGGCCTGTTCCGCATCGTCAGTAAAGGCGGCGGTGTTGAAGGAAGAACCGTCGTAGATGAGCGAGGAGAACTCCGCGTCGGCGCCGAGCGACTCGTAGGGCTTGTCCAGGTCCGGCTCCGACTCCTTGCGGTTGGCCTGCTCGAGCAGCTCGTCGTCCCAGCCCTCCTTGGGCCGGTCCGGCTTGCCCAGCACGTGGTCGCGGGATTTTTCCATGTTCTCGGCCAGCCCCAGCAGCACGGGCACCGACGGCAGGAAGACCGAGGCGGTCTCGCCCGGCATGCGCGAGCGCACGAAGCGGCCGATGGCCTGGGCGAAAAACAACGGAGTCGACGCCGAGGTCGCGTACACGCCCACGGCCAGCCGGGGCACGTCGACGCCCTCGGAGACCATGCGGACGGCGACCATCCACTCGTCGTTGCTCTCCGAGAATTCATCGATCCGCTCGGACGAGCCCGGGTCGTCGGACAGGATGACCGAGACCGGCGTGTTCGAAATGCCTTTGAGGATCTTCGCGTAGGCGCGGGCGGTCGTCGAGTCCGTGGCCAGCACGAGGCCGCCGGCATCCGGCATGCTGCGGCGCATCTGCATCAGGCGCGTGTGCGCAGCCTGCAGCACCGCGGGGATCCAGTCGCCCTTCGGGTCCAGGGCCGTGCGCCAGGCACGCGCGGTCTGCTCCGGGTTGAGGATGTCGCCCAGGCGGGCGGCGTATTCCTCGCCCGCGGAGTCGCGCCAGCGGGCCTCGCCGGAATACGCCAGAAAGACCACGGGGCGCACGACGCCATCGGCCAGCGCGTCGCCGTAGTTGTATGCGTGGTCGGATCGGGAGACCAGGTGGCCCTCCCCGTCCTGCTCGTAGCGCACGAAGGGGATCGGGGAATCGTCCGAGCGGAAGGGCGTACCGGTCAGCGCCAGGCGGTGGTTGACGTCGTCGTAGGCCTCGCGCACGCCGTCGCCCCAGCTCTTGGCGTCGCCGGCGTGGTGGATCTCGTCCAGGATGACCAGGGTGCGCCGCGCGGAGGCCACCGCCCGGTGCTTGAACGGGTGCATGCCGACCTGGGCGTAGGTGACCACGATCCCGTCGTAGGCAGGGTTGACCGCCGAGGAGTTGGTGAAGTGCGCGTCCAGGGACATGCCGACGCGGGCGGCGGCGGACGACCACTGGACCTTCAGGTGCTCGGTGGGCACCACCACGATGACGCGTTCGACGGTGCGGTCTTCGAGCAGCTCGGTGGCCACGCGGAGGGCGAAGGTGGTCTTACCGGCGCCCGGCGTCGCCACGGCCATGAAGTCCTGGGGCTTGGTGCGCAAGAACTTCTCCAGCGCCTCCTGCTGCCATTGGCGGAGTTTGCCTTTGTTCTTGCCCGGAATCACTTGCGCCGCAGACCCTTGAAAATCCGCTCACAGTCGGGGCAGACCGGCGAACCGGGCTTGGCTTGCTTGGTCACCGGGAAGGTCTCCCCGCACAGCGCGACAACCATCTTGCCGTTGACCGCGGAGTCGAGGATCTGGTCCTTCTTTACGTAGTGGAAGAATTTCGGGGTGTCGTCATTCGGGGTGGACGTATCCTCCCGGACGTCTGGCCTTTCGATTGTTTTCGTCGTCGTACTCACAGCACCCCATTTTGCCGCAAGAGTGTGGATTAATGCGAGTCCCCAGCTACCCTAGGGAGGCATGGAACCGTACACCGTTGACAATCCGGACGGCGATCCCCCTGTTAAGGGCTCCCGCCGCCTCTTCCGGCGCGCCTCGGTGTCCCTGATTACGGATGCCAAGGTCGGCCCCGGGCAGGATCGCCACCACCGCGAGGTGGTCTACGCGATCCTGCAGTTTATCCGTATCCCCGCGCTGTTTATTTCCATCTACCTGGTCTACGCGCATCAGGCGTGGATCGCGGCGGGGATTGTCTCCGGGCTCACGCTGCCGCTGCCGTGGGCGGCGGTGGTCATCGCCAACGGGCGCGGCCAGCCGAAGGACAAGCGCGAGCGCAACGTCTACAAGCCGGCGCTGGCCCGCCAGATGGCCGCCCAGCAGCGCAAGCAGGTTACCGGCCCCCAGCGCGCGCAGCTCGACCAGCCGGAAACCATCGACCACGACGACCCGAAGAACCCTTAGGACCAAGGAGCCTGCCTGTTATGCCCGCCACCGAACGCTTTTGCCTGCCCCTGCCGGACGATCTCTCCGCCCTGGCGGGTGAGCTCGCGGACGTGTTTACCTCCGCCGGCTTCGATGTGGCCGGTATTGCCGGCTTCTTGGGCCCGGAGGCCACCGAGGCCCTGCACCGCGGCGAGTACGCCCCGGTGGCGCTGCGTTGCCGGGACGACAGCCAGATGGCGTGGCTTACCCGCATCTTTTTGCTGCACGATGCCGTCCCCGCCACCGCCCTGGCCCAGGCCGTGGGCGCGCGGTTGGCCACGCAGCTGGTAGATACCGGCATCGTGCGCGCGGATGAGCACGGGACGGTCTACTGCGCGCTGGAGATTCGGCCGCAGATCATCGCCGGCCGGGAACGCGTGGTCTTCTCTGACGTCGATGCCTCCCTGGTCGACCACGTGCCCGGCTCCCAGCACGTGGTGGGCGTGGGCGCGGCCAGCCTGTCGCTGATGCAGTCCACTCCCCTCTCCCCGGTCGGCACGGTGCTGGATCTCGGCACGGGCTCGGGCGTGCAGGTGCTCGGCCAGCTGGGCTGCGCCGAGTCGGTCACGGCGACCGATGTCAGCGAGCGCGCCCTGACGCTGGCCCGCGCGACGGTGGCCGCGGCCGGTGCTAGCGACCGGGTGGAGCTTGTCGAAGGTTCCTGGTTCGAGCCGGTGGCCGGGCGCCGCTTCGACCGCGTGGTGGCCAACCCGCCGTTCGTGGTGGGCCTGCCGGAGGTAGGCCACGTCTACCGCGACTCCGGGATGGAGCTGGACGGGGCCTCCCAGAAGGTGGTCTCGGAGGTGGCGGACTACCTGAACCCGGGCGGCACCGCGCACCTGTTGGCGGCGTGGGTTCACCGCACGGACGAGAACTGGGCGCAGCGCGTGGCCAGCTGGCTGCCGTCGCACGGGGTGGCAGCGTGGGTCATCGAGCGCGACGTGGCGGACCCGGCGCTGTATGTGTCCACGTGGCTGCGCGACGAGTCCGTCGACGTGCGCACCCGCGCCGGCCGCAAGCGCAGCACGGCCTGGCTGGAGTACCTGGCCGCGCACGACGTGACCGGCATCGGCTTCGGCTTCGTGGCCCTGCAGCGCATTGCTGACGATGCCCCCACCGAGGTCCTGGCGGAGTCGCTGCCCCAGGCCTTTAGCGATCCGCTGGGCCCGGAGGTAGAGGAATACTTCGCCCGCGTGGCCTGGCTCCGCGACCTGGTGCCCGGGGAGATCGAGACCAAGTACTTCGGCCTGCGCCCCGGCGTCGCCTTGGAGGACGTCTCCGTCGCGGACGCCGAAAGCCACCAGGGCTTCGAGCCGGCGGTCAAGCGCCTGACCCGCACGGAGGGCCCGCGGTGGTCGCACGAGGTCGACGACGGGCTGGCCGCGGTGGTGGCCGGCCTCCGGCCAGACGGGCTCAACCTGGGCGAGACCATCGCCCTGTACGCCGCCGCCCACGGGCTGGACGAGGAGGAGCTGGTGCGCTCGGCGGTGCCGGCCATCGTGGACCTGATTCGGCACGGGCTGGTGCTGCCCGCCGAGTTCCTGGACTAAGCACCGGCGCAACAACCACCAGAAAGCCCGCAGTCGGGCAGGCAAAAAGCAGAAAGGCACGAAGAGTTTATGAAGGCAGTGTTGACGCGGGTATCTCAAGCGAGCGTGACCGTGGCGGGTGAGACGGTCGGGCGCATCGATTGCCCGGAGACCGGCGGCGTGCTGGCGCTAGTAGGCGTTTCGCGCGAGGACTGCGAGGACAAGGCCAGGACGGCGGCCGCGGTGGAGAAAATGGCGCGCAAGATCGCCGAGCTGCGGATGCTCGACCGGGAAAAATCCGTGACGGATACCGGCGCGCCCGTCCTGGTGGTCAGCCAGTTCACCCTGTACGGCGCGACGGCCCGCGGGCGGCGGCCCTCGTGGTCGGCGGCGGCACCGGCCGAGATGGCCGAGCCGGTCATCACGGAGTTGGTGCGCCAGCTGCGCTCCCGCGACATCACCGTGGCCGAGGGCCGCTTCGGCGCGATGATGGAAGTCAGCTCAGTCAACCAAGGACCCTTTACTTTGCTGGTGGAGACCTAGGTCGTCACCCCCAAAAGATGGTGCGGGAACTAATCCGCGCCGCGAGCCGTTGAGTAGTTTGTAACCGGCGATACTTTAGGAGGCCCTAGATGACCACTTCCCACGACCAGGATTCATCTAAGCAAGACGCCACGGAGCAGGAGGTTGATCGCGGTTCCCGCCGCGGGCATACCAACGACAACCCTTCGGCCGACCTCGTGCGGGTTTACCTCAACGGCATCGGCAAGACCGCTCTTTTGTCCGCCGAGGACGAAGTCGAGCTGGCACAGGAAATCGAAATCGGCCTGTACGCCGAATACAAACTGAATAACGCGGAAAAGCTCACCCGCGCCGAGAAGCGCGACCTTAAGATTCTCGTCAAGGAAGGCAAGAAGGCCCGCTCCCACCTGCTGGAGGCGAACCTGCGCCTGGTGGTCTCGCTGGCCAAGCGCTACACCGGCCGCGGCATGCCGCTGCTGGATCTCATCCAGGAAGGCAACCTGGGCCTTATCCGCGCGATGGAGAAGTTCGACTACGCCAAGGGCTTTAAGTTCTCCACCTACGCCACCTGGTGGATCCGCCAGGCCATTACCCGCGGCATGGCCGACCAGTCGCGCACCATCCGCCTGCCCGTCCACCTGGTCGAGCAGGTCAACAAGCTCTCCCGCATCAAGCGCGAGATGTACCAGTCCCTGGGCCGCGAGGCCACGAATGAGGAGCTGTCGGAGGAATCCGGCATCGATGAGGACAAGATCGAGATGCTCCTGCGCCAGTCTCGCGACCCGGTCTCGCTGGACATGCCGGTCGGCGCGGACGAGGAGGCCCCGCTGGGCGACTTCATCGAGGACGCCGAGGCTACCGATGCCGAAACGGCCGTCGTCGCCTCCCTGCGGCACTCCGATATCCGCTCGGTAATCGGCTCCCTGGAGCAGCGCGAGCAGGACGTCATCCGCCTGCGCTACGGCCTGGATGACGGCGTGCCGCGCACCCTGGACCAGATTGGCCGCCAGTTTGGCCTGTCCCGCGAGCGCGTGCGCCAGATCGAGCGCGAGGTCATGGCCAAGCTGCGCGACGGCCAGCGCGCCGACCGCCTGCGCGAGTACGCCCAGTAGGACTTTTATCCGCCGCCTTAGCCCGCCGCGACCTGATCATTCAGGCCGGCGGTTTCGTCTTTGTTTGGACGCTTCCTAGACCGTAAATAGCGTTTATAGCCTTTACTGCGACAACGACAGCCCGGCGATATGCGCTAGACTATGGTGTATTAGTTTTGCCGCGGCTTAGGTTTAGCAATCCTGTGCTGCGAGTGAGAATCCACTCCCGGAATCAGAAAGGTGCCAGCCCACGTGAGGGACCTAGTCGATACCACCGAAATGTATCTGCGAACCATCTACGAGCTCGAGGAAGAGGGTATTACCCCGCTGCGCGCCCGCATCGCGGAGCGGCTCGAGCAGTCCGGCCCGACGGTCTCGCAGACCGTGGCGCGCATGGAGCGCGATGGCCTATTGCATGTGCGCACCGACCGGAGCCTGGATCTGACCCCGAGCGGCCGCGAGCTGGCCACCGCCGTGATGCGCAAGCACCGCCTGGCCGAGCGGCTGCTGACCGACGTGCTGGGCCTGGACATCCACCAGGTCCACGACGAGGCCTGCCGCTGGGAGCACGTCATGAGCGAGGACGTGGAGCGCCGCGTCGTCGCCGTGCTGGATGATCCGGCGCGCTCCCCCTTCGGCAACCCGATCCCGGGCCTGGCCCAGCTGGGCACCAACGTGCCGGAGCAGTCGGAGGGCACGCGCGCGATCGACCTGCCGGAGGGCAAGGAGGTCACCGGTACCGTCAGCCAGATTAATGAGATCCTGCAGGTCGACCACCAGCACTTCCGGGAGCTGCACGATGCCGGGATCGTCGTCGGCGCCGAAGTCACCGCCCTCAACAACGGCGGCGCGATTACCCTGACCACTAAGTCCGGGCACGGGGTCGAGCTGCTCAACGACTTGGCCCACGCGGTGCGGATCGAGGAGTCTTAAAACCCATGAAGCTTCTGGTTACCGGCGGCGCCGGGTACGTCGGCAGCGTGTGCGCTGCGGTTCTTATCGAGCGCGGCCACGACGTGACGATCATCGATGATTTTTCCACGGGCAACCGCGAGGCCGTCCCGGCGCAGGCGCGCCTGGTCGAGGGCCGCGTCGACGAGCTGGCCCAGTCCGTGCTGTCCGAGGGCGGCTTCGACGGCGTGGTCCACTTCGCTGCCCGTTCCCTGGTCGGCGAGTCCGTCGAGGTGCCGAACGAATACTGGCACGACAACGTCGGCACCGCCCTGGCCCTGCTGGACGCCATGCGGGACAACGGCGTCAAGAACCTCGTCTTCTCCTCCACGGCGGCCACCTACGGCGAGCCGGAGCAGGTGCCGATTACCGAGGACGCGCCGACGGGTCCCACCAACCCTTACGGGGCGACCAAGCTGTCCATCGACTACATGATCACCTCCTACGCGAAGGCCTTTGACCTGGCGGCGACCTCGCTGCGCTATTTCAACGTGGCCGGCGCTTACGGCTCCATCGGGGAAAACCGCGCGGTGGAAACGCACCTCATCCCCATCATCTTGCAGGTGGCCCTGGGGCACCGCGACAAGATCTTCATCTTCGGCAACGACTGGGACACCAAGGACGGCACCGCGGTCCGCGACTATATCCATATCCGCGACCTAGCCGACGCGCACGTGTTGGCGCTGGAGAGCAACAAGCCGGGCTGCCACCGGATCTACAACCTGGGCTCCGGCGACGGCTACTCCGTCAAGGAGGTCATCGCCGCCTGCCGAAAGGTCACCGGCCACCCGATCCCGGCCGAGGATGCCCCGCGGCGCGCCGGCGACCCAGCGGTGCTCATCGCCTCCTCCGAGAAGATCAAGGAGGAGCTGGGCTGGAACCCGACGCGCACGGACCTAGACACCATCGTCTCGGACGCGTGGGAGTTCACCCGCCAGCTCGGCGACAAGGCGCACTCGGCCCGCCGCGCGTAACCCGCTAGGCCTAGGCGGCCCGCGGCTCGGGGTCGCAGTGGCATCCCCCGTAGACGGCTGCCAGCCGCGCCTTTTCCGAGCCCTGCCGCACGCTATCGATGAGGGCCTCGTGCAGCCCGCAGCGGAACGCGCTGAGTAGCAGCCGCAGGAAGTTGTGCTCGGGGAATTCCTCGCGGCCGACCATCAGCGCCGTGCTGGCCTTGTAGTAGATGCCCATCTCGATTGAGCAGACTGCGTAGACGGCCAGCGCGTTGGCGCGAATGTGGCCGCTGAAGGTCTGCGCCAGCGCCAGCATGAGCGTGCAGGCGGCCGCGGGGTGGGCCAGGCAACCGCCCAAGGCGACGTCGCGGGCCTTGGTGCTGCCCATCCAGACGGCGGCGGTAAACAACAGCTCGGTGTCCCCGGCGACGTCGCCGGGCCCGTCGATATCGCTTAGGACCTCCGAGACGTCGCGGGCGATGGCCACGAGGTCGTAGCCGTAGGTGCGGTGGCCACAGCAGGCATCGTTAGCGCAGTCGGTAGCCAGCCGGTTGAGGGCGGCGAGTTCCGCCGGCTCCCCCAGGCGGTTGCGGCGCTGGAAGGGCTCGAAGCATTCCTGCCGGTCGAGGGCGGGCAACTCGCCCTCAGCGATGCAGGCGCGCATGCTGTCGGACTCCGTAATCGGCGCGACGCGGCCTTCCAGCCAGGCGTCGCCGCCGGGGCCCTGGTGCAGCGCCGGGTCGGCAAAAATCTCCTCGTAGGGCTGGCCGACCTGGATTTCCGGCACCATCCACAGGCCTTCGAGGGAGACGAAGCATTGCTCCTCGTCGTAGAGGAAGTCGATGAGTTCGCTCAGGTGCGACTCCGGGCGGGTGCTGATGATGAACGCGAAGAAGATGTGGTCGGGGTATTGGTGCAGCAGGGCGAGGCCTTCCTCCCAGCCCTCGTCGACGTCGTCGATACTAATGCGCAGGAGGGGTCCGAGAATATAGCTCTCGGGGCAGTCGTGGTCGGGTTGGAAGCTGACGATGACGAGGGATTCGGACGGGTAGAAACCAAGGTTTCCGGGGATGTCGGCAAGGATTTCGGCGGGTGTGTACGTGTGTGCTTGTGAAGTAGTCATGCTGTCATCATCGGCGGAATGCGCGCCGAAATCGAGCGCCGCCGTCCCGCGCCTGTGGATAACTCGCCACATTTATATTCCACGTAATATATCGGCACGTTATCCACAGGCCGGGCCCGCGGCGATGGTCTACAATAGCTCCAATGCGTTCCCGCAAAGGTTAAGGAATAAACCCGGCCGGGGAATCGTTGTTGCAGGTAAAAGAAGGAGGAAAAGACATGCCTGATGAAGATCGCCGCATGTACGAACTGGAGTATCCTGCCCCAGTAGTCGACTCCGCGAATGACGACGGCAACGGCCCCACCCTCGTAGTGGCCATGAGCGGCTACGCGGACGCGGGCCAAGCGGTCGACGCCAGCGCTGCGCACCTGCTCGCCGCGCTCGACTCGCGGCCCGTGGCCGCGTTCAACAACGACGAACTCATTGATTACCGCTCGCGGCGCCCCGCGGTGACCATCGACGCCGATAGCCCGATGGAAATCGAGCAACTCAACCTGAGCATGCGCGTGGTGCGTGACACCCGCGACAAGCCCTTCCTGCTGCTGTCCGGACCCGAGCCCGACCTGCGCTGGGAAGGCTTTACCAACGCGGTGGCGGACCTGGCCGACAAGTTCGACGTCTCGGACACCATCTGCCTCTACGCCGCCCCGATGCCGGTGCCTCACACCCGCCCGCTGGTGATTACCGCCCACGGCAACTCGCGCCGGTTAAAGCAGCGGATGTTCAAGCTGGATTCGACCATGATGGTGCCGGGCTCGGCCCAGCTCTACCTGGAAAAGGAGCTGGCGGACCGCGGCCGCAAGGTCGCCGGCTTCACCGTCCACGTGCCCCACTACCTGGCCTCCTCGCCGTACCCGCACGCCACGCTGCAGCTGCTGGAGTCCGTGGCCACCGCCGCGGGCCTGGACTTGCCGCTCGGCAGCCTGGAGCACGACGTTGAGCGCGTCAACCAACAGCTGGCCGAGCAGGTCGAGGACTCCGAGGAGGTCAACCAGGTCGTGCGCCAGCTCGAGGAGCAGTACGACTCCTTCCTTGAGCACTACCGCGACGAGCACCCGCAGGCCGTGTTGCCGGGCGAGCAGAACATGCCCACCGGCGAGGAAATCAGCGAGGAATTCGAGCGCTTCCTCGCCTACCTCGATGACCAGGACCCCGAGGTCCGCCGGGCCATCGAGCGCAACATGAACCACGGCCGCGACGACAGAGATGTCGACTCCGGGACGGGTCCGGAGGATCGCAGCGACGAGAGCTAGACGGGTCGCGCCCGGCGAACCCGGCGGTGGGGGCGATGGCCTAGAGTGGTAGGCGTGACTTTAACGCAAATGCTGCCCGACCTCGCCGAAGTACCGGAGTCGCTCGTCGACACCGCCATCTGGGACACGTTCACCGCGTGGACCACCGAACGCGGGATTTCGTTGTACCCGGCCCAGGAGGAGGCATCGTTAGGCATCCTCGCCGGGGACAACGTCATCCTGGCCACGCCGACGGGGTCCGGCAAGTCCATGGTGGCCAACGCCGCGCACTTTATCGCGCTGGCCCGCGGGCAGCGCAGCTTCTACACCGCTCCGATTAAGGCCCTGGTGAGCGAGAAGTTCTTCGCGTTGTGCGAAATCTTCGGCGCGGAAAACGTCGGCATGATGACCGGCGATGCCACCGTCAACGGCAACGCCCCCATCATCGCCGCTACCGCGGAAATCGTGGCTAACATCGCCCTGCGCGACGGGCGCGAGGCCAAGATCGACCAGGTAGTCATGGACGAGTTCCACTACTACTCGGACCCGCAGCGCGGCTGGGCCTGGCAGGTCCCGCTCTTGGAGCTCGACCAGGCCCAATTCCTGCTTATGTCGGCCACCCTGGGTGACACCACTTGGCTGGAAAAGGATCTCAGCGAGCGCACCGGCCGCACCACGGACCTCGTGGCGGGTTCCGAGCGCCCGGTGCCGCTGGATTTTAGCTACACCTTCCTGGCCGTCCACGAGACCATCGAGGAGCTGCTGAGCGCTGGCAAGGCGCCCATCTACGTCGTGCACTTCTCCCAGCGCGAGGCCGCCGAGCGCGCGCAGGCGCTGACCTCGCTGAAGGCGATGATCACGCCGGAGGAAAAGGAAGCCATCGCCACCGAGATTGGTAGCTTCCGGTTTACCACCACCTTCGGCAAAGATTTGTCGCGGCTGCTGCGCAAGGGCATCGGTATCCACCACGCCGGCATGCTGCCCAAGTACCGCCGCCTGGTGGAACGCCTCGCCCAGCGCGGCCTGCTGAAGGTCATCTGCGGTACCGATACCCTCGGCGTGGGCATCAACGTGCCCATCCGCACGGTGCTGATGACGGGCCTGGCGAAGTTCGACGGCACGCGCCAGCGCATCCTGAAATCCCGCGAGTTCCACCAGATCGCCGGGCGCGCCGGCCGCGCCGGTTACGACACCGAGGGCACCGTGGTGGTCGAGGCGCCCGAGCACGAGATCGAAAACGCCAAGGCCCGCCGCCGCGTGGGCGACGACCCGAAGCGGCTGAAGAAACTGCGCAAGAAGGCCCCGCGCGACGGCGAGGTCTCCTGGTCGGAAAAGACCTTCGAGCGGCTGACCCACGCCGAACCGGAGCAGCTGACCTCGCAGTTCCGCATGTCGAACTCCATGCTGCTCAACGTCCTGGCCCGGCACGGCAACGGCTACGAACACCTCAAGCACCTGTTGCGCACCAACCACGACACCCGCGCGCAGCAAAACCAGCACATCCTGACCGCGCTGGATCTCTTCAAAGGCTTGCTCAACGCCGGCGTGGTCCAAAAGTCCACCAAGAGGCTGGACATCTACGGCCGGCCCTACCACTTGGTGCGCGAGCTGCCCCGCGACTTCGCGCTGAACCAGCCGCTTTCCCCCTTCGCGCTGGCGGCGCTGACGCTGCTGGACCCCGCGTCCGAGACCTTCACGCTGGACATTATCTCCTGTTTCGAGACCATCCTGGACGATCCCCGGCAGGTGCTGCAGGCCCAGCAGAAGGCCCGCCGCGGCGAGGAGATCGCGGCGCTGAAGGCCGAGGGCGTGGACTACACCGAGCGCATGGCCATCGTCGAGGAGATCACCTGGCCCAAGCCCTTGGAGGAGCTGCTCGACCAGGCCTTCGAGTCCTTCTGCGAGGGCAACCCGTGGGCCAAGGAATTCGACATCGCGCCGAAGTCGGTCCTGCGCGAGATGGTCGAAAAGGCCATGACGTTCTCCGACCTGGTCGCCACTTACGGGCTGGCCCGTTCCGAGGGCGTTATCCTGCGCTACCTGACCGATTGCTGGCGCACGCTCAAGCAGTCGGTGCCGCAGGAGTACATGACCGAGCAGCTCGCCGACATTCTGGAGTGGTTGGGCGAGCTCATCCGCCAGGTCGACAGCTCCCTGGTCGACGAATGGGCGCAGATGGCCGGCGAGGACTCCCCCGTCGACCAGGCCACGGTGGACCGCGAGCTGGCCTTTGGCGTGGAGGACCCGACCGCGCTGACCTCCAACAAGCGGGCGTTTACCATCATGGTGCGCAACTACTTCTTCCGCCTGGTCCAGCTCTTTGCCTTCGAGAAGGAAGACCGCCTTGCCGAGCTCCTCGACTACCTGGACGAGGTGCCCGACTTCGGCGCGGCGCTGGACGATTACTTCGACGAATACGCCGACATCGACTCCGGCCCGGCCGCCCGCGGACCGGAGTACTTCCGCCTGGCAGAAACCCGTCCGCGCGCGTGGACGGTCCGCCAGATCATCAAGGACCCGGACGGCGACAACGCCTACGCGCTGGTCGGCACCGTCGACCTGGATGCATCCGACGAGGCCGGCGAGGTCCGCCTGTCCGATCTGCGCGTCGACTACTAACGGCTTAGCGCGCCTCCCCCCTAAGGACGCGAAAACACCCGCCCGGGCTCGGTTGCGAGCGGCTGGGCGGGTGTCTGCTTTAAAGCGCGGCGCTAGATTTAGCGAGCGGCTTCAATCTGGACGGTCTGGGCGACAGCCTGGATGACGGCGCCGACCTTGACGGCCTCCCAGATCTGCTCCTTGGTCAGGCCGGCTTCCTGCAGCTCGTGCGCGTGGGCGGCCAGGCAGTGCTCGCAGCCGTTGATGGCGGAGACCACGGTGTTCCACAGCTCGAAGTTAGCCTTCTCGACGCCCGGCTTGGAGATGATGTTCATGCGCAGGCCGAACTTGACCTGAGCGTAGTCGTCACCGAGCCAGCCCTTGGCGCGGTAGGCAACGTTGTTCATCGCCATGACGGTGGCGGCACCCAGGGCAGCCTCGACGGCCTCGTCGGACAGGTGCTCCTTGGCCTCTTCCATGATCTCAGACAGGACGGTGTCGTTGCGGGTAGCGGCGGCAGCGGCTAGCAGGGAGCCCCAGAGCTGCTCCTCGTTGAGCTCGGTGCTGCGGGTCAGGGTGCCCAGGTTCAGCTTCTGATCCTTGGCGTACTCGGGCATGGAGCTCTTCAGGTTATCAATAGACAAGACTATTCTCCTTCTGGTTTTTGATAAGTATATTTCAACGGGGTTGAGACAAAGACCCCGCCGGAGCGGACTTCGACGGGGTCCATGACTTTAAGTCTTTACTTCAGGGATTCCTGAACGACGTCCATCTTGTTGATGTTCTTGGTCGGGTCGTTAGCTTCCCAGTTGCAAGCGCAGACCTCTTCGGACTGCAGGGCGTCGAGCACACGCAGAACCTCGTCCACGTTGCGGCCCACAGCGTCCGGGGTGACGGACACGAACTGGATGATGCCGTCCGGGTCGATAATGAAGGTAGCGCGGTCAGCGACACCGTCAGCGTTCTCGACACCCAGCGCACGGATCAGGTCGTGGCGAACGTCGGCGAACATCGGGAACGGAACGGACTTCAGGTCCGGGTGGGTGGCGCGCCAGTTGAAGTGAGCGAACTCGTTATCGGTGGAGCCGCCCAGCACCTGGGTGTCACGGTCCTGGAACTCTTCGTCCAGCTTGCCGAATGCCGCAATCTCGGTCGGGCAGACGAAGGTGAAGTCCTTAGGGTAGAAGAAGACGATCTTCCACTTGCCTTCGTATTTATCCAGCGAAACCTGCTCGAAGTAGTCCTCCGGCTGCTGGGCGTTCACGTCGTGCAGGTCGCCACCGGTGAGCGCGGTCAGGTTGAACTCCGGGAACTTTTCCCCAACGGTCAAGATAGGCATTGTTGACAACATCTCCTTTAATGAGGTTGCTTAGTCCAGATTTGTGGTCTGCGGCCGACTTAGCGGCCAACGACTTCCATTATGCCTATCAGTTTCAAGAACGTCAATAGACCTCCCTATCTATTAATGATATAATGATAAGTATGCATAATAAAGAGTACCGTCCCACCCTCGCTCAGCTGCGCACATTCGTTACCATCGCCGAAAATAAACACTTCGGCACGGCCGCCCAAAAGCTACAAATCTCCCAGCCTTCGCTGTCCCAGGCGCTGGTTGCTTTGGAGCAAGGCCTCGACATCCAACTGATTGAACGCTCCACCCGCCGAGTCATCGTCACCGCCGCCGGCGAGAAGCTGCTGCCCTACGCCAAGGCCACCCTGGAAGCCGCCAACGCCTTCTTCGCCCACGCCCGCGGCGCCCACGGCGACCTGTCCGGGCCGCTGACCATCGGCGCCATACCGACCGTGGCCCCGTACATCCTCCCGGATCTGCTCAAGAACCTGCACAGCAAGTTCGAGGACATGGAGCCCCGCATTGTCGAGGAGCAGACCGAGCACCTGCTCCAGCGCCTGCGCGACGGCCAGCTGGACCTGGCCATCATCGCTCTGCCGTCGGAGGCCTCCGGGCTGGTCGAGGTCCCTCTCTACACCGAGGACTTCGCCGTGGTCGTCCCCAGCGACCACCCGCTGGCCGGCCGCGACGACCTGAAGCTCGAGGACCTGGATTCCCTGGATCTGCTGCTGCTCGACGACGGCCACTGCCTGCGCGACCAGATCATGGACCTGTGCCGCAAGGCGAAGATCAACCCGTCGGAGGCCACCAACTCGGTGACCCGGGCATCGTCGCTGACCACCATCGTCCAGCTGGTCATCGCGGGCCTGGGCGCCACCTTGGTGCCGGAGTCGGCCCTGGCCGCGGAGGCTAACCATCCGGAGCTGGGCATCGCCCGCTTCGATGATTCCGTGACCGCCCAGCGCCAGATCGGCCTGGTCTTCCGCAACTCCGCCGCCCGCGCGGACGAGTTCCGCGAGTTCGGCGAGACCGTCAAGGACGCCTACGACAAGGCCCTGGCCCGTTCCCGCGAGTCCATCCAGTAACCCAAAACAACCTAAAACGCCACAAAGACTTCACCCCGCCGCGGGGCACAACCACGTGCTCCGGGCGGGGTGAAAGCTTTAGTGAGCCGCTTTTAGACGCGGACGGTGGCCGCGCACGAGCGGTACATGTGGGCCTGGGCCAGCAGCACGACGGCCGCCACGATGCTCGCCCCCAGCATGATGAGGATGGACATCAGGATGACGCCCACGATGCCGAAGGAGATAAACAGCAGGCTCACCAGCGCCACGGCCAGCATGAGCCCGAAGGAAATCAGCCCCACCAGCAGGCTGAACAGCAGCAGTTGCAGGTAGTTCTTCTTGCCGGCGGCAAAGCCCGTCGAGAAGGAGGCGCCGAAGCCGGTCTTGCCGTCCGCCGCGAACCACGGCATCAGCGTGAACAGCGGCGACAGGAAGAACATGAGCACGACGAAGGCCATGAAGAAGGCGAAGACTCCCGCCAAGACGCTCGGATCCAGCTGGGCCGGGTCGGTGGTGTTGCTCATCTCGCTGAAGCCGCTCAGCTGCATCCCGCCCAGCATGATGACGGTGATAATCCCCTGGATGACCAGGTAGACGCCCGCGGCGGCCCAGTGCACGTCCTTGCCGAGGGCGCCGATACCCGGCCGCGGCTCGTCGACGTGCCAGGTGGCAAACCGGTACAGCACGGGCGTGACCACGATCGAGATCACCAGGCTGAGCAGGCTGGTGACCACGGAGTTGCCCGAGTAACCTGCCTCGATATCCCCGCCGGTGAGCAAGGAGATGCCCATAGACAGGATCGCGCCGGCCAGGCCCAGGGCTAGCGCCAGCGGCACCAGGGTCTTCCAGTTGCGGCCGAAGGCGGAAAAACCCCAGCCGATGGACCGGACTGCCTGCGGGCGCTGCGGCCCGTGCAGGTATCCATCGTTGCCGCCCGCATAACCCTGCGCGCCCGCGTAACCGTAGCCCGGGGCCTGCTGCCCGCCGGGATTCGGGGAGCCGAAATTCGGGTTGTCCTCCGGGTGGCTCGTCGGCTCGTAACGCGGCAGATCGCCAAAAGAGTCGTTCGGCGACTGCCCGTCGTTCGGATCGTTCGGGGTGGTCATGGTGGGTCCTTTCTGAATTCATCAACAGAATGCGGCGGGGACTGGCTACCCCAGTGACGGTATCACCCGGCGGTCCTATACGTTCGACCTGTTCCGAAAGAGTTTCTCAATAGTTACCGGTTTGAGCCCTCACGCGCCGCCGTGAGTAGAATTAGCTGCGACAATGGCTAATACACACAAGGACCCGCAAGAACCGCGCGAGGCGCGCGACAACTCTCCCGCTGCGCCCAGCCGCGACGATCTGTACGCCCGCCTGGTTAACGTGCGCAGCGCCGACGAACGCGCGTTCCGGCGCCGCCTGAAAAAGGCGCGCTCCCCGCACGCGCTTTCGGCGATCTCCGCCGACATCGACGCCGCCGAAGAGCGCGTGCGTGGCGTCGACCGCCTCGTGCCGGAGATCGTTTACCCGGACAGCCTGCCGGTCAGCGCCCGCCGGGACGACATCGCCGAAGCGATTGACAACAACCAGGTGGTTATCATCGCCGGAGAGACCGGCTCCGGTAAGACCACGCAGATCCCGAAGATTTGCCTCGAGCTGGGGCGCGGCCGCCGCGGGCTGATCGGCCACACGCAGCCCCGGCGCCTGGCGGCCCGCACGGTCGCCGAGCGTATCGCCGACGAACTCGGCCAGAAGATCGGCCAGACCGTCGGCTACGCCATCCGCTTCGACGACCAGGTCTCCAAGTCCACGGCCGTCAAGCTCATGACGGACGGTATCCTGCTGGCGGAGATGCAGCGCGACCGCTTCCTCAACGCCTACGACACCATCATCATCGACGAGGCCCACGAGCGCTCGCTGAATATCGACTTCCTTCTGGGCTACCTCAAACGGCTGCTGCCCAAGCGACCGGATCTCAAGGTGATTATCACCTCGGCGACCATCGATCCGGAGCGTTTCGCCCAGCACTTCGCCAGCCCGGAAGGCCCCGCGCCCATCATCGAGGTCTCCGGCCGCACCTACCCCGTCGAGATCCGCTACCGACCCCTGGAATTCGAGGCTGGCGGCAAGGTGGTCGACCAGGACCCGCTGGACGGGCTCGTCGAGGCCCTGACCGAGCTGATGGCCGAGGGCGACGGCGATATCTTGTGCTTCTTCCCCGGCGAGCGCGACATCCGCGACGCCATGGAGGTCATCGAGGCCAAGAAGTGGAAGGGCGTGGAGGTCACTCCCCTCTTCGGCCGCCTGTCCAACCAGGAGCAGCACCGAGTCTTTAGCCCGCACTCGGGGCGGCGCATCGTGCTCTCGACCAATATCGCCGAGACATCCCTGACGGTGCCCGGCATCCGCTACGTCGTGGACACCGGCACCGCGCGTATCTCGCGCTACTCCACGCGCACCAAGGTCCAGCGCCTGCCTATCGAGCCCATCTCGCAGGCCAGCGCGAACCAACGCTCCGGCCGCTGTGGCCGTGTGGCCGACGGCATCGCCATCCGCCTCTACTCGGAGCAGGACTTCTTGTCCCGCCCGGAGTTCACTGACCCGGAAATCCTGCGCACCAACCTGGCCAGCGTCATCCTGCAGATGATTTCCCTGCGGCTGGGCGATATCTCCCGCTTCCCCTTCGTGCAGCCGCCGGCGGACAAGGCGGTGCGCGACGGCATCGCCCTGCTCAACGAGCTGGGTGCTTTGGGCACGGAGGACAAGAACGGGCTGCCCACGCTGACCAAGACCGGCTCGACGCTGGCGCGCATTCCGGTCGACCCGCGCATGGCGCGGATGCTGGTGGAAGCCCACAAGCTGGGCTGCCTGCACGACGTCATCATCATCGTTGCGGCCATGACCATCCAGGACGTGCGCGAACGCCCCCTGGAAAAGCAGGCCCAGGCGGACCAGGCGCACGCGCGGTTTAAGGACAAGACCTCGGATTTCTTAAGCCAGCTCAAACTGTGGGACTACATTAAAGACTCCCGCAACGAAAAGTCCGGCAACGCCTTCCGCAAGCAGATGAAGGCGGAATTCCTGCACTACATGCGCATCCGGGAGTGGTTCGACCTGGTGCGCCAGCTGCGCGAGGTCGCCAAGCAGCTCAAGTGGACCGCGCAGGAATCCGGCAAGCGGGCCGATGCCGCCATCCACCAGGCGCTCCTGTCGGGCTTGCTGTCCAATATCGGCGCCCGCGACGGCAACTCCAAGGAGTTCCACGGCGCCCGCAACACGCGCTTTATGGTCTTCCCCGGCTCCGCGCTGGCGAAGAAGCCGCCGGAGTTCGTCATGGCCGCCGAGCTGGTGGAGACCTCCCGGCTGTGGGCGCGCGATGTCGCCCAGATCGAGCCCGCCTGGGTGGAGCGCCTGGCCGCCGGCCTGCTCAAGCACAGCTATTCCGACCCGGTCTGGTCCACCAAGCGGGCCACCGCCATGGTCAAGCAGAAGTCGACGCTGTATGGCGTGCCGGTGGTCCACGACCGCTCCGTGCCCTACCACCGCGTCGACCAAGCCGCGGCCCGGGACTTGTTCATCCGCCACGCTCTCATCGGCGGAGAGTGGAATACCCACCATTCCTTCTTCCACGACAACGTCGCCAAGCTCGACAAGGCGGCCGAGTACGAGGACAAGGCGCGCCGGCGCGGCCTGGTCGCGGACGAGGACACCCTCTTCGCCTTCTACGACGAGCGCCTGCCCGCCAATATCACCAGCGGCAAGTACTTCGACTCCTGGTGGAAGAAGGAGCGCCACGCCCACCCCGCGCTGCTGGACTTCGATCCGGAGGCGCTGGTTAACGACGCCGATAACCGCGTGACCGAGGCGGACTTCCCCGATACCTGGCGCGCCGGTTCCGTGGAGCTGGACCTGTCGTACCACTTCAGCCCCGGCGATCCCCTGGACGGCGTGACCATCCAGGTGCCGGTGCCCATGCTGGCCGGGCTGGAGACCACCGGCTTCGACTGGCTGGTGCCGGGCCTGCGCCTGGAGCTGGTCACGGAGCTCATCCGCAGCCTGCCGAAGGCCCTGCGCCGCACGGTGGTGCCCGCCCCGGAGTTCGCCGAGCGCGCCCTAGACAAGCTGGTCCCCTACGCCGGGCCCATTACCGAACAGCTCGCCGACGTCCTGCGGGAGCTGGGCGGCCAGGGCATCAACGCCGTGGATTTCCGCCCGCAGTCGCTGCCCGACCACCTGCGTATGAACTACGCGGCCATCGACAAGCGGGGCAAGATTATCGACTCCGACCGCGATCTCTCCGCGCTGGTCCACCGCCAGGCGGGTTCGATTAAGTCCTCGGTCTCGAAGGTAAGCCGCATCTCGGAGTCCGGGTCAGTCAAGGAATGGCGCGCCGACAACCTCGGCTCCATCGATGACGAGGTCCGCACCACGGTGGACGGCCACGAGGTCACCGCCTACCCGGCGCTGGTCGCCACCAAGGACGGCGTCGAGGTCAAGGTGCACCCCACCAAGGCCGCGGCCGATGCGGCCATGCTGACCACGACGCTGACGTTGCTCATGCGGGAAATCACCGTCAACCCGCGCCCCATGGTCAAGGGCCTGCCCTTGCAGCAGCGCGTGGCCATCGACAACTACCCGCACGGCGGGGCCGAAGGCCTGGTCTCCGACGCCCGGGTGGCCGCCATCCGCGATCTCCTGCTGGAGGCCGGCGGCGCGGTGCGCTCCCCGGAAGAATTCGACCAGCTGCGCAAGAAGGTCGCCCCGGCCGTGCCCGGGCGGGTGCGCCAGATGGTCGTCGCCATCGCCCCGGGACTGGTCGAATACGGACGCATCACGGACGAGCTCGACAAGTGGACCGGCCCAGCCATCGACGACATCCGCGCCCAGCTGGATTTCCTGCTTCCCCCGCAGGCGATCACGAAAAACGGCATCGAACATCTGCGGCATCTGCCGCGCTACCTGCAGGCGGTGCGCATTCGGTTAGAAGAGATGAACCTCGACCCGGACAAGGACGCGGACCGCCAAGCGGAGGTCGACGAGGCGAAGGCCTACCTCAATAATCGCCTGCGTTCGCTGCCAGCCGGGAGATCTAAGACGAAGGCGGTGCGGGATATCTACTGGATGATCGAGGAGCTCCGAGTCTCCCTGTTCGCCCAACGCCTCGGCACCGCGCACGCGGTGTCCCTGCGACGCATCCAGAAGGCTGTCGACAAGCTGGCCTAGCGCCGCGCTGCCGCGGCCGAAGCCTAGAAGTTGCTCCGGTCGCGGCGCTTCATCAGGCGGATCTCCGACTCGAAATCATCCGCGCTGTCGAAGGATTTATACACGGAGGCGAAGCGCAGGTACGCCACCTCGTCGAGGTCGCGCAGCGGGTCGAGGATGGCCAGGCCGATATCGTTGGCGTTGATCTGGGAGCTGCCGTGGCTGCGCACGGTCTCCTCCACTTCCTGGGCCAGGCGCTTCAAGGCGTCGTCCGAGACATCACGGCCCTGGCAGGCCCGGCGCACGCCGCGGATCAGCTTGTCGCGGCTAAACGGCTCGGACAGGCCGTTGCGCTTGACCACGGACAGCACCGCCTTTTCGACCGTGGTGAAACGGCCCCGGCACGAAGAACACTCGCGCCGGCGGCGGATGGAAGCACCCGCGTCAACGACGCGGGAGTCGATGACGCGTGACTGTTCGTGGTGACAAAATGGGCAATACAACTCGGCTCGCTCCCCGTATCTTTCTAGCTTCCCGGTTTCATCCGCACCAGCGGACCACGCGGATGCCTTACCAGTCTACTGCGCGCGGCGATGGGAAAGCCGAGTGCCCGGACCGCGGCCTAGTTCAGGTGAGCCTGCTGGGTGATGGCACTGTCCACGGCTCCCATCGAGCTGGCGGACTCCGGGCCGTCAACAAGCCCCATGCCCGCCGCCAGCGTGCCCAAGAAGACTGCACATCCGAACACAGCGCCGAGCGCGTAGTTGCCCTTCTGGCGCCCCTGCTCGGAGACCATCCCGCGCGGCTGCCCTGCGAAATCCTCGGCGCTCAGCGCGGGCTGCGAACGACGGTCTGTTCGATTATCTAGCGTGAGCGTTCGAGAATAGCGCGACCCCACGCCAGCCGGGCCGTGCCCCGACCAGGCGGGCGCGCCCTGCCGATCCCCGAAATCTCGGACCGATGGCTCCCACACCGCGGCCGCGGGCACCACGGAAGGGGTGCGGGAACCGGTGCGGTAAGCTGCAAATTCGGTGTTAGCGATACGGCGGTCATCAAATGCGAGAGTCATAGTAATCTTTCCTTTCCTTGGTGCCACCGAGTCTAAATCCGGACCCCGACATGGCACCGACTTTCCTTCGTTCGAATGTTCGAATTAGGTTCTGTGTTCGATTTATAGCAGGGTTCCCAAAATTTGTCTAGCGCACGGGCGAAGATCTCGAACATTTGTACATTTCGTGCTAGAAAGGAAGGTAGGAATTTTCGCGGGCCCGCAGCGCCTGTGTCCCCCACTAACCGACCTGCTAGTCAACTTGGAGAGTTAAAGACCATGGCCCGACCCAGCAAATCCTCACAAAAACCGACACTCGACTCCTTAAGCGCCCGCCAGCGGCGCATCCTCGAGGTCATTCACGACGCCGTACTCCTGCGCGGCTATCCGCCGAGCATCCGCGAGATCGGTGACGCCGCCGGCCTGCAGTCGACCTCCTCGGTGGCCTACCAGCTCAAGCAGCTGGAGGAGAAGGGCTTCCTGCGGCGCGATCCCAACAAGCCGCGCGCCGTCGATGTCCGCCACCTCAACACCGAGAAGGAAGACGCGAAGGCCGAGAAGGCCAGCAAGTCCGCGGATCTCCCGCAGACCCCGCCCGATGCCGGCCAGGTCAGCTACATCCCCGTCGTCGGGCGCATTGCCGCCGGGACCCCCATCACGGCCGAGGAAAACATCGACACCTACTACCCCATGCCGGATGAGGTCGTCGGCGGCGGCGATCTCTACATGCTGCAGGTCGTCGGCGACTCCATGCGGGACGCCGGCATCCTGGACGGGGACTGGGTCATCGTCCGCTCGCAGTCCACGGCGGAGGAAGGCGACTTCGTCGCAGCCCTCCTGGAGGGCGAGGAAGCCACCGTCAAGGAGTTCCACCGCGACTCCACCGGGGTGTGGCTGCTGCCCCACAATGACGCCTATTCCCCTATCAACGGGGAGGAATCGGAAATCATGGGCAAGGTCGTCTCCGTGATGCGCAAGCTCTAATTCCCCGGAACATTCCGCGTTATTCCCCCTTTCTGAGGTAGCGGGGCATGCAAAAGGTCACTCCCGCCTCATGGCCGTAGTTCCGATTTGCCCGATCTACCTCAAGAAATACCCAAGCAACCCAAGAACCGGGTGCTTGGGTTTTTCTGTTTGTGTTTGCCCACGCGGTTTTTCTGGAACAATTTGAGTAGACCCATTTCACCGTGTGCGCGCGCCCATCCGCGCGCGTACCCACGGACCGAGGAGAACTACCCAATGTATGCAGAAGAACGCCGTCGGCAGATTGCGTCCCTCACCGCCGTCGAGGGACGCGTCAATGTCACGGAACTCTCCCATAAATTCGACGTCACCGCCGAGACCATCCGCCGCGACCTGGCCGTCCTGGACCGCGAGGGCGTCGTCCACCGCGTCCACGGCGGTGCGGTGGCCTCGCAGACCTTCCAGACCGCCGAGTTCACCCTGGACACGCGCTCGCGCTCGGCCACCGGGGCGAAATCCGCGATCGCCGAGGCGGCCCTCGAATTCCTCCCCGAGACCCCGGGCAGCATCTTCCTGGACGCCGGCACCACCACGAACGCGCTAAGCGATCTCATCGCAGCGAGTCCCCTGGCCAACCAACTGTCGATCGTGTCGAACAGCCTGCCCATTGCCCTGTCACTGGCCAATAATGGCATCAAGGACGTACAACTACTGGGCGGTACGGTGCGCGGCATAACCCAGGCCGTGGTCGGCGATACCGCCCTGCGCACCATGGCGCTGCTGCGCGCCGACGTCGCGTTCATCGGCACCAACGCCCTGACCCTGGATCACGGACTGTCCACCGCAGACGCCCAGGAGGCGGCCATCAAGGCCGCGTTCGTGACCAACGCCCGAAAGGTTGTGGTCCTGTGTGACTCTTCCAAGCTGGGCAACGACTACCTGGTCAGCTTCGCCAAGATTTCGGACATCGACGTCGTCATCACGGACTCGGCGGCACCGCAAAGCTTCGTTGACGCGCTGCGCGAGCGCGAGATCACCGTGGTCATCGTCGACGCTTAACCCCCTCCAATACAAACAACCCGGCACAAGCCCCGCGTTAAGGCGGCGGCTCGGCCGGGTTGTTTAGTTGGACTGCCGGGGCCGTTAGCTTTCGACCTCAGGCTGCGCGAGCTCCTCAATGAGTTCGCGGACCTTGTCGCGCGCCTCCGAGGGGCCTTCGCAGGACACGGCTGCGGCGGCGATCTTGCGGCAGTCCTCGAGGCTGAGCTCGGCCAGCTGCGCGCCCACGCCGGCAACGGCGGTCGAGGCGGCCGACAGGGAGTTAACCCCCAGGCCGGTGAGGACGGCGGCGAGCATCGGATCCGCGGCGGCCTCGCCGCAGACACCTACGGGAACGTTGTTGTCGCCGCCGACCACGCAGGTGTGCTGGATAAGGCGCAGCACGGCGGGCTGCCAGGGGTCGGTCAGGTACGCCAGCTGCGGCGACAGGCGGTCCGCGGCCATGGTGTACTGGGTCAGGTCGTTGGTGCCGATGGAGACGAAGTCCAGGTGCGGCATGATGGTATCGGCCATGAGGGCCGCGGCGGGGACCTCGATCATCGCGCCCGGGATAAGGTTGCGTTCCCGGCACAGGCCGGCGAACCAGCGGGCCTCGTTCGCGGTAGCCACCATCGGGGCCATGACCCAGGTCTGCGCGCCTTCCGGGCGCTGTTCGGCGGCTTGGGCGATGGCGTCGAGCTGCCGGGTCAGCAGCGACTCGTTGTCGCGGGCGATGCGCAGGCCGCGCACGCCCAGCGCCGGGTTCTCCTCATCATCGAGGGTGGCGTAGCTAATCGGCTTGTCCGAGCCGGCGTCCAGCGTGCGCACGACGACCTTGCGGTCGCCGAAGGCGTTGAAGACCTTGGAGTAAATCTGTGCCTGCTCGTCGACGCTCGGTTCCTCCGAGGCGTTGAGGAAGGACAGCTCGGTGCGGTACAGGCCCACGCCCTCGGCCTGGGTGCCAGCGGCCAGCCGGGCGGCGTTGCCGTCGGCGACGTTGGCAAGCAGCTGCACGCGGTAGCCGTCGCTGGTTTGGGCCGGACCCTCCCACTGGGCGATCTTGGCGGCCTTGGCCTGGTACTCGGCCACGGCGGCCTGGGAGCTGTCGGCGTCCGCGCCGGTTTCGACCAGCCCGCGGGAACCGTCCACGAACAGCCACTCGCCCGCGCTGAGCTCGCGCAGCTTCGCGCCCGTGGCCACGATGCACGGGATGTCCAGCTGGCGGGCGATGATGGCGGTGTGGCTGGTGGGCCCGCCTAGCTCGGTCACCAGGGCCTTGATCCGGTCGATGTCCAGCGTCGCAGTATCCGCCGGCGCCAAGTCGTCGGCCAGCAGCACGGCCTCGCCTTCGACGTAGGGCAGGCCCGGCTCGTCCTCGCCGCGCAGCTCCGCGATGACGCGATCGCGCACGTCCTTCAGGTCCGTCGTGCGCTCAGCCATGACACCGCCGGCGGATTCGAACATGTAGACAAACTTGTCCGTGGCGGCGACTACCGCGTATTCCGCGCCGTTGCCGCCGCGCACGTTCTTGCGCACCGTCTTGTGCCAGCCCTTATCCCGCGCCATCGAGGCGGTGGCCTTCAGAACCTCCGCCGCATGCCCCTCGGCGCTTCCCGCACGCCCCTCGAGGCGCTGCGCGACGGTTTCCGCGGCCTCCTGGAAGCGCGCGAACTCGGCCTCGCGCTGGTCTTCTTCGACGATGGCTTCCCCGGACTGCGGCAGCTGCGGGCGGGGACGTACCCACACCGCGGGAGCGTAGGCGACGCCGGCCACCACACCGGTGCCCGCGATGGTGCCCCGCTGCCCGGCGTTCGCTTGAGCCGAGCTAGCTTCAGCGCTCGTCGACCCGGTGGTGGCGGTGCTGCCAGTGTTGTCGGTGTTGGTCATGTAAAACTTCTCCCTACGTCTGAAGACTAAGTAGACAAGATCGGTATACGCGTATTTATGGCAATCCTACTCAGGCTCGCCAGTACTCACTAGAAACGAATTCTGAGCTCTTCCGAAACTAGGTCCAGTGCGCCTCCGGCCCACTGGTGCAGGAGTCGTCAGGCCCCGGCGAGGCTCCGCAAGAGAACAACTTTCTGCCCAGTCTACCGAGACCCACGGAAAACCACATATACCCATTGACATACGGGCATAATCGGGCAACAATACAAAGTAAACGTCTGCAAACGTTGTCACACGTTACAGTTCGTTGACATTGACCCCTCGGCCACTCGGTCCCGGGCACCGTCGGATGTCTCACCCCTGCTGGCACTCAGGCCCGCAGCTAGAGACAACCGGCAAGGAGGCACGGAGCGACTGGCCGAAGCGCCCGCCGGAGGAAGCACCACCCACCATGATTTTGACGCTGACCCCTAACCCCAGCATCGACGCGACCCTATCCCTCGATGAACCGCTGACCACCGGTTTGGTCCACCGCGCCCGGTCTGTCTCCCAAGTCGCCGGCGGCAAGGGCATTAACGTCACCCACGCCGCGTACCTGGCGGAGCACCCCACCGTGGCGCTGTTTCCCGCGGGCCCCTCGGATCTATTCCTCTCCCTGGTCGAGGACGCCGCGCTGCCCTACGAGGCGGTCCCCCTCGACCACACCATCCGCGTAAACACGACGATTACCGACCCGTCCGGCGGCACCACCAAGATCAACGGCCCAGGCCCGTTGGTGGGTCCGGAGGTCCAGCAGGAAATCATCCAGCGGTTGGGCGCCCTCTCGGCGAACGCGGACTGGGTGGTGCTGGCCGGCTCCCTGCCGCCGGGCTGCCCGGCTGACTGGTATTCCTCGCTCATCAAGGCCCTGCGCAGCGCCTCCCCGCAGACCTGGATCGCGGTGGACACCTCCGACCAGCCCATGCTGGAAATCGCCCGCAACCTAGACACCGCGGCCCCGGATCTGCTCAAGCCGAACGGCTTCGAGCTCGGCCAGCTCGCCGGCGAGGACGGGCTCGCGCTCGAGGAACAGGCCGCGCGCGGCGATTATTCTGGAGTCGTGGCTGCGGCCCGCTCCGTGGTCCAGCGCGGGGTCGGCGAAATCCTGGTGACCTTGGGCGGCGCCGGCGCGGTACTCGTCACCGCCGATGGTGCCTGGGTGGCCACGCCCCCGGCTTCCGAGGTCGTCTCCACCGTCGGTGCGGGTGACTCGGCTCTCGCCGGGTACCTGCTGGCGCGCACCGCGGGCACCACCCGCCCGGAGGCGCTGCGCCAGGCCGTCGCCTACGGCACGGCCGCCGCGGGCCTGGCCGGTACCACCCTGCCCCGGCCAGACCAGATCGACCTGGCGGGCACCACGCTCGACGAACTTGATAACTAAATATCCTTTCCCGAAATCCTAAAGAAATGGAGCTGTCTCATGGCTTCTGAGATCATCACCGCCGACCTGGTGGCCCTTGATGCCCACTTCGGCGATTCCGTCGACTCGGTCATCACCGAGCTGGCCACGCTGGTGCACGCCACCGGCCGCGCCACGGAAATCGACGGCCTGGCCCAGCCAGCCATCGAACGCGAGTCCAAGGGGCGCACCGGCGTGGCCGGGCAGGTCGCCATCCCGCACTGCCGCTCCGCCGCGGTCACCGAGCCGACCCTGGCGTTCGCGCGCCTGGCCGACGGCGTCGACTTTTCCGGCCCCGACGGTGACGCGAACTTGGTCTTCCTTATCGCCGCTCCCGAAGGCGGCGGCAAGGCCCATCTGAAGATTCTGTCCAAGCTGGCCCGCGCGCTGGTCCGCCCGGACTTCCTCGAGGTCCTACGTACCGCCCAGCGCCCGGAAGAAGTCGTCGAGGCCGTCCTCGGCGTGGTCAACGCGGAAAAGAAGCCAAAGAAGCCGGCTAGCGAGGCGGCCGGCACCGCCGGGGCCACCGCGGTCACCGGTGCCGCTGCTGCTAACGGCACTGCTGCCACCGGTGCACAGGAGTCGGCGTCCGGGGCCGCGGTCACGCGCATCGTGGCGGTGACCGCCTGCCCGACCGGTATTGCCCACACCTACATGGCAGCCGACGCGCTGACACAGAACGCGGACACCCGCTCCGACATCGAGCTGCACGTGGAGACCCAGGGATCTGCCAACCAAGAGCCGCTGCCCGGCAGCGTCATCCAGGCCGCCGATGCCGTCATCTTCGCCACCGACGTCGGGGTCCGCGACCGCGAGCGCTTCGCCGGCAAGCCGGTGATCGAGTCCGGGGTCAAGCGCGCCATCAACGAGCCCGGCACCATGCTGGATGAGGCCGTGGCGGCCGCGCAGAACCCGAACGCCCGCAAGGTCAGCGGCACCGCCGCAGCCTCCTCCAGCGAATCCGAGGAAGGCGCGAAGCTGGGCTGGGGCAAGCGCATCCAGCAGGCGATCATGACCGGCGTGTCCTACATGGTCCCGTTCGTGGCCGCCGGCGGTCTGCTGCTGGCGCTCGGCTTCCTCTTCGGCGGCGCCGACGTCGCCAACGGCTGGCAGGCCATTACCACCGACTACTCCCCGACCAACCTGCCGGGCAATACCGTTGAGGTCGACGGGGCGATGATGGAATTCCAGCGCTCCGGGATGATGCTCTACCTGGGCGCGGTCCTGTTCGCTACCGGCCAGGCCGCCATGAGCTTCATCGTGGCCGCGCTGTCCGGCTATATCGCCTTCGCACTGGCCGGCCGCCCCGGCATCGCCCCGGGCTTTGCTGGCGGCGCCATCGCCGTGCTGCTGGGCGCCGGCTTCATCGGCGGCCTGGTCACCGGTCTCATCGCCGGCCTGGTCGCCATGTGGATCGGCAGCTGGAAGGTCCCGCGCTGGCTGGGCTCCCTGATGCCGGTGGTCATCATCCCGCTGTTCGCCACCCTGGTCGTCGGCGTACTGATGTACATGCTGCTGGGCGCACCGCTGGCCGGCATCATGGAGGGCCTGCAGAACTGGCTGCGCTCCATGACCGGCTCCTCGGCGGTCCTGCTGGGCCTTATCCTCGGCCTGATGATGTGCTTCGACCTGGGCGGCCCGGTCAACAAGGCGGCCTACCTCTTCGCCACCGCCGGCCTGTCCACCGGCGACCAGGCCTCCATGGAGATCATGGCCGCGGTCATGGCCGCCGGCATGGTGCCGCCCATCGCCCTGTCGCTGGCCACTTTCGTCCGCAAGAACCTGTTCACCCCGGCGGAGCAGGAAAACGGTAAGTCCGCCTGGCTGCTGGGCCTGTCCTTCGTCTCGGAGGGCGCCATCCCGTTCGCCGCGGCCGACCCGTTCCGCGTCATCCCGGCCATGATGGCCGGCGGCGCCGTCACCGGTGCTATCTCCATGGGCATGGGCGTTACCTCCCGCGCCCCGCACGGCGGCATCTTCGTGCCCTTCGCTATCTCCCCAGTCGGCAGCTACTTCCTGGCGATCGTCGCCGGCGTGGTGGTCTCCACCATCTGCGTGCTCGCCCTCAAGCAGTTCTGGCCGAACAAGGCCGTGCGCGAGGCCGCCGCGAAGGACGCCGCTGCCCAGGCGGATCCCGTCACTGCTTAAGGCAGGAACGCCCCGCGGTGCTACCGCGTCCGTCACAGTCGCGCGCCCTCCGGCGCGGGGCGTGGCACGCGGAACTAGCGCGCCGTAGACTGGGGCAGAAAACAACCGATGAAAGGATTGATTAATCATGGCTTCCAAGACCGTCAAGGTAGGTTCCTCCGTGGGCCTGCACGCCCGTCCGGCTTCCATCATCGCTGACGCCGCCGGCGAGTTCGACGAGGACATCTTCCTCAACCTGGTGGGCGAAGACGATGACGACGAGACCGATGCCGCCTCGTCCCTGATGATCATGGCCCTGGGCGCCGAGCAGGGCGACGAGGTCACCGTCACCTCCGAGAACTCCGAAGCCGTCGAGAAGATCGCTGCCCTCATCGAGAAGGATTTGGACGCCGAGTAAAAGGTCCTGAAGCTGCAGGCTGCGGCCTGCAGTAATTAGCAAGGAAATCCCGCCCTCGCGGCGGGATTTTCGCATCTCTAAGCGCCGGGACGCCAGTGTCTAGGGCGCTTCTGCGCCGCGCTCGTTCTTGTCGGGCGTCGGCAAGAAGGCGGTCGCACTCGTGCCTAAGAAGACGAGGACAAAGAGCACCCATAGCCCTGGGGGAAGGTAAGGCAGCAGCGCCCCCGGGTATCCCGAGACCGCGACATGGACGGCGACCGTGTACCAGATGCCCACCATCAGCGCTGCCAGCATGGCAACACAGTACGGGAAGAGGATGGCCCAAAACTCCGCTCGCTGGATCGCGCCTTGGGTACGGCCCAAAAGACGCAGTGGTGAAAAGAACGCATGCAGATTGGCCCGCTTGCCCATCACAGAGACCGCGAGGACCAGGCAGATCGCCAGCAGAGTGTAGGCCGCGGTGGGGACGAAGCCGGCGGTTCCGTCACCGTGAGGCCCGTACATGATCTGGCTATCCATATCTACGTGCCGTACCCAATCCCGCGCGGACTCTACCCGGAGATGATCCGGTACGTTAGCCGATTCTGCGACCACGGGAAGCCCCCATTTCGGTTCGACCGGAGGCTCGTTAGAGATACCAGAGAACGGCACCTTGAAGTCCGGGTAGAAGGGGCTGTGGGCTTTCACCGGCTCCGCGGGCGAGAGTAGTTCTCCTATCACGTGGTCATTCGAACCGGCCAGAGAATAGTCAGACGCCTTCTCCATCGGTACGGAGGCCTCCCCCGCGGCCTCGTAGTCCGAAGGCTGCCAGTAGACCACCCCACGGCAGTCGTCGCCGATCTCCTCGCATACGCTGTCTGCTTCCTGCGCTTCAAGCAGGCGAAAATCTTGGCCAACGACGACTGGAACCGCTTGGAAATTCTGGGAACCTACGAAATTCGCCGCCCATAACGAGGTCTGGGCACCCGTGAAGCCTGCCAGCGGAATGGCCACGAGCGCGGTAGCTAGCCCCACCCTCGAAGTCGTCCCGACAGTTTCGGAGGAGCGGATGCCCAGCGCGGGTGCCGACCATCCGCTCACCTTTTTGATCGCCGCGGCTGCCCAGCGAGCTAGCGCCCGGGCGAGAGGGCCGGCAAGTGCGACAGCGAGGAACGGCAGGGTGAAGACGAAAATCAACACGACAGGCCCTGGCGGAGTCGTCACCATGCACCAGATTCCCGCGGCAACGTTGACCACTGCGAGTACTAGGCGAACCAGCCCCACCAGGGACTTGGACTTGCCTGCTGTCGCAGCTCCTCGATCCCCGGTTTTGACCAGCACCTTGTCGACGTTGAGAATCCCCACGCCTAGGAGGTACAACGGGACCAAGACCAGCAGTGACGACCAGGCGACGTCAATGGGCGAGCCCCAGTGATCTGGGAGCTGCTTGTTGAGCCCGAGGAGAATCACCTTGAAAAGCGGGGTCGCCAACAACCGTCCCAGGACGACCGCCGAAACGCTTGCCAGAAGCGCCAGGCACACCCCTTGCAGCAGCAGGTGCCTGGTGAAAAATCCTCTGCCTATGCCAAGAATCCGCAGCGCTTGCACGGTATCCCGGTGGTCAGCGATAAAATTCTGATGCGCCAACCGGACACCGGCGAATGCCGGGATGATCGCAATCAGGCTCATATTAGTCACGCCGGCCTTGAAGTCGCTGCTTCCGCCAGTCGAGAATGCGACGTAGAGAATGGTGCCGACGAGCGTGCCTATTACTACCGCTGCCAGTACAATTCCTCCGATGAAGGGGCGCGCCGTTACCGACAGCTCTCGCCGGTAGGCAGCGGTGGGAGTCATTGTCTTCATGGGCTATGCCCCCATCTGCAGCAGCGTTTCTGCCTGCCCGTCGAAAAGCTCGCGGTGGGAGCAGTAGACCACTATCGCTCCCCGCTTCGCCGACTGGCGCAGCAAGTCCTCGACCACGGTGACATTCGCGCCGTCAAGCGCACTGACGGGCTCATCCATGAGCACCAGGTCCGGTTGGGAAGCTAGTTCCTGGGCCACCGCAACGCGCTGGCGCTGACCCCCGGAGAGCTCCGCCGGCAGGGCTTCTGCGAAAGGCTGCATGCCCAACGTGCCAAGCAGCTCTTTCCTGCCCTGGGAGTCGAGACCTCGCCCGGCGACGTGAACCGCCAGCTCGAGGTTCTCCCGGCAGTTGAGGCTAGGCAGGAGGGTCGGTGCCTGCGGTGCGTACCCGACGTGCGCGGCGCGCCATGAGGTTAGTTTCTTGGCCGCACCTTTTCCGAACCGTTTACCGTCGATGGTGACCCGGCCTTCACTGGGTGAGCGCAGACCGGCTAACAGGTCCAGAACCGTGGATTTACCGCTTCCCGACGGGCCCCGGACTTCGTAGATGCCAGGCCGCGACAACGACAGCGAGGCATCCCGCAGAATATACGGCCCATATTTTGAGTATCGAAAAGAGACACTGTCCCAGTCGATGTGCGACACCGGATTCTCTCCCTTCCGACAAACACGCGGCATCCCGCCAGCCAGACCCCGGCCCGCGACGAAAGACTCCCTCCGCTACCCCGGTGGCCGTCAGTTCTGCTTGCACAGGCGGTAGCGCTCAGTAGGCCTCACGGTGCTTGTCATCATGAAAATATAAGAACTTAGTCATGCTCTTTTGGCAGACTCCATTCGTACCCGAAAGTCGCCATTGCCTCGCCCTATTCCACCGATATTGAACAGATTTAACGCGAAATTCACTTCATAGTCACATACTTAGTGACGCCACCCGGTGGTCCTATTGATTTTCTCTCCTCGACCGCGCAGCCGTGCGCACGCACTTTAGAGCTTCTAAGATCGCGAAAAGCGCTGTCTAGAAAACCAGACAGCGCTTGAGCTGATTGAGCGGGAGCCTAATACTTCGCGTTCTGCCCTTCCCCGACGTGGTCGTAGAGGCGCTTCATGATGGGGTAACCGACGATAATGCCGACGGAGCCCCAGGCGATGCCTTCGAGGGTGACGCCGAAGACGTCGAGGGTGAGGTTGCCAATTCCGGCGATGAGCGCCACGGCGGCCGCGGTCAGGTTGACCGGGTTGTTGAAGTTGACCTTGTTGTCCATCCAGATGCGCACGCCGAGCATGCCGATGAGCCCGTAGAGCACCAGGGTGGCCCCGCCCAGCACGCCGGTGGGGATGGTGAAGATGAGGGCGCCGAATTTCGGGATGAACGCCAGAGCGATGGCGGTCAGGGCTGCGACGAAATAGGCGGCGGTGGAATACACGCGCGTGGCGGCCATGACGCCGATGTTTTCCGCGTAGGTGGTGGTGCCGGAGCCGCCGAAGCCGCCGGCCAGCGAGGTGGCCAGGCCGTCGGCGAAGAGGGCATCGCCCGCCAGGTCGTCGAGGTCCCGGTTGGTCATCTCCGAGACGGCCTTGACGTGGCCGACGTTTTCGGCGATGAGGACGACCAGCACCGGCAGGGCCACCGCGATGGCCGAGAGGTTGAACTCCGGGGCGTGGAACTGCGGCAGGCCCACCCAGGCGGCCTCCCTAATGGATTCGCCGGCAGACGGATCCAGGTTGCCGGTCAGCGCGGCAAAGGCCCAGCCGACTACGACGCCGATGAGGATGGACAGGCGCGAGACCATGCCGCGGCCGGCCACCGTGGCCAGCAGGATGACCACCAGGGTCACCGCGGCCACCAGCGGCTGGCTGGAGAAGTTCGCAGCCGCGTTCGGGGCCAGGTTCAGGCCGATGAGGGCGACGATGGCGCCGGTCACGGCCGGGGGCATGACGGCATCGATAACGCGCTTGCCCGCGGCCTTGACGATAAGGCCGATGACAACCAGCGCCAGGCCGGTGCACATCACGGCGCCGGCCTGCACGCCGATGCCCTGGGCCTGCGAGGCGGACAGCGGCGCGATGAAGGCAAACGACGAGCCCAGGTAGGACGGCAGGCGGTTGCGGGTGATCGCCAGGAAGAGGATGGTGCCGATGCCGGAGAACAGCAGCGTGGTGTTGACCGGAAAGCCGGTCAGGGTGGGCACCAACAGCGTGGCGCCGAACATGGCCACGACGTGTTGCATGCCGATGCCGATGGTGCGCGGCCAGTTCAGCCGTTCTTCCGGGGCGACCACGGCCCCCGGGGCGATCTTCTTTCCGTCACCGTGGACGGTCCAACCGAAAATATTACTCACGAGTCTTCATTATGGATCACCTGCGCCAGGCGGGGTTAATCCACGCGAAACTCGGTTAACTCCGCCGCGACCTGCTGCGGCACGCGGGCGCTTATCCGCGTGCCCTCTTCCGAGTAATCCTCGCTGCGCACGGTGCCCTCCTCGTGGAGGCGGGCTACGACGTCGCCGCGGGTGTACGGCACGAGGAGTTCGACGTCCGCGTCCAGGGTGTTGAGGAAGAGCTCGACCCGGGTGGTCAGCTCGTCGACGCCCTCGCCGGTCTTCGCCGAGACGAAGACCACGTTGTCGCGGTCCAGGGTGTGGCGGACCTCCGCGAGCACCAGGGGATCGGCCTGGTCGATCTTGTTGATGACGATGATCTCCGGCGGCGGGTTCTCCCCTGTCTCCTTGACGATGTCGTAGATGACCTTGTTGACCGCGGAGATCTGCTTGAGCGGGAAGGGATCCGAGCCGTCGACCACGTGCAGCATGAGATCCGCGCCCAGCACCTCCTCTAGCGTGGACTTGAAGGCCTCGACCAGCTGCGTGGGCAGGTGGCGAACAAAGCCGACGGTGTCGGTGAAGACCACCTGGCGGCCGTCGCCCAGCTGCGCGCGGCGGGTGGTCGGATCCAGCGTGGCGAACAGGGCGTCTTCCACCAGCACGCCCGCCCCGGTCATCGCGTTGATGAGCGAGGACTTGCCGGCGTTCGTGTAGCCGGCAATGGCGATCTGCGCCACCGTGGACGCGGCGCGGCGGGAGCGCTTGACCTCGCGCGCGGTCTTCATGTTCCGCAGCGCCTTGCGCAGGCGGGCCATCTCCGTGCGGATGCGGCGGCGGTCGGTCTCGATCTTGGTCTCACCCGGGCCGCGCAGGCCCACGCCGCCGTTGGAGCCGGCGCGGCCGCCCGCCTGGCGCGACAGGTTGCCGCCCCAGCCACGGGTGTGCGTGTAGAGGTATTCCAGCTGGGCGAGCGAGACCTGCGCCTTGCCCTCCTTCGACTTCGCGTGCTGGGCGAAGATGTCCAGGATCAGCATCGTACGGTCGATGACCTTGGTGTTGAGGGCGCGCTCCAGCGCGGTCAGCTGGCCGGGGTTGAGCTCGCCGTCGCAGATGACCGTGTCCGCGCCGGTGGCCTCCACGATCTCCTTGAGCTCCTTGACCTTGCCGGAGCCGATGAACGTACCGGAGTCCGGCTTGTCGCGCTTTTGGTAGATGAGCTCGACGACCTCGGCGCCGGCGGTCTCGGCCAGGGCGGCCAGCTCGTCCAGGGTGGCCTCGACCTCAGCGATGGTGCCCTCGGTCCACACCCCGACCAGGATGACCTGCTCCAGGCGCAGCTTGCGGTACTCGACTTCGTAGCCATCCGTGGTGTCCTCGGCGCGGATTGTGGTCTCCCGGGTCACGCTGCGCAGGGCGTTGCGCTCTGCCAGGTCCATCTCACCGGTGCTTAGTTCCTCGTCTGCGTGCGCGGGCCGTTGCGGCGCGTTATCGCGGAAGGCGTGGGCGAGCAGCTTTTCGTGCTCGTTACTAAATTGTGAAGATTCAGTCATATTGGTGCTTATTCTTCCACGTCACTGCGCTAAACCCCAAGTGACACCGGCTAGCTACAAACCGCCGCTTCCGTGGGGTGCCACCTGGGGGCAGCGGGCAGGCCCGGCGGGCGGGCGGCGTGAATTTAAGTGCCAGCGTACGGAGGGATAGAATATCGACATGACTACGCATGCCAGCCAGTCCGGCCCGACGCCCGCGGCCGAGAAACCAGACTCTCCCCAGCAGCCGAACCAGGCAGTACCCACCGCCCGCGCCGGGCAACCGGCCGGAGTGGCACACAAGCTGCCGGAAATGGCGGCCTTGGGCTTTAACTTCGACCGCTGGCAACAGGCCGTCGAGGCGGCCATCGCCACCGATCACCTGCAGGTCACCGGCGAGGTCCGCGGCGGGCAGCTCATCCAGTTCACCGACCCGAGCGGCGCGCAGCTCAACATCCTCGCCGTGGAGCCGTTTGCCACCTTCGTCGGCTTCAACGCCGTGACGCAGTCCTTCGCCCACGTCGACATGGTCAACGACGTGCTCGCCCACCTGGAGGTCATCGACCCCTTCGGCACGGTGCTAGCCACGGTGACCGCGAACCTCGCCCAGGGCCCGCTGCTGGCGGAGGAAGAAACCCAGCAGTGGCAGCAGGTCAGCCTGACCGCCTTGGCGCTGGAGACCCGCCGCTACGACTCCGCCGAGGCCTTTGAGGCCGAAACCGGCGAGTTCCCGGCGGTGGCCAAGTCCAGCGGCGCGGAGATCATCGCCTCCGGCTCCGGCGCCCAGGCGCCGACCCCGGCCTTCGAGTTCGCCGGGCGCGTTATGGAAAGCCAGTGGCTGACCAACGAGCTGACCGGCCAGCGCTTTGCCCACGTGGTACTCGACGGCGCCTTCCCGCTGGATGTTTGCCTGCCCGACGACGGCGGCGAGCTGCCGGCAAAGAACACGGTCCTGGCCGGCTCGGCCCTGCTGACGGCTAGCGTGGCCGCCCCTACGGGCGGGTGTGGATCCGGCGGCGGCTGCGGTTGCGGCTCCGGCGGCTGCGGCTGTTCCTAAGCCAAAGACTGTCTCACACGGTAAGATAACCCTCAAAGTACCGACCGTTTATTCGTAGCTTCCGATATTTGACCGCCCTTTTAAGGAGGTGACCTCCCCATGCCACTGCCCTTCCCCCGATCCGCAGGCCAGCGCCGCGCGCTAGCAATCGTGTTGACGATCATCGCCGCCGCCTTCCTCATCGGGCTGCTCAAGGTGGTCGGCCTGATAGTCGCGCTCCTGCTGGCCGGCGCGGTGTGGGTCATGCTCTCCATGCGCCCGGACGCCCACGAGCACCGGGTGCTGCGTTCTTCCATTCAGCTGTCGGCGGAAGACATCACGGACGTCATGGACGAATTCGATCACTTCAGCAACGCCCAGGATGCCGACACCATCGCGGACCGCACCCTGCACCGCCCGGCGCTGCTGGACTACGACTGCGGCGACGAGGCGGTGGAAAGGTTCCACTACCAGTACGCCTCCGCCCGCCGCTTCCTCAACCGGCTCAATGCCCGCTTGGCCAGCACGGAGCTAGAAACCCAAGACCTAGAGTCGCTGCTGCGGGTCACCGACCAGCGCGCGCTCGATATCAAGGAGTCCTGGATTAACGCCCGCCGGTCTGCCCAGCGGCTGGGCACCCGCTACAACGGCGAGGGCCCCGACAACCGCCTGGGGGGCGAGGCCAGCTAGAGGCTCGTCTCCCCGTCGGCGACGATCCGCGACGGGCCGGTCAGTACCGAGCCGCCGTCGGTGATGGTGACCTCCACGGTCCCGCCCGGCACGTGGACGCGCAAGGTGCCTTCCCCGCGGCCGGCATCGGCCAGCGCGGCGCGCGCGGCGGCCACCGTGCCCGTACCGCACGAGCGCGTCTCCCCCACGCCGCGCTCGACCACGCGCATGTGCACCTCGCCGTCTGCCGCCGGGGTGACGATCTCCACGTTGACACCTGCCGGGAAAAACTCCGGGTCCCAGGTCGGGGTGCCCAGTTCCCACTCGGCAAGTTCGGCGGGTTCCAGGCCCGGCACGACCGCGGCCAGGTGGGGGTTGCCCACGTCCACGCCGAGGCCGGCTACCCGGTGGGTGCCCACCTGCGCGGTGGAAAGCCCCAGCACCTTCGCCTCGCCCATCTGCACGCTGACGGTGGCGTCGGTGGCATCGGCAGCATGCACGGTGACCTTCTTGGTGCCGGCGCGGGTGCCGACGTTAAAGGTGGCGCTATCGACCAGCCCGTGGGCGCTGAGCCAGTGCGCGAAGACCCGGGTGCCATTGCCGCACATCTCCGCCACGGAGCCGTCCGCGTTGCGGTAGTCCATGAACCAGTCCTCGCGCTCCAGCCCGGCGGGCAGCGCCTCGATCTCGCCGGCCTCCAGCAGCTGCCCGGCGCGCACCACGCGCAGGATGCCGTCCGCACCCAGCCCGGCGCGCCTATCGCACAGCCGCTGCACGCGCTTTTCGGGCAGGTCCACGAGCTCCTCGAAGCTCGGGATGATGAGGAAATCGTTCTCGGTTCCGTGACCTTTGCTAACTCGCATGGCACCGAGTCTACTGCTTGAGTCCCGCACCCAGCGGGCGGGGTTGGGGCGCCCGGGTCGGCGCGGCTCCTAGCCCAGGCCCAAGGCCTGCTGAGCCTCGGCAAAAGTGTCGCCGGCCGCGTCCAGCCAGTAGATGCGCTTGTCCCGGCGGAACCAGGAGCGCTGGCGGCGCACGTAGCGGCGCGTGCCGAAGGTGGTCTTTTCTTCCGCCTCGGCCAGGGAGAGCTGGCCGTCGAGGTACTGCAGGACCTGCGCGTAGCCGATGGCCCGGCCGGCCGTGGACTCCGCCTGCAGGCCCACCTCCTTGAGGCCTTCGACCTCGCCGACCAGCCCCTGGGCGAACATCTGCCGGGTGCGCAGCTCAATCCGCGGGTTGAGCCACTCGGCCGGGGCGTGCAGGCCCAGCAGCCGGGTCCCCCAGCGGGGCGGGGCGTTCTTGGGCGGCTGGCTGGCCTGGAAGGGCCGGCCGGTCAGCTCGATGACCTCCAGGGCGCGCACGGTGCGCCGCGGGTCCTGGTCCTCGATGGTCTCGGCGGCCTGCGGGTCCCGCTCGGCCAGCAGGTCGTGCAGGGCGGCCGTGCCGATCTCTAGCCGGAGGTCTTCGTATTTCTGGCGGACGTCCGGGTCCGTGGGCGGGAACTGCCAATCGTCGACCAGGGACTGGACGTAGAGCATCGACCCGCCGACCAGGATGGGGGTCTTGCCCCGGGACCGGATGTCTTCCACGTCGGCTACCGCCGCGGCCTGGTAGCGGGCCACGGAGGCGGTCTCCGTGACCTCCCAGACGTCCAGCTGGTGGTGCGGGATGCCTTCGCGCTCTTCGACGGAAAGCTTGGCCGTACCGATGTCCATGCCCTTATACAGCTGCATGGAGTCGACGTTGACCACTTCCCCGTCGAGTGCGTGCGCCAGGGCCACGCCGAGGGCGGACTTGCCGGAGGCCGTCGGCCCCACCACGGCAATGGGGGTCGGCAGCATTAGGCCACCTCCCAGCGCGCGACGTAGCGCCCTACACCCAGGGAGTCGTCCGCGGCGAGAAGCTCCGCCGCCCGCAGGCCCCGGCGGGAGGCGTACTCGGCCAGCTCCAGCCAGGGCTCCGGCTCGACGATGCCGGCCTCGGACAGCTGGCCCGCGTCCCACTCCGGCGGGTAGGTGTTTACGCCGCCGCGAAGCAGCTCGCAGCACCACTGGTGCACCGCGGCTGCTGCGGGCAGCTCGGCCAGCGGGGCGCGGGCGTCTAACCCGGCGCTGCCGTCGACGACGACCACGGTGATGGCCTGCGGATCGGGTGCGGTGAGGTGCTCGCGCACGGCGCGCACCTCTACCCCGTCGACGGGCTCGGTGACGTAGCGGGCCACCAGCTCCGCCAGGTAGTGCCCGGCCGAGACCCGGACGTGTGGGGCACCCCAGGCCGCGAAGGAGCCGGCGTGCTCGGTCCGCCAGCGCGGCGCCTGCGAACAGACCAGGTCGACCGGCACGCGCACGTGCTCCGCCCCGTCGTTCGCGCGGAGCTTAACCGCCGCCTGCCACAGCGCCGTGCGGGCGTGGTCGAGCAACTGGGCTCCGGCGGCATCGCTGGGCGCGAGTTCGCGCACCAAGGCGGGGGAACCGGGGATTATCACGAGGGTAGACATACGCGGATAATCTTAGCCGCTGCCGGGGCTGGCCCACAGTTCGCCCGCCCGGCTGGGAGTCCGCACGTGGCGGGTGAATACCGGGTAAAGTAATGAATCGGCACTTCGCGCATTTTTAGGGCGCGAAATCGCATACTCCCGTTAAAGGCAGCCGTGTCGCGCGGCGGCGATTTTTGCACAAGGATGGTGTTTGACTCATGGCTCCTCAATCACAGGTACCGCACCCGGGCAACATGCCGAAGCCCGGCCCTCGGCCGCAGGCCCCGAAGCCGGGTCAAACCCCGCGGCCTGGGGCAAAGCCGGCCGCGCCGGTAGCACTGTCCCAGACGCCGAAGTCCGACCCGTCTAAGTGGGGCCGCGTGGCGGACGACGGCACCGTCTACGTCACCACCGGTGACGGCGAGCGCGCCGTAGGTTCCTGGCAGGCCGGCACGGCCGCCGAGGGCCTAGCCCACTTCGGCAAGCGCTACGACGACCTGGCCACCGAGGTCGAGCTGCTCGAGGCCCGCCTCCGGGCCAACCCGCAGGAGGCCGACTCCATCAAGGACACCGCCGCCACCCTGCGCGCGGATCTGGCCACCGCCGCCGTGGTTGGCGACCTAGACGCGCTGGACAAGCGCCTGGCCGCCATCATGGACCACTCCGCCGCCGCGCGCGAGAAGGCCCAGGCCGACAAGGCTGAGCGCCGCGCCGCGGCCATCGCGGCTAAGGAAAAGCTCGCGGCCGAGGCCGAGGAGATCGCGGAGAACTCCACCGAGTGGAAAGCCGCCGGCGATCGCATCCGCGCCATCCTGGACGAGTGGAAGACCATCAAGGGCATCGACCGCAAGACCGATGACCAGCTGTGGAAGCGCTACTCCCGCGCCCGCGACGCCTTCAACCGCCGCCGCGGCTCCCACTTCGCGGAGCTGGACCGCTCCCGCGCTGCCGCCCGGAAGAAGAAGGAAGAGCTGGTCGAGCGCGCCGAGGCGCTCCAGAACTCCACCGACTGGGGCCCGACCGCCCGCGCCTACCGCGACCTGATGCAAGAGTGGAAGGCCGCCGGCCGCGCCCCGCGCGAGGTCGACGATCGCCTCTGGGCGCAGTTCCGCGCCGCCCAGGACCACTTCTTCAACGCCCGCAACCAGGTCAACGCGGAGCGCGACAAGCAATTCGCCGCCAATGCCGCGGCCAAGGACGCGCTGCTGGCGGAGTACTCCCCGCAGATCGACCCGGCGGCCAACCTCAACACCGCCAAGGCCAAGCTTCGCGAGCTGCAGGAGAAGTGGGAGGAAGTAGGCTTCGTCCCGCGCAACCAGATCCGCGAGTACGAGGACAAGATCGCCGAGGTCGAAAAGCGCGTCTCCGACGCCGAGGAGTCCCAGTGGCGCCGCACCGACCCGGAGGCCCAGGCGCGCGTGGATCAGTTCCGCTCCCGGGCGCAGGACTTTAACCAGCAGGCGGATGCGGCCGCCGCCAAGGGCAACACGCAGAAGGAAAAGAAGCTGCGCGCCCAGGCCGAGCAGTGGGAGCAGTGGGCCCAGACCGCCGCCGCGGTGCTGGATGAGCAGTAAAACCCGTGCCTGATTTCTCCCACCTGCACCTCGCCCACCTCGCCGCTCCCCGCACCACCGATGGCCGCCCGGTTGCCCCGGGCCAGCCGGCGGTCTTCGCCGCGCCCAGCGACGCCATCCGGACGCTGAGCTTCCTGTCGAACCTGGCCGCCCAGGAGGCCACCGGGGATCCGGCGGCCTCCATGTCCGCGGAGCTGGCGCTGCACGCGCTGTGCGGCACCCCGGAGATGCTCACCGATCTTTTCGCGGTGGTCTCCGGGCCCGTGCCCGTGGGCGAGCTCTCCCCGCTCGGCTACCCGCTACTGGCCAGCACCGGTGAGATCCCGGAGCTGGATTACATGGGCTTTATCCAGCTCAGCCGCCCGCAGCTAGAGGACCTAGACAACGTCGAGCTCGACTGCGTTCTAGACGCGGGCTACCTCCCTCTGCCGGGCACCCCGCTGGAGCCGGAGGCCGCCGATCTCTTGGCCTGGATGCTGGATAACGGCTGCGAGCTCGCCCAGCGCCTGGGCCGTGTCCGGGTGCTCACCGGAATGATGCACGCGCCGGACGACGAAGTCCTGCCCGCCTCCCTCGCGGAGGTCTTCACCCGCAGTCGCTTTAGCCGCCGGCACGCCGAGACCCAACTGGTCACCCGCATAACGGAGGCGGGCGAACTACCCTCCGCGGACTCCCCGGGTCTCCCCGGCCTGCCGGACGGGTGGCAGTTCGCTGCCTTCCACAACTACGACCTGCCCGCCGATATCAAGCCCCAGGTCGTCGAGCTGCTCACGGTGGCCTCCCAGGACGCCGACTACGGGGAGATGACCGTCGAGCCGGTGGATTGGACTGCCGACCGGCTCAACGAGGCGCGCCGGCGCGTGCACGAGCGCCGGTCCGAGACCGTCCTCGTGGCGGCTATCGATGCCACCGGGGCCGCCCGCCGCGTGCGCAACCTCGTCGAATGCGGCCGCCACCACGGCGGGCACGCGGAGATCGCCGAATGGACGCTTATGGTCACCGACCGGGGTTGGCGCCGCCAGGGGCTGGCCACGGCGACCGCGAACGCCGCGCTAGTCATGGCCCGCGACTTCTGGCCGGAGCTCAACCGGGTCTACGGCTCCGCCGCGCTCAGCGACGTGGCCTCCCGGGCGCTGCACGCGCGCCTGGGCAGCCGGCCCATCGCCGTGACCACGGCCTGGCAGCGGGACCTCTAGGGCGCCTGCTTAGTTCGCGTTATTCCCGCAGTGATCGCGGCGGTAGCGGGCCGCGGCCTGCTGGCGGCGGTCATCGACCAGCAGCGGGTTGCTGTCCGGATCCACGGTGGCGCGGATGCGGTTCTGGACCTGCCCGACCTCGTCCATGGTCCCAGCGGCGGCGCGGGCGCGTTCCTGGGCCTCCTGCTGCTCCGGGCTGCGGCGCAGGGCGACCAGGCAGTAGGCGATAAACGTCAGGCCGCAGGCGACCACCCCGCACACGGCGCCGATGCCGACCCCGTACTCCTGGGTGCCGCGCACCCAGAACATGAACAGCGAGACCGCGAAGGCCACCGTCGCCATCATCCAGCCGGCCAGGCCGAATGCGGCCCGGCGGGTAAGCAGCGTCAGGGTGGTCAGCACGCCGACGCCCAGGGTCATCAGCACGGCGAAGACGTATTCCACGATGGAGATTTCCACCTCGCCGGACTGCCCGGTCAGCACTTGGAAACCGCGGGCCGGGCCCGCGTGCGGCAGCAGCAGGTAGGCCACGAACAGGGCCACGGCCACCCAGAGGGTGACGGTCTGGCCGCGCAGGTCCATCGTGCGCGCCGCCCGCTTTTCCGCCGCGGCGGCGGCCTGCTTCTCCTTGCTGTTTTCGATATAGAGCAGCGATTCCGGCTGCTCTACTTCCGAATTGGAGGATGGCGTTTCCGGGCGATTTGAATCAGTCACAGTCTTCGACCTTACTCGGTTTAGTTAGCAGCACCCGCCGTGAGCGGATGCCGGGGTTTCGGCGGGCCGGCCCACCGACGGCAGCCCCAGGCCGACGCCTACCGGCGCAGTGGTCGGGGTCTGGCCCGCAGCCGACATATCGCCGGCCTTGGTGCGGCGGTGGGAGCTCACCCCGGCGTCGGCCACCAGGAAGAAAGAGCCGGAATCCGTCACCGTGGTGTGCACGACGTCGCCGGGACGGATCTCGTCCCGGAGGTCGTTTCCGTCGCCGTCCACGGCCGCGAAGTGGACCAGGCGGCCGTCACGGGCCCGCCCGGACAGGCGGTGGGTCTGGTCGTTCTTGCGCCCGCCGGTGGCCTGCACGAGCAGTTCCACGTCGGTGCCGACCAGCTGGGCGTTTTCCTCGGCCTGGATGGAATCCTGCAGGGCCACCAGGCGCTCGAAGCGGTCCTGGACGACGTCCTTAGGGATCTGCTGTTCCATCTCCGCCGCCGGGGTGCCCGGCCGCGGGGAATACTGGAACGTGAACGCGGAGCTAAACCGCGCCTTACGCACCAGCTCCATGGTCTCCTGGAAGTCCTCCTCGGTCTCGCCCGGGAAGCCGACGATGATGTCGGTGGTAATCGCCGCGTGCGGGATCTTTTCGCGGACCTCATCCAGGATGCGGAGGAATTTCTTCGTGCGGTAGGACCGGCGCATGTCTTTGAGCACCTTGTCCGAGCCCGACTGCAGCGGCATGTGCAGCTGCGGGCAGACCGCCGGGGTCTCCGCCATGGCGTCGATGACGTCGGAGGTAAATTCCGCCGGGTGCGGGGAGGTAAAGCGCAGGCGCTCCAGGCCCTCGATCTGGCCCACCTGGCGCAGCAGCTTGGAAAACGCGTACTTGTCGCGCGGCAGGTCCGGGTCGGCGAAGTGGACGCCGTAGGCGTTGACGTTTTGGCCCAGCAGGGTCACCTCGGACACGCCCTGGTCGACCAGCGCCTGGACCTCGGCGAGGATGTCGCCAGGCCGGCGGTCCTCCTCCTTGCCGCGCAGCGAGGGCACGATGCAGAAGGTGCACGTGTTGTTGCAGCCGACGGAGATAGACACCCAGCCGGAGTAGGCGGACTCGCGCTTGGCGGGCAGCACCGAGGGGAAAGCCTCCAGCGCGTCGACGATCTCGATCTGCGCCTCGTCGTTGTGGCGGGCGCGCTCCAGCAGCGTCGGCAGCGCGAACATGTTGTGGGTACCGAAGACCGCGTCCACCCACGGCGCGTTGGTCAAGACGGTGTCCTTGTCCTTTTGCGCCAGGCACCCGCCCACGGCGATCTGCATGCCGGGGTGGTTCTCCTTCGTCTTCTTCAGCGAGCCCAGAGTGCCGTAGAGACGCTTGTCGGCGTTCTCGCGCACCGCGCAGGTGTTGAAGACGATGAGATCCGGCTCCGCCTCCTGCGGGGCGGCCACGTAACCGGCGTCCTCCAGGAGGCCGGAGATACGCTCCGAGTCGTGCACGTTCATCTGGCAGCCGAACGTGCGCACCTCGTAGGTGCGCGGGTTTTCAGTCATGGGGTTAGTCACGCCGGTTCATTTTAATGATCAACCAGGCCATTTCATAACCGCCCGGGGCCTAGGCTTCCAGCTCGGCCTCGCGCTCGGCCAGCGCCTTCTTGGCCAGATCCAGCGAGTCGGATTCCCGGAAGCCGCGGCGGGCTAGCACGCCCACAATGCGCCGCAGCGCCTTGTCCCGCTCGTGCCGATCCGCCGGCACGGCCTTCACCCCGCGGGCCTTCTTTTGCGCCAGCGACCAGGCCATGGCGCGCTCGTCGGCGGCGTCGATCTGCTCCAACGCCTCCTGGCGCTCCTCGGCGCCGACGCCCTTGCGTTGCAGCTCCTGATCCAGCACGCGGGCGGATTTCCCGCGGGCCTGGTGGCGCTGGCGCACCCACTCGCGGGCAAACGCGGCGTCATCGATAAGCCCCACCCGGGACAAATCGTCCAAGACGTCCCCGACCACGGCTGGGTCGAATTCCAGCTTCTCCAGGCGCTGGGCGAGCTCCTGCCGCGAGCGGGAGCGCTGGTCCAGCAGGCGCAAGGCGCGTTCGCGGACCTTGGACTTGGATTCCTCGGCCTCTTTGTCGAAGAGATCGCTCTCGCCGCTGCCGTGCGCGTAATCGTCCAAGGCGCGCTGCAGCCGCGCGATCTTGTCCGGCGATGGCTGCGGCATCTACCTAGTCCTGATCGTCGTCGTCAAAGTCGACGTTCGGCACCAGGCCCACCGACTCATCCGACAGGTCATCGTCGGCGCCCGGCACGTCCATGGCGACTTCCTCGTCCGCGTTGGCGGCGTCGGCGCCCACGCCCAGCTTCTTGAAGATCTTCTTCTCGATCTCGTTGGCCAGGTCCTGGTTTTCCTTGAGGAAGTTGCGGGCCTTTTCCTTACCCTGCCCCAGCTGGTCGCCTTCGTAGGTGAACCAGGAGCCAGACTTCTTGATGAAGCCGTGTTCGACGCCCAGGTCGATGATGGAGGACTCGCGGGAGATGCCCTCGCCGTACATGATGTCGAACTCCGCGATCTTGAACGGCGGGGAGACCTTGTTCTTCACGATCTTCATCTTGGTGCGGTTACCGATGGCGTCCTGGCCGTCCTTCAAGGTCTGGATGCGGCGGATGTCGCAGCGCACCGAGGCGTAGAACTTCAGGGCCTTACCACCGGTGGTCGTCTCCGGGGAGCCGAACATGACGCCGATCTTTTCGCGCAGCTGGTTAATAAAGATGGCGGTGGTGCCCGAGTTGTACAGGGCGCCGGTCATCTTACGCAGCGCCTGCGACATCAGGCGGGCCTGCAGGCCGACGTGGCTATCGCCCATCTCTCCCTCGATTTCCGCCTTCGGCGTCAGCGCGGCAACGGAGTCCACCACGATGATGTCGATGGCGCCGGAGCGAACCAGCATGTCCGCAATCTCGAGGGCCTGCTCACCGGTATCCGGCTGGGAGACCAGCAGGTTGTCCGTGTCCACGCCCAGCAGGCGGGCGTATTCCGGGTCGAGGGCGTGCTCGGCGTCGATAAAGGCGGCAATGCCCCCGCCCTTCTGGGCCTCCGCGATGGCGTGCAGGGCCACCGTGGTCTTACCGGAAGACTCCGGGCCGTAGATCTCAACCACGCGGCCGCGCGGGAAGCCGCCGATGCCCAGCGCGATGTCGATGGCGGTGTTGCCGGAGGAGATCGCCTGGATGGGCGGGCGGTTGTCATCGCCCAGGCGCATGACCGCGCCCTTGCCATAATCCTTTTCGATCATGGCCATCGCGGCATCTAGCGCCTTCTTGCGGTCATCCGCGCTATTTCCGGTGGCTTTAGCGGACTTCTTCTTAGCAGCCATGGTTCTAACTCACCTTTTCTTTAACAAGTCTTTTGGGGCTTGAGTACTTAGAGCACTTCGCGTTGATAACTCAGCGCACGGATAAACCCGCGGCCTTAACTTTTAGACTCCGCCGGCTAGCCGGTGGGTTCCCGCGCGCTGGCGTTTACACCGTAAAAGCTAATACCACCGACGGACACCGACCCCATAGTACACGCACGCCTGTTCGAATTTCGAATGCGGCACGCCGACTACGAATCATTTGGTCGGATAGTCCACGCCCAGTCGGCGCTCTTCCGGGACACTAAAGTCGTCGCACAACCCGTCCCAGACTTTGCCCGGATCGACGCCGCGTTCGATAAGCGCGTCCGCGGTATCCCCGAACTCGGCCAGGACATGCGAATGGGAAATCCAGGCGGCCTTTTCTGCCCCGAATTCGTCCGTAATAAGCTGGGTGTACTCCGTCAAACGCATGCCCGCCATCCTACCGCGTTATATCTGCGGTCAACCAACCCGGCGGGCGGAGAGAAAAACGTTTGACTCCCTCACTATATGGGGGTAAAGCGGGGGTGCTCCTGTCCTGCATGAACACTGTTCAAAAGTGGTCGTTTCCTGCAGATTGTCTGTTCACTGCTAGGGTTTTCGGGCATGAAGAAGAATACTCTGGCCTCCGGTCTGGCCTACGTGGCGGTCTTTACCGCCCTCGTCATTGTCCTCGCCTTTGTCTCCATCCCCGTCGGCACCGCCGGCGTCCCGATCGTTTTGCAAAACGCCGCCATCATCCTGGCCGGGCTCGTCCTAGGCGGCAAGCGCGGCCTGGCCGTCGGCCTGCTCTTCCTCTTCCTGGGGCTGGCCCTGCCGGTACTGGCCGGCGGCGGCACCACCCTGCGCGCGCTGGCCGGCCCGACCGTGGGCTACATCATCGGCTACGTGATCTCCCCGTGGGTTGCCGGTTCCATCGCCTACCGCGCCCCGCGCGCCAAGGGCGCCCGCATCGGTATCTTCATCCTGGCCGGTGTCGTGGCCCTGCTCATCCAGTACGTTTGCGGCGCGATCGGCCTGATGGTCCGCTCCGGCCTCTCGCTGACCGAGGCCACCGTGGCCCAGTTCGCCTTCGTCCCCGTGGACTCCCTGAAGCTCGTCGTCGCCATCATCATCGCGTACGGCGTGCACGCCGCCTTCCCGGATCTCATGGGCGCTACCAAGCGACGAGCTGACCGCCGTGCCAACAATTAAGTTCGACCACGTCGGCGTTACCTACGACGAGACCGAGGTCTTGCGCGATATTTGCCTGGAGCTTACCGAGCACCGCATCGGCATCATCGGCGCGAACGGCAGCGGCAAGTCCACCCTGACCCGTCTTATCAACGGCCTGGGCGAGCCCACCACCGGGACGGTGACGGTCGACGGACTCAACGTCGAAGAAAACGGCAAAGAGCTGCGCAAGAAGATCGGTTTCGTCTTCTCCGATGCCGAGAACCAGATCGTCATGCCGCAGGTGCGCGACGACGTCGCCTTCTCCCTGCGCCGCTTCAAGCTGTCGAAGGAGGAGCGCAACCGCCGCGTCGACGCCGCCCTGGAGCGTTTCGGGCTGACGGACCTAGCGGAGCAGTCCCCGCACACCCTGTCCGGCGGGCAGAAGCAGATGCTGGCGCTCGCAGCCGTACTCGTCATCGACCCCACGCTGATCCTCGCCGACGAGCCCACTACCCTGCTGGACCTGCGCAACCGCGACCGTATCCGGCGCGAGTTCGCCAGCCTGGAGCAGCAGCTCATCGTCGTCACGCACGACCTGGACTTCCTCACCGACTTCGACCGGGTTATCTGCATCGACGAGCACCAGGTCGCCGCCGACGGCCCGCCGGCGGAGGTATTGAGCTTCTACCGCGACCTCATGGCAGCCCGCCCGCTCTAAGGCAAAGGAGTCAACGCTCGTGCGGCGCAAAAACATACCGCTGAATGTCTACGTCGATAAAGACACCATCGTCCACCGGCCCTCCCCCTCGGTGAAGCTGGCTATCATCATCGTCTTTATCTTGGTTACCAGCATCTTCATCAAGACCATCCCGTGGGCCCTAGCCGCGGTGGTAGTAGGTGCTATCCCCTATGCCCTGGCCCAGGTCCCGCCGTCCATTATCGCCAGCCAGCTCACCCCGCCGTTGTTTATCCTCGTGCCGCTGGCGGCCTTCCAATGGTGGTCCCGCGACTTCGAGTACGCGGCAGTGATGTTCTTGACAATCTTCGCGGCCATGGAGGTCGCCTTCCTGCTCACGCTCACCTCGACGGTGGACGAGATCATGGAGTCGATGGAGCGGACCCTGGCTCCCCTGGCGCGTTTCGGCCTGCCCGTGGAGACCATCAGCTTGGCGATGTCCTTGACCATCCGGCTCATCCCGCTGATGTTCGAGACCGTCGGCGAGGTCTTGGACGCCCGCAAGGCCCGCGGGGCGAACATGTCCGTGATGGCCTTCGCCACCCCGGTCGTCATTCGCTCTATCCGCCGCGCCCAAGCCATGGGCGAGGCGCTGGCCGCCCGCGGCGTCGGCGATTAGTCCGCAACGCACCAAGCCCCCAGCTTCCCTCTTCGGGATGGCTGGGGGCTTGTCTTTGTCAGCGAGCGCTGACGCTAAGCAAAGTAGCTAGTGCGGGTTATTCGCCGCGCAGCTCGCGCAGGCGGGCCTCCACGGCGTCGTTGCTGACCTCCGGCTGGGCTGCCTTGTCGGCCGCCGACTGGGCGTTGCCGCCGGTGCTCTGGCCGGACTCAAGCTGCTGCTTCTTCTGGCCCGACTCGACCGGCTTGGAGTCGTTCATCTCCGCGCGGATCTGCTCCAGGCGGGAGTGTCCGGCCAGCTGCACGCCGGCCTGTTGGACCTCCTGCATGCGGGACTCGACGGAGTTCTCGGCCAGCTCGGCCTGCCCCAGAGCCTTGGAGTAGCGGCGCTCGATCTTGTCACGGACGGCGTCCAGCGACGGGGTCGAGCCGTTGGACAGCTCGTTCATGCTGCTCAGCGACTCGGAGACCTTCTCCTGCATCTTGGCCTGCTCCAGCTGGCTCAGCAGCTTGGAGCGCTCCGCCACCTTCTCGCGCAGCGCCATAGCGTTGCGCTCAACGGCCTTCTTAGCCTGGTCTGCCTGCTGCAGGGCCTGGTCGTGCAGCTTCTTGGTGTCCTCGACGGACTGCTCCGCGGTCACCAGCTGCGCGGCGAAGGCCTCGGCGGCGTTTTCGTACTCGACCGCCTTGGTCTCGTCACCGTCGGCGCGGGCCTTGTCGGCCAGCTGCAGGGCCTGCTTGGTGTTGCCCTGCAGCTTCTCGATCTCGCCTAGGCGGCGGTTCAGCTGCATTTCCAACTGGCGCTGGTTACCGATGACGGCCGCGGCCTGCTGGGACAGTTCCTGGTGCTGGCGCTGAGCGTCCTCGATGGCCTGCTCGATCTGGACCTTCGGATCGGCGTTTTCCTCAATCTTGGAGTCAAACAAAGCCATCAGGTACTTCCAGAGTTTGGAAAATGGGTTAGCCATGAGCCAAGGGCCTCTTTTCTTTAAACATATCGATTGCTCAGTAGTGCTTCGACCCACCATCGTAGCGAAAATAGCGGGCACACGCTGCCAATAGGCGGCGTTAAGGGGAGCTAAAGCTCGGAGGCAGCCGGGGCGGTCTGCGCCAGTTCTTCATCTACCGATGGCAGCGCCATGTAGCCGGCGGCCTCGATGAGTACATCGGCCACCGACACGTCGAGGGCGCCGCAAACCGCCGCGAGCATCTCGGAGGAAACTTCTTTGCGGCCACGCTCGAGCTCGGACAGATAGCCCGGGGAGACGTGGGCGACCGCAGCGAGCTCGCGCAGAGTCACGGACTTGTCCGCGCGGAAAGCACGCAGGCTCAAGCCCAGGGCCTCTCGCAGCAACGGCTCGTTTAACGGCGCGGCATGGGAGCGGGTGGGGGTATCCAGCAGTGCGGTAGTAGTGTTCATCACTAGTTCCAACGGCTCATCAACGTACTTTGTTCCCTATCGGCGGGGAAAATTTCGAATCTTTTCGACCGCTCTGGTCAGCGTCTGGCTCACGGCCGCGGTCCGGATCTCGTCCCGGGTACCCGCAAGGCCAGCAGGACCACCCACCTGCCAGGAATGCTGGGAGCCATCCGGGGCAGCAAGACCCGCCCAGACCTCGCCGACCGAGTGCCCGTCCTGCGGGTCGGGCCCGGCCACTCCGGTCAAGGCCAGACCCCAGTCGGCGCCGCACCGCGCCCGCGCTCCCGCGGCCATCGCCTCCGCCACTGGAGCGGAGATAACCGTGTTTTCTTCGATGAGCGCGGGGTCCACCCCGGCCAGCGTGGTTTTCAGCTCCGTGGCGTAGGTGACCAGTCCCCCGCGCAGCACCGCCGATGCCCCGGGCACCGTGGCGAGCGTGGCCGCGCCCAGGCCCGCGGTCAGGGACTCGCACCAGGCGACGGTCTCGCCGCGTTCCTTCAGCGCGGTCACCGTCTCGCGGGCGGCGGGGTTCGGACCAGCAGGATTAGGCATTGTGCTTCCGGGCATCCGCCAGGTACTGCACGCCCGTAACAACCGTGACGGCCATGGCTAGGAGCATGACGGTCAGCGTCGGGATATTCATCCAGTCGGGCAGCGGGCACAGATACATGGCTACGGCTAGCGACTGCAGAACGGTCTTGAGCTTGCCGCCCTTGGAGGCTGGAACCACCAGACCGCGTCGCAGCATGACCATGCGCCAGATCGTGATGCCAAATTCGCGCACCAGGATGACCACGGTGATCCACCACGGCAGGACCCCGATGATATTCAGGCAGACCAGCGCCGTGGTCATCAGCGCCTTGTCCGCAATCGGATCGGCAATCTTGCCGAAATCCGTGATGAGTCCCTTAGCCCGGGCGATGTCGCCGTCGAGCTTGTCCGTAATCATCAGCAGGACGAAGACGGCAAACGCCCACCACTGGTGTTCAGCCAACACGAGCCAGGCAAAGACCGGAATGAAAAGGATCCGCAGGCTAGTCAGGATGTTGGGCAGGTTCCAATTGGAGGGCTTCTCCCCGCCACGCTTCAAGCCCCCGCCGCCGCTGTGCGCTGGGCCGGGGTTGGATGACCTAGTTCCTGGTTGACTCACGCCTACAATCTTACCTGCTTTAGATCGTTTCCTATTGGCCACGGCCCAAACGGGGTCCCACCGGGCAATCAACGGGGCGGGCTACGCCAAACCGCCGCGAGTTGTGGGAGTAAATCTCGTCCACGATAGACCAGGACAGAATTAGTCCCGCAAGAAAACCGCCGGGGCGGGCGCGGAAAAACTAGGATGAGAGCATGAAGTATTTCGCCACCTTTTACGACTACGCCCCCACCAACCCGCTGGTGTCGGAGCAGCGCCCCGCCCACCGCGAATTCATCAACAGCCTGCACGAGAAGGGCCTCATTGTCGGCTCCGGCCCCCACCCGGATTCAGCCGGCGGAGCGCTCATCATCCTGCAGCTAGACGACGACGCCCAGGTCGCCGACGCCATCAAGATCATGGACGACGACCCGTTCCACACCTCGGGCGTGGTCACCCGCCGCAGCTTCCGCGAGTGGAACCCCGTCACCAAGATTTTCTAGCCTGCGCCTTCTCTTATTCCGGCGCCGCAGCGACAAAAGCCCGACCTAATTCCCCCATCAACTGTGTAAATATTGGCTTTCAAAAGATCGCGCTCGGGACGGTCGGGTGTGAGGCGGTGCGTTAGCGCACCGCCCCATCAAGTTCGGTTTTAAGGCAACTCGGAGCTGGCGACCTCGTCGGCCTTGCCGATGAGGTGGCCGCGCTTGTCGCGGACGATCTTGTTGCCTTCCTCGTCCCAGTCGTAGTGGTTGTGGGAGACCTTGATGCCGCCTTGGGCTTCGTCGCGCTTGTTCTTCCAGATGGACGCCAACACCGTGATGACGAGGACCCCCACGATGATGATCAGCGACCAGATGGTGGAGACCTCCGGCACCGGGACGTCGTCGCCGCCGTTGATGAACGGCAGGTTGTTCTCGTGCAGGGCATGCAGCAGCAGCTTCACGCCGATGAAGCCCAGGATGATGCCCAGGCCGTACGGCAGGTACACCAGGCGGTCCAGCAGGCCGTCGAGCAGGAAGTACATCTGGCGCAGGCCCATCAGGGAGAAGGCATTGGTGGTAAAGACCAAGAACGCTTCCGAGGTGATGCCGTAGATAGCCGGGATGGAGTCGAAGGCGAACATGATGTCAATCAGGCCGATGGCCACCAGCGCCACGAACAGCGGGGTCAGCGCCAGCTTGCCATTCTTGGGGCCGGATTCCTCGCGGTGGATGAGCTTGTCGCCGTGGTAACGCGGGGTGACGTGGATGGCCTTGCGGATCATCTTGATGACCGCCATGTCGTTCGGGTCGGTCTCCGGGGCGTCGCGAACCTCATCCACGATCAGCTTGATGGCCGTGTAGAGCAGGAAGATGGCGAACAGGTAGAACACGTCCGACCAGGCGGCGATGACCGCGGCGCCCAGCAAGATGAAGATCAGGCGGAAGATGAGCGCCAGCACGATGCCGATGAGCAGCACCTTCTGCTGGTATTTGCGCGGGATCTTGAACGCGCCCATAATCAGGGCGAAGACGAAGAGGTTGTCGACCGACAGCGCCTTCTCCGTCACGTAACCGGTGTAGTACTGCACGGCGTGCTCGTGGTCCCACAGGACCCAGATGACCACGCCGAACAACAGTGCCAAACCGACATAGAAGGCGGTCCACAGACCGGATTCTTTCAGGGTGGGCTCGTGCGGAGTACGCACGTGCGAGTAGAAATCAAAGACGAAAAATCCGAGAATGACTGCGCCAGTTAGCAGCCAAATCCATACGGGTACACTCATGGCACTTATCCCTCCGGTCGTTACAGCAAAAAATGGACCGGAGGTCTCCCCCGCCCGGATGACCGGGCCGGCGCGACCGGGAGCGGGCAGTGTGTGCTGCCGCTGCCGTGTTGACGATCAGCGCCGAAGAATGGGGTACTCCCCTCCAAGACTCGATTAATCCTACACGAGTCCGCCCGCGGCGGCCCTAAAACGCCCCCGACGACGGGTTGTAGGTTGCCTGTACGGTGCGGGTATCTTCCCCACCGGCAGGTGCCCCATCCGGGTTGGTGTCCGCCTCACCGGCGGCGCCCGCAGCTTCCTGCTGGGCCATTTCCTCTTGCACCTCCTTGGGTGCCTCGGCCGGGTCGGCGCCCTTGATGTACCACAGCATGGTCTCGAGTTCCTCGGGCTTGGTGAGCACCTCGCGGGCCTTCGAACCCTCCGAGGGCCCCACGACGCCGCGGGATTCCATCAGGTCCATCAGGCGACCGGCCTTGGCGAAGCCGATGCGCAGCTTGCGCTGCAGCATCGACGTGGAGCCCAGCTGGGAAGTGACGACGAGCTCGACGGCCTCCAGGAGGTCGTCCATATCCTTTCCGATATCGTCGTCGATTTCCTTCTTCTTGCTATCCTGCTTCTCCTCGGTAACACCCTCGGTGTAATTCGGCTGGGCCTGCCGCTTGGCGGCATCGACCACGGCCTGGACTTCCTCGTCCGTGACGAACGCGCCTTGCAGGCGCTGCGGCTTGCCGGCGCCCTGCGGGATGAACAGGGCGTCGCCCATGCCGATGAGCTTTTCCGCCCCGCCCTGGTCCAGGATGACGCGGGAGTCGGTCAGCGAGGAGGTGGCGAACGCCAGGCGGGATGGCACGTTGGTCTTGATCAGACCGGTGACGACGTCGACGGACGGGCGCTGGGTAGCCAAGACCAAGTGGATGCCGGCCGCGCGGGCCTTCTGGGTAATACGCACGATGGAGTCCTCGATTTCCTTCGGCGCCGTCATCATCAGGTCAGCCAGCTCGTCGACCACGCAGACGATGTACGGGTACGGGCGCACGTCGCGCTGGGAGCCGGCAGGGGCCTGGTACTCGCCGGAGCGCACCTTGGCGTTGAAGTCCTCGATCTTGCGGACGCGCGCGGATTTCATGTCCAGGTAGCGCTGCTCCATCTCCTCGACCAGCCACTGCAGGGCGGCCGCGGCCTTCTTCGGCTGCGTGATGATCGGGGTGATGAGGTGCGGGATGCCCTCGTACGGGGTCAGCTCGACCATCTTCGGATCGACCAGGATGAGGCGCACCTGTTCCGGCGTAGCGCGGGTAAGCAGGGAAACCAGCATGGAGTTCACGAACGCCGACTTACCGGAACCGGTAGCACCGGCCACCAGCAGGTGGGGCATCTTCTTGACCGAGGCCGAGACGAAGTCGCCCTCGATGTCCTTGCCCAGTCCGATGAGCATCGGGTCGGTCTGCGCACGGGTAGCCGGGGCGTCGAGCACCTCGCGCAGGCGCACCATCTCGCGGTCCGGGTTGGGGACCTCGATGCCCACGGCGGACTTACCCGGGATCGGGGTCAGCAGGCGCAGGTTGTCGGTGGCCACCGCGTAGGCCAGGTTGGACTGCAAGTTGGTCACCTTCGAGACCTTCACGCCCGGGCCCAGCTCGATCTCGTAGCGGGTCACTGTCGGCCCGCGGCTGAATCCGGTCACCTGGGCGTTGACCTTGAACTCCTCGAAGACGTCCGTGATAGCCGCGATGATGTGGTCGTTGACCTCGGTGCGCTCCTTCGCCGGAGTGCCGGCGGTCAGCAGATCCGTCGTCGGCAGGTCGTAGTCGCCGTCCTCGGTCGTCGCCGGGGTCGCCGGAGCAGCCGCTGCGACAGGCTCTTCCGCCGGCTCTTCCTCGTCGGCGGCCTTCCCTCTAGCAGGGTCTTGGCCGGAGCGGGCGATAATCGCCTGGCGCATGGCCTCCCGCGAAGCCGAGACCGCGTCATCGGACTTCGACTGAGCACCAGCCGAGCGCGGCGTGGACTGCGCGCCCGCGTCCAGGGTGCGCGTGGGCTCCGCAGCCCCGGCGTCCTGGGAAGCGCTAAACAGGTCTTCCGGTTCCGGGGTTGCGTCGCGCACGACCGGGATCTCGTTGGTATCCGCCAGCTCGTCGCGCTGGCTGGACTTGCTCCCGGCCGACCGGCCCGGGTTGTTCAGGGCGGTGGTCTCCGCCTCCGAGGAGTTCCAGGCAGAAGCCGGGGACGCGGCGGCACCAGCCGCGCCCGCAGCACCAGCGGCGCCCGCGGCAGCAGAACCAGCGCCCGGGCCCGACTGCGGGGCCGGCTTCGGCTTCTGGGGCAGTAGGCGCCCGGTGGCCCGGCGGGCCGTGGAACGGCGCTCGGTGTTGCGGCCGGCGGCGATATCGTCGATGTGATCGCTGACCTGGCTGTAGGCGTCGTCGTCGGCGTCCTCCTCCGCGGCGTCCTTGCCGCGCAGGCCGGAAATGGTATCAACCAGCAGATCCCACGCCTCGCGCACGGTAATGCCGGTGACCTTCAGCGCGCCGTAGACGATGACTAGGAAGAGCAGCGGCACGGCTACGTAGCCCGAGAAACCCAGGGCCAGCAGCCCGCCGGTCCAAGCGCCCACGGCGCCGCCGGCGCTCATGCGGTCGGCCCACTCAGTGGGGTCGCCGGCGAAGATGTGGATAAGCCCCAGCATGGAGACCACGATGAGGGTCGTGCCGAGGATGACCCGGGGCGGGATGCCGCCCGAGGGCCCGCCGATGCGCAGCATGAGCACCAGCGCCAGGGCAACCAGGGCGACGGGCAGCACGAGGGCGCCCGCGCCGATGACAAGGTGGACCACGGTAGCAATGCCGGCGCCGATGGGGCCGGCGATGTCCAGCCACACGGAGGCACCGATCACCGCGGCCAGGCCCAGCAGGATCAGGCCAACCGCGTCCGGGTTGCCGATGGATATGCCGGCCTCCGCGCCGTCCTCTTCGGTGTCTAGCGCGTCGTGTTCGTCAATCTCTTCTTCCAATTTCGACCTTTTCGACGGGGTGTCCTCAGGCGTAATCTCTGACTTCTTTCTCTTGGCGCGGCGCGGCCGCTTAGTGTTCTGCTCCACCGGCGCCGCAGCGCCGTCGCTATGATCGTTACCGGGGTTGCCCTCGTCCAGCAAGTCTTCGTCGCTCGGCTTCAGGCTTGCCAGGCCCCGGCTCACGCCGCGGGCGGTGGCCGAAAACATCGCCCCCACCCCGTGCCCGACCGCACGGAAAGCGCTGCCGGTGCGAGGATGCTCGCTCTCGGCAGCGCTGGGTACCGCTAAAGTCTCGGGCGCCTTGCCACGGCCCGCCGGACGCGCCCGCTTGGCCGGCGATGGTTTGTTGCGGCCAGGGGAACTACTGCGGCGAGACGAGACATTCTTGACAGACATGCCTGTAACTCTAGCCGCTTATACCCCACTAATCACAGGCGCAACACACAGTTCACGAAGAAAAGTTGCGGTCAAGCCTAAAGACTAGACTTCACGATGGCGGACTTGTCGCCTGCGATCTCCACCTGGGCCGCGTCCCGGCCGTAGACCCACAGCAGCAGCTCGGCCGGCTGCCCGGAGACAGCCACCACGGCGTCGCCGCGCTCGGCCACTCCCCGCTTGTCCGCGGCCACGATCCGGCGCCCGCCGGCCGGGTGCAGGATGACGGGCAGCCGCGACTTCTTCAACATCAGTGGAGCAAAGCGCTGGAGCGTAGCGGAAAATTCGTCGTCGACCACCGCGGAAAATTCCCGCGGCTCGGTCTGGCCGTTGGCCCGGCGCACGTCCTCGTGGTGGATAAAGTTCTCCGCGAAGTTCAGCTTGGAGTCCAGCAAGAAGAACGGGCTCCACTTCGGCGGGCCCGCACGCCAGGCGTTGACCAGTTTCACGTAGTCGCGGCTTTTTACCTGCTTGGTTACCTTGTCCAGGTGGCCGCTCAGCGCCGGGATGAACATTCCGGCGGCCGCGTCGGGGCGGTGCTCGCGCAGCCAGAGATGCGCGGCCATGTCGTGGGTGGTCCAGCCCTCGCACAGGGTATCGGCGTCGGGGCCTAGGTCGATGAAAAGATCGGCTAGTCGGTTTCTTTCAGTACCGGAAAAAGACATGCTCCCCAGCATATCCCTTCAACCATGGGAAGGGAGCTGGGGAGCATGCGCGGCGTTTAAGCGCTACAGGGATTCGCGGGCGCTGTGGACCTCGTCGTCATCAATCAGCGAACCGTCGCCCGAGGTGGGAACGATGGTCGGCAGGATGACCGGCTCACGCTTGTACTTGGAATCCATGAGCTTGGAGACCTTGCGGCGAATCTTCTGCACCATGCGGTAGGTGTCGTTCTCGCCCTCGGCGGCCAGGTCGTTCATGGTGTTTTCAACCAGCTCGGCGACCTCCGGGACCACGGAGCGATCGTCGTCGCTGAAGCCGGTGGTCGCGACCGTCGGGTGCTCCATCAGGCGGGAGGTGCGGTTGTCGATGACACAGGTAATCGACACCACGCCGCCGGAGCCCAGGTTGGTGCGGTCGGCCAGCGTGTCCGCGTCGACCTCGCCCATGTTCACGCCGTCGACGTAGAGGTTGCCGACCTGGATCTGGCCCACGACCTGGGCGCGGCCGTTGTGCAGGTCGACGACGACGCCGTTCTGCGCCAGCACGACGCGATCGCGGTCGACGCCGGTCGAAATGGCCAGCTCCTTGTTGGCGCGCAGGTGGCGCCACTCGCCGTGGACCGGCATGGCGTTCTTCGGGCGCGCGGCGTTGTAGAGGAAGAGCAGCTCGCCGCCGTAACCGTGGCCGGAGGCGTGCACCTTGGCCTCCTTGTTGGTCACGACCTCGGCGCCAATCTGCGACAGCATGTTGATGATGCCGAAGACGGCTTCCTCGTTGCCCGGAATGAGCGAGGAGGAAAAGACGATGAGATCGCCGTCGCGGACGGTGATCTGGCGGTGCTCGCGGCGGGCCATGCGCGACAGCGCGGCCATCGGCTCGCCCTGGGTACCGGTGGTAATCAGCACCGTCTTGTGCGGGGCCATCTTGGCGGCCTCGTCAATCGGCACGATGGTACCGCGCGGGACCTTCAAAAAGCCCATCTTCTCCGCGATTTCCATGTTGCGCATCATGGAGCGGCCGTTGAAGGCGACCTTGCGGCCGGCGGCCACGGCGGCATCGATAGCCGCCTGCACGCGGTAGACGTTGGACGCGAACGAGGCGATGATGACGCGCTGGCGGGCGTTGGCCACCAGGCGCTTGAAGGTCGCCGGGATATCACCCTCCGAGGCGGAAACGCCCGGGACGTTGGCGTTCGTGGAGTCGCACAGCATCAGGTCCACGCCCTCGTCGCCGTAGCGCGACAGCGCCGGCAGGTCGGTCGGGCGACCGTCCAGCGGGGTCTGGTCCATCTTGATGTCGCCAGTGTGGATGATGTTGCCGGCCGGGGTGCCCAGCATGATGCCCAGGGCATCCGGCACGGAGTGGTTGACGGCCCAGAAACGCGCGCGGAACGGGCCGTAGGAAACGTCCGACTTCTCGTTGACCTCGACGAACTTCGGCTTCTGGCGGTGCTCCTTGCACTTGGCCGCAATCAGCGCGATGGTGAAACGGGAGGCGACGATCGGGATATCCGGACGCAGCTTCAGCAGCCACGGGATAGCGCCGATGTGGTCCTCGTGCGCGTGGGTGACCACGAGGGCCTCCACCTTGTCCAGGCGGTCTTCGATCGGGCCGAAGTCCGGCAGGATCAGGTCCACGCCCGGCTCGCCCGAGGACGGGAAGAGCACGCCGCAGTCGATGATCAGCAGGCGGCCGTCGTACTCGAAGACGGTCATGTTGCGGCCGATCTCGGAGATGCCACCCAGCGCGTAGATGCGCAGGGAGCCCTTGGCCTGCTTCGGCGGCTCCGGCAGGCGCTTGGTCAGATCCGCGCCCTGCATGGACTTGGGCACGTTGCGGCGGCCCCGGTTGTTGTTGCGGTTGTTCTTTCCGCCCTTACCGTTGCCTTTGTTGTTGCCGTGGTTGTTATTGCCGTTGTTGCCGCCTCGGCCGCGACCGCGGCCACCGCGGGAACCACGGGAGCGGTTGGAACGGCGGTTGCCGCCATTGTTGTTGCCGTTACCGCCGTTGTTGTCGTTGCCCTGGTTGCCGCCATTGCTCTGATTGTTCTTGTTATCAGAGTTGCCGTTGTTGTCTCCGTTGCCGCCCTCTGCGCCGGCAGAGTCGTTGCCGGTGTTTTGCGGGGCCTGGAATACCGGCGATGCCGCCTCGTTGGAGGCTGCTTCTTGGCCCGTCGGCGGGCCCGCCTTGCGGGTCACTTTCCGGGCACGGTTTCGAGATTCAGTCATACTTATAGGACTCCAGCTTGTTGCATATCGCGGCGGAGTTCGGTCAGCTCATCCTCATTGGCTGCCAGAATAGGCAGCCGCGGTTCGCCGACGTCGATTCCCTGCAGTCGCAGGGCCGCCTTGGCTAAGGTGGCGCCGCCCAGACGCGCTTGGGCGTGAACGAGCGGGGCCAGAGTATTTACGTTTATGTCCCTTGCACGGGCAAGGTTTCCTTCTGAGAAAGAAGTATAAAGCTCCACAAGAGCCCGCGGGGCGGCGTGGCCGATGACCGAGATGAAACCGCTGGCCCCCATGGCAAGCCACGGGAGGTTGAGCGGATCATCGCCGGAGTACCACGCCAGTCCGGTCTCTTGCATTAGTTGGGCACCGAGTGGCAGGTCGCCCTTCGCGTCCTTCACGGCCGCGACGGTGGGCAGCTCAGCCAGCCGGCGTAACGTATCCGCGTGGATCGGGATACCGGAGCGACCAGGAATGTCGTAGACGCAGATTGGCAGATCGGTGGCGCCAGCAATTTCGGTGAAGTGCGCCAGGACTCCCGCCTGCGAAGGCTTAGAGTAATACGGGGTCACGACCAGAAGGCTATCCGCCCCCGCGTTGGCCATGGTGCGGGCAAGCTCTACGGAAGACACCGTATTATTGGTTCCCGCACCAGCGCAAATTCGTGCCCTGTCGCCCACCTCGTCCTTAACGGCCTTTAGCATTTCAGCCTTCTCCGCCACGGTGGTGGTGGGAGACTCACCCGTAGTGCCCCCAACGATGAGGGAATCGATGCCGTTGTCCACGAGGTGCGCAGCAAGCTCTCGAGCCCGGCCCAAGTCCAGGGCGCCGTCCTGGTCAAACGGAGTGACCATGGCGACCCCGACGCGGCCGAACGTCTCGATGCCGGTCTGTGCAGTCATACCTGTGCTCATAGGCGTCAAGGATACCCGCTTATCGACGGGCTGCGGGCATCCGCCCCCGGCATGGCGGTGTTCTAGCCCGCGTAGGGGCTGGCGGCCATCTCCGTGCCGTCGGACAACGTGGTGATGTGAAAATCATCAAAGAGCACGGGCGCCTGCTGGGACAAAAGCCGCAGGCAGGCCACGGCCACCGCCCGCAACTCCGTGTCCGCGTGCTCCGTCGCCCGCGCGGCGATGAACTGCCGCCAAGTGCGGTAGTTGCCCGTGACCACGATCCGGGACTCGGTCGCGTTCGGCAGGATGGCCCGCGCGGCCTGGCGCGCCTGCTTCTTGCGCAGCAGGGCGTTGGGTTCGTCCTCCAGCTTCTCCTCCAGCGCGTGGAGCAGCTCCTCGTAGACAAACCGGCTCTCGTCCACCGCGGACAGCAGCAGCCGGGTCAGTTGCTCGTCGCGGGCGATGGGATCCGGCAGCACGACGGAGGCCCGCTCGGGGTGGACGTAGCGCTGCGAGAGCTGGGAGAAGGAGAAGTGCCGGTGCCGCACCAGCTCGTGGGTGGCCGAGCGGGAGATGCCACGGATGTAGAGCGTCGCCGTGGCGTGCTCGAGCAGGCCGGCGTGGCCGACCTCCAGGATGTGCCGCAAGTAGGCGGCGTTGGTCGCGGTGCGCGGGTTCGGCTTGTCGAAGGACTCATAGCAGGCCCGGCCCGCGAACTCGACCAGCGCCTCGGCATCCGTGGCCGTGGCATCCGCTTCCCACTCCACCCCGGTGGGGGCGTGAAAGGCGGTCGCCGCAATCAGCTCGACCTGCAGGTTACTGACCTCAGCCATGGCCTAGAGCCCCAGGTAGGATTCCAGCCCCACGACCAAGCCCGGGCGGTCGGCGATATTGCGGACGCCGACCAGCACGCCCGGTACGAAGGAGGTGCGGTCGTAAGAGTCCTGGCGGATGGTCAGGCTCTGGCCCTGGGCGCCGAAGATGACCTCCTCGTGGGCCACCATGCCGCGGGTGCGCACCGCGTGGACCGGCACGCCGTCCACGTTGGCGCCGCGGGCGCCGTCCAAGGTCTTCTCCGTGGCGTCGGGCATCGGGCCCATGCCGGCCTCCTGGCGGGCGGCGGCAATCCCCTCGGCGGTGTGCACGGCCGTGCCGGACGGCGCGTCCAGCTTCGTCGGGTGGTGGTACTCCACGACCTCGGCGGTCTCAAAGTACTGGGCGACCTGGCGGGAGAGCACCATGGTCAGCACAGCGGATATAGCGAAGTTAGGCGCGATCAGAACGTGGCCCGCGCCGGAGGCCTGCGTCCACTGCTTGACCTGGGCCAGGCGGTCCTTGTCGAAGCCGGTGGTGCCCACCACGCAGTGAATGCCGTTGGACACGCAGTACTCCAGGTTGCCCATGACGGAATCCGGCGTGGTGAAGTCCACCACGACCTGGACGCCATTGGTCTTGAGCAGCTCCAGGGAGTCGCCGTGGTCGATGGTCGCGGCCAGGTCGAGGTCCTCGGCAGCCTGCACCGCCTCCACGACGGCCTCGCCCACGCGCCCCTTTGCGCCCAGCACACCGACTTGAATATTCATCGCGCTACCTTCTTCCTTTAGTGGTCTCGTCTTGTTCCGCGTCATCCGCCCGCACCTAACCGCGTGGGAAGGCCCGGCCGCTCACAGCGGGAGGCGGTGGCGGAAGACGACGGATACACGGCTGCGGGCCGAAGACCCGCGTTCTGTTACCCCGGCCATTCTACCGCCCGGCCGCACCGCTTTGGCCACTATACTGGCGCCCATGCGCATGTATATCGGTTCTATTCTGGTCGACGATGTAGCCCACGCCCACGATTTCTACGTCGGCACGCTTGGCTTCCAGGTCAAGGACGACGTCACGCACGGCGATTTCCGCTGGCTGACCATCACCAACCCGACACAGCTGGCCGCGGACGGCTCGGTGTTGCCCGGGGCCGGCATGGAAATCGTGCTCGAGCCCAAGGGGCATCCCGCCGCCGGCGAGTTCACCGCCGCCCTGCGCGAGGCCGGGATGCCGCTGACCCAGTTCCTCACCGACGATCTGGACCGGGACTACGCGCAGCTGCAAGACCGCGGCGTGGAGTTCACCATGGAGCCGACAGATGTGGGCCCGTCCCGGATCGCGGTCTTCGACGATACCTGCGGCAACCTGATCCAGATTGTGGAGCTCAAGAACTAGCAACCGCTGTTCACAATTAACAACCGTCACACGCGTTTCGGCTAAACTGGGGATAACCTTTACCTACCCAAGGAGATGACTCCCTATGCGCCAGTGGATCTCTACCCTCGCTCCCCTCGCGGTAGCCGGCCTCGTGCTCACCGGCTGCGCGAATGCCGACAACGCCGACAACGCGAACGACACCTCCTCCCCCAGCACCGTGACGTCTACCTCCGCCGCCCCCGACAACGAAGCCGCGGCGGCCGAATCCTCCACGGTCCAGAAGGGCGCGACCGCCCCTGCGGGCGGGGCATCCGACGGGGTAAAGATGCTGGGCACCCCTTCCCTGGACGACGAGCAGCACATGGCCCAAGGCGCCGGCGAGCTGGTCCCGGTGCGCGTGCGCACCGCCGAACACGACGGCTTTACCCGCATGGTCATCGAATTTAGCGGTAAAGGCCCCGCCAGCTGGTTCGCCAGCTATACCGACGCGCCCACCCAGCAGGCCTCCGGCCATCCCGTCGAGGTAGCCGGCAACGCCTTCTTGGACCTAGGGATCGAGCCCACCCCGTGGCCGTCTACGCCGGAGCTGGAGGAACAATACCTAGATACCGGCAGCTTCCCGGGCGCCGGCGTCATCGAAGAAGTCCAGTTCACCAGCGCCTTCGAGGCCCAGTCCCAGTTCGTGGTGGGCCTGAAAGAAAAGGCCCCCTACTCCGTGACGTATATGGATGGCCCGCCGCGCGTGGTCATCGACTTCGCCGGTTAAGTAGGCGGTCGCCGGAAAGGATTAGTCCTTGCGGCGGCGCACCTCCGGCACGCGGATGATATCGCTGCCGCCCATGAGCGCGTAGTTGACCAGCACGATGGTCGGCGCGTCTTCCGGGACCTCCGAGAGCGGGACGGTCACGCCCGGGCCGTTCTTGACGGTCGCGCCGCCCATAATCCCGAAGCCCTCCAGGCGGATGTTGTAGTTTTCCGGCACGCGGATTTCCGAGCCGCCCATGAGGTCCCAGGCGTTGATGACCACCCGGTTAGCGCCGAGGGTGGCCTCGGAGAAGTCCAGATCGCTGCCGCCCATGATGCTCAGGGCGAAGTGGCTGGGCTCGCAGTGCCAGCCACCGAAGCGCTCGGCACCGCCCATGATGCCGATCGAAAACTTCGAGCCCTCGCGGTTGGGAACCACCACAGGGTGGTTGGCGCTGCGCGCTGGCGCGGGCGAGTCACGCTTGTCTAGGTCATGGCTTAGCCCCAAGTCGTCGACCAGCTCGGTGAGCTGGTCCACGTAGGTTGCCTCCCAGACGCGCTGGGAGCGTTCGTCGAATTCAGCCAAGCTGATCTTGCCCTCGCTGAAAGCCTGGCTGACCAGCTCAGCGGCTGCGTGGCGCTGCTTATCGCCAGCGCGCTGTCGGGGTGTGTCCATACATCTAACGATACAAGAAAAGGGGCCTTCCGGCCCCTTAACTATCGATCGCTAGGTCATTGACTTACCAGCCGCTGGATTATTAGTCCTCGTCGACCGGCACCAGGGAGATCTTGCCGCGGTTGTCGATGTCGGCGATTTCGACCTGGATCTTGTCGCCCACGTTGACCACGTCCTCGACCTTTTCGATGCGCTCGTCGCCACCCAGCTTGGAGATGTGGATGAGCCCGTCGCGGCCCGGGGTCAGGGAGACGAACGCGCCGAAGGCGACGGTCTTGACGACCGTGCCCAGGAAGCGCTCCCCGACCTTCGGCAGCTGCGGGTTGGCAATCGAGTTGATCTTGTCCAGGGCGGCGTCGGCGGCCTCGCCGGACTCGGCGGAGACGTAGACGGTGCCGTCGTCCTCGATGGTGATGTCGGCGCCAGTCTCCTCCGTGATGGAGTTGATGGTCTTGCCCTTCGGGCCGATGAGCTCACCGATCTTGTTGACCGGGACCTGCACGGAGGTGATCTTCGGCGCCAGCGGGGACATCTCGTCCGGGCCCTCGATGACCTCGGCCATGGTGGCCAGGATGGCGGAGCGGGCATCGCGAGCCTGTTCCAGCGCGTCGGCCAGCACGGCGGACGGGATGCCGTCCAGCTTGGTGTCCAGCTGCAGGGCGGTGATGTACTCGGAGGTACCGGCGACCTTGAAGTCCATGTCACCGAAGGCGTCTTCCGCGCCCAGGATGTCGGTCAGGGCGACGAACTTCTCCTTGCCGTCGACCTCGCCGGAGACCAGACCCATGGCGATGCCGGCTACCGGGGCCTTCAGCGGGACGCCGGCGTTGTACAGCGACAGCGTCGAGGCACAGACCGAGCCCATCGAGGTCGAACCGTTCGAGCCCAGTGCCTCGGAGACCTGGCGGATGGCGTAAGGGAAGTCCTCGCGGGACGGGATGACCGGCAGCAGGGCGCGCTCGGCCAGCGCGCCGTGGCCGATCTCGCGGCGCTTCGGGGAGCCGACGCGGCCGGTCTCGCCGGTGGAGTACGGCGGGAAGTTGTAGTGGTGCATGTAGCGCTTCGACTCGACCGGGGTCAGGGAGTCGATGTGCTGCTCCATCTTCAGCATGTCCAGGGTGGTCACGCCCAGGATCTGGGTCTCGCCGCGCTCGAACAGGGAGGAACCGTGGGCGCGCGGGACCAGCTCGACCTCAACACCCAGGTCGCGGATGTCGGTGACGCTGCGGCCATCGATGCGGAAGCCCTCGGTCAGGATCTTGTGGCGGACGATCTCCTTCATCACCGCGTTATAAGCGCTGCGGATCTGCTTGGACGCATCCTCGTCCTCGAAGCGCTCGAGCAGCTCGGCCTCGACCTGCTCCATGTGCTCGTTGGTAGCTTCGTCGCGCTCCTGCTTGCCGGCGATGGTCAGCAGCTTCTCCAGCTTCTTGCTGGCCTTCTTCTCCACGGCCTGGAAGACCTCGTCCGAGTAGGCCGGGAAGAGCGGGAACTCCTGGGTCTCCTTGGCCACGCGCTCGGCCAGGCCGGCCTGCGCCTCGCACAGGGTCTTGATGAACGGCTTGGCGGCCTCCAGGCCCTCGGCCACGGCGGACTCCTGCGGCGCCGGGGCGCCTTCAGCCACGCGCTCGGCGACGTTGATGCCGGCGCCGGCCTCGACCATCATGATGGCCACGTCTTCGACGGTCTTGCGGCCCTTCTTGCGCTGGACAATACGGCCGGCCACGACCATCTCGAACAGCGCGCGGTCGTGCTGCTCAGAGTTCGGGAAGGCCACCCACTGGCCCTCCGGGTGCTTCTGGTCGGCGATAAACGCCATGCGGACGCCGCCCACGGCGCCCGAGACCGGCAGGCCGGACAGCTGGGTCGCGGCGGAAGCGCCGTTGATGGCCACGACGTCGTAGTACTCATCCGGGGCCTGGGACATCACGGTGATGACGACCTGGACCTCGTTGCGCAGCCCATTGACAAAGGTCGGGCGCAGCGGGCGGTCGATCAGGCGGCAGGCCAGGATGGCCTCGGTGGACGGGCGGCCCTCGCGGCGGAAGAACGAGCCCGGGATCTTGCCCGCGGCGTACATGCGCTCTTCCACGTCCACGGTCAGCGGGAAGAAGTCGAAGCCCTCCCGCGGCTGGTTGGAGGCCGTGGTGGTGGCCAGCAGCATGGTGTCGTCGTCCAGGTAGGTGGTCACCGAGCCGTCGGCCTGGCGGGCCAACTGCCCGGTCTCGAAGCGGATGGTGCGGGTACCGAAGTCCCCGTTATCCAGCGTGGCGATAGCTTCGGTGATGCCGAAGTTTTCGTCGTTTACATACTCAACAGCGTTGTTAGCGCTCATTAAAGTTAATTCTCCTCATCATCCGGCAATCGTCGGTGTCGCCGGTAGTCGTACAACGTTGAATTCACACACAACGGTGCTCAATCGTACCAGCACAAACGCCGGACCGATACAACGCCGCCCACGAAAGTCGTGGTACAAACCTCCTGTCCCCGCTGCCACGGCCGCCGGCCGGGCGGGAGAAAAGGTTTAAGAGATCGCAAAAAGGCGCTGAGCACGGCAGGTGCTCAACGCCTTGTGCGACAATCGACGCTGGAAATTAGCGACGCAGGCCCAGACGGGAAATCAGGTCACGGTAGCGGTCGATGTTGGTGGAAGCCAGGTACTTCAGCAGGCCGCGGCGACGGCCGACCAGCAGCAGCAGGCCACGACGGGAGTGGTGATCCTGCTTGTGGTCCTTCAGGTGCTCGGTCAGGTTGCTGATGCGGTAGGTCAGCAGGGCCACCTGGGCTTCCGGGGAGCCGGTATCGGTCTCGTGGAGGCCGTATTCCTTCAGGATCTCGGCCTTCTTCTCAGTGGTCAGTGCCATGAGATAATCTCCTCAAACATATTTCAGTCCGCATGAAATCAAGCGCCCAAAAAGGCGCCGCCGCAACTGCTGCGGACCGCAGTCACAAAGCTATCGGAAAATCTTAGCTGCTAGCGGCGCAAACCACCAAATCACACGAGCACGCGCTCGAGCCGGCGGACGAAGCCGTCGACGAAACGCTCGGCGTCGACATCCAGGGCGACTGCTACCCCGGCGTCCTCCCCGGTCCGGGATTCGTCCCCGATGGTGCGCCCGATAGTGGGCCCGTCCACGTCGACCTTGAGCGGCATCCGTCGGCAGCCGACCAGGTCTGGCTCCGCGGCGACCGCCACGGCCAGCGGGTCGTGCAGGCCGCACCCGCCCAGGTGGGGCGAGTTTTTCGCGTAGGCGTCGATGTAGAAATCCACCATGTCAGCATAGGCCACGCTCGCCGCCGTGCCGGCGGCCCGCCAGGCCCGGGTGGTCGCCCGCGTCAGCAGCGTCTGCAAAGTCACGTCGAGGCCCACCATGGTCAGATCCTGGCAGCCGCGCACGACGGCATCGGTCGCCGCCGGGTCCTGCGAGACGTTTGCCTCGGACCACGCGGTGACGTTGCCCGGCACGGTCAGCGCCCCGCCCATCATGACGACCGGCAGGCTGGCCACCACCGGGTCGCGCTCCAGGGCCCGGGCCAGGGTGGTCGAGGGCCCGGTGAGCACGAAGACGATATCGCCGGTGTCGCGGTTCTGGTGGGCCATGCGGACCAGGAAATCCACCGCCGGTTCCGGCTGCGGCTGACGCCTGGGCGCGGGCAGCTCTACCCCGCCCAGGCCGTTTGCGCCGTGGATGCCGGCCGAGGCGGCGCTGACCGCAAAGCCCGGGCGCTGCGGGCCGACGAAGACCGGCACGTCGTCACAACCGAGCAGTTCTAACAGCGCCAAGGTGTTGCGCACGCCCACCTCGACCTCGACGTTGCCGTAGCTGCCCAGCACCCCGATAAGCTCGAGGTCCTCGTGGGCCACGGCAAGCGCCAGCGCCAGGGCGTCGTCGATGCCGGTGTCTAAGTCCAGGATGATCTTGCGCACTGAGGCGTCCTTCCTTTGCGCTTAGCCGCGCTAGCTAGCTTTGGCTTTCCAGGAAATAGGTGCCCGGCTCCCAGCCGCAGGCCTGGGCGTCTTGAGCTAGCAGCTGGCGGGTTTTCGCCACGTCGTTGCGCATGGCCGCGAGCAGCTCGTCGACGGAATCGAACTTGACCATGTCGCGGACGTGGGCGGTAAATTGCACCGTCGCGTCGTGGCCGTAGAGATCGGCGCTGCGGTCCAGCACGAAGGATTCCACGGAGCGCTGCTCGTCCCCGAAGGTCGGGTTCGTGCCCACAGAAATCGCCGCCGCGTAGGCCACGCCGGCCTCCATGTTGCCCTCGATGGGCGCGGCGGGCTCGTCGATGGTGAACCACCCGGCATAGACGCCGTCGGCGGGGATGGCGATGGAATCCGGGAAGTACTGGTTGGCCGTGGGATAGCCCAGCTCTTTGCCACCGCGCCCGGCCCCGCGGACCACCGGCCCGGAGACCGAGAAGTGCCGCCCCAGCGCCCAATTGGCCCGGTCGACCTGGCCGGCGGCGAGGAACTGGCGCACCGTGGTCGAGGAGATCCGCACGCCCTCGTCGTCGAGCAGCTCAATGACGTCGACCGCAAAGCCCATCTCCTGGCCTAGCTCTTTAAGGACCGCCGGGGTGCCGGCGGCGTCGGCGCCGAAGGTGAAGTTGGCTCCCACGACCACGCCCTGGGCGTGCAGCTTGTCTACCAGGAGCGTCTGGGCGTAGTCCCGCGGGCTCAGGCCGCACAGCTCGTGGGTGAAGTCGATGACGACCACCGCGTCGAGGCCGTAGCGCTCGGCCAGCTGGAAGCGCCGCTGCAGCGTCGTCACCGCCAGCGGGGCGCGCTGCGGCAAGAAGACGGTCACCGGGTGCGGGTCGAAAGTCACCATGACCGCCTTGACGCCCTGGGCGTGGGCCCGGCTCACGGTGCGCTCGATCAGCTGCTGGTGGCCGCGGTGTACGCCGTCGAAGACGCCGATGGTGACCACGCTGGCCGCCAGCTTGTCGCTGATGGCTTCCATTCCATACCAAATATCCACGCCCTCTATGCTAGAACATGGCCGCCCATGCCCTAGACTCGAAGGCCATGACGGATCCTCTCGCTAGCTCTGGACTGGTAATTGTGGACAAGCCCGCGGGCATGACCTCCCACGATGTCGTCGCCCGGCTGCGCCGCTATTTCGGCACCCGCAAGGTCGGCCACGCCGGCACCCTCGACCCGACGGCCACCGGCGTGCTCATCGCCGGGCTGGAGCGCGGCACGAAATTCCTGGCCCACCTCGTCGCGGCCACCAAGGCCTATGAGGCCACCATCCGCCTGGGCGCGGCGACCACCACCGACGACGCCGAGGGCGAAATCACCTCGCGCGGGGCCACCGAGGCAATCGACGACGCCCGCATCCACGCCGCCATCCAGGACCTGCGCGGCGATATCATGCAGCGGCCCGCCAGCGTCTCCGCCATCAAGATCGCCGGCAAGCGCGCCCACGAGCGCGTGCGCGACGGCGAGGACGTGGACATCCCCGCCCGCCCGGTGACCATCCACTCCTTCGAGGTGCACTCCATTACCCGCACCGACGGCTGGATCGATATCGAATGCAGCGTGGAGTGTTCCTCCGGCACCTATATCCGCTCCCTGGCCCGGGACCTGGGCGAAGCTCTGGGCTGCGGCGGGCACCTGACGGCCCTGCGGCGCACGGCCGTGGGCAATTTCGGCCTGTCCGACTCCGCTCCCCTGGCCGAGCTGGAGGATTCTCCCCGGCTGTCGCTCTCCCTCGACGAGGCGCTCACCCGCTGCTACCCCGTCTTGGAGGTCACCGCCGACGAGCAGGCCGCGCTCGCGATGGGACAGTGGCTTGCTCCCCGCGGGCTGGAGGGCACGCACGCCGCCGTCGGCCCGGACGGGCGCGCGGTCGCCCTAGTCAAGGAGAAGGGCAAGCGCCTGGCCACCGTCTTCGTGGCGCGCCCGTCCACGCTCTAGCGCGTTGCTTTCCGTCCTGGATTCTCCAGCCCTGCGCTCCCCCGGCCCGAATTCCGGGTTTAGGGAAAATTGACGTCCACCGTCGTGGCGACCACCACGTAGCCGTCCCGGACCAGCCAGCGCCCGGAGATAAACGGCACGGGGGTGGGCCTAACCAGTAGGTAGGAGATCAGCGTGCCGTCCTCGCGCAGGTCGATCTCAGCCTGCTCGAAACCCAACCAGCGGTCCGTCATGGGGAACCACGCCTTGTAGGTGGCCTCCTTGGCACAGAACAACAGCCGGTCGGCAAACGGGATGCCCGCGGCGCGCAGCCGGTAGAGCTGGGGGATCTCGCCGGAGCGGGCGATCATCGCCAGCACGCCCTCCGGCAGCTCTTCCGCCGGTTCGGCGTCCAGCCCCAGCGAGCGCACCTTCGTGGTGGGTGCCGCCACGGCCGCGCGGAAGCCCTCGGTGTGAGTCATGGAGCCGGTAAACCCCTCCGGCCAGAGCGGCTTGCCCCGCTCCCCGCGCAGGATGGGCTCGCTGCCGGTGTAGCCGGCCTCCCGCAGGGCCTCGTGGGCGCACCAGCGGGCGTCGCCGAACTCGGATTTGCGGACGTTGACCGACCGGGTGACGATGGATTGCTCCAGCGGGTGCAGCGCCTGGAAATTCATCAGGTCGGAATGCTCCGAGCGGGTCCGCACGTAGCAGAACCGGGCGGAGTCCGGAAACAGACTTGGCTCGAGCATGATCAGTCCTCCTCCCGCAAGACCGGGTAGGGCCAGGTTTGCCGGTGGTGGGCGCCCCACTGGCGCCACTGGCGCGGGTAGCCCAGGGAAACCTCGTGGTGCTCCACGCCATCGACCACGGTCGTGCCCGGCATGTGCAGATGGCCGTAAATGACGGCGCTGGCGTCGTAGCGCTTAGCCCAGGAGCGGGTATGGCGCGTCCCACACCACAGGCTGATCTCCGGGATCCCCAACCGCAGCGTCGGCTCCTGGACCAGCGGCCAGTGGTTGACCAGCACCGTCGGGCCGGAAATCCGGGACAGGCGCTTGATGGTATAGGCCAGCCGATCCCAGCACCAGGCGCGGATGTCCACGAAAGGCGCGATGGCGAAGTCGTCCGTCATCACCAGCTGCGCCTCCCGCGCGGCGGCCAATGCCTCCTCCACGCTGACCCCGGGGCGGCGGAAGCTGTAGTCGTAGAGCGTAAACAGGCCCGCCACCGTATGCCCGGCGAAGACCGGGTACGGGTCCTCCGGGGTGTAGATACCTAGGTCCCGGCAGCCGGCGACGAGCTCGTCGTATTTATCGCGGCCGCGGTAGCGATCCCCCGACCGGCTGAACAGCTCGTGGTTGCCGGGGACCCAGATGACCTCGGCGAAGCGGGACTTTAGCTGCCGCAGCACCCGCAGCACGAGCTCGCTACGCTCCGCGACGTCGCCGGCGACGATGAGCCAGTCGTGGGGGTTGTTCGGCGCCAAGCCGTCGATGTGCGGCGTGTTCGCCTTCACGGCGGCGTGCAGGTCCGCGACCGCCCACAGGGTGCGTGGCACCTGGTCCTCCTCGTTGTCGCTGTCGGTTCAGTTGGCTGCTATTCCGCGTCCGCCACTGCGCGGGGCTCGACGACGGCCCAGCGCATGGAGTAGAAACGGTATACCACCGCGATTGTACGCAAAGCGATAAACGCCCCGAGGCCCAACCAAATCCCCAGCAGGCCCCCGTCCGCGGCATAGGCCAACCAGATGCCGGGCAAAAAGCCCACCAGGACCGAACCGATGGTGATGTTGCGCAGGTAGGCAGCGTCGCCCGCGCCCAGCAGGACACCGTCGAAGGCGAAGAGGATGCCGCCGGCAACCACCATCGCGACCATGACCCACCAGGGCCCGCGCATGGCCTCAATCACCGCGTCGGAATTGGTAAAGATCCGCGGGATGACCCCGGCGCCCAGCGCGAAAATCGCGGCGAGCACCGCGGCGAAGCCGGCCGAATAGTGCATGATGCGCCCGCCGGTGCGGCGGGCGGCCTGCGCCGAGCCGGCGCCCAGGGCCGCGCCGATGAGAGTCTGCGCCGCGATCGCCAGGGAATCCAACACGAGCGTCAGGAAGTTCCACAGCTGCAGCATGACCTGGTGCGCGGCCAGGGAGGCCGTGCCGAAGCGGCCCGCCACGGCGGCCGCGGACAGGAAGGCAACCTGGAAGCTCAACGAGCGCAAAATGAGGTCCCGGCCCAGCACCAGCTGGCGGCCGATGACCCGCGGGCGAACCTTCCAAGACCCGCCGTGCTGCCGGGCCAGCTCGATGAGAAAGAGCGTGGCCACGATCCCCATGCCCAGCACGTTGGCCGCCGCCGACCCCGGCAGGCCCCAGAGGTGGACAAAGATGGGCACGCAGATAGCCCCGGGGATGACCCCGGCCAGGGTGAAGACCAGTGGCTTGCGGGTGTTTTGCACGCCGCGCATCCAGCCGTTGCCGGCCATGACCACCAGGGTGATGGGGATAACCAGGGCCGCGATGTGCAGCCACTGGGCCGCCCGCGCGGCGGTGTCGGCATTCCCGGTCATCCACCAGGTGATCTGCTCGGCAAAAAGCCACATGAGAACCGCCAGCGCCGTACCGACGCCGAGGGCCACCCAGGTGGCCTGGATGCCTTCGGCGACGGCCTCGGCGCGCTTGCCCGCCCCGTACAGGCGCGCGCCGCGGGCCGTGGTGCCATAAGACAAAAACGTCAACTGCGTGGTCACTACCGACTGTACCGCGGCCGCCGCGCCCAGCGCTGCCAAATCCTCGGCGCCCAGCCGGCCGACGACGGCGGTATCGAACAGGAGGTAGAGCGGCATCGCCGCCAGCACGCCCAGCGCGGGAAGTGCGAGCCCCAGGATGCGCCGCAGGGTAACCTCCGGGGCCTTCCCGCCGGTCGTGGTGGCCTCCTTCGCGGCGGCATCGCTCGTGGCGGCAGCGCTCGCGTCGGGGGTGGTATCGGCAGAGTTTTCGTCTTTAGTCATTAATACGTGCGTACAACTTCCACTAATTTCTCAGTGATTTCTTCCGGGGTGCCGTGGGCGGTGTAGCCGGCGGCCGGGACGTGCCCGCCGCCGCCGAAGCGCAGGGCGATGGACGAGCAGTCCACAACCGAGGAGCGCAGCGAGGTGGCGAAGACACCCGGCGCCTGCTCCTTGAACACGACGCCGATATCCGTGCCGTCTAGGGCGCGGACGAACTCCACCAGGGACTCCACGGCGGCATCGGAGTGGTCCCCGATATCGGCCAGACGGCCCACCAGCACGCCGAGCGTGTGGGAGCCGGCCTCGACGACCTGCACGCCGGCCAGGACCCGGCCCAGCATCTGCAGATCGGAAGCCGTGGTGCTATCGAGCAGTTCAACCGCGATCTGTTTGGTGTCGAGCCCGTAGTGCATCAGGCGGGCGGCGTATTCGTGCATGGCGGGCCGGCCCCACCTAAAGCTACCGGTGTCCGTGACCAGCCCGGCGTAGAGCGCGTGCGCGATGTCCTTGTTCATCTGCAGGTCGAGCATGTCCAGGATCTGCGTCAGGGCCACGGTGGTGGACTCGCAATCGCAGTCCACCAGGTTGACCGAGCCGAAGCCGGGGTTCGAGGCGTGGTGATCGATGCAGACCACGCGCCCGGCCGCCGCCTGCTCCTCCACCGCTTGGACCAGCGAGCCGGTGCGATCCAGCGAGCCGCAGTCCACGGTGACGTACAGGTCGTAGCCGTCCGGCAGGTCGTCGACGAGCTCGACCGCCTCCGCGCCGGGGATGGTGAGCAGGTTGCGGGAGATCTCCCGGCGCTGCCCGATGACGACGCGGGTGGTTTTGTCGAACTGCCGCAGCGCCATGTTCAATGCGCAGGCCGATCCCACCGCGTCGGCATCCGGTCGCAGGTGGGTGATGATGCACACGCTGTCCGCCGCGCGCATCGCCGCCACTACCCGCTCATAGTCCTGTTCGAGCACAGGTTTACTCGCTTTCCTTCTCCTTATACGGGTTCGCCTCGCCGGCCGGCTGGGCGTTTTCCTTCAGCTTCGCCAGCTCGGCGTCGCGGGCGCGGGCCTTTTCCAGCAGCTGTTCCATGTGCGCCGAGGACTCCGGCACGGTGTCGACCTCGAAGCTCAGCGTCGGGGTGAAACGCACGCCCAGCTGGTCGCCGACCAGCTTGCGCAGCTGGCCGCGGGCGCGGTGCAGGGCCTCGGCGGCGGCGTCGAAGTCCGGCTCGTCGTCGATGTCGCGGCCGCGGACCGTGTAGTAGACCGTCGCGTCGTGCAGATCCCCGGTCACCCGGGTGTCGGTGACCGTCACCAGCTCCACGCGACGGTCCTTGATGTTGTGTTCGAGGGCGTTAGCAACAATTGCCTGAATCCTCTTCGCCATGCGTCCCGCGCGTGCGTGGTCTGCCATTGCTCCTCCTAGACCTGAGTTGGAAAAATCGATCTTCAAGCTAATCTATTCTATCTTCCCCGCGCAACGAAAAATCCCCGCCACGCACGATGGCGCGGCGGGGACAATCGCTTCCGGTAGTAAACCTACCGGTTAGCGCCAGCTAGTTGCTGGCAATTGGCAGGAACTAGTCGCGCGGGACCTCGACCTCTTCGTAGGCCTGGATCTGGTCGCCGACCTGGATGTCCGGGAAGGACAGGACCATACCGCACTCGTAGCCGGCGTTGATCTCGTTGGCGTCGTCCTTCTCGTGACGCAGCGACTCGATGCGGGCATCGCTGGCGATGACGTTGCCATCGCGGACGATGCGCACCTTGCCGTTGCGCTTGACCTGGCCTTCGGTGACCATACAACCAGCGATGGTGCCCACGGCGGAGGACTTGAACAGTGCGCGGATTTCGGCCGCACCGGTCTCGCGCTCCTCGTAGATGGGCTTGAGCATGCCCTTGAGGGCCTTCTCCACATCCTCGATGGCGCGGTAGATGACCGTGTAGTAGCGGATATCCACGCCCTCTTGGTTGGCCTCGTTGGTCGCCTTGCCCTCAGCGCGAACGTTGAAGGCGATGATGACGGCATCGGAAGCCGCTGCCAGGGTGACGTTGGTCTGGGTGACCGCGCCGACGCCGCGGTCGATGACGTTGAGCTGCACCTCGTCGTCGACCTCGATGTCCAGCAGGGCGTCTTCCAGAGCCTCGACCGAACCGGCGTTGTCGCCCTTGAGGATGAGGTTCAGCGTCGAAGTCTCCTTCAGCACCGCGTCCAGATCCTCCAGGGACACGCGCTTGCGGGCCTTGGCCTGCATAGCGGAACGCTTGCGGGCGTCACGCTGGGCGGCGATCTGGCGCGCCACGCGGTCGTCCTCGACCACCAGCAGGTTGTCGCCGGCGCCCGGGACACCGTTGAGGCCCTGGACCTGGACCGGGCGGGACGGGCCCGCCTCTTCCACGTCGTTGCCGAACTCGTCGAGCATACGGCGCACGCGACCGAAGGAGTCGCCCACGACGATGGAGTCACCGATGCGCAGCGTACCGCGCTGGACGATGACCGTAGCCACCGGGCCACGGCCGCGGTCCAGGTAGGCCTCGATGGCCACGCCCTGGGCGTCCATGTCCGGGTTGGCGGTCAGCTCGAGGGCCGCGTCCGCGGTCAGGACGACCGCCTCCAACAGCTCCTCGATGTTCTGGCCGGCCTTGGCGGAGATGTCCACGAACATGGTGTCGCCGCCGTACTCTTCCGGCACCAGGCCGTACTCGGTGAGCTGGCCACGGATCTTGTCCGGCTGAGCCTCCGGCTTATCGATCTTGTTCACCGCCACCACGACCGGGATGTCCGCGGCCTTGGCGTGGTTGATGGCCTCGATGGTCTGCGGCATGACGCCGTCGTCAGCGGCCACGACCAGGATGGCCAGGTCCGTGGACTTGGCACCACGGGCACGCATGGCGGTAAACGCCTCGTGACCCGGGGTATCCAGGAAGGTGATGGCGCGATCGCCGCCGTCGACCTCCACGTCCACCTGGTAAGCACCGATGCCCTGGGTGATGCCGCCGGCCTCACCCTCGCGCTCGTTGGTCTTACGGATGGTGTCCAACAGGCGGGTCTTACCGTGGTCGACGTGACCCATGACGGTGACCACCGGCGGGCGCTTAGCGAGGTCTTCCTCGCTGCCCTCGTCCTCACCGAACTGCAGGTCGAAGGACTCGAGCAGCTCGCGGTCCTCGTCCTCCGGGGAGACGACCTCGACCTTGTAGTTGATCTCGGCGCCCAGCAGCTGCAGGGTCTCCTCCGAGACGGAAGCGGTAGCGGTGACCATCTCGCCCAGGTTGAACAGGGCCTGGACCAGGGCGGCCGGATCCGCACCGATCTTCTCGGCGAAGTCCGCCAGCGAAGCACCGCGGCGCAGACGCACGGTCTTGCCGCCGCCGTCGGGCAGGCGAACGCCGCCGACGACGTGCTTCTGCTGCTCCTCAAACTCGTGCCGCTTCTGACGCTTCGACTTCTTGCCCTTGCGGGGTGCGCCACCCGGCCGGCCGAATGCGCCGGCGGTACCGCCGCGACGACCGCCACGGCCACCGCGGAAACCGCCCGGACCGTGACCCGGGCCGCCACCGCGGCCGCGGCCACCCCGGCCGCCACCGCCGCCATTGGCGGACTTGGACGGCATCGAGGCAGGGTTCGGGTGCGACGGCATCATCGCCGGGGTAGGACGGCGACCGCCGCCCTGACCGCCGGAGGACTGGCCGCCGCGCGGCTTGTTGTCACCACGGCCCTGGCCCGGCTTGTTACCGCCGGACCGCGGGCCCTTGGTGCCGCCCGGACGCGGGCCGCCCTTGCCGCCACCGCGCGGCTCGCTGGAGCCACCAGTGGAAAACGGGTTGTTGGCCACCCGGCGGGTGCCGCCCGGCTTCGGCATCGGGCGCGGCATGGCGTTGCCCGGGGTCGGGCGCTCGCCGCCGCGCAACTTGTTGTCGCCACGGCCCTGGCCCGGCTTCGGGGCAGCCTTGCCCGCACCCGGCTTCGGGGCGGACTTGCCCGTACCCGGCTTCGGGGCCTCCTGGCCCGGCTTCGGGGCCTCCTGGCCCGGCTTCGGGGCGGCCGACTTAGCGGCGCCCGGCTTGGGCGCGCCCGGCCTCGGGGCAGCCTTGCCAGCGCCCGGCTTGGGAGCGGACTTGTTCGCACCCGGCTTCGGGGCAGCCTTGCCCGTACCCGGCTTCGGGGCGGACTTAGCCGCACCCGGCTTGGGCTTGGATTGGTTGGCGGACTTCTGCTCGGCGGCGTTATCGCCGCCGCCCTGCGCCTCGTAGTGGGCGCGCATCTTCTTGACCACCGGCGGTTCGATGGTGGACGAGGCGGTCTTGACGAACTCGCCTTGTTCCTTCAGGGTTGCGAGCAGTTCCTTGCTGGTTACACCGAGCTGTTTAGCCAGCTCGTGAACACGTAGCTTTCCGGCCACTTGTCTCCTCTTGGGTTAGCTAGAGGCCATAAGCGCCGGAAAGGCGGTCATGACCCCTAGGGTTTACGTAGGACTTTCATCGCTGATGCTTCATCGTTGTGCGCTCATCAGTGTTCGGTCTTCCTTACAATCTCAGGGTCTTCCCCACGGCCGTTGCCGGCCGTGGCATGGGGTTCCTTGGCGGTTTCTTCCTCCAAGTACTTTCTAATCTGACCTGTGTCCACAGCTGCAGACACGCGAAGAGCCCGCCCGAAGGCGCGCCTTTTCTCCGCTAGCTCGTAGGCAGCCAGGGTGGGCTGGATCCACGCTCCCCTCCCCGGATGTGCACGCTGCGGATCGGGCACGGCGATGACCGTGCCGTCTGGGGTGGTGGTTGCCACCACGCGCAGCAGTTCCGAGTCAGGATGCGTCGTTCGGTGGGCGATACAAGTGCGAAGCCGGATGGGTCGGGCCCGATTAGCTCGCACTCATTACCTCCGAATCTTGGCTTTGCTCCATGAAACCTGGCCGCGTTAGGGCCTTCCAATAGTTTACGGCAAAGTGGACTAAAAATGAACTTAGGCCCCACACTCCGCGTGTGGGGCCTAGGTCGTCTCGCGCCTATTCGTGGGCGGCGGCGTCCGCGTCCGAATGGATGTCGATCTTCCAGCCGGTCAGGCGCGCGGCCAGGCGGGCGTTTTGGCCTTCCTTGCCGATGGCCAGGGACAGCTGGTAGTCCGGCACGGTCACGCGGGCGACCTGGGCGTCCGGGTCGAGCACCTCAACGCGCACCACCTTGGACGGGGCCAGGGCGTTGCCGACGTAGACCTCCGGGGAATCGTGGTAGTCGATGATGTCGATCTTCTCGCCGCCGAGCTCGCGCATGATGTTGTTCACGCGCTGGCCGCGCGGGCCGATGCAGGCGCCCTTGGCGTTGAGCCCCTTGACGGTGCCGCGCACGGAGACCTTCGAGCGGTGGCCGGCCTCGCGGGCGATCGCCAGGATCTCCACGGCCTTATCCGCGACCTCCGGCACCTCGAGCTCGAAGAGCCCGCGGACGAGCTCCGGGTGGGTGCGCGAGAGGTTGATCTGGACGTTGTTGCCGTTGCGGCTGACCCCTACGACGTAGGCCTTGACGCGGTCGCCGTGCTCCAGCTTCTCGCCCGGGATCTGCTCGGCCGGCAGCAGGATGCCGTCCTGCGGCTCGGCCTCGGTGCCCAGCTGCACGACGATGATGCCGCGGGCGTTCAGCGTGGCCTCGCGCTCGACGATGCCGGAGACCACGGTGCCCTGGATGTGAGAGTAGGAATCGAAAGTGCGGTCGGCCTCGGCCATGCGCAGGCGGCCGTAGATGGCCTCGCGGACTGCCCGGGCCCCGACGCGGCCGAAGTTTTCCGGCGTGTCATCGTATTCGGTGGCCAGCTCCCCCGTCTCCGGGTCCAGCTCGCTGACGATGACGGCGACCGCGCCGGTCTCCGAGTCGATGTCCACGCGGGCCTTGGCGTTGTCCCCGGCCGAGCCGCCGCGGTAGTCCAGGTAGGAGCTCAGCAGGGCGCCCGCGATGGAGCGCAGCAGCTCAGATACCGGAACCTCGCGTTCTTTTTCGATGGCTCGCAGTGCCGCCAGATCAATATTCACTTGTCGATCCTCTCGTTAGGCCGAGACGCGCTCGGCCGCATGTTCAAAGTCTTCGCGCGCTACTTCCAGCTCGGCGGCTGAAGGTTTCGCGAATTCAATTTCTACCACTGCCCGGGCGATATTAGCCAATCGCAGGATCGCCACCTCGAGGTCCTTCTTGACGGTGCGGACCGCAATGACCTCGGTGTTATCCGCGTTGAGAGCTCCCAGCCGCCAGACGGTGCGCTGGCCCGGGGCATCGGCCAGCTCGACGGCCACCTGGCGGCCCTGGTTGCGGCGGAAGTGCCGCGGGGCAGTAAGCGGCAGGTCCACGCCCGGGGTGGAGACCTCCAGGGTGTAACCGGCGCCGAAGTTGAGCTCGCCGGCGTCCTCGGCGGCATCAAAGCGCTGGGAGATGAGATCGGAGACCTCTTCCAGCACGTCCGAGGTCGGCCGCTTATCCCCGTCCACACGGATGATTACCTGTGATTTCTTGCCCGCCCGCGTGGTCTTGATGTCTTCGACGTCGAGGCCGCGGTCCTGGATGAGCGGTTGCACGAATTCAGTCAATGTTGCCGAGTCTGGGAAAGCCATAACCTCTAGCCTAACCCGACCGGGTACAGTCTCTTGCGTGAACCGCCGAAAGCTTGCCGCCCCTGCCGTCGCCGTTATCGCGCTCGTGCCCGCCACGACCGCCTGCCAACCCGTAGTGGACTATTTCGGTCCCCGCCCGGACGCGACCCTGGTGGAGCTGGCCCAGGCCGCGGAAGCTGACGCCCAGGCATTGAATACCACCGATCCCGAAAACGCGGACTTGCGCCAGGGCCAGGCCGACGCCCTCTTCGCGGAGGTCGCCCGCCTGTGTGGCACCCAGGACGGAAAAGTGCCGGAGTCGTGCGAAGTGGAGCACGCCGCCGAAGCCACAGCCGACGGACAAACAGCCACGGGCGAAGGCGCGGAAGACTCCGCGGCCGTGCTCACCCGGGCCCGTGACGAGGTGCTTGGCCAGCTCACCTCCGTGACGGCCGAGTCCCGCCCCCTGGTCACCGACCAGGCCATCGATCTCTCCGCCGCTGTCAATGGACTTGCCGCGGAGGCTGGCGCGGGCGCGGGTTCCGAGTCCGATCCCGCGCCCGAGCTGGCGGTCGATGCCCTCGATCCGGAGCAGGCCGAGGCCGCGCGCGAGCTGTTGGACTGGGAATACCAGCAGTCCTTCGGGCTGGATTTCGCCCGCGCGTTTGCCGAGCCCTGGCTCGAGCCCATCATCGACGCCCGCTTGGACGCCCACGCGCACCTGACCGCCCAGCTCCAGCAGGCGCTGGCGGCCACCGGCGACGTTCCGCAGCCGGCCGCCGGCTACGAGCCGGCCGGGCTGGAGCTGCCCACGGACGCGGCCAGCGCCGAACAGTTCGTGCGGTCCCTGCGCGAATCCAACGCCGAGACCTGGCGGGCTGCCGCCACCGAGGAGGCCGCGCGCTTGAGCGGGCAGTCGGCCTCCACCGAGTGGCGCGACTGGCTCATCGCGGTCGCCGCCCGCTCCTAGCGGGATTGATCGCGGTTGCGGCGGCGTCGCGGGCACCCCGGCGCAGCGGCGAGCTTAACGCCGCCTGAACGGGCGGCCAGAAAACCGTTATCGGTTTTTGCGGAGGTTTTCATTGCATGGCCGCGGGGGACGATCCTAAGTTGGACGGTCGTTGGTTGCCGACGGGCTCGGTAGCTCGCGCAACCAGACAGACCTTGCAGCCTATTTTTAGGAGTTTATGTTTTCCCGGAAGTCTTTCCTGTCCGCCGCAGCCGCTACCGCGATCGGTGTCGCCGGCCTCGCCGCCCCGACCGCGGGCGCCGCTAGCGCCGACGCCTGGCAGCAGGTAGCCGCCTGCGAGTCCGGCGGCGACTGGTCGATCAACACCGGCAACGGCTACTACGGCGGCCTGCAGTTCAACGCCCAGACCTGGGCGGCACACGGCGGCCAGCAGTACGCCCCGCAGGCCGACCAAGCCACCCCGGAACAGCAGATCGCCGTGGCGGAAAACGTCCTGGCCACCCAGGGCCCGGGCGCCTGGCCGAACTGCGGCGGCCCGCTGGGCTAGTTCGCCTGATAGATACGGCGCGCCAGCTGCAGCATGGGAATCTGCAGCGGCAAGCGCACCACGTGATAGCAGCGCTTCGGCACCGAGCCGGAGCGCTCTTTCCATGCGTGGTAGAAGTTGGCCGGCCACACCGCCAGCAGCAAGGCGTACGCGCTGGCCGCGCCCGCCCGGCGGGTGTCCTTGCGCCACAGCAGGCCGGCGGTGGCTAGCTCCCACAGCCCCGAGGCGTAGTTGTACAGCCGCGGGTGGCCGGGCAGCTGCGGCGGGACGATGGACTCGAATGCGTCGCGCGCGGCGAAGTGCAGCACTCCCATGCCGCCCAGGGCCGCGGCGAAAACCTGTGCCCTATTCATTGCCACGCACCCGCTCCACCAGGGTGTCGACAATCTCATCAACCGGGACCTCGAGGGTCTCGCCGCCGCGCACGCGCAGCTCGATGATGCCGTCGGCGAAAGAGCGGCCGAGGATGGCGATAAACGGCATGCCCAGTAGCTCGGCGTCCTTGAACTTCACGCCCGGGGAGACCTTGGGGCGGTCGTCGAAGAGGACCTCGATGCCGCGCTGGTCGAGCTTGTCGACCAGCTCATCGCCGGCGGCCATGGCGGCCTGGTCCTTGTTCGCGACGACCACGTGCACCTGGTAGGGCGCGACCTCCACCGGCCAGTTCAGGCCCTTGTCGTCGTGGCGCTGCTCCGCCAGCACGGCCAGCATGCGGGTAATGCCGATGCCGTAGGAGCCCATGGTGGGCGTGGCGCGCTTGCCGTTTTCGTCGAGGATGGACACGTTGAAGGCCTCGGTGTACTTGCGGCCCAGCTGGAAGATGTGGCCCAGCTCGATGCCGCGCTCCAGGCGCAGGGTGCCCTGGCCTTCCGGCGCCGGATCGCCTTCGCGGATTTCGGCGGCCTCGACGAATTCGTCGACGTTAAAGTCGCGGCCGGCCACCAGGCCGACGGTGTGGCGCTGCGGCGCGTCCGCGCCGGTGATCCAGGAGGTGCCGTTGACCACGCGCGGGTCGGCGAGCACGCGCACGCCGTTGTCGTTGAGCGACTTCGGCCCGACGTAGCCCTTGACCAGGAAGTCGTGGCGGGCGAAGTCGACCTCCTCGGCCAGCTCGAACTCGGCCGGCTCGAGGCTGGCCTCCAGGCGCTTCTCATCCAGCTGGCGATCGCCCGGGATGAGCACGCCGGCCAGCTCCCAGTCCCCGCCCGGCTGGCGGGTCTTGATGACCATGCACTTGAGGGTGTCGGCGGCCTCGACGGCCCGGCCGTCGACCTCGATGCCCGCCTCGCGGGCCCAGTCCACCAGGGCCTCGATGGTGCCGGCCTCCGGGGTCTCGTGGATTTCAGCGGCCGGAGCGCCGGAGAAATCGCGCTCGGCCGGGGCCTGGGTGACCACGGCCTCGACGTTGGCGGCGTAGTCGCCGTCGGTGGCGCGGACGAAGGTGTCCTCGCCCACCGGGGACACGGCCAGGAATTCTTCCGAGGCCGACCCGCCCATCGCGCCCGAGGTGGCCTGGCAGATGGCGTAATCGATCTCCAGGCGGTTGAAGATGTTCTGGTAGGCGCGGCGGTGGCGCTGGTAGCTGTCCTCCAGGCCCTCGTCGGACATGTCGAAGGAATAGGAATCCTTCATGGTGAACTCACGCCCGCGGAGCACGCCCGCGCGGGGGCGCTCCTCGTCGCGGTACTTGGTCTGGATCTGGTACAAGGTCACCGGGAAATCCTTGTAGGACGAGTACATGTCCTTGACCGCAGTGGTGAACATCTCCTCGTGCGTCGGCCCGAGTAGCATGTCCGCGCCCTTGCGGTCCTTCAGACGGAAGAGGTTGTCGCCGTACTCGGTCCACCGGTTGGTGTCCTCGTAGGGCTCGCGCGGCAGCAGCGCCGGGAAGAGCACTTCCTGGCCGCCGATGGCGTTCATTTCCTGGCGCACGACGTCTTCGATCTTGCGCAGCGCCCGCAACCCCAGCGGCAACCACGTGTAGATGCCCGGCGCGGTTCGGCGCACGTAGCCCGCGCGGACCAGCAGCTTGTGGCTAGGGACTTCCGCATCCGCAGGATCTTCGCGGAGGGTACGTAAAAACAGCTCAGACAGGCGAGTAATCATGTCACAAATATACCCCGCTACCCTAAAGCTATGTTCATCATCCTCCCTCCCTCAGAGACGAAGTCGACCGGCGGCGAAGGCGCGCCCCTTAATCTGGATTCCCTGTCCTTTCCGGCGCTGAACGAAATCCGGCAGGACATAGCCGCGGATCTGAGCGCGCTCGAGCCCCGCGAGGCCCTCGGCGTGCTGGGAATTTCCGAAAAGCTCCTGGCGTCGGCGGAGGCGAACCAACAGCTTTTTACCACCCCCACTACCCCGGCGCTCTACCGCTACACCGGCGTGCTCTACGACGCCCTGGAGCCGGCCAGCCTGCCGCCTGCCGCGCTCGAGCGCCTGGCGGTCGGCTCGGCCCTGTTCGGGGTCGTGCGCGCCGGGGACTTCATCCCGCACTACCGCCTGTCGGGCTCGACCAAGCTGCCCCGGCGCGCCCAGCCCGGGCAGGCCGCGCCCACGATGAAGAAGCGCTGGGGCAAGGCCATCACCAACGAGTTGCGCGCTGTGCAGGAAGACGGCGAGCTCATCATCGACCTGCGCTCCGGGGCCTACAAGCAGCTGGGCCCGGTGTCCGGTGCGCTGACGCTGCGCGTGGAATCCGTGCAGCCGGACGGCAGCCGCAAGGTGGTCAGCCACTTCAACAAGCACTACAAGGGCCTGGCCGCGCGCGAGCTCGCCGGCGCTGAGCAGCCCGCCAGCGATGCCGAGGGGGTGGCCGAGCTGCTGGGCAGTGCCGGCTTCACGGTGGAGCTGCCCGCGACCACCGGCCGGCCCGCCGGGGAACTCACGCTCGTGGTCTAGCCCGCCGCCTTCTGTTCCTTACAGGCTGTAGCGCAGGCAGTTGTGCTCGGTGCGGCACTCGTCGCCGAGGCGGATATCCGGGGCTACCCGGCCTTCCGCGTGGGCGGTAGTCAGCGCGTCGAGCACCTTGTCTTTCAGGCCCGACGGGCTGATGGTGTTGATGTAGATCTTGGTGCCGCCCTCGAAGCCGGCCAGCGTCGAGATGCGCAGCTTGATGAGGATCCGCCAGGGCTGCGGCACGGCCACGTCGACGGGCTGGTGGTGCCATTCCTCGTTGCAGGCCACGGCCGGGCCCACCGCCGCGTGGGCCGCGTGGACCAGGTCACTGACCGCCCGCACTTCCTCGGCGCTCTGGCGCCAGGGGCGGCCGATGGCGGACTTGGAGAAGACCTCCAGCGTCGGGTAGCGGTGCCCGAAACCGGCGAAAAGCACCGCGTGCTGGTTCTCCGCGATGACGAGGTTGTGCTTCGCGGCGTATCCCACCGCCCACTCGTTGTACATGTTCGGGTGGGAGCGCAGCAGTTGGGCCTCCCGCTGGGAGGCCATACCGCGGTCGTCGATAGCCACCAGCTGCTTGTGCAGGTGCTCAAACGACGCCCCCGCCGGCGCCAGCCAGTTCTGGAACGCGGCCACGTAGGAGACGTACCGGTTGTGCTCGTAGAGATCCCGCATGGAGTCGATGCACAGCTGCATCATCCGCAGGTGCTCGTCCGGGGTCAGCCGCCCGGAGGACAATAGCCCGCCGGCGGAGTCCACGTGCCGGTCGGCGATGATGACGTCGTGCCCGCCGCCGAAAAACGGCGCGGCCGCGGCCTGGAATTCCTCCTCCCCGCGGGGCAGGTCCTGCCTGCTGGCTTTGGCCTTCGCCGCGATGATGGCCTCGACGTGGCGGCGGCCCTCCGGGTTCGCGAGGTAAGCCTCCTGGTGGGCGGCGGTGGCGGGGTCCATGCGGTAGCCGTAGTTGGCGCGCCAGTAGTCGTAGGAGACGATTTCGAACAGGTTGGGCACGCGCCTAAACAACGGTGCCGTCGCGTCGAGTTCCGCGGGCATGGCGTGCCGGACGATGGTCCCGTCGGCCAGGATCCGTGCCTTTTCCGGCGGGGTTTCCAGCTTTCGCCCAGTACAGAAGGCGCAGCGCTTATCGTCGTCCCCTTCGGCGGGGTGAGGCGTGCCGTTGGTGGTGGCCAAGGGGCGGTTGCCCCGGCCGGGCACCGTCCACACCTCCGTCCCGGAGAAGGGGTTGACCTGTTTGATGGTGCCGTCGACCATGGTCTGGATGGGCTCGACGCGGGAAAACAACGGCAAGTTCATGCCCTCTACCTTAGGCGGGATCGCGCGGGCCGACGCGCTAAGATCGCCGCCATGCGCCACGAATATTGCGAAGCCGATGTCTTTGCCACCACCGCCTTTAGCGGCAACCCGCTCGCGGTCATCGCCGACGCGGACGCTCTAAGCGACCAGCAGATGCAGGCCATAGCCAATTGGACGAACCTGTCCGAGACGGCGTTCCTGCTGCGTCCGACCACCCCGGAGGCGGACTACCGGGTGCGGATTTTCACCCCGCACACCGAGCTTCCCTTCGCCGGACACCCCACCCTGGGTAGCGCGCGGGCCTGGCTCGCCTTCGGCGGCACCCCGCGCCAGCCCGGCCGGCTAACGCAGGAATGTGCCGCGGGCCTTATCCCCATCCGCCAGGAAGCCGCCGGCGACGGCCCCCTCTTCTTCGCCACCCCGCCCCTGCAGAAAAAGGGCCCGCTGAGCGAGGAAGAGCTGGCCGACAGCTGTCGTGCAATCGGCGTGGACCCGGCCGCGGTCATCTCCCACGCCTGGGTGGACAACGGCCCGGGCTGGCGCATGGTCCAGCTCGCCGATGCCGCCGCCGTGCGCGCCATCGATACCTTCCGCCCCACCACCCCGCACAAGCTGGGCGTCGTGGGCATGACTGGACAGGCCAGCGAAAACGTCGACCACAGCGACGACGACAAGGATGATTCCCCGGCCTATGTCATCCGGGCGTTCACGCCCGACCACGAGGATCCCGTGACCGGCTCGCTCAACGGCGGGGCAGCCCAGTTCCTGCGCTCCCAAGGGGCAGTGGGACCGGAGTACTGGGTCAGCCAGGGCACGTGCCGCGGCCGCGCCGGGCGGGTGGAGATCCGCGACACCGGCGAGGACCTCTGGGTGGGCGGCCGCGCCACGGTGCGGATCGCCGGCCACGTGGATATTTAAATCCCGTTAGGCTGGGCCCATGACCTTTGATCTAGGCAACGGCACCGAACTAACCGCCGACTTCGCCCAGGCGCTGCCCGACTTCGTGCGCGCTAGCTGGGGCGAAGAGCAGCCCGACCCGCGCCTGGTGCTGCTCAACCGGCCGCTGGCAGTTCGTCTCGGCCTCGACCCGGAGTGGTTGGCCAGCCCGGAGGGCATTACCTTCCTGTGCGGCCGCGGCAACCCCGCGGACCAGCCCCCGCAGGCGATGGCTTACGCCGGCTTCCAGTTCGGGCAGTTCAACCCGCACATGGGCGACGGGCGCGCCCTGCTGCTGGGCGAGGTCCGCGACGCGGACGGGGTCCTGCGGGATCTGCACGTCAAGGGCTCGGGCCGGACGCCGTTTTCCCGGCCGGGCGCGGATGGGCGCGCCACCCTGCCGGCCATGCTGCGCGAGTACGTTTTCTCCGAGGCCCTGCACGCCATGGGGATCCCCACCACGCGCTGCCTGGCGGTCATCTCCACCGGCCGGCCCGTGGCCCGGGAGCGCGCCCTGCCCGGCGGCATTTCCGTCCGCGTGGCGGCCAGTCACCTGCGGGTGGGCACGTTCCACTACGCGCAGCTGCGCGGCCCGGAGGCCACCCGCTCGCTGGCGGACTACGCCATCCGGCGACACTACCCCGCCCTGGCGGATACCACCGAGCCCTACCGGGACTTCTTCCGCGCGGTCATGGACGCCCAGATAGCCACCGTCGTCCGCTGGCAGGAGACCGGCTTCATCCACGGCGTGATGAACACGGACAACACGACGATCTCCGGCGAAAGCATCGACTTCGGCCCCTGCGCTTTCGGGGAGCGCTTCGACCCGCACGCGGTCTTTTCCTCCATCGACCGCTTCGGCCGCTATGCCTTCGGGCACCAGCCCAACATCCTGGGTTGGAACCTGACTCGCCTGGCCGAGTCCCTGCTTCCCATCTTGGGCGACGACGCCAACCGCGCGGCCGAGGTAGCCCAGCAGGAAGTCGATAGCTTCGGCGAGCGCTTCGGCGAGTACGTCACCGCCTACACCCGGCGGAACACGCTGGGACTTTCCGATAACACCCCGGACGCGCTGGTGCGCCGCTGGCGCGAGCTGCTCGCCGAGAGCCAGCCGGATCTGTGCACCTGCCACCGCGAGCTTGCCGCGGCCGCCGGCGGGGATGCTGCGGTCACCCGGCGCCTAGCCGACACTCTGGGCGAGACGGAATGGGTAAACGAGTGGCTGGCCGCCGGCCCGGATGCCGCGCGCCTCGACCGGCACCACCCGCGTTTCATCCCGCGGCCGCGCGCGGTGGAAAATGCCCTGGACGCCGCCGCGGACGGGGACTTCGCCCCCACCGAGCGCCTCGTGGCCGCCCTGACCGACCCGGGCGAGGGCGTGGACGCGCTGCCGGATAACGAGCGCGAGCTGCTCACCCACCCGGACCCGGGTGGCTTGGAGAACTACCTGACCTACTGCGGGACCTAGCGCCGCCGTATCCCCGCCGCCCCCACGGGCGTGACGGTCACTGTCTTAAAAACGCACCAAGCCCCGCCGAACGGCGTAGCGCCGTGGCGGGGCTTGGTGTTGAAAGAAACCGTCTTTAGCTAGCAGGCTTAGGCCTGGTCCAGCTTCAGGGTCTTCTGGGTGAACTCCCACATCTCGTCGAAGAGCTTCTGGTTCTTGGTCAGCTTCTCGCCGTAGGACGGGATCATCTCGTAGATCTTCTCGGACCACTGGATCATGTGCTCACCGAAGCAGCGCTCCAGCAGCTCCAGCATGACGGCCGGGGCGATGGAAGCGCCCGGGGAGGCGCCGAGCAGGCCGGCGATGTTGCCCTCCGGGTTGTTGATCAGCGTGGTGCCGAATTCCAAGGAGCCGAAGCGCGGGGCCGGGGCCGGCTTGATGACCTGGACGCGCTGGCCGGCCACGATGGTCTCCCAGTCGTTCGGGTCGGCGGACGGCACGTACTCGCGCAGGGACTTCATGCGGTCGTCGAAGTCCTTCATGACCTCCTGCACCAGGTACTTGGTCAGGCCGAACTCCTGGGCGGCCACGCCCAGGTAGGACGGGATGTTGTCCGGGCGGATGGACTTGAACAGGTCCAGGTTGGAGCCCTTCTTCAGGAACTTCGGGGTCCAGCCACCGTACGGGCCGAACAACAGGCCCTTCTCGCCGTCGATGACGCGGGTGTCCAGGTGCGGCACGGACATCGGCGGGGCGCCGACGCTGGCCTTGCCGTAGACCTTGGCCTGGTGCTGCTGGATGAGCTCCGGGTTGGTGGCGCGCAGCCAGAGGCCGGAGACCGGGAAGCCCGCGTAGCCGGCAACCTCGCGGACGCCGGCCTTGCGCAGCAGGCCGAGGGCGTAGCCGCCCGCGCCGACGAAGACGAACTTCGCCTTGGTCATCTGGGTATCACCGGTGTGGCGGTTCTTGGAGTAAATCTTCCACACGCCGCCGTCGCGCTTGAGGTCGTAGACCTCCTGGCCGTAGCGGACCTCGGTGCCGGCAGCCTTGGCGGCGGTGAGGAACTGCTTGGTCAGGGCGCCGAAGTTGACGTCGGTTCCCACGTCGGTCCAGGAGATAGCGACCTTCTGGGAGTTGAAGTCGCGGCCCTGGGCCATGAGCGGAAGCTTCTCTGCGAAGACGGAATCATCCGCGGAGAACTGCATCTCGGGGAACATGTGGTTCTGGTTGAGCAGTTCGTAGCGGCGGCGCAGGTAGTCCACCTGGATCTCGCCCTGGGCGAAGGACATGTGGGGAACCTGGTTGATGAATTCCCGCGGGTCCGTCAAGATGCCGTTGTTGAGCTGGTGGGACCAGAACTGGCGGGAGACCTGGAACTTCTCATTGATATTCATCGCCTTGGAGGCGTCAATGCGGCCGTTCTTCTCCGGGGTGTAGTTAAGCTCACACAGCGCGGAGTGACCGGTACCGGCGTTGTTCCACGGGGAGGAGGACTCCTCGGCGGGAGCGTCAAGACGCTCGAAGACCATCTGGGTCCAGCTGGGCTCAAGTTCGCGGAGCATCGCACCCAGGGTGGCGCTCATAATGCCGGCGCCGACGAGTGCTACGTCTACCTCGTCTACTGCTTGGACGACGTTTTTTGCGGGGGACACCTTGTTACTTACCTCTTCATATTCAACATGATTGTGGTCAAAGTTTCGCAAAAGGGGCTATCCGATCCTTTCGCAGCGCAGTGCCTGGGTCACCGGCTTCGCGGCCCCAGGCAAACGCGTTGTCTACAACCCTACGCTGGTAGCCCGGCGATTTGTACTGACGCCCCGCCAATCGCGCGATTGGCGCCCAGTTGTGCCTAAAGTTGGGGGCATGAGTGTGAACCAATCCGACCACTGGCACCCGGACCGCTTGGGCGCGGGATTTTCCGCCCGCACCCTCGAATTAGGCCCCGATCCGCTGGGCGAAGGCGACCTGTGCGCCACCCTCGTGCGGTACTACCCCGGCCCGGATGGAGAAGCCACGGACGGCGGCGCCGCTACCCCTGCGGGGGCCGAAAAGGACGAAGAGTTCACTGCCCGCCCAGCCCTTTTGTGGGTACACGGCATGACCGACTACTTCTTCCAGGCACACGTGGCGCGCTATTTCCACGACCGCGGCTATGCCTTCTACGCCATTGATCTACACAAATGTGGCCGCTCCCGCCGGGAGGGCCAGACGTGGCATTATGCCGCGGCGATGGAAGAATACTTCGCCGATCTCGACGCGGCCTTGGAAGAAATCTGCGGCCCGCACCCGGATGTCACTCCTATCGCGCACTCGACGGCCGGGGTCATCGTGCCACTCTGGTTGGACCGGCTGCGCACGTCCCAGCCCGCCGCACACGCGCGGGTGTCCTCCGCGATCTTCAATAGCCCGTGGCTCGACATCATGGGCGTGCCGCGGCCCGCCCTGCGGGCCGCCAAGCCGGTCATCAACGCCATCGGCAAGGCCTTCCCCAAGGTGGCCTTCCCCGGCGGGGGCTTGAGCGCTTTCGGCGACTCCATCCACGCCTCCCGCTACGGCGAGTGGGACTACGACACCACCTTGAAGCCGCTGTCCGGGCACAAGAAGTACCTGGGCTGGCTGCGCGGGGTCATTGCCGGCCAAGACCAGATCCACCAAGGGGCCATCGATATCGGTGTGCCGGGTCTAGTGCTGTGCTCGACCCGCTCGCGGCTGGGCAAGCCCTATTCGCCGGAGACGGATACGGCCGATGCCGTCGTGGATGTCTCCCAGACCGTCCACTGGGCTCCCCGCTTGGGCCAAGACATTACCGTCTGTCCGATCCTGGGCGCCCGGCACGAAGTCTTTTTGTCGCTGCCACCCGCGCGCCGCGAAGCCTTTGAGATTAGCTCCCGCTGGCTAGCACAGGCACACTAGTACTTAAGAGGACTTTCCGTCCCAGGCTCCCCGTAGCCCCGGCCCTGCAAGGCCCCTCTTCCCCACTATTTATATAAGGAGAAAACCCATGACCCAGTCCGCCGCCCCGGCTGTCGATGCCCACTACGACCTCATCATCATCGGCGCCGGTTCGGGTAACTCTATCCCTACCCCGGAATTCGACGACAAGTCCATCGCCATCGTCGAGTCCGGCCGCTTCGGGGGAACCTGCATGAACGTCGGCTGCATCCCGACGAAGATGTACGTCTACGCCGCCGATACCGCCTACGGCGCCCGCACGGCCGACAAGCTGGGCATCCAGGCACACGTGGACAACGTCGACTGGGGCTCCATCGTGGACCGAGTCTTCCACCAGCGCATCGATAAGATCGCCGAGGGCGGCGAGGCCTACCGCCGCGGCGACGAGACCCCGAATATTACGGTCTACGACCAGCACGCCAGCTTCATAGGCCCCAAGACCATCCGCACCGGCCAGGGCGAGGAGGCCAAGACGATTAGCGGCGAGCAGATCATCATCGCTACCGGCTCGCGCCCGCTTATCCCCGAGGTATACGCGAACTCCGGAGTTCGCTACCGCACCAACGAGGACATCATGCGCCTGGAGCGGCAGCCGAAGTCGCTGATCATCGTCGGCGGCGGCTTCATCGCCATGGAATTTGCCCACGTCTTCGATGGGCTGGGCACGAAGGTCACCATCGTCAACCGCTCGGAGGAACTGCTGCGCTTCCTCGACAAGGACCTGTCTGCCCGCTTTAACGAGCAGGCCAAGGAACGCTTCGAGGTCATCACGGGCGCCAACGGCACCGCGCTGCGCGAAGGCGGCGAGGGCGTGGAGCTAGAGCTGGACAACGGCCAGACCATCACCGCCGAGGAGATCCTCATCGCCACCGGCCGCGTGCCCAACGGCGACCAGATGAACCTGGACTCTGCCGGGATTGAGATGCGCGAGGACGGGCGCATCGCCGTCGACGACTACGGCCGCACCACCGCGGAGGGCGTGTGGGCACTGGGCGACGTCTCCTCGCCCTACATGCTCAAGCACGTCGCCAACGCGGAGACCAAGGCCGTGCGCCACAACATCTTGCACCCGGACGGCATGCGCCCGATGCCCCACGACTTGGTGCCCTCCGCCATTTTCACGCACCCGCAGATTGCCACCGTGGGTCTTACCGAGGAGGCCGCCCGCGAGCAGGGCTACGACGTGACCGTCAAGGTCCAGGACTACGGCGATGTGGCCTACGGCTGGGCTATGGAAGACCACACCGGCATCTGCAAGCTGATTGCGGACAAAGCCACCGGCCAGCTGCTGGGCGCACACTACTACGGCCCGCAGGCCTCCACCCTCATCCAGCAGATGATCACCGTGATGACCTTCGGCTTGGACGTGCGTGAGGTCGCCACGAAACAGTATTGGATCCACCCGGCCCTGCCGGAGCTCACCGAGAACGCACTTCTGGGGCTAGATTTTTCCTAAATTCTCCCAAAATATTCATCCGGGGCCTCGGTGTCACTACTTTTTCTCTAGTCACAGTAGTAACACCGACCCCGGCCTAACAGGACTTTAGGGTGGAACAGTTGTCCTTAATTGAATTTAAGTTTATTAAGCTTGGAGAAGACTGATAGTTTTTCCTCCCCCAATTAGTGTGAACAAGCTGCATTTGCGCACCATATCCGTTAGCATTTCTATTTGACACCGGCTCCAGCCACTGTCCGGGGACCGAGTGTAATCTGGCAATTTGCTGGAATTGTCACAAAACACAATGGGTTTCCACGAGGGAAGCCTTGCACATTACGACCTCTCTTAAGGAATTAACTTAAGGAATTAATATGCGTATTCGCAAAGCAGCCATCGCTGGCGCCACTGCCGTTGCTGTAGCCTTCAGCGGCACCTCCATTGCTACCGCTGAGACCACCGTTGACCAGGACGGCAACCAGATCGTCGTCGATGACCACACCAACCAGGTCGATCACCCGGAAGACAAGGGCGAGCAGAGCCTGTCCTCCAAGATCAACATCGGTCTGAACCTTGAGGCCGACAAGCCGGCCAACGGTGTTGCCATCTTCGGCTCCTCCAAGGACTTCGGCGATGTTCCGAACTGGGCCAAGGCTCTCTACGGCCTGCTGATCGCCGGCGGCATCGGCACCGCCCTGGGCATGATCGTTGGCCCGCTGGATAACTTCATCAAGTACGGCCCGTTCTCCCGCTAAGACAGCACTCAGCTCAACTCGTTTCCCTGAAAGGTAACTAAAATGCGTAACTTCCGCACCGCAGCTGTTGCTGCCGCCACCGCCCTGACCGTCGCCTTCTCCGGCACCGCCATCGCCTCCGCCGAGGACAACGTCTCCAAGGAGACCAAGTCCAGCTCCATCGGCTCCCTGTCCTCCCAGTGGGGCAAGGACCTGGGCGCTTGGACCGAGGGCGAGGACGGCAAGCCCGTCGTCAAGGACGAGAACCAGGTTACTGGCGACGCCCTCTTCGGCGAGCACCAGGCTGACCGCGAGGACATCGTCGACTGGGGCAACCTGTTCAAGGATGCTACCATCGCCGGCGGCGTTCTGACCCTGGTTGGCGGCCTGATCGCTGCTTACAACTACGCCGTGTTCAACGGCATCCTGCCGGGCCACATCTTCGACGGCCTGTTCAAGTAAAGCGTTAACTCGAATACGCTAAAGCGCCGGTCCCCTTGTGGGGCCGGCGCCTTTTTTATGTCTTCTCCCCGCTCGGCGTGGGCGCCGGCGGGGATGAAGGGTGCCTAGTTCTCGTCCGGGAGGGTGAGGATCTCGTTGCCGTCCTCGGTAATGACCAGGGTGTGCTCGAACTGGGCGGTGAACTTGCCGTCCTTGTTCTGCACGGTCCAGCCGTTGGACCAGATGTCGTAATCCAGGGAGCCCAGGTTGATCATCGGCTCGATGGTCAGGGTCATGCCCGGCTCCAGGACGTTGCGGTAGGCCATGGAGTCGTAGTGCAGCACGACCAAGCCGTTGTGGAAGGTCGGGCCCACGCCGTGGCCGGTGAAGTCCTCGACGACGTTGTAACCGAAGCGCTTGGCATAAGACTCGATGACGCGGCCGATGACGTTGACCTCGCGGCCCGGCTTGGCGGCCTTGATGCCGCGCATCATCGCTTCCTTGGTGCGCTCGACCAGCAGCTTGTGCTCCTCGGAGACGTTGCCGGCGAGGAAGGTGGCGTTGGTGTCGCCGTGCACGCCGTTCTTGTACGCGGTGACGTCGATGTTGACGATGTCGCCGTCCTCAATCACGGTGCTATCCGGGATGCCGTGGCAGACAATCTCGTTGAGGGAAATGCAGCACGACTTCGGGAAGCCCATATACCCCAGGGTCGACGGGTAAGCGCCGTGGTCGCACATGTACTCGTGCGCCACGCGATCGACCTCGTCGGTGGTGACACCCGGGGCGACCGCCTTGCCGGCCTCCTGCAGGGCGTTGGCCGCGATCTTGGAGGCCTCACGCATGGCCTCGATGGTCTCCGGGGTCTGGACGAACGGCTCCCCGATATTTTCTTGGACCGTGTCCTTCCAGACGTATTCGGGGCGCTCGATGGACTCATCGACCGTGCGCACGGGAGTTTCTTTACCAGGTTGCAGTTTTCCGCGGTTAGTCATGGTCTCCATCGTAGTCCCCATGACGCCTGCGCGACCCGCCGGGTTCCGGCGTCGTGGGCGCTGTCGGCGGCGCGCGCTAGTTCTCGGCCGGGGCCGGCGGGGTGTCCGGATCCGGCTCGGCGCGGTACTGGTCCAGTTTCTGGAAGAAGCTGTCCGTCATCGCCACGGAGACCTCCGAGCCGCCGCCCAGGACCACCAGGGTGGCAAAGGCGATATCGTCGTCGGCGCGGTAACCGGTGAACCAGGCGTGCGAGCCCTCGTTGATCTCGGCCTCGCCGGTCTTGCCGTGGATTTCCCCTCCGGCCTGCATGCCGGAGGCCGTACCGTTGGTCACCGTCGCCCGCATCATCTGCCGCAGCTTCTCGATGACCTCCGGGGTGGGACCGTTGACGTCCTCGCTGGCCTTGGTCTCCCGGCCGGCCAGCAGGGTGGGCACCGGTCGCTTGCCGGCCGCCACCGTCGCCGAGACCAGCGCCATACCGAACGGGCTGGCCAGGTCGTGGCCCTGGCCGTAGCCGGCCTCCGTGCGTTCCAGCGGCTCCTCACCCACCGGGACCGAGCCGGTGATGGTGTTTAGCCCCGGCACCTCGTAGTCGATGCCCAGGCCGAAGGACTTGGACATGTCTTTCAGTTCGCCCGGATCCAGCTTGGTGGAGATATCGGCGAAGGTCGTGTTGCACGACTGGGCGAAAGCCCGCTCGAGCGGGACATCGCCCAGCGCGAAGCCGTTGTAGTTGGTCACCACGCGGCCGTAGATATCCATCGTGCCGGGGCACGGCACGATCGTGCTGGGGTCCAGGCCCTGGTGGACAACGCCCGCCCCGGCGGTGATGATCTTGAATACCGAGCCCGGCGGGTACTGGCCCTGCAGGGCCAAATCGCCCTTCTTGTCGGCCTCCGGGGTCTGGGCGACGGCGAGAATCTCGCCCGTCGAGGGGCGCATCGCCACCATCATGGCTTCCTGCCCCGAGCGGGCGTTGACGGCTTCCTGGGCGGCGCGCTGGACGTCGTAGTCGATGCCCACCTTCAGCGCTGGAGCCGGCTCCGGGGCGTGCCGCTCGACGTCGCTGAGCGCCGCGCCGTGCTCGTTGACCACGGCGATACTCCAGCCGTTGTTGCCGTCCACGTCGTCCTGGACCAGGGAACGCACGCGCGACATAATGTCGGGCGCAAAGCCGGGGTCTTTGGTCACCAGCGCCGGTTCCTCGTTGAGCCGGACCGCGTCCACCCCGGCCAGCTCTTCCTGCAGGATCTTGCCGGCCGCCTCGCTGTACATCCCCACCGAATAGGTGCCGGTGTTGTCCTCCAGCGTCTTGGCCAGCTCCTTGGCGTCGATATCGCCGACGGTCTCATCCTCGGCCTGGGCCCGGGAGGCCGCGTCGGAAATCCGCGCGGCCAGGCCGCGGGGCGAGGTGGTCTTCTCCCCGTCCACCAGGAGGCGGAACTCCGTGCCCGGCCTGAGCAGCTCCACCCCGTCCGAGCTGATCACCCCGGCCCGCTCGGCCTCGATGGCGCGCAGCTCCAAGTGCTGGTTCGCCCCCAGCTTGGGATGGATCATCGACGGCTGCCAACGCACGGTCCATTCGTCGTTGGACTTGGTCAGCGCCATCTGGGTGTCGTAATGCAGCTGCCGGTCCCGCGGCAGCGTCCACGTCACCGAGTAATCCACCGTCGCGTAGCCGGGATCGTGGCTGTTGACGCCGGCCAGCTCGAAGTCCACGCCCTCGGCCTGAAGACCGTCGTAGCTTTCCTGGAAGACCTGTTGCGTGGCCGCGGCGTTGTCGACCAGCCCATCCAGGGACTGCGGATCGCCTTCCTCGAGGGCCGTGAAGACCTCCTCGGCGACCGGCTCGACTGAGGGAGGCTTCGGCGTGCAGGCCACTACCCCGCTACTACCTAACGCTGTTACGCACAGCAAAGCCACCGCCTTTTTCATATGTGCAAACATTACTCAAGCGGTGGCTGCGGGCCGTGACCAACACATCTTTCGCGCCGGCCTAGGCCAATTTGTTACTTAGTGACGCGGACCTCGGCCTTGGCGCCCTCGACGGCTTCCATGCCCTCTTCCTCAGCGATGCGCTGAGCTTCCTCGATCAGCGTTTCGACGATCTTGTCCTCCGGCACGGTCTTGATGACCTCGCCCTTGACGAAGATCTGGCCCTTGCCGTTGCCGGAGGCAACGCCCAAGTCGGCATCGCGAGCCTCGCCCGGGCCGTTGACCACGCAGCCCATGACGGCCACGCGCAGCGGGAATTCCATCCCGTCGAGGCCGGCGGTGACCTCTTCGGCCAAGGTGTAGACATCCACCTGGGCGCGGCCACACGACGGGCAGGAGACGATCTCCAGCTTGCGCGGGCGCAGGTTCAGCGACTGCAGGATCTGGTCGCCCACCTTGATCTCTTCCACCGGGTCGGCCGACAGGGACACGCGGATGGTGTCGCCGATGCCCTGGGACAGCAGCGAACCGAAGGCCACCGAGGACTTGATGGTGCCCATGAACTTCGGGCCGGCCTCGGTAACGCCCAGGTGCAGCGGGTAGTCGGTCTGCTCGGCCAGCTGGCGGTAGGCCTCCACCATGAGAACTGGGTCGGAGTGCTTAACGGAGATGGCGATGTCGCCGAAGCCGTGCTCCTCGAACAGGCCGGCCTCCCAGATGGCGGACTCAACCAGAGCCTCCGGGGTGGCCTTACCGTACTTTTCCAGCAGGCGCTTGTCCAGGGAGCCGCCGTTGACGCCGATACGGATCGGGATGCCGGCGTCCCCGGCCGCCTGCGCGACCTCCTTGACGCGGCCGTCGAACTCCTTAATGTTGCCGGGGTTCACGCGCACCGCGGCACAGCCGGCCTCGATGGCCTGGAAGATGTACTTCGGCTGGAAGTGGATGTCCGCGATGACCGGGATCGGCGACTTCTTCGCGATGGCCGGCAGCGCCTCGGCGTCGATGGGCTTCGGGCAGGCCACGCGCACGATGTCGCAGCCGGACGCGGTCAGCTGTGCGATCTGCTGCAGCGTGGCGTTGATGTCGTGCGTTTTGGTGTTGGTCATCGACTGGACCGAGATCGGGTGCTCCGAGCCCACGCCGACGGGGCCGACGGAAAGCTGGCGGGTCTTACGCCGCGGGGCCAGGGTAGGCGGCGGTCCTTCGGGGATGCCGAGACCAATAGAGGTTGACATGCACGCTCCTTGCTTGTCTGATTTGCCGGCCTGTCCTCGCCCCTCCGCGGGTGCCCGCCCGCTGCGGGCCGGCACTTGCGAAGGAAAAGTAGGGACAGGTTGTGCGGTACTACCGATAACGCCCCCACTTTAGCACTGCCGGGCGCGCTCCGACGCCTGCGCTGGGGCGGTCCGGTCAGCCGAAGAGCCGGATGGGGTTGACCACGTCCGCGACGATAATGACCAGACCCACGGCGAGCAGCGCCGCCGCGATCGCATAAGTCACGGGCATGAGCTTGGTGTAGTCCGCCGGGCCAGCGGGTTGCTTGCCGGCCAAACGCCGGAAGAAGTCGCGGATCTTTTCGTAGATGACGACCGCGATGTGGCCGCCGTCAAACGGCGGGAGCGGTATGAGATTGAACAAGGCCAGGAAGAAGTTCAGCGTCGCCAGCATCATGAAAAACGCCGCCCACAGGTCGTTTTCCACCAGCTCACCGCCCACGCGGGAGGCGCCCACGACCGACATCGGGCCCTGCTCGTCGCGCTCGGCGCCGAAGATGGAGGCCACCACTCCCGGGATTTTCGCCGGGAATTGCTTGATGCCCTCGACGGTCGCCTCCAGCATGTTCCAGGAGTAGTGCCAGGTGGCCGGCCACGCCTCCCAGAAGCCGTACTGCCGGACCGTGTCCAGCGGCTGGTTGACCAGCCCGATAGACCCGGCCTCGACCAGCTCGCCCTGCGGGTTCGGGCGCAGGACGGTGTCGAGTGCCACCTCGACGGTGCGGGCCTGGCCGTCGCGCTCGATGCCCAGCTCGACGGTCTCGCCCGGCAGCTGGAGGACCTCGTCGCGCAGGGCCGTGAAATCCGGTACCTCTTCCCCGTTCAGGGTCAGGATGACGTCGCCCGGGCGCACCCCGGCCGCGGCCGCGGGGCCATCCCCCTGGCACGGCTGGATATTCCCGGCGGCATCCGCGTCCGCACTACAGACGGTCTCGCCCACGCGCGGGCGGTAGTCCGCCTTCGGATCCGGCAGGCCCGCGGTCTGGGCGACGATGAAGAGGATCAAAAAGCCCAGGACCAGGTTCACGGCCACGCCGCCGCTGAGCACCGCGATGCGCTGCCACCACGGCTTGGTGTACATTGCATGGGGCTTTTCCTCCTCGGTGAGGAATTCGTCCTGCGGGGTCATGCCCGCAATATCGCAGAAACCGCCGACCGGCAGGACGGCCAGCCCGTATTCGGTATGCCCGCGGGTAAAGCCCACAATCTTGGGCCCGAAGCCGATGAAATAGCGCCGCACCCGCATCCCGAAGGCGCGGGCGGTGAGCATATGCCCCGCCTCGTGCAGGGCGATGGTAATCCCGATGCCCAAGGCGAACAGGACTATCCCCAAGATGTTGGCCATTAACAGTACTGCTTTCTAGCTGGCTAGCGGGCGTAGTAATCCACGCGCTCGTTCGCGCGGGCGCGGGCCTCACGCTCGACCGCGAGGACGTCGTCGACGCTTGAGGGTACACCAGCATAACCCGCGCAGTCACCTACCACTTCGCCCACGATGTCCACGATGCGCGGGAAGTGAATCCGCCCGGCCAAGAAGGCCGCGGCCGCTTCCTCGTTCGCCGCGTTATATACCGCCGGGTGGCTGCCGCCGGTGGTCGCCACTTGGCGGGCCAGCTGCACCGCGGGGAAGGACTCGTCGTCGAGCGGCTCGAATTCCCACGTGTAGGCGTTGCTAAAGTCCAGCGCCGGGGCCGCATCCGGCACGCGGTTCGGCCAGTCGAGGGCGAGGGAGATCGGCAGCTTCATCGACGGCGGGGAGGCCTGCGCCATGGTGCAGCCGTCGACGAAGGTGGCCATCGAGTGCACGATGGACTGCGGGTGCACGGTCACCTCGATGTCGGCGGCGGGCACGTCGAAGAGCAACGTCGCCTCGATAAGCTCCAGCCCCTTGTTGATGAGCGTGGCCGAGTTCAGGGTGTTCATCTGCCCCATCGACCACGTCGGGTGCTGGGCGGCCTGCTGCGGGGTCACCTCCCACATCTGCTCGCGGGTCCAGCCCCGGAACGGCCCGCCCGAGGCGGTCAGCACCAGCGAGCGCAGCTCGCCGCGCCGACCCGCCAGCAGCGCCTGGGCCATGGCGGAGTGCTCCGAATCCACCGGCACGATTTGCCCCTCGCGGGCGGCGTTGGTGACCAGGGCGCCGCCGGCGACCAGGGACTCCTTGTTGGCCAGCGCGAGGTAAGCGCCGGTCTCAATGGCAGCCAGGGTGGCCTTGAGCCCGAGCGAACCGACCAAGGCGTTGAGCACCGTATCCGCGGCGACTGCCCGGGTGAGCTCCTCCGCGGAGTCCGGGCCGGCGATGACCTGCCCGCCCAGCGCCGCCGAGACCTCCGCGGCCGCTTCGGTGTTGGCCACCGCGACGTGGTTAGCCGAAAGGTTGAGTTGCCGGGCCTGTTCGATGATGGCTTGCGGGTCACGGCCTCCGGCGGCGATGCCCACGACCGCGAATTTCTCGGGGTTGGCCCGGATGACTTCCACTGCTTGGGTACCGATAGAGCCGGTAGATCCCAGGATCAGAACGCGCTTAATACTCACCCGTCCTAGAGTAGTAGCTTCCCCGCCCCCGCGCGGCGGGGGTGTTCGATCGCACGGGCCCGCGTCAATGTTCTAAAATAGGGCCCAGATAGTTGGCCTATAGCGCCGTGCCGCGCCCCGGCCTGGGGCGTGGGCTTAAGGCGCACACGCAAAAGGAGTGCACGTGTCTTCCCACAAGTTGGTTCCTGAGGTCCACGGCGGAGTTTCCACCGATGACGTCCCCTCGGCAGAGTTCGGCTGGTCCCGGACCCCGCATACCGGTGTTCAGGTCGCCGGCTGGATCACCGTCCTGATCCTGCTGGGCTACAACTTCGGTAACCACCACGGCCACGTGGAGACCATCTACCTCTTCCTCTTCGCCGCGCTGATCGCCATCGGCCTCATCATCGACCTCTTCCAGCCGAAGATGAAGCAGGTGCGCACCATCACCGCCCGCAACCAGCCGGAGGGCTACCAGGAGCTGGACTGGACCTACGAGCAAAAGACCCTCGGCGGCCCCTACGCCGAGCTGACCGACTCCCAGCTGCGCGCCCTGAACATCGAGCCCTCTCGCGTGTCCCACCTGCGCGTCGGCGAGGCCGTCGAGGCCACCGGCAAGGCCGTTCCGACCGCCCAGGTTGAGCGCTAAAAAGCACTTAACCGCGCAAGACTAAAGCCGCCAGTCCCCTTCCCGGGGCCGGCGGCTTTTTCGTATCCACGGCAGGTGGCCCTTCGCCGCGCTACTTCACGTAGGTGCCAACCTTGGCGTAGATCTCCGGCATCTGCTTATCCACGCGCTTGCCGCAGAGTACCCAGGCCGTCGCGTAAATCGCCGCGGGCAGGGCCACGGTAACCAGCACGCCCAGGCCGGTGAGCAGGGCCGAGGACTGGCTCACCCCGATGGTCATCAGGACGGCGCCGGGGGCGATCGGCAGCCAGCCGGCCAGCAGTACGACGAAGGCGCTAATAAACGCCGCGGCCTGCATGCCGGACTTGTCCGTCCAGGGGTTCGCCCCGGGCGCGGACATGGGATACGGGTTGAAGGTGGTCATCACCATGGACAGCCCGCAGGCCGACAGCAGCAGGCCGAGGGTGGCCACGCCCACGAGCGCGGTCAGCGAAGGATCGGGCTGAATGATAAGCAAGATGACGAAGAGGACGACCGCCGCGATAACGCCCGGGGTGATCATGGCCAGGTGGCGGGCGTAGAGGAAGACCCGCGGGCGCAGCGGCGTCATCATGGTCACCCAGTTGCTGGGCCCGGCGTAGCCGAAATCGTTGGAGGCGCTGATCCCGCCCAAGACCCCCGTAAAGGCCAGGAAGAACAACCCTTCCACCCCGCGGCCGCCGAGGCTCATCACGACGGCGAAGATGATCATTACCGGCAGGAGCAGAAGCGTGGACGACAGCCGCGTATCGCGGATAAAGTACCGGAGCACGCGCTTGTATTCCATCGCCGCCGGGCTGGCATAGGGCAGGCCCGGAAGCCGCAGGGCGCCCACGCCCTGGGCCCGCGTGCCTTCCGAGGCCTGGGGTGCCGACTCGTAGGCCTGGCGGACGCCGCGGGCGGTCTGCCGGCGCCACAGCCACAGCCCCAAGGCCAAAAAGGCCACGGCGGCCAGCAGCTGGCCTAAAGCCTGCGCCCACTGCCCGTTGGCTATCGATGCCGCCCAGCCCATGCCGGCGCCCAACGGCGTCCAGGCGGCGACCTCGCCGAAGCCGACGATGGGCAGGCCGTCGACGCTCAGGTTTTGGACGGCGACGAAGCCGAAAATAACCAGCACGAAGCCGAGTCCGGAAATCATCGACGTCCGCGACTTGCTGGCCCCCATCTCCTTGACCACCAGCTGCGCTGCGCCCGCGATGACCTCGGTCCACACCACCGCCAGCGCGAGCGAGAAGACCTGGCCCAGGACGAAGACCACGATCATCGAGGCGGCGCCGTTTGCCGCCAGGATGAGGGATCCGGCCGCCGCGAAGATGAGCGTGACCGCAGCGGCGATGAAGACGCGGCTGGACCACAGCGCCACCCGCGCGAGCCCGCGCTCGGCCGTGGCGGCGTCGATGGGCAGGCCGCGCAGATCCAGCGGACCGACCTGCCGCTCCCCGGCGGGCATGAAGATGCTGATGACGATCAGCGCCGCCGTGCCCAGGGCGACGGCACCGGTCAGGGCGTGGAAACGCCCCGGCCCTTCGGAGACCTCCAGGCCGACGTTCAGGGTCACGCTGGCCAGGCCAATGAGCGCGTAGAGGGCGAAAAGCGCCACCAGCCAGGTCTGGGACGGGTTGGACTTAAAGCTGCGCGTCCACAGCGTGCGGTGCAGGGAAAACAGCGTGGCGGGCACCGATTTCTTAGTCATCGCGGCCACCCCGCAGCCAGCCCAGGGAGCCCTCGGCCAGGGAGCCGCCGCCGGTCAGCTCGATGAACAGGTCGGTCAGGCTGCGGCCCTGGCGCACGTTATCGACGTGGCCGCAGGTGGCCACCCGCCCGCGGTGGATCACCGCGACGTGATCGCAGAGCCCCTCGACCAGCTCCATCACGTGGGAGGACAAAATCACGGTCTTGCCGCCGGCGACGAACTCCCCCAGGATCGACTGGATAAGCCGGCCGGAGACCGGATCCACCGCCTCCAGGGGCTCGTCTAGCACCAGCACGTCCGGGGCGTGCAGCAGGGCGCCGGCCAGCAGGATCTTCTTGGTCATGCCGGCCGAATAGTCCGCGATGTACTTGGAGCCGGCATCGGCAAGCTGCAGCGCCGCTAGCAGCTCCTCGGAGCGGCTGGCCACCACGGATTCGTCCATCCCCCGCAGCGCGCCCAGGTAGTAGAGGTACTCCGGACCGCTCAGGCGATCAAAAACCGGGGCGCCGTCCATGAGCAGCCCGACGCGGGCGACCGCTTGGTTGTGCTCGGTCCACACGTCGTGGCCGGCCAGGTAGGCCTGCCCGGCGTCGGGCCGCACGAGCCCGCAGGCCATGGTCAGCATGGTGGTCTTGCCGGCGCCGTTGGGGCCCACGATGCCGTAAAGCGAACCGCGCGGGATGTCCAGGCTGAGGTTGTCCACGGCCGGGGTGCCGGAAAAAGCTTTACTCAGGCCCCGCACCGCGAAGGCCTGAGTGGTCGGATCAGCGGCGAGCTGGGGAAAGTTGGGCTGCGTCATGCCCGCCAGATTATCAGCTGGCTATCCCGCCCGCCGGCTAAAACTAAACGCCGGCGGGCTCCTTGGCGTCGGCGGAATCCTCGTCCCGCTCCTCGGCGGCCAGCTGGCCGCAGGCCGCGGCGATTTCCTGGCCCTTGGTGTCGCGCACCGTGCACGGCACGCCCTGGGCCTGGACGCGGCGGACGAACTCGTCCTGGCGCGCCTTCGGGGCCGCGTCCCACTCCGAGCCCGGCGTCGGATTCAGCGGGATGACGTTGACGTGGACCTTGGAGCCCAACGCCTGGTGCAGCTTGCGCCCCAGCATGTCGGCGCGGAAGTCCTGGTCGTTCTTGTCGCGGATGAGCGCGTACTCGATGGACACGCGCCGCGAGGTCTTTTCCACGTAGTAGCGCGCGGCGTCCAAGACTTCCTCGACCGACCAGCGGTTGTTGATCGGCACCAGGGTGTCGCGCAGCTCGTCGTCCGGGGTGTGCAGGGAGACGGCCAGGGTGCAGGAGAGGTCCTCGTCCGCCAGCTTGCGGATGGCCGGGGCCACGCCGACGGTGGAGACGGTCACGTTGCGCATGGACATGCCGAAGCCGAAGGGCGCGGGCGCGGTGATCTGGCGCACCGCCTGCACGACGCGCTTGTAGTTGGCCAGCGGCTCCCCCATGCCCATAAAGACGATGTTGGACAGGCGGCCACCCTCCGCGGCCATCTCCTTCGCCGCGTTACGGACCTGCTCGACGATCTCCGCGGTGGACAGGTTGCGGTCCAGCCCGCCCTGGCCGGTCGCGCAGAACGGGCAGGCCATGCCGCAGCCGGCTTGGGAGGAGATGCACAGGGTCGCGCGCCCCGGGTAGCGCATCAGTACCGACTCCAGCAGGGTCCCGTCGTGCAGGCGCCACAGGGACTTGGTGGTCTCCCCGTCGTCCGTGCCCGAGTGCTTGATCGGGGTCATCAGCTCCGGGAAGAGCGCGTCCTGGATGTCCTGGCGGGCGCTAGCCGGGACGTCGGTCATGTCCTCGACGTTGTTGGTGTAGTGGACGTAGTAGTGCTGGGCCAGCTGCTTCGCGCGGAACTTCGGCAGGCCGAGTTCCGCGAGCTTGGCTACGCGTTCTTCGTGGGAAAGGTCGGCGAAGTGCTTCGGCGGCAGACCACGCCGCGGGGCCGAGAAGTTAAGTTTCACAGACTGTGCCATAATGCCTCCCATTTTGGCACGTCTGCGGGCCAAGTGCCCAATCTAACGGCGCCCACGCGGCCCAGAAGTGGCGCAACCAACCCGCGACACGTTTAAATATTTATATGACACATTCCCGAAACGCAGAACCGGATTACACCGACGCCTACGATGGCGCCGGCTCGACGCACCCCCAGTCCCCCGCCACCACCGGAGGAGGTGCCGACTCCGGCGCCCTGGAGACCACCCCGGCCACCGACGAGAAGCCGCAGGGCAAGGGCAAGGTCTCCGGTTCCTTCGCCGCCTCCACCTGGGTGGCTCTCATCATCGGCTTCCTGTTGCTTATCCTGCTCATCGTCTTCATCATGCAGAACCAGCAGTCCGTGCCGGTCAACTTCCTGGGCTGGAGCGGTGACTTCCCCGCCGGCATCGCCTTCTTGTTGTTTGCTATCGCCGGCGCGCTGATTATGGCGTGCGTCGGCGGCTGGCGCATGTTCGAGCTGCGCCGCCAGGTCAAGCGCGCCGGCCGCTAGGTCGCCAGGTAGGACATCGCGACCCAGGTGACCATGGCGGACGGCAGCATGCCGTCGAGCCGGTCCATCAGGCCGCCGTGGCCGGGCAGGATGGCGGACATGTCCTTGATGCCCAGCTCGCGCTTGAACTGGGACTCCACCAGGTCGCCCAGGGTCGCGCAGAAGACCAGCCCCACGCCCATGATCGCGCCGATCCAGGCGTCGGTGTGGAGCAAGAATTTCACGCTCAGGGCACCGGCGACGGTGCCGAACAGGATGGAACCGGCGAATCCTTCCCAGGACTTTTTGGGGCTTACGGCCGGGGCCATCGGGTGCGAACCGAACATCACGCCCGCGATATAGCCGCCGGTATCCGAGGCCACCACGCACAACATGAAGGTCAAAATGGAGGCCGAGCCGCTGGCCAGCGGGGTTTCCACCCGCGAGAGCATGGCGGCAAAGGTGCCGAAGAGGGGGATCCAGGTCAGCACGAAGATGCCGACCGACATGTCCCGCATGTAGTGGATCGGCGGTCGGTGCCGACCGTTGTGAAACAGACGGCCGAACATCAGCGCCAGCACCGCGGTCACGTAGACCGCCACCAAACCGCCGGCCTCCGCGAGCCAGGAAATCCAGACCATGGCCTGCCCGCCGATGATCATCAGCGTGCGCGGCAGGTGGTAGGAATGCTCCCGCAGGCGGGTAAGCACCTCCCACATGGCCACGCCGACGGCGACGGAGACCACCGGGTACCACGCGAGCGGGCCAACCCACACCGCGAAGATAACCAACGCCCCGAGGGCGACCCCCACGCCGATGGCGGCCGAGAGGTTGCGTCCCGCGCCGTTCTTCGGCTTCGGCAGGTGGCGCCGAGCAGGCGCCGCCTGGGCGGGCGCGGGATCGGACGAAGCGGGATTGGTCACTGGCATTCCTTCAATCGGCAAAGAAGTATCGAAAGGGCAATAAAACTTGGCCCCCGCGGCAGGCTATTGCGTGACGCGGCGGCACCCTACTCATCTCGTTCGAGCGGAGGCTAGACCTCCATCAACTCGTTTTCCTTGTTGTCGACGAGCTGATCGACCTGCTCGATGTAGCCGGAGGTGATCTTTTCCATCTCCTTCTCGGCGGCCACGACCTCGTCCTCGCCGGCGTCGCCGTCCTTCTGCAGCTTCTTCAGCGACTCCATGGCCTTCCGGCGGATGTTACGGATGGCGATCTTGCCGTCCTCACCCTTGGACTTGGCCAGCTTGACCATTTCCTTACGACGCTCCTCGGTCAGCTGCGGCACGGTAACGCGCAGCACGTGGCCGTCGTTAGTGGGGTTAACGCCCAGGTCGGAGTTGCGGATGGCGTTTTCGATCTCGCCAATCATGGACTGCTCGTAGGGCTTGATGAGCAGCATGCGCGGCTCCGGGACCGACACGGTAGCCATCTGGGTGATGGGCGTCGGGGCGCCGTAGTACTCCGCGACCAGACCGTTAAACATGGCCGGGTTAGCGCGGCCGGTTCGGATGGTCACCAGCTGCTCGCGGGTGTGCTCCACCGAGGCGGCCATGTGCTCTTCCGCACTGAGTTGAATATCGTCGATCATGAGTTAACGTTTCTCCCTTGAAATATCGAAACTAGCTGGGAAAAACCCTAGCAGGTTTAGCGCTTCTTTTGCTATTAGGACTGGACCAGAGTGCCGATCTGTTCGCCCGCCACGGCGCGGGCGATGTTGCCCTCCTCTAGCAGGTTGAAGACCAGGATCGGCATGTTGTTGTCCATGCACAGGCTGAAGGCGGTCGCGTCCGCGACCTTGAGGCCCTTTTCGATGACTTCCTTCGGGGTGATCTCGCTGTAGAGCTCCGCGTCGGGGTTGGTGCGCGGGTCGTCGGAGTAGACGCCGTCGACAGCCTTAGCGAGGAAGAGGACCTCCGCGCCAATCTCCAGCGCGCGCTGCGCCGCCGTGGTGTCCGTGGAGAAGTATGGCATGCCCATGCCGGCGCCGAAGATGACCACGCGGCCCTTTTCCAGGTGGCGCTCGGCGCGCAGCGGCAGGTAGGGCTCCGCGATCTGCGCCATGTTGATGGAGGTCTGCACGCGGCAGTCGACACCCAGCTGCTTCAGGAAGTCCTGCAGCGCCAGCGAGTTCATCACGGTGCCCAGCATGCCCATGTAGTCGGAGCGGGCGCGGTCCATACCGCGCTGGGACAGCTCGGCGCCGCGGAAGAAGTTGCCGCCGCCGATGACGACGGCGATCTCCGTGCCGTTGTTCGCCACCTCAGCGATCTGCCGGGCCACGTTTTCGACCACGTCCGGGTCGATGCCCACTTTGCCGCCGCCGAACATCTCGCCGCCGAGCTTGAGCATTACGCGCTTGTAGCCGGTCCTGTTTGTGCCTTCTGGGGTGGTTTCAGGCATGTCGTCTCCTTTGCCATGGAACGTAAAACAAGGTTTCTTTCGTTTCGACTTATCGTCTAAACGCGAGTCGAATTCATTCTACCCACTCCAGTGGCCTGCTTCCCCATGCCCCGCCCCGCCGCGCACGGGCCTGCCCGAAGATACGACAAACCCCAGGCAAGCTCTCCCGGGTGGGAGGAGCTTGCCTGGGGCAAAAGCGCGCGCACCTAGTGCGCTAGGGCTGGGGCCTTATTAGGCGCCGACCTCGTAGCGGACGAAGCCGGTGATGGTGGTGCCGGCTTCCTCAGCGACCTGCTTGACGGTCTTCTTGTTGTCGGAGACCGAAGCCTGCTCCAGCAGGACAACGGACTTGAAGAAGCCGTTCAGGCGGCCTTCCACGATCTTCGGCAGGGCAGCCTCCGGCTTGCCCTCCTCACGGGTGGTGGCCTCCGCGATGGAGCGCTCCTTCTCCACGATCTCGGAAGGAACTTCCTCGCGGGTCAGGTACTCAGCGTTCATAGCGGCGATCTGCAGAGCGACGGCGTGTGCGCCCTCGGCGTTGCCCTCGTAGGCAACCAGCACGCCCACTGCCGGCGGCAGGTCGGCGGAGCGCTGGTGCAGGTAGGTAGCGACGTTGTCGCCCTCGATGGTCACGGCGCGACGAGCCTGCAGCTTCTCACCGATCTTGGCGGACTCTTCGTCGATCAGGGTGGAGACAGCCTTGCCGTCGATCTCGACAGCGTTGAGCTCCTCGGTGGAGTTAGCCTTTGCGGCAGCGGCAGCCTCGGCGATCTTGGCGGCGAAAGCCTTGAAGTCCTCGTTCTTCGCCACGAAGTCGGTCTCGCAGTTAATCTCGACCATGGTGTTGCCGGACACGGCCACGAGGCCCTCAGTAGCTTCGCGGTCTGCGCGCTTGGAGACGGACTTAGCGCCCTTGATGCGCAGCAGCTCGACGGCCTTGTCGTAGTCGCCGCCAGCTTCCTCGAGTGCCTTCTTGCAGTCGAGCATGCCGGAACCGGTTGCCTCGCGCAGTGCCTTAACGTCTGCAGCAGTGTAGTTCGCCATAATTCGGGCGATCCTCCTTGTGTAAAAAACGATGTTCGATGCACAAGCGTAGCCGATTAGCTCAGGTGCCGCCGGCGTAGGGTGGCCTTTTACACTCCCCAAGCCGGACTAGGGCCCGCTTGTCCTAAAGCTTCAGTGCTCATGCCGCTTGCCTCGACGCTCACCGCGCGCACGGCGGGTGGTGTTTTAGCCAAGGCAAGCGTCCACCAGCATACGCTACAGCAAACCCCCGAGCCCACCGTTTCCGCGGGGCGCGGGGGTAACTGTTGGATTAGCCTTTTAGGGGCTTAGTTGCCGGCCGGCTGCTGGCCTTCCGGCTTCTGGACCTCGCCCTCAACCTTGAGTGCGTCGTCCGGGGACTGCTCAGCCTCGGTAGCCGAAGCCGGGTCGGAAGCGGCGGCGGCCTCAGCGGCGTCGCGCTGCTCCTTGGAGGCGGAGTCACCGGCGGCTTCCTTAGCGGCGGCCAGCTGGCGCTCTTCGCGAGCCTTGCGGCCCTCCTCAACTGCGGTGGCAACGATGCCGGTCAGCAGCTTGGTGGAGCGGATGGCGTCGTCGTTGCCCGGGATCGGGTAGTCGACGTCGTCCGGGTCGCAGTTGGTATCCAGGATGGCAACCACCGGGATGTTGAGCTTGTGAGCTTCCTTGACTGCGATGTGCTCCTTGTTGGTGTCCACGATCCACAGTGCGGACGGAGCCTTGGTCATGTCGGAGATGCCGCCCAGGACGCGCTCCAGCTTGGTGCGCTCGCGGTTGAGCATCAGGACTTCCTTCTTGGTGCGGCCCTTGTAGCCGTCCTCAGCCGCGTCCATGGCCTGAAGCTCCTTCATGCGCTTCAGACGCTTGGCAACGGTCTGGAAGTTGGTGAGCATGCCGCCCAGCCAGCGGTGGTTGACGTACGGCATACCAACGCGCTCGGCCTCTTCGGCGACAGCTTCCTGAGCCTGCTTCTTGGTGCCCACGAAAAGAATGGTGCCGCCGTGTGCGACGGTCTCCTTGACGAACTCGAAGGCCTCATCGATGTAGGTCAGGGTCTGCTGCAGGTCAATGATGTAGATGCCGTTACGGTCGGTGAAGATGTGACGGCGCATTTTCGGATTCCAGCGACGGGTCTGGTGGCCGAAGTGCACACCAGCGTCGAGGAGCTCGCGCATGGTTACGACTGCCATGTTTCGCTCGCTTTCCTAGTTCGGTTTTGGTTTTGGACAAAATATTCGTGCGGGTTTTTATCCCGCACCCTGGCTACGAAGGCCGTGGCCAACACCTCGCTTTAACCGCGGGGACCGCGTTGGCCGCGACTGCTGCGCACCTTCTAGCAGGAGGCAGCGGCTTCGCCGCGCGTAGTCAGCACGCCGCGCGCGTGGAAAAGATGAAAAAGCTCAGGCACGCACACAAGACATACTGCTGCGCTCAATAATAGCCGCAAAACCTGGTCGCGCCAAAACATAAGCGTGCCTGTGGATAACCCCGTGTTGACGAGTCAACCACTTCGGCCGATTTCGGCGAGTTATCCACAGGCGGCGCTGCGGCCCCTTTCCCCACGGCGACCACCCGGTCACAGTGAAGGCATGACTTTAAAACGAATTGTTCCCCGTATCCTGTCCGCCTGCTGTTCGACCACCCTGTTCCTGTTCTTGCTCGCTCCCCCGGCCGCCGTGGCCTACGTCGATCCCGTCTCCGGTTCCCCCACCCCGGGCCAAGTTCTGCGCGGCTTCGATCCGCCGGCGCAGCGCTGGCTCGCCGGCCACCGCGGCGTGGACTTGGCGCTCACGGTTGGCTCCCCGGTCCGCGCGGCCGACGACGGCCACGTCGCCTTCGCCGGGGTGGTTGCCGGAAAACCGGTGGTCTCCATCGATCACGCGAATGGCATCCGCACCACCTACGAGCCCGTCCACGCCCGGGTCAGCCGCGGCGAGGCCGTCGCCGCCGGCCAGGTCATCGGCACGCTGGGCCACCCGCACGACGACAAGCCCGGCCTGCACTGGGGTGCCCGGCGCGGCGCGGAAGACTACCTCGACCCACTCAGCCTGTTGGGCAGCCCGGTCATCCGCCTCAAGCCGCTGGCATCCGCGACCTCCTAGGCCGGTTTTCTACGCCCGCGGGTGCGCCTGGCGGTAGACCTCCTGCAGGCGCTGCGCGGAGACGTGCGTGTAGACCTGCGTGGTCTGCAGCGAGGAGTGCCCTAAAAGTTCCTGGACCACGCGCAGATCCGCCCCGCCCTCGAGCAAGTGCGTCGCCGCCGAGTGCCGCAGCCCGTGCGGGGAGAGATCCGGCGTGCCGGTCACGGCCCCGGCGCGCTCGACGATGCGCCGGACCTGCCGCACATCAATCCGCTTGCCCCGCACACCGACGAACAGGGCGTCTTCGACGGCGGCCATGCGGGGGCGGGCATCGTCGAGCCAGTGCGCCAGGGCATCGGCGGCCGCGTGCCCGAAGGGCACCACCCGCTGCTTGTTGCCCTTACCCGTGACCCGGGCGGTGCCCCGGGCGAGATCGACGTCGTCGCAGTCGAGCCCGGCCAGCTCCGCCACGCGCATGCCGGTCGCGTACAAAAGCTCCAGGATGGCGCTGTCGCGGGCGAATTCCTCCTCGTTGTGGGAGACCGCGTTGCCGACCAGCTCGCCGGCCTGGGTCGTGCCCAGCACGGTCGGCAGGTGCTTGTCCACCTTGGGGCTGACCAGCCGGGCGGCCACGTCGGCGTCCAGGTAGCCCTGGCGCTGCGCCCACGTGGAAAAGGCGCGCACCGCCGCGGTGCGCCGCGCCAGGGTGGAGCGGGCCTTGCCCTGGCTGACCGCCTCCGCCAGCCACGCGCGCAGCGCGTTGAGGCGAAACTCCGCGAAGGTGCCCACCGTCCGGGACAGGTCAAGCAAGTCGGAACGGTAGCCGCGCACGGTCGCCGCCGACTTGCCCTCGACCAGCCGCTGGTGCTCGGCGAAGTCCTCGATCGCCTCGGCCAGCTGGCCGGCGGGGCGGGGCGTGGTAGTCATGCCCCACAGTCTAGTCCGCGGGTGGTCAGGCCTGCGGGAAGCTCCTAATACCCGTCTGCCAGACCGTCGCGGACCCACAGGTTGCCCTGGCGGCGCACCAGCTGCTGCTTTTCCAGCGCGACCAGCAGGTGGATGGCCAGCGGCAGCCGCATCCCAGCCTCGCGGGCGATGTCCTGGGCGCGGGCTCCCTCGGCCCGGTCGCTGGGCGGGACGGCGTCATAGACGCGCAGCTCGTTGCGCGACAGGCGCTGGGTGGGGCTGGCCGCGAAGTCCAGCTCGAACTGCTCGCCCGCGTCCACCTGGCCCACCGGGCTGATAAGCTCCCGGATCTGCTCCGCGTTCGCCACCAGCTGGGCGCGTTGTTCCTGGATGCGCAGGTGGCAGCCCACGGATCCGCGCCCGGTAATCGGCCCCGGTACGGCCATGACGACCTTGCCAAGCGCCTCCGCCCAGTTGGCGGTGTTGAGCGCCCCGGAGCGAAACGATGCCTCCACCACCACGGTCCCCGCGGTCAGCGCGGCCACCAGGCGGTTACGCGTGAGGAAGCGGTGGCGCTGCGGCGTGGTGCCCGGCGGGTATTCGCTGACCATGACGCCGCGCGCGGCGATGGCGTTAAACAGCGGCTCGTTGCGCGCCGGGTACGGGTAATCGATGCCGCACGCGGCCACCGCCACCGTCAATCCGCCGCTGTCGAGGGCCTGCTGGTGGGCGGTGGTATCGATGCCGAGCGCCCCGCCGGAGACCACCGTGACGTGGTGCTGGCACAGGTCGCGGGCCAAAAGCTGCGTCGCCTCGTAGCCATACCGGCTCATCGCCCGGGTGCCAACTAAGGCCACGGATTCTTGCACGGCCTGCCGCAGGCTGCCGCCGCGTACCCACAGCGAGTGCGGAGCCACAGCCTCCGCGTCGAAGCTGGCCGGGGCCTCCCCCGCCGCTTGGCCGAAAAAGCCGAAGGCTCTCGCGAACTCATCGCGGGGCCATTCCGGGTCCCCGGGTGTTATCAGCCGGGCGCCGACGCTACGGGCGGCCGCTAGGTCCTCGTCCTGGCGCAGCCAATCGCGCCGGCTGGCGGTCTGGCGCAGCAGCGGGCCTACCCAGTCCCGGGCGTGGTAGACGCCGTGGGCGACCTCGTCGACCGGGTACTCGGCCAGCAGCGCGGCCAGGTGCCACGACGGGCCCTCTACCACCCGGTTCAGGTAAACCCAGGCGTCGAGCTCGGTGCGCAAGTGAAATTCGGACATAAAAGTTTTCCTCCCCCTGTAGTTGTTCCGTTTCTGGATTAGAGCGTCGAGTCCTGCCGCAGTTCCAGCGCCTGCGAGACCAAGTCCAGGTCCGGCTGCTTGAGGCCTGCCAGGTCCGCGAGCGTCCAGGCCACCTTCAGCGCCCTATCGATGCCGCGCTGCGTGATATCCCCCATCAGCAGCAGGGCCTTGAGCGTTTCCATCGCGTCTTCGGTCGCCGGGTATTCCCGCCGCATCCAAAACGTCGGCACCGCGGCGTTGGTGCGGGCATCCAGGCCGGCGCTTCGCCACCGGGCCGCGGAACGCTCCCGGGCCGCGGCCACCCGCTCAGCAATGACGGCCGAGGGCTCCTCGTCCGCGCTGCCGATGACCGCCCCCTGGGCGCTCAGGCTCAGGATGATATCCAGTCGGTCGCGCAGCGGGCCGGAGATGTTGCGCAGGTAGTTCTGCCGGTCGGCGGAGCGGCACCGGCAGCGGGAGGCCTGGTCGGCCCCGCAGCGGCACGGGTTGGCGGCCATGACCAGCTGGAAGCGCGCGGGGAAGCTGACCTCCCGGCGCGCCCGGGCCACGCGCACGATGCCCTCCTCCAGCGGCGCGCGCAGCCCGTCCAGGAAGGCGGCGGGGATTTCGGAGACCTCGTCGAGGAAGAGCACCCCGTTGTGGGCCAGGCTGACCGCGCCCGGCCGCACGCGTGCTCCCCCGCCGCCGAGCAGGCCCGCCCGCGTAATCGACGAGTGCGGGGCGATAAACGGCGCGTGCCCGATGACCGTGCCCGCCGAGCCCGCCAGCGAGTGGACGGCGGTGGTCTCGACGGATTCGTCGGTGCTGAGCGCCGGCAGGATGCTGGGCAGGCGCGCCGCAATCATGGACTTTCCGGAGCCGGGCGGGCCGACCATCATCAGGTGGTGGCCGCCGGCCGCCGCGATCTCCGCGGCCTTCTTCGCCGGCGCCTGGCCGGCCACGTCCCGGAAATCCAGCGGCGTGCGCGGCGCCTGTGCGTGCGCGCCCGGCCCGGCCGCCGCGGCGGCCGACTGCAGCGGCGTCGCCCCGCAGACCCACGCCAGCGCCCGCTCGAGCGTCGGCGCTACCAGCACGTTCATGTCGGAAATCAGCGCGGCCTCCGCGGCGTTGTCCGGCGGGATGAGCACCGTGCGGTAGCCGTGCTTGCGCGCCGACAGCAGCGCCGGGATGACCCCGGGCACCCCGCGCACGGTCCCGTCCAGGCCCAGCTCGCCCAGCACCAGGCAGCTGGCCAGGCGCCCCGCGGGGCTGGCGCCGTCGATGCCCGTTTCCAGGTCCGCCTCCGGGCCCATCGCCGCGACCAGGATGGCCAGCGCCATGGGCAGGTCGAAGTGGGAGCCGGACTTCGGCATGGACGCCGGCGACATGGAGATGATGATCTTCGTTTTGGGCCAGCGCAGCTGCGAGTTGGTCACCGCGGTGCGCATGCGCTCGCGCGATTCCGTGATGGCGGCATCCGCCAGGCCCACCACGTGGGTGCCCGGCAGCCCGGCCCCGATATTGGCCTCGACGGTGACCACGTTGGCCAAGACCCCGTCCAGGGCGGTGGTATAGCATTTACCGAGCGCCATCATCGACCCCCGGGTAGTGCTCGAGCTCGAAGCCTGCGCCGCAGGTCACCAGCGCCACGACGTCGAAGCGCACCTGCGTGAAAGGCTTGTCCTTCAGCCAGAGCCGCGCCGCCTTGCGCAGGCGCGCCAGCTTGCGCGGGCTCACGGCCTCGGCGACGCCGAAGTCGCGCCGGCTGCGGGTTTTGACCTCAACGAAGATGACGGTATCGCCCGCCAGCACGACAAGGTCGATCTCCCCGACCGCGTAGTGGACGTTGTGGGCCAGGACTTGGCCGCCGCGGCGGCGGTAAAACTGCGCCGCGTAAGCTTCCCCGCGGCGGGCTAAGGCATGGTTGCGTGTATAGGCGGTGTGCATGTAGAAATTCCCCCAAAAATCTGTGGCTTAAAACGCGTGCCGACCGGCACACCCACATCACACCGCCACAGTCAACCCCCGCACAAGGGCAGTTGGGCCCGCGCGGGCCGAAATTGTGGATAACTGCTTTCCACCCCGAGTTATCCACAGGCGCCGCGCGCTCCAAGTTGCGCGCCGCCCCGCCAGTGCCTATAATGCCGCAGCCCTAGTCGGGCAGGACGAAATCGGGCTTATCGAGCTCCTCGATGTTGACGTCCTTGTAGGTGATCACCCGGACGTAGCGCACGAAGCGGGCCGCGCGGTACATGTCCCAGACCCAGGCGTCCGACATGCGCACCTCGTAGTAGACGTCCGCACCGGAGGTGTGCGGGATGAGCTCTACCGCGTTCGCCAGGTAGAAGCGTCGCTCCGTCTCGACCACGTAGGAAAACTGGCTGACCACGTCGCGGTACTCGCGGTAGAGCGACAGCTCGACTTCAGCCTCGTAGTTGTCCAGGTCCTCGGCACTCACGTTGGTCTTCCTCCTTAGCGCGTGGGCAGGTAATAACGCCCAGCATATTCTGCCCACGGCCCGCACACGTCAAGGCGCGCCCAGGTATTTTCGCTGCGCGGCGGCGACGTTCGCATAGCTCAGGCGGTGCTGCGGGTTCACCCCCAGCTCTTCGATGGCGCGCGTGTGCGCCGCCGTCCCGTAGCCCTTGTGCCCGGCCAGGCCGTAGCCCGGGTAGCGCTCGTCGAGTTCGGCCATCAGCCGGTCCCTAGAGACCTTGGCCAGCACGCTCGCCGCCGCGATGCACCGAGCCGCCGCGTCGCCGCCGGTCATCGGCAGCTGCGGGCAGGGCATGCCGGGCACCTTCAGGGCATCGGTAAGCACATAGCCCGGCCGCAGGTCCAGGCGCGCGACCGCCCGCCGCATCCCGGAGACATTGGCGTGCTGGATGCCGCGGCGGTCGATGTCGGCGGGCCCGATGTGCACGACGGCGAAGGCCCGGGCGCAGTCTTGGATGATGGGATAGAGCCGCTCACGCGCCCGCGGCGTGAGCTTCTTGGAATCAGTCAGGGTGGCAAGCTCCGGGATGATTTTGTCGGGCAGCACGCAGGCGGCGATGGAAATCGGCCCGCAGCACGCCCCGCGGCCGGCCTCGTCCACGCCCGCGACCGGCCCCAGGCCCGCCTTGGAAAGCGCGACCTCGTAGGTCCGCAACTGTTTCAGCGCCCGCACGTCCGGCTACCCCAGGATGTCCGGGTGCTCGACGATGCCGCCGCGCCCCAGCGGCAGGACCACCGCGCGCACCTTGCCGCGGACGTTGTCGACCGGGATGGTCCCCTGCCGGTTATCGCCCAGGTGGGCGCGGGAGTCGAGCGAATTCGTCCGCGAATCCCCCATCACCCACAGGCTGTCCTCCGGCACGGTCACCGGCCCGAAGTGGTCCCCGCCGCAGGCCTCCGAGCCGGTCAGCGGGTTGATCTCGTTGACCGGCGGGCTCAGCACGAAGGACTGATCCGTCGGCCGACCGTCGACCATCACGGCCGGGTCACCGGCCTGGCAGGACACGGTCTGCCCGCCGGTGGCGATGACGCGCTTGGTCAGGATGTTGTCCGCGTTGGGCACCAGCCCGACCAGGGAGAACAGGTTCTGGAGGCCGCGCGCCAGCACGTTGTTCGAGCGCTCCACGGTGAACTCGCCGTCCCAGGAGGGCGTGGAGGCGAAGACGATGACGTCGCCGGGCTGCGGGTCCTGGAAATAATACGAGACCCGCTCCACCGCGATGCGGTCGTTCTCGCAGCCGGCGCAGCCGTGGAAGGTCGGCTCCATCGAACCGGACGGGACCACGTAGAGCCGGCCGATGAAGGTCTGGATGAGGCTCAGCAGCACGACGGTCGCCACGACGGCCAGGGCCATGCCGCGCCACCAGCTGGCGCCGTCGTCCTCGTAGCGGGGCGCCTGGGCCGGCCGCTGCCCCGCCCGGCGGGTATCCGGGCGGGGATCCCCCGCGCGCCGGAAATCACGCCGGGGTGAACGCGCAGGCTGGCTACTGCTGGATGTCCGGGTCATCGACACCGCCGAGCCGGTCGAACGGGAAGAAGACGAAGGCTACCTTGCCGCGCACGTTTTCGTCCGGGATGGTGCCGTGGTAGGGGTCGTCGAGGTGGTAGCGCGAATCCGCCGAGTTGGTGCGGTTATCGCCCATCATGAAGTAGTTGCCCTCCGGCACGGTCACCGGGCCGAAGTACGGACCGCCGCAGGCCTCGGAGCCGGAGTTCTCGTCAACTGGGTAGGTCGGCGGATCCATCACGTAATCCTGGTTGACGGGCTTGCCGTCCACCATGACGGACGGGTCGCCAGCCTGGCAGGACACGGTCTGCCCACCGGTCGCGATGACGCGCTTGACCAGCGTGTTCTCGTCCGGCGGGGCGAGGGAGACGAAGCTCAGCGCCTCCTGGATGGCCGCGATGACCGAGTTATCCGAGCGCGGCGACTGGTAGTTGGTATTCCAAGAGTCGGTTCCCTCGAAGACGATGACGTCGCCCGGCTCGGGGTGGTTGTCGCCGTAGTAGCTGATCTTCTCGGTGAAAATCCGGTCGTTGGTGCAGCCCTCGCAGCCGTGCAGGGTCGGTTCCATGGACGCCGACGGGATGACGTACTGGCGGCCGATGAAGGTCTGCACGACGCCAACAACCAGCAGCACGCCCACGACGATCAGAGCCGTTTCCACCAGCCACGGCAGCTGCTTCTTTTCCTGCTCCACCGGTTGCGCCGGGGACTGCTCGGGCTCATCCGGGGTCGGGGTTGATGCTGTGTTGTCGTAATTCACGCAGTAGATCCTATCAACAATGCCGACCGCGGCGGCGAGCACCTCGCGGGCAGCCGCCGAAACGGCCCCGACATGACAAAACGCCGCCGGCCCGGACTTAGTGGTCCGAGGAACCGGCGGCGTGGAGCGCACCCACGAGCTTTGGGTGCGCGGGGAGCGACTAGCGGCGCTCCTTGATGCGGGCCTTCTTACCGCGCAGGTCGCGCAGGTAGTACAGCTTGGCGCGGCGGACGCGGCCACGGCGGGAGACCTTGATGGAGGCCAGGTTCGGGGAGTGCACCGGGAAGGTACGCTCGACACCAATACCGAAGGAGACCTTGCGGACGGTGAAGGTCTCGCGGATGCCGGAGCCCTGGCGGCGGATGCAGACGCCCTTGAACAGCTGGGTACGCTCGGTGCTGCCCTCGATGACCTTGACGTCAACCTCGAGGGTGTCGCCCGGGCGGAAGGCCGGGATGTCGTCGCGCATCTGCGCGGCATCGATCTTGTCGATGATGTTGCTCATTGTTTGAATCCTTTTCAGTTTAAGACAGAGGACCCTAGCGCCAAGGCGCCGGTTCGTGCCTGTTACATACAGCAGTTGTCTATTTTGACACAACCATAAAGGCCACGCCAAATCCCGGCGTGCGGTACTTTGGCCCTATGAAGAACCGTGTCACCGCCACCGTAACCGCTGCGATTGCCACCGCGTGCGTGGGCCTGCTGGCCGCGTGCAGCAATCCCGACTCCGTCGACACTGCCAGCGAGCCTGCTAGCGATACTGCCAGCGCTCCGGCCAGCTCTACCAGTTCCGCGACCGCCCCGACCTCGACCGCGGAGGAGACAGCTCAAGAGACTTCGACGACGTCGGCTCCGGCGTCAACGGCGGCACCGGATTCCTCGGCCGTGGAGGCTGCGCCTCACGACGCCGATTGCGCCGTCGATACTCAGGCCGCCGAGATTTACGACAACCTCGACAAGCTTCCCGCCAACAGCTACGGGTGGGAATACCTGGGCGAGACCAACTACAACCCCTGCCAGACGCTGACCTGGGCTACGGTCCTCCAGGCCGAGCGCGGCAACGCGCAGTACGGGACCCAGCTCATGCTCTTCCACAACGGCGAGTTCTTGGGTGTCGGCAGCGACCCGCCCCAGCAGCACACCGTCATCGACAGCACCGAGGACTCCGTGACGGTCCGCTTCAAGGACTACGAGGCCCTCGATGCCGCCGGCGGCGGCTTCGCCGACTCCCCGAACTACACCGAGGACGTCACCTTCCAGTGGGATGGCACCCGGGTCGTTCCCATCGGGCGCATCCCGGGCAGCGCTTCTTAGCGCCCGAAGCCGGCCTTGCGCAGCGCGTCGGCCATGGAGCCGCCCTGCGGGGCTGCCGCCTGGCCGCGTTTGCCGCCGCGCGGCTTGTTCGGCTTCTTGCCGCCGCCCTTCGGGCCCCGACCGCCCTTGGCTTCCTTAGCAGGCTTGCCGTCCTGGCCGGGCTCGTCGTCCAGGCGCAGGCTCAAGCTGATGCGCTGGCGCTGCACGTCGACGTCCATGACCTTGACCTTGACGGCCTCGCCGGAGCGGACCACCTCGTGCGGGTCGGAGACGAATTTGTGGCTCATCGCGGACACGTGAACCAGCCCGTCCTGGTGGACCCCCACGTCCACGAAGGCGCCGAAGGCGGCAACGTTGGTGACCGTGCCCTCCAGGATCATGCCAGGGGTCAAGTCGGAGACCTTGTTTACTCCCTCGCGGAAGGTGGCGGTCTTGAACTCCGGGCGGGGGTCGCGGCCCGGCTTGTCCAGCTCCGCGATGATGTCGGTCACCGTCGGCACACCGAAGGTCTCGTCGGCGAAGTCCTGCGGGTTCAGCGCGCTCAACACCCGGCTGTTGCCAATCAGCTCGCCGATGCCCAGCCCCGTCGACTTCGCAATCGCCGCCACGATTGGGTAGGCCTCCGGGTGCACCGCGGAAGCATCCAGCGGGTCGGTGCCGCCGGTGATGCGCAGGAAGCCGGCGGACTGCTCGAAGGCCTTAGGCCCTAGCCGCGGAACCTTCTTGAGCTCCTTGCGGCTGGCGAAGCTGCCGTGCTCGTTGCGGTAGGCCACGATGTTACCGGCGATGGTGGAGTTCACCCCGGCGACGCGCTCCAGCAGCGGGACCGAGGCGGTATTCAGGTCCACCCCTACCCCGTTGACGGCGTCCTCGACGACCGCGTCCAGGGTGCGCGCCAGCTGGGTCTGGTTGACGTCGTGCTGGTACTGGCCCACGCCGATGGCCTTCGGGTCGATCTTGACCAGCTCGGCCAGCGGATCCTGGAGGCGGCGGGCAATCGAGACCGCCCCGCGCAGGGAGACGTCCATGTCCGGGAATTCCTCCGCCGCCAGCGGGGAGGCCGAGTAGACCGAGGCCCCCGACTCGGAGACCACCACGGGTGTGGGCCGCGCCCCGCCGGCCTGGGCGACCAGGTCAGCGACCTCGCCGGCCAGCTTCTCGGTCTCGCGGGAGGCGGTACCGTTGCCGATGGCCATCAGGTCCACCGAGTGCTGCGCGCACCAGGTGGCCAGCGCCTTAACCGCCTGCGACCACTGATTCTGCGGCTGGTGCGGGTAGATGATGGTGGTATCTAACACCTTGCCGGTCGCGTCCACGACCGCGCATTTCACACCATTGCGGTAGCCCGGGTCTAGGCCCAGGGTGGCGCGCTGGCCGGCCGGGGCGGCCAGCAGCACGTCGCGCAGGTTCGTGGCGAATACCTGCAACGCGCCCTCCTCGGCCCGCTCCTTCAGCCGCATGCGCACGTCCAGGCTGGAGGAGACGTAAAGCTTGGTCCGCCAGCCCCAGTGCACCGCGTTGGCCAGCCAGGCCGAGGAGGTATCCAGGTCGAAGCGATCCGCGATGATCCCCTCGTAAGCCGCGTCCTCGCCGGCGTCCAGGTTCAGGTGCAGCACGCCCTCGGACTCGCCGCGCAGCAGCGCCAGGATGCGGTGCGACGGCAGCGAGTCGAAAGGCTCCGAGAAGTCGAAGTAGTCCGTAAACTTCGCTCCCTCGGCCTCCTTACCCTCGACGACCTGGGCGCCCAGCGCGCCGTCGTCGAAGAACTTCTCGCGCACCTGGCCGACCAGGTCGGCATCGAGGGCGAAGCGGTCCACCAGGATGGCCCGAGCGCCCTCCAGCGCCTTCTTCGGCTCGGCAAAGCCCTCGGTCACGAACTGCTCAGCCAGCTTGTCCGGGTCCGTCGCCGGGTTCTCGATGAGCTTATCGGTCAGCGGCTCCAGGCCGGCCTCGCGGGCGATGTCCGCCTTCGTCTTGCGCCGCTTCTTGTAGGGCAGGTACAGGTCCTCCAGGCGGGCCTTCGACTCGCAGGCCACAATCTGGGCGCGCAGATTGTCGGTCAGCTTGCCCTGCTCCTCGATGGCCGCCAGCACCGTTTCCTTGCGCTCTTCCAGCTCGCGCAGGTAGGTGGCGCGCTCCTCGATGGTGCGCAGCTGGGCATCGTCGAGCCCGCCGGTCGCCTCCTTGCGGTAGCGGGCGATGAAGGGCACGGTGTTGCCCTCCGCCATGAGCTTGAGCGCGACCTCGACTTGGTCGACGCGCACGTTCAATTCCGCAGCAATCGTGGCTGCAATATTCACAAAACACCTCTTCTACTAAGAATCTAAATTACCGGGACGACGAGTACGCCAGGGTCGTGCCCAGGCCAAACTCGGTGTGTCCGATTTCGCTTGTGCCGTAGCTTAGCGCCGCGGCGGGCAGCGTCTCCGCGACCGCCTGGGTCACCTTCGGCAGCGCCAGCGTGGTCTCCGCGTTGACGATGACCCGCCACACCACCAGCCCGACCGGCTCCTGGCCGTGCTTCCAGACGTACTCGCGGACCAGGACGTTGTCCGCCGCGCACTCGGCGTCGACGACCTCGACCGCGATGTCGCTGACGGTGACGCGGCGCTCGGCCAGGGCGGCGGGCATCGCGGGCACGCATGCGCGCAGCTCCTCCTCGCCCACCAGGACGGACAGATCGGTAGATACCTCCATGCCTACTGGGCCTCCCCATCCGCGTCGAGGCCTGCCAGGAAGGCGCGGTCGGCTTCGCTGAGTTCGGCACCTTCCAAAAGCTCCGGGCGGCGGGCCCGGGTGCGGCGCAGCGACTCCTCCCGGCGCCAGCGGTCCACCTTCGCGTGATCGCCCGAGGCCAGCACCTCCGGCACCGGAAGCTCCCGCCACACGCGCGGCTTGGTGTAGCTGGGGCCTTCCAGCAACCCGTCGGAGAAGGAATCCTCCTCGTGCGAGCGCTGGTTGCCCAGCACGCCCGGCACCAGCCGGACCACGGCCTCCGCGATCACCAGCACCGCGACCTCGCCGCCGATAAGCACGTAGTCGCCGATGGAGACCTCGCGTACCCGGTAGCGGCGCTGGGCGTCGTCGATGACGCGCTGGTCGATGCCCTCGTAGCGCCCGCAGGCAAAAACAATGTGGTCCTCGCGGGAAAACTCCCGCGCGTGCGCCTGCGTGAACGGCTCGCCCGCCGGCGTCGGCACGATAAGCAGCGGGCGGTCGTCCTCCTCGCCGGGGGCGCCGTCGCCCGCATACGGGCGCGCCTCGATGCCCTCCAGCTCGTCGTGGCGGGCCCGGTTCAGGTGCGGCAGCGAGGACTCCAAGCGCGCGGCGGTGGCGGCCGGACCGGTGCCGGCGGCAACATCGTCCAGCGCCGGGCCCCAGACCGTAGGCTTCATGACCATGCCCGGACCGCCGCCGAACGGGGAATCATCCACCGACTTGTGCCGGTCCGTGGCCCACTGGCGCAGGTCGTGGACGCCGACCTGCAGCAGGTCCTGCTCGATGGCCTTACCCAGCAGCGCGTGGCGCAGCGGCTCCAGATACTCCGGGAAGATCGTGACTACGTCGAGCCTCATAGATCCAGCAGCCCCTCCGGCGGGGTGACCGTCACGGTCCCCGCCTCCAGGTCAACCTCCGGGACCATTTCCTCCACGAACGGGATAAGTCCCGTGCGCCCCTCGGCGCCGCTAAACTCCAGCAGCGAGTGCGCGACCCCGGGCTGCAGGGCGGTGACCTCGCCGATGTCCGCGCCGTCGTGGATGACGCGCAGGCCCAACAGTTCGTGTTCGTAGAAGCCGTCGTCGTCGGCATCGTCAAGCGGGGGCGCGAAGAACTTGGTGCCCCGCAGGGAATCTGCGGCGGTGCGGTCCGGGATCTCCTCGAAGCGCACCAACAGGCGCGCCTGGTGCGGGCGCACCGACGCGATAGTCAGCGTGTGCTCCTTGTTTCCCTGCTTGCCCTGCAGCACCTCACCCACCGCAAAGCGGGCGTCTGGGTCGTCCGTGGTCACGTCCACCGCGACCTCACCTTTCACCCCGTGCGACTTCACGACGCGGCCAATCATCAAATCCATACGCACCATACTAATTGGCGCGCTCGCTAGACTGGACACCGATGGACCACCTACCGATTAACCGCCCCGAGACCTTCGGCGAAGCCACCCCGGCCGAGGGCACACTGACCCACCTCAACCTGCTCGAGCTCGCCCCGCCCAGCGATGCCTCCCGGCCCCGCCCCGGAGTCCGCCGCGTACTGACCGCCGACGGCGTCAACCTCATCCTATTCAGCTTCCTGCCCGGCCAGTCCCTGCCCGATCACAAGGCCGCCCACCCCATTACGGTGCAGTGCTTGGCCGGAGAAGTCACTTTTGGATTCGAGGGTCAGTCCGCTGCCGTCACCCCCGGCACTGTGATCCACCTCCCTGCCTACGCGCCGCACCGGGTCGATTGCCCCGCGGAGAAAAACAAAGGTGACGCCCCTGCCGTCATGCTACTCATGATGCACACGGGAGAAAATCCGCGCCAATAAATAAAGACTTTTCACCCCCATGCGCCGCCTTCTCACTACGCGAGACAGTTCTTGGATAAAAATTCAGTGATACCGTGGCGAGGGTGGAACAGCGATCGAAGCCTTACCATCACGGTGACCTGTACAACGAGTTGCTACGCATTGCAACCAAGTACGGCAAGCGCGGAGGCCCCTCTGCCGTGACCATCCGGGCGGTCACCCGCGAGGCCGACGTTTCCCCGACGTCCGCCTACCGCCACTTCAAGAACCAGGGCGAGCTCCAGCACGCCGTCGCCAAGGCCGCCATCAGCGAGCTAGTCCGCCGCATCCAAGGCGCGCTCGACAGCTTTGGCGCCGGCACCACCACCGCCAGCCAAGCGCTTCACGATGCCGCCTGGGCCTACTTCAATTTCTCCCGCGAGGAGCCCAATTTCTTTCGCTGCATGCTCAACATCGCGGACACGACCTTCGCCACCGCCTTCAGCGCCACGCTCAGCAACGCCGAGGCGCTGTCCCCCGCGGAGCTAGCCAACCGCCACCAGCTGCCGCACTCGCACGTCGAGGCCTTCCTCGCCTACCGCAGCGCCATGACCGCCTACGCCTCCGAGGCCGGCACCGCGCTGTCCGAGGAGCGGCTCCTCCACAACACCATCAGCGCCTGGTCCACTCTGCACGGCTTCACGCATCTGTGCCTCGAAAGCCACCTGTCCACGCTCGAGGAGTCGACACAACTGCAGCTAGCCGATCACGTCTTCGCAACAGTACACAAAGCCTTGCTGGACTAGTAGATACTACTAGCGCTTCCTCCTGTTCGCGTGCCCGCGCCTCGGTGGGCATTATCCACAGCCCCCGCCCGGTGCGGGGGCCATTTTTGTGCCTAACGATGCCTCCCTGCGGCTACCTGGTTACGTTGCTCTATTTTGCGGCCCTTAGGCAGGTGGCGCCGTAAAAACGGGCGTTTTCGGCTGTTTCGGGGTCCGTGCAGGATGGTTACTTTGGCCTGAGTTATCCACAGATCGGGTTTCCGGGCCTTGTAGGGGTTGACGTGTGCTTCTAGCGTGTGGGGCATGACGACGACAGCCATGGACACTTTGAAAGCAGCGCACGCAATCTTCGCGGACGGGATCCAGTATCTGGGCCTGTGCCGCGAGCTGAGCCTGCCTGCCCTGAAGGCTGTCATGTCGGATGTTGCCGCCGCAGCGCACCATCGCGCGTGCCAGACGTTCTTCGGGCACACGACGTATACGCGCAAGCAAGCCGCCGCGAGAAAGGCGGCCGCCGCCCAGGGACACCATCTAGATACTTTGCTGGTGTTGGACAACGCCTTCCGCCGGGTGCGCAACCAGGGCGAGGCCTGGGCAATGCTCATAGAACTGTGCAACACCCCCGGCACCACCAAGCAGCTGCGCCGGTTGGCCAACCAGAAAGTCCTGGAGCTTAACCGCCCGGCACCGCCGACCGAAGGCGTGCGCGTGACCCGCCGCAAAGACGGCCCCAGCACTTTTTCTGTTACCGGTGATCCGGAGTTGGTGGAAAACCTCTGGGCGTCGATTAAGACCATCCCCGACGTGGAAGCCTTGTTCAGCGGCGGGCTGAACAAGCAGCCGAAGGCCACGCACGTGGTCATCTCCCTGCCGGACTGGGTTCGTATCCTGTCCGGCGATGGGGACGAAATCACCCTGCAGCTGACCAACGGGACCACCATGACGGGTGCCGAGTACGTCCGCCAATGCCTGTGGGACGCGGGCCTGGCCACCCTGGTGGACCCTAGGCGGGGTCCGGTCAACCAATACCGCTACCAACGCCACGCCTCACCCAAACAAAAAGACATGGCGAAGGCGGAGACCACCACCTGTGCCTGGCCGAACTGTAGGAAACCGGCGGATGAGTGCCAGGTCCACCACATCCACCCGTGGGTCGATGGTGGTGAAACCAACCAAGAGAACCTCACCTTGTTGTGCGAGTTCCATAATTCCTGGAACGATGACGACCCCACCTACCCCAGACACGGCAGGGTCAACCGAAGAAACGGCAAGGTGACATGGGACCCGCCCTGGGGCGGCGGCACCTAACGGCTGACGGTTGACGGCTGGCACGGGGTCAGCCGAAGGAGCAGAGCCGCGAGACCAAGCTGCGAGGAGACATCACCGGGAGCACGCCCAGCCGAAACACGCGAAAAGGCGCCACGGACCACGTCCGTAGCGCCTACTCGGCGTGCCAAAACGAAAAATCCCGCCAACCTCGCGGGGTTGGCGGGATGAAAGCTACTGAGGATTACTCAGCGGACTCCTCGGAGGAAGCCTCGCCCTCGGCCTCAGACTCGGAGGCAGCCTCGGCGGCTTCGGCAGCCTCAGCGGCGGCCTTCTCTTCTGCTTCCTTCTCGGCAGCAGCCTTAGCCTCGGCCTCTTCCTTGGCCTTCTTCTTCTTTTCGGTGATGGCCTCGATGGTCGGGCCGTTGTTGGCCTCAGCCAGAGCAGCGTTGAACAGGTCCAGCTTGGACGGCTTCTCCTCGGCCACCTTCAGGGTGCCCTCGGCGCCCGGCAGGCCCTTGTGCTTCTGCCAGTCGCCGGTAACCTTCAGCAGTGCCAGAACCGGCTCGGTCGGCTGGGCGCCGACGGACAGCCAGTACTGAACGCGCTCGGAATCGATGTCGATCAGGGACGGCTCCTGCTTCGGCTGGTAGATACCGATGTTCTCGATAACCTTGCCGTTGCGGCGGGTGCGGGAATCCGCGATGACAACGCGGTAGTGAGCGGTGCGGATCTTGCCCAACCGCTGCAGCTTAATCTTGACAGCCATGTGAGGCTCCTTTACTTAAGTCACTGGGCAGTTCAGACACCCGCCGCTTGCCGGCGGGCCGGTTCAACCCTTGGGTTTTTAGCTGCGCGTGACTACCGGCCGACCGTAGACGGGAACGGGTTTACGCAGCAACCCTAGACACATTACTGGATAAACCCCCGAAAAACGAAATCCCAACGCGCCGTAGGGCACGTTGATGTGGACTCTAGGCTGGGACAGAGTAACCTACTAAGCGTCCGTGCCCGCAGACTCGGGCCAAAGTCGCACGTCAAAGAATGAAACGCGAATAGAGTTTATGTCACAGGATTCCCCACGCAGTTTTCAGTACCGGTACGACCTCGACGGTCTCCGCGGTATTGCCATCGGTCTGGTGGTTATCTACCACGTGTTCGTCGGTCGTGTCTCCGGCGGCGTGGACGTCTTCTTGCTGCTCTCCGGCTATTTCTTCCTCGGCTCCCAGTTGCGCTATGTGACAAAGCCGAACGCCACCTTTAACCCCTGGTGGCCCATCTGGCGTACCTTGCGCCGCCTCGTGCCGGCCCTCGCACTGGTCATTGCGGTGACCTACCTGCTGGTGTATTTCTGGACGCCGCAGCTGATGCGCATCGAGCTGACCCAGCAGATCACAGCCACGATGCTCTACTACCAGAACTGGGAGCTAGCCTCCCAGAACGCCGACTACGCGGCCGCCGCGGCGGACACCTCCCCGCTGCAGCACATGTGGTCGATGTCGGTGCAGGGCCAGTTTTACCTGCTGGGTATCGCTTTCGCCCTGATTCTGGGCGCCGTTATGCGCTGGCGGGGCCGGTCCAGCAAGGTCAACGCGGTGGCGGGCCCGATCCTCATCGTGGTCACCATCGCCTCCTTCGCCTACGCCAGCCGCTTCGGCTTCTTTGGCACCCCGGAAAACTACTACTCGACCTTCTCCCGCGCCTGGGAGCTGACCTTGGGCGCGGTGCTCGCCATCTACGGCCATCGCATCCGCATCCCGCAGCGCCTGTCCGACGTCGTCACCGGCTTGGGCCTGCTGCTGCTGATGTTCACCGGCGCGGCCATCGCGGATTCCACCGCCTACCCGGGCCCGCTGTCCCTGATTCCGCTGGGCGGCGCCGTCCTCATCATCATCGGCGGGGGCGGCCGCATCTCCCGCGCGATGGCGTCCAAGCCGGCCCGCTGGCTCGGCGATGTCGCCTATTCCCTCTACCTGTGGCACTGGCCGCTGCTCATCCTGTCCACCTCGGCGCTCGGCATGGATCGCCCGGCCTGGTGGCTGGGCGCCATCATCATCGCCCTGTCCCTCGTGCTTGCCGATGCCACCCACCGCTTCATCGAGGCCCCCTTGCGGCAGCATCGCAAGCGCCCGCTGGCCGACGACATGCCCGTCAACAAGGCCCTGGCGACCATGCGGGAAAAGGTCGGCGCCCTGCGCGCGGCCGGCGGCGTGGCGGCGACCGCCCTGGTCATCGCCCTGCTGTCCGTGCACCCGTGGTTCAAGTCGACCCTCGACAGCGAGGAGGCCGAGTACTTGGACCCGGCCCTCTACCCCGGCGTGATGGCCCTGATGGGCCAGGACGTGCCGGATAACCAGCCGGTCAAGCCCGACCCGGTGCGCGTGGGCAGCATGGTCCCGCCGGTGGCCTACCAGCACTGCTTCGTCCCAGACACCGAGCCCGGCGACTCCTTCTTCGAGATCGACAAGGACGGCAACCCGTGTATTTTCGGCGACCCGGATTCCGACGTCGAGGTCTACCTGGTGGGCGGCTCCCACGCGGAGCAATACGCCTCCGCCATCGACTCACTGGGCAAGGAGATGAACTTCAAAGTCGTGCCGCTGCTGCGCCAGGACTGCCCCATTGAGCTGGGCGACGAGCTCACCGTCACCCCGGACTGCGCCCAGTGGTCCGAGCTGGCCACCGAGCGCATCCTCGATGCCGACCCCGACCTGGTCATCTCGAATACCACGCGCCCGATGGGCGAGCACGGCACCGGCCCGGACGTCGTGCCGGCCGGCTACGAGCGCTTCTGGGAAGTCCTGGCCGACAACGAGATCCCGTTCCTGGGCCTGCGCGAGAACCCGTGGGGCTTTGACGAGAACTTCAACCCCATCGAGTTCGATGAGTGCTACGTGGCCAACGAAGACGCCATCGGCTGCGGTACGACCCGCGAGCAGAACTACCAGCCGGTCGACCCTTCGGCGGGCATCCTGGCGCAGTGGCCGAACATGATCGCGGTGGATACCTCCGACTGGTACTGCGACGAAGAAAAGTGCCCGGTCGTTATCGGCAACGTCATGGTCTACCGCGACATGCACCACATCTCCAACGCCTACGCGATGTCCATGAAGCCGCTGCTGGAGGACCTCATCGCGCCCTTCCTGGCGGGCGAGCCGCAGCAGCAAGAAGCTCCGGCCCCGCTCGTCCCAGAGGTCGAAGCGGAGCCGGAGCCGGCGGAGGAAATCTACTACTAGTTACTTCTTCTTGCCTTGGCCGAAGTCAAGGTTGTTGAGGTCGATGTTTTCCATGCCCTTGGGCATGCCCGGCATCCCGGACATACCCGGCATGCCACCGCCGCCCATCTGGTTCTGCATCTTCTGCAGCTCCTCCATGGAGGGCATACCGCCCGGCATGCCCGGCATCCCACCGGGCATCCCGGAGCGCTGGCGGCCGCCGCCCTTGCCCTTCTTGCGCTTGTCGTTTTTGCCCTTGCGGCCCTTGGGCTTCTTCTTCGTCGCGGAGCGCGAGCCGCCGCCCATGCCGAACTGGCCGGCCATCTTCGTCATCATCTTCTTGGCCTGCTCGAAGCGTTCGATGAGCTGGTTGATGTCGGAGACCTTCACGCCGGAGCCGTTGGCGATACGCTTGCGACGCGACGCGTTGAGGATCTTTGGATCCTCGCGCTCGGCCGGGGTCATGCCGCGGATGATGGCCTGGATGCGGTCGAGCTGCTTCTCGTCGACCATGTCGGCCATCTCGTTCATCTGCTTGCCGCCGGGCATCATCTTCAGCAGGTTGCCGATGGGCCCCATCTTGCGGATCATCAGCAGCTGATCCAAGAAGTCGTTCAGGGTCAGCTCGCCGCTGCCCATCTTGGCCGCGGCCTCCTCGGCCTTCTGCTGGTCGAGGGTGGACTCCGCCTGCTCGATGAGCGAGAGCATGTCGCCCATGCCCAGGATGCGGCTGGCCATGCGCTCTGGGTGGAAGACGTCGAAATCGGCGAGCTTCTCGCCCGTGGAGGCGTACAGGATGGGCTTGCCGGTGACCTCGCGGATGGACAGGGCGGCGCCACCGCGGGCGTCGCCGTCCAGCTTGGTCAGCACGACGCCGGTGAAGTCGACGCCGTCGCGGAAGGCCTCGGCGGTCTGGACGGCGTCCTGACCAATCATCGAGTCGATGACAAACAGGACCTCGTCCGGGTTGACGGCGTCGCGGATGTTGCGCGCCTGGGTCATCAGGGTCTCGTCGATGCCCAGTCGGCCGGCGGTATCGATAATCACCACGTCGTGCTGCGCGCGCTGCGCCTCCGCGATGCCGTCGCGCGCGACCTGCACCGGGTCCCCGTGGGAGGTGCCCATCTCGTGGTCGTGGGAGTCCAGGGACGTGCCCGGGTCCGGGGCGAAGGTCTTCACGCCGGCGCGCTCACCGACGATCTGCAGCTGCTGGACCGCGCCCGGGCGCTGGAGGTCACAGGCCACCAGCATGGGAGTGTGGCCGTCCTTTTCCAGGTGCTTGGCGAGCTTGCCGGCCAGGGTGGTCTTACCGGCACCCTGCAGGCCGGCGAGCATAATGACCGTCGGCGGGTTCTTCGCCAGGTTCAACCGGCGAGTCTCGCCGCCCAGGATCTCAACCAGCTCTTCGTTGACGATCTTGATGACCTGCTGGGCCGGGTTGAGTGCCTCGGAGACTTCCGCACCGGCCGCGCGCGCCTTGATTCGCTTGATGAACCCGCGGACTACCGTCAGGGAGACGTCCGCCTCCAGCAGCGCGAGGCGAATTTCGCGCGCGGTGGCGTTGATGTCTGCCTCGGTCAGCTTGCCTTTGCCACGCAGCCCTTTAAGGGCTGATTGCAAGCGATCGGACAATGACTCAAACACGTTTCTTGGCTCTCCATTATCTAGGGGTTATCTATTAACTCCCCCAGCTTAGTCGCTCGACAGGGCCGCGGTCACATTCGCGACCACCGCGGCCCGGCTCAGGCCCGAATAGGGATTGCCGCGCAGGCAGATGGTCACGATCATCGTCGCGCCCAACGCCGCGTGCTCCATCCATTCGATCTCGGGTAGCTGGGCAATCAGCGTGCCCAGCGCCGCCCGCCGCTCGACGGTGCGCACCTCCAGCAGGCCTTCCGCGTTGAACATCGCCGTCGTGTGCCCGCCGGCAACCTGGGGCAGGCGCGAGTGCACGCCGGACTTGTAAGCCTGCAAGAAGCGGTCGATATCGCTGGCGTCCTCCCAGGACTCCTGCACCGTGCGCGCGGAAAACTCCGCGGCCAGCGCCCCGCCCGTGTATTCCATGCGCGAGGTCACCACCGTCCACCCCAGGGCGGCCAGCAGGGCCAGGGCCTCGACGATGCCTGCCTGGTCCGCGTGCAACGACACCGTCAGCAGCTGGTTGTCGCTGTCCCGGGTGACCGTCAACTCGCTGGGAGCGGGCACCCGCGGGCGCACGTGCGGCTGCGGCACCAGGGCCTCGCGGGCGCGGCGGCTCAGCAGTCCGGCGGCGGACTCCAGGCGGGTGTTCCAGACGCCGGGGCCGGTGGACTCGGCATCGGCGCGCGTGAGCACCGCCAACAAGGAAACGGTGAGCTGATCGTAGTGGCAGGCGGCCAGGAGCGCGTCGCGGGCCGCGTCCGAGGTCGGGTCCATGGTGCGGGCCAGCCGCGACAAGGTGGTGTGCTCGGCGACCAGCGTCTGCGCCCGCGACCTATCGGCCAGGTTCAGCCGCAGGCGCGCAGCTATGCGCGTTACCATCTCCGCCCCGACCAGCGCGTGCGGGCGGTCATAACCCTTGCCGATGTCGTGGTAGAGCGCCGCCAGCAGCAAGATGTCCGGCCGCGCGACCGTCGTCCGGTCCTCGGCGCAGCGGGCCACCGTCGCCAGGCTGTGGTAGTCGATGCTGTGCGTATGGACCCGTTCGCGCGGCATCAGCCCCCGGATGTGCGACCACTCCGGCACGATCCTCTCCCACAGCCCGTGCGCGTCCATCTGGCGGATGACCCGCGGCGTGTTGGCCGGCGAGGACAACAAGGCGAAGAAGTCATCGGTGGCCGCGGCGGTGAAACGCTCCGGCAGGTCCGGCAGTTCGCGCAGCGTGTGCCAGACCCCCGCGGCGACCGGGCGCCCCGTGCGGGCCGCGGCCGCCCCGACCCGCAGGACCAGGGCCGGGTCTTCCAGGTTGGGGTGGCGCGACAGCGTGATATAGCCGCCGTTATCGATGACGTCGAGGTCCAGCGGCCGCCGCGGCGAGTGCGCTCCCCGCTTGCCCACCAGCCCCCGGGCCGTGGCGAGGCCGCGTTCCACCGCGCGGTCGACGCGCGTGGCGGTATCCACCAGGGTCGCGGACAGTTCGTAGCGGTCCGCATACCCCAGCTCCGCGGCTACCGATGCCGCGAACTCCGGATCCAGCACATCGCGGCGCCGGCGCGCATGCTCGTGCAGCAGGGTGCGCACGTCGAGCAGTAGGCGGGTCTCAGCGCTCAGGTCCGGCGCGTCGCAGAGGTTACCCAACGCGAGCGCACGCAAAAGCTGGATATCGCGCAGGCCGCCGCGCCCGTTCTTCACGTCGGGCTTGGTCATCGTCGCCACGGAGCCGGAGCGGTGCCAGCGGCGGATGGCTAGGTCGATAAAGGCGTCGAAGTTGCGCTGGAGCTGGCGCCGCCAGGAGGAATAGAGGCGGGCGCGGGCGGCATCGACAAGCATTTTGGAGCCGGAAACGTGGGTGAGTTCCAGCTGGGACAGGCCGGCGGCGGTGTCTTGGGCGGCGATCTCGCCGCACTCGCGCGGGGTGCGCACCGCAAAATCCAGGTGGTAGCCCGCGTCCCAGATGGGGTTCCAGATATCGGTGGCGTCCGGGATGGGCGCGTCATCCGGACACATCAGCATAAGATCCAGGTCGGAGCGCGGGGTCATCTCCCGGCGGGCGAAAGAACCCGTGGCGGCCAGCGCACAGCCCGGCGGGACGGGCAGGCTGCGCAGGAGCTCGACCGCGCGCTGATAGGCGTTGTCCCGCAGTTCTAGAGGGCGGATTCTCCCCGCTCCCCCGTGCGCACGCGGACGACCTCTTCGACCGGGCTGACCCAGATCTTTCCGTCGCCGATCTTGCCGGTGTAGGCGGCGTCGACGACGGCGTCGATGACCTCGGCGGCGGCATCGTCAGCCACGACCATCTCGAGCTTGACCTTCGGCACGAAGTCCGTGGCGTATTCCGCCCCGCGATAGACCTCGCTGTGGCCGCGCTGGCGGCCGAAACCCTGCACCTCGGTCACGGTCAGGCCGTGGACCTCCAGCTGGCCTAGGGCCTCGCGGATCTCCGGCAGGGTAAACGGCTTCACGATGGCGGTCACGAGTTTCATGGGTTCAAACCTTCCTGTGCTCTACTGCTGCTTCTGCTGCTGTTGGGTGCGGAGGGCGTGCTTGACGTCGGTGATGGTCACGCCGTAGATCGAGCGGCCCATGTAGTAGGAGCCGATGGCACCGATGATCCAGACGCCGAAGCAGGCGGCGAGCGCCTTGATGAGCGACATGAAGTCGAAGCCCTCCGTGGAAAAGTCCACCACCAGTTTAGCCACGAGCAGCAGCGGGATGGCCAGACAGATGGTCGGGCCGAGCAGGTTGACCCGCGTCAGCGCGTCCGGCGCGCGCCAGACCGCCACGGTGGTGGCCACAACCAGCACCGTGGCGACGACAACGAGTACGGACGCCACAATTTCGTAGATAGCCATGGGGTTAGCGCCTTCCCTTCGAGATGATGCGGGCCATCGACAGCGTCGGCAGCACGCCGCCGGCGATGGCGGCCAGCAGCGCGATGTCGTAGGCGATGGACGAGTAGACGATGGTCGAGCGGGCCAGGAAGATGGCGAGCATGCCGTAGAAGATGAGGTCGGCGACCACCGCGCGGGTGAGCTCGTCGCGCGTGCGCAGGGTCAGCACCAGCGCGGCGAAAACGCACAGGCCCATGATGAACACGCAGGCGGCAACCAACCAGTCGAAAGCGGTAAAAGCGGATACGTCAAACATTTACACGTCCTTGCCTTTCTGCTGGCGACGCCAGCTGCGGGTGGCCAGGGTCTCGTCTTCGGAGATGGGCTGGTCCTCCGTCTCCGCCAGCTCCGGCGCGCGCAGGTAGCGGCCCACGGACTCGAGCGGGTACTCGTAGAACGCCGGGTCGGCCTCGGTGGCGCTGCCCTGCCCGGGCACGCCGTAGTCGAGTTCCTTGACGTGCGGGGCCAGGCGCTCTTCCATCTCGGCGATGCCGGCCAGGACCTCCGCGGGGTCATCGCCGAGGACGGCCTGGACGATGACGATGCGCGGCAGGCCCTCCCGCGGGGGTTCGCGCAGGCCGAGCGACAGGGTGCCCGGCGTGGCGGTGATCGAGGAGGTCAGCCAGAACAGCTCCCAGCCGCTGGTTACGCGCAGCGGGTAGCGGACGATGACCGGGTGGTAGCCCGTGTCGGCCTTGAACGAGCAGGCCGCGAGCTGGAAACCGGAGACGAAGATCTCCTTAATGAACCAGAGGATATACGTTACGACGTGCATTTATGCTCCTCCCTCCAGAACGGACGGGTTAGGCAACGCGACGGCATCATCGCCCAGCACCGCGTGGATGTAGCTGCCGGTATCCAGCAGGTCGCCCGCGGCCGCCATGGTGAAGTCGATGACGGGGCCGGCCAGGATGAACATCGTCAGCGAGCCCAGGATGAGCGCCGCCGACGGCGCCATGAGCTTCTTGCGGATGACCAACTCGTCCGGGACCTCGTCCTGGGAGAGCTGGCGGCCCCAAAAGACCTTACGCCACACGCGCAGCATGGCCAGGAAGGCGGCGAAGGACGCCACCACGATGGCCGTGATCGCGGCCCACGCCCAGCCGTTGCCGTTGCGGGCGATCTCCACGACCAACATGACCTTGCCCCACATGCCGGAAAACGGCGGGAAGCCGACCACCGAGAAGGCACCGGCGGCAAAGATCCAGGCGATGATGGGGTCTCTGCGGGCCAGGCCGGAAAGCTTGGTGAGCCGGCCGGTGCCGTAGGTCTCCTCGATGGCGCCGGAGGCCAGAATGAGCGAGCCGACCGTGATCATGTGGTGGATGGTGTACAGGATGCCGGCGGCCAGCGCGCGCTGCCCATCGGCGGCGGTGAACGCCAGCATGATGAGGATGAACGGCATGCCGTTGAGCATCTGGTAGCCCAGCACGCGGCGGATGGTGGCCTCGGCCAGGCCGCCGAAGGAACCGACGGCCATCGACAGGATCATCACCACGACGATGAGGGCGCCCCAGCGCGCGTCCAAGTCAAAGAGGTGGACGTAGAGGCGGTAGAGCATGTAGACCGCCACCTTGGTGTGGAGGCTGGAGAACAAGCCCATGACCGCGGCGGAGGTGCCCGGGTAGGTGCGCGGCAACCAGGTGTGGACCGGGAAGATACCCGCCTTGGCCGAAATCGCGATGATGATCAGTCCGGCGGCCACCGTGGCGGGGCCGTTGCCGGCCGCCACGCCGTTGAGGGCGGCGATGTTGACGGAGCCGGTCACGGAGTACATGTAGCCCACGCCCACCACCAGCAGCGTGGAGGCGAACAGGTTCACCAGCACGAAGGCGCGGCCCGAGGCCAGGCGGGCCCAGGTGCCGGACATCGTGATGAGCCCGTAGGAGGGCAGCAACATAACCTCGATGAACACGAAGAAGTTGAACAGGTCGGCGGTGATCAGCGCGCCGGCCACGCCCGTCAGCAGGATGAGCGTCAGCGACGGGTAGTAGCGCGATTTGGTCTCCCCGCCGGCGATAGCGAACCAGTTCGCGCCGAAGGAGACGATCATCGCGGTGGTCAGCATGATCGCGGAGAAGGAATCCCCCACGAACGGGATGGCCACGTTGCCCGGGTACATGCCCACGTTGTGGGCCACCGGGCCGTTGTTAACTGTGTAGGCCAGCAGCCCCAGGCCGGCGAAGATACCGACGGCGGGCACCACCAGCATGATGGCGTCGCGGACCGGGCGCCAGGGCGCCAGCAGCGCGAAGGCCGCCGCGATGAGCGGTACCGCCGGAAACAGCGGCAGCATTTGGCTTACTAGGTTGTACATAGGTGCCTAGCCCTCCTTCGCGGTGCGGTCGGCGGCAGCTTGCTGAGTCTCGTAGACGTCCTCGTAGGCGTCGCGCGCGTGTTGGATACGGCGCACCGCCTCGTCGGAGCGCTGCCGGATGTCCTGGTTGTGCGCGTCGCGCCCCAGGGTCGAGAACGGGTGGTCGACGGTGTTGTCGTCGACGGGGTCGGCGGCATCGGTGTCGTCGTTGGGGCCCATGGCGGCCAGGGTGAGCAGGATGGTCGCGGTCGCCATGGAGATGACCACGGCGGTCAGGACGAAGGCCTGCGGCAGCGGGTCCGCCATCTGCTCCGGCGGGGTCTGCGACGGGAAGGCCTCCCCGCGGAAGGAGTAGACGCCGGTGGCCAGCAGCGTCAGGTTGGCGCCGTGGCCGAAGCACATCATGCCGAGCACGATCCGCACGAGGCCGCGCTGCTGGATGAGGTAGACGGCCCCACCGATCAAGATGGCGATGGTCAAAGCCAGAATCATTTACTTCTCCCCCTTCTTACGGGCGCCGCGCCGCGAGCGGGTAAGCACCGGCTTCGGCGATTGCGCCGGGTTGATTGGGTCGGGGTACGGGTCGTCGATGTCGTCCATCGTGGCCTGCGGGGTGTTGGTGAGCACGGAGTCGTCGTCGTGGACCCACGGCAGGTACTCGCGCTCGGTGCCCGGGCGCAGGTAGCCACCCAGGGCGTTGATGGCCATCGTGAGCATACCCAGCACGGCCAGGTAGATGCCCAGGTCGAAGATCAGCGAGGTGGTCCAGTGCTGGCCCAGGGCCTCGCCGTGGATGGCCACCAGGAAGCCGCTCGGATCGGCCAGGTAGCCGATGAAGCCGGCCAGCAGCGCAATGATGATGCCGATACCGGTCAGACGGATAGGCGCCATCTGGCCGAAGACGATCTCGTCGCGGCCGCGCGAGAGGTAGGTCAGGCCGATGGCCGCGCCCATGATCAGGGCGGCCGGGAAGCCGCCGCCGGAGGCATTGTGGCCGCGGAAGAAGACGATGACGGACATGATGACGAGGATCGGCACCACGATCTGCAGGGCCTTGCGCATCGGCACGGAGTTCAGCTGCGACTGCCCGAACGGGGCCGGGCGGGTACCCGGCGAGAACGGGAAGCGCGGCAGCGTGGAGGTCACCGCGGCAATAACCACGGCGGCCATGCCCAGCACGGACAGCTCGCCCAGCGTATCCAGGGCACGGAACTCGACGATGATGGTGGCCACGACGTTGTCGCCGCCGGTGATGTCCGGGGCGTTGTTCAGGTACCACTCGGCCAGGTCGGAGCGCTCGTGGCGGCCCATGAGCGTCCACACGCCGAGGAAGGCGGTGATACCAGCCAGCACGGCCACCACCACGGAGCCGTAGCGGCGGCGCGGGTTGCGCACGGGCTCGAACTTCTCCGGCAGGTAGCGCAGCACCATCATCATCACGATGACGGACAGGGCCTCCACCGTGAACTGGGTCAGGGCGACGTCCGGGGCACCCAGCAGGAACATCTGCAGGGTGACACCGACGCCGACCGCGCCGACCATGACCGCGCCGGTCAGGCGGTTCTGGGTGCGCACCAGGCCGAACATCGAGAGCACGATGATGCCCAGCGGCAGCAGGTCCCACGGGTTGTCCAGGCCGTCGACGCGCGGGGCCAGGGCTTCGCCGTCGATGCCCTCGCTGCCGAACAGCGTCGCCGCCGCCAGCAGGACCACCAGCAAAACGATGGGCAGCAGGTGGCGCGACGGGTTGTGGGTGGCGGCCAGGGAGGCAAAGACGCGGCCGATGCCCTCGCTGAGCTTGTGCACCCCGTGCAGGAGCTGGTTGCCGTTGGTCGGCAGCAGTTCCCGCGACTCCAGGGCGGACCACAGCGGGCGGCGCACGGCCAGGCCGGCGATGCCGAGCACCAGCACCACCACGGAAATAACCAGCGGCACGTTGATGCCGTGCCACAGCGCCAGGTGGCTGTGGTGTTCCATGCCGACGGCGGCGGCGATGTTGTCCAAGGGGGCATCGAAAAGCCCGAGGACGAAGACCAGCGGCACGGACATGAGTCCGGGCAGGGCGGCCGGCAGCCACAGGGATACCGGGGCCTCGTGGACGCCGGACATGTCCTTGTCGCCGTCGATGAAGGCGCCGAAGACGAGCTTCGCCGAGTAGGTAAACGTCAGCAGCGCGCCGATGCCGGCGGCAATCAGCAGGACCACTACCCCGGCATTGCCAATGGGCGCGTCCTGGAAGGCGGTGAGCATGCCCTCCTTGGACACGAAGCCCAGAAGCGGCGGGACCGCGGCCATGGAGGCCGCGCCGATGACCACGGAGACGAAGGTGAACGGCATCTTGTTCCACAGCTTGCCCAGGTCATTGATGTTGCGGGAGCCGGCCTCGTGGTCGATGACGCCGATGAGCATGAACAGCGAAGACTTAAACAGCGCGTGCGCCAGGGTGTGGACGACGGCGGCGGCGATGGCAAACGGGGTGCCCACGCCGATAGTCGCCACGATCCAGCCCAGGTGCGAGACCGTCGAATAAGCGGTCAGCTTCTTCAGGTCCGTCTTCTGGACGGCAAAGAGCGCGGACATAATGGCCGTGCCCATGCCGACGACGATCAGCAGCCAGTTCCAGACCGCGACGTCGTGGAAGATCGTCGAGAAACGGATCAGCAGGTAGATGCCCGCCTTGACCACGGCGGCGGCGTGCAGAAACGCGGAGACCGGCGTGGCGGCCGCCATGGCCTCGGGCAGCCAGAAGTGGAACGGGAACTGCGCGGCCTTGGTGAAGGCGGAGACAGCGATGAGCACCGCGACCCCGACAGTCAGCGCCTGGTTCTCGGCCCAGACAGGGGAGGTCAGGATGGCGTGCAGGTTGGTCGATCCCACGGCGGTGGCGGCGATGGCCACGGCCGTCAGCAGCGTCAGGCCGCCGATGAAGGTCAGCACGAGGGTGCGCTGCGAGCCCGGTTCACCGGTGGCGCCGGAGCGCGCAATCAGCATGAACGAGGCCAGCGAGACCAGCTCCCAGGCCATAAACAGGACGATCACGTCGTCGGCCAGCACGAGCAGGAGCACCGACATGGTAAAAGCAGTCATCAGCGTGTAGAAGCTGACGTTGCCTTGGTGCTTGGGAAGGTACGCGGCGGAATAGACGAAGACGACAGCCCCGATCACAAGCGCCAGCAGCGCGAAGAACGCGCCGAGGGCATCCGCGCGCAACGAGACCCCAGCGTCCACCCCGGGCGCGAGGAAGTCCGCGACCCAGGTCAGCTGGTACTCGATGCCATTCCCGCTGGAAATCGCGGGAATTTCTCGGAGGATCAGTCCCGCCGCCACGACGAAGATGGCCGCCAGCGGCCATCCTGCTTTTCGATCAAGTACCTTGACCGCGACGGGCGAGCACACCACTGCCAGCGCCGCGAGAAGGACAACATATAAAAGCGTCACAGGTTTAAAGCCTTAACACGATGGACGGTAATGGACATGTATGGAGTTTGCTGAAAATAGCATCAATACAGCCTCCCCAGATTAGCACTGTGGTTAATCCGGATCACGTCACTGCCCGAGCTAATCACCGATCACTTTGGCCCCCAGCTGTCGGTTGCAGCCGGGGGCCGAAGGTGAATAGAAAGGCGGGTCGCTTAGCTGCCCAATAGAGCGTCGACGAAGCTTTCGACCTCGAAGGGCGCCAGGTCGTCCGAGCCCTCGCCCAGCCCGACGAGCTTGACGGGCACGCCGAGTTCTTCCTGCACCTGGAAGACGATGCCGCCCTTGGCGGTACCATCCAGCTTGGTCAGCACCACGCCGGTGATGTCCACGACCTCGCGGAAGATGCGCGCCTGGACCAGGCCGTTCTGGCCGACGGTGGCGTCGATGACCAGCAGGACCTCGTCGACCTGCGACTTCTTTTCCACCACGCGCTTGACCTTGCCCAGCTGGTCCATCAGGTCGGTGGAGGTGTGCAGGCGGCCGGCGGTGTCGACCAGGACGACGTCGACTTGGTTTTCGACGCCGGCGGCGACGGCATCGAAAGCCACCGATGCCGGGTCCGCGCCCTCCTTGCCACGCACGGTCTCCGCGCCCACGCGCTTGCCCCAGGTTTCGAGCTGGTCCGCGGCCGCGGCACGGAAGGTATCCGCGGCGCCCAGCAGGACCTTCTTGCCCAGGGAGACCAGCACGCGCGCCAGCTTGCCGGTAGTGGTGGTCTTGCCGGTGCCGTTGACGCCGACGACCATGACGACGGCCGGCTTGCCGTCGTGCGGCATGGCCTTAATGGAGCGGTCCATCTCCACGTGGCCGGCCTCGATGAGCGCCTCGCGCAGCATGGCGCGGGCCTCGTCCTCGCTGCTGACGCCGCGCTCGGCGATCTTCTCGCGCAGCGATTCCGTCACCTTCAGCGTCGACTTCGTGCCCAGATCCGCCATGATCAGGGTGTCTTCGATTTCCTCCCAGGCGTCGTCGTCCAGGTCGCCGGCGGACAGAATGCCCATCAGCCCCTGGCCGATGGCGTTCTGGGAGCGCGACAGGCGCCCGCGCATCCGACCCAGGCGGCCGACGGCCGGAGCGATCTCCTCGCGCGGTTCCGCCGCTGCGGGCTCAGCCTCCGGCTCCGGCTGCGGCTGCTCAACTTCTTCTGCGGCCGGTGCCGGCGTAGGCACCGGGGTCTCCTCGAGGTCGCGCTCCGCGGAGCTGGTCTGCGCGTCGGCGGCAGCGGCGGCTTCCTCGGCCTCCGCGGTGGAGGTCTCATCCTGGGCGGACTGGTCCGCGGCTTCCGGCTGGGCCGGCTCAGCCGGCTCAGCCTGCTCAGCGGGTTCGACCGGCTCGACCGGCTCGACCGGCTCGGCCGAGACGGCATCCGCGGTCTGCGTGGCCGGGGCGGTCTTCTCCCCTGCCTCGGTCGGCTCGGCCTTCGGAGCCTTCTCAGCCTTCTCGGCCTTCGGAGCCTGCGGCGCCTTGTCAGTCGGAACGGCGGCCTCGGCGCGGTCGGCCTCGGAGGCGAGCGGGGCATCGGCGAGCTCGTCAGACTTCGCGCGGGCTACGGCCGCGGCGGCGATGTCCTCGACGCTCTCGGTCCGCTCGGTATCCTCGTTGGCAGCCTTCTCACTGCCAACCTTCTCGCTGTCGGCCTGCGCGGGCTCTGCCGGGGTGGCCGGAGCCGGCTGCTCGGCCTTGGCCGGCTCGTCGTGGGCAGAAGCGAAGACGCCGGCCATGCCCGCGGCGTTTGCGTTGCCGGCGGCGTTCGGGTTGCCGGCCGGCTGCTTTTCTGGCTCGCTGCCGGCGGCGAAATTAAAGCCGGACTTGGCCTGGTAGTTTCCGGATTTTTCCTGCTGGGTCAGTTCCTTCGGCTCGGCGTCTTCCTGGTTGAAGGACACCTTCTTGCTCTCGCCGCGGCGCTTGCCTACTAAGACCACCGCCACTAGGGCGATGACGATAAGGACGACGACGGCAATGCCAATCCATAGCGCTAAGTTAGATTCCATGCCTTCCATAGTGCCAGCAAACGGCCGCGCTAGTGAGGTGGGCCCGGGGTTTAACCCCGGGAGGAGGCATCGACGCCGAGGCGGGCGGCATCGTCAGCAGCCTGCTCGGTGCCCGGAGCCGTGCCGGCGGGATTCATGCGCTGCGAGATGACGCGGGTAATCCCGTCGCCGCGCATGGTCACGCCGTAGAGCACGTTGGCCACGTCCATCGTCGGCTTCTGGTGGGTAATCACGATGAGCTGCGAGTCGTTGCGCAACTCCTCGAACAGCGCGATGAGCCGGCGCAGGTTGACGTCGTCGAGGGCGGCCTCAACCTCATCCATGACGTAGAAGGGCGAGGGGCGGGCGCGGAAGATGGCGACCAGCATCGCCAGGGCGGTCAGGGACTTCTCCCCACCGGAAAGCAAGGACAGGCGCTTGACCTTCTTGCCCGGCGGGCGGGCCTCGACCTCGATGCCGGTGGTCAGCATGGAATCCGGCTCCGTGAGCACCAGGCGCCCCTCCCCGCCCGGGAAGAGCGTGGAAAAGACCTTCGGGAATTCCGCCTCCACGTCGCGCCAGGCGTCGGTGAACAGCTGCAGGATGCGCGCGTCGACGTCCTCGATGACCCCTTCCAGGTCGCGGCGGGCCTGGATGACGTCGTCGAGCTGCGTGGACAGGTAGCGGTAGCGCTCCTCCAGCGCGCGGTACTCCTCCAGCGCCAGCGGGTTGACCTTGCCCAGCGAGTTCAAGTCCTTCTCCGCCTGCTTGAGGCGTTTCTTCTCCGCGGCCTGATCGAACTCGGGGCCCGGGGTGTAGTCGCGCAGCAGATCAGCAATCGAGATGCCGAGCTGCTCGGTGACCTTCTCCTCGGCCTCGTCGACGCGGACCTGCGCCTGGGTCTGGGCGACCTCCGCGTCGTGGGCCTGCTGGGTGAACCTTTCGGCCTGCTGCCTGGCGGAGGAGACGGCCTGCTTGGCCGAGGCCAGCCGGGCGTTGAGCGCGTTGCGCTGGTTGACCAGCTCGTCGCGGCGCTCGGTGGCACGGTCGAGGGCATCGGCGGCGCGGGCCGCGAGGTCTTCGGCGTGGCGTTGCACGGCGGCGGCCAGGCGGGCCTGGGCGCGGCGGCGGGCCTGGGCGTTGTCGTGGCGCTGCTTGGCCAGGCGCTCGTTTTCGGCCTGCCGGCGCAGGTTATCCGCCTTGCCGGCGACCTGGGAGACCTTCTCCTGGGCCGAACGGGCCGCGTATTGGGCCTCCACCTGGCGGTTTTTGGCCTGCTCCAGGGCGGCCGATGCCGCATCGCGCGCCGCGGAGTCCGGCTCCTCGGTGGCCTCGTCGTCATCGACGCGGCTGAGCCGGTCGCGGGTCTGCTCCAGTTCCTCCCGGGCCTTATCGAGCTGGACATCCAGCTCGGTGGCGCGGGCGGCGGCCTTTTCGTGTTCCTTCGTATTGGCCTCAACCTGCTGGAGGAGGCGCTGGTGGTCGCGCTGCCAGGCCGCTATCTGGGCGTCGTGTTCCTGCAGGGCCGCGGTCGCCGAGGCCGCCGCGACGCGTGCTTCCTCGGCCGCTTGCTTGGCGCCTTCCAGGGTGCCGGACAGTTCCTCGGCGGCGGTCTGGGCGGCCTCCAGGCGCTGGCGCGCCTGGGCGATCTGGGCGCTGACCTCCACGGTCGAAGAGGCGCCCGTGCCGGCCTGCAGCCAGCCCTCGCCGCAGAGCACGCCGTCCGGGGTCACGGCCCGCAGACGCGGATCGGCGGCGACGAGCTCCCGGGCGGCATCCACCGTGGGGGCGAGCACGACGTCGGCCAGCAGGCGGTTCAGGCCGGCGCTGACGGCGGGGTCTACCTCGACCTCGTCGAGCAGCCAGCTGGTCCCGGCGGGCAGCTCGGCCTGCAGGCGCCAACCGGAACTGGCCGGGGCCTCGGTATCGACCACGGCGGTGCGGGCGGCGCCGCTGAGCTGTTCAAGCAGGTCGCCATCGACCTGCCCGGCCTGGGCCTCGGCAAAGGCGCCCAGCGCCGCGGCCAGGGCGGAGTCGTATTTAGTGGTGACGTGATCGGCCAGCGGCGAGAAGTCCGCGCCGAGCTCGATGGCCGGCGGGGCGGTCTGCGCGAGGGTATCGATCTGCGCTCGCAGCGTGTAGACCTCGCGGTCGCGGTCGCGCTGATCGTCGCGCAGCTGCTCGAGGCGCTTGTCGGCGGCGTCGGACTCGCTGGCGGCGCGCACGTGCGCCTCGTCCAAGGGATCGCGCTCGGCCTGCAGGGCGGTGAGTTTGTCGCCGACGTCGTCGGCCTCGCGGCGGGCCTGGCTCACGCGTTCCCGGGTGGACTCGCAGGTGGCCTCCTGGCGGGCGAGCTCGGCTTCGGCCTGTTCCACGCGGCTGGTCTGGGATTCTTCCTGCGCAACTAGGCGCACCACGCCTTCGCGGCGGTCCGCCAGGGCGCGGACCTGGGCGCGGTGCTCCTTTTCCTCCGCGGCGTATTCCTCCTGGCGGGCGGCGACTTCCTCCTTGGCCTCTTCGAAGGCCTCGGCGGCGGCCTCGGCGCTAGCCAGCAGCATCTCGTAGTCTTCGTCCGCCTGGCGGGCGCGCGCCTCCAGCTCTTCGGGTTCTTGGCCCTGGTAGGCGGTCGCCTCGCCGGAGGTGCGGGCGCGTTCGGCAGCAATGCGCAGGGTTGCGGCGATGCGCTCGCTCAGGTTGGACAGGTCGAACCAGAGTTGCTGGGCCGCCTCCGCTGCGGGGGCAACCTCTTCCAGCTCGGTCTCGAGGTCGAGCTGGGCGCCGGTGGTCTCCTCCAGCACGGCCTGGGATGTGGCCAGGGACTCGGCTGTGCGCTGGGTGGCCGCGCGGGCATCGTCGAGCTGGCCGCGCAAGGAAACGATCCGGGCGCCGGCCAGCCCCAGGCGAGCGTCGCGCAGGTCCGCCTGGACGGTGGCTGCGCGCTGGGCGGCCTCGGCCTGGCGGGCAAGCGGCTTGAGCTGTTTGCCCAGCTCCTCGGTCAGGTCGGTCAGCCGGTCGAGGTTGGCCTGCATGCCGTTGAGCTTGCGCTGGGCCTTCTCGCGTCGGCGGCGGTGTTTGAGGACGCCGGCCGCTTCCTCAATATAGGAGCGGCGCTCCTCCGGCCGGGACTCGAGGATTTCCGCGAGCTTGCCCTGTCCGACGATGATGTGCATTTCGCGGCCAATGCCGGAGTCTGAGAGCAGCTCCTGGATATCCATGAGGCGCGCCTTGGAGCCATTAATTTCATACTCGCTGGCGCCGTCGCGGAACATGCGGCGGGTCACGGAGACCTCGCGGTAGTCGATGGGCAGCGCCCCGTCGGAGTTGTCGATGGTCAGGGTGACCTCGGCGCGGCCGAGCGGCTTCTTGTCCCCGGCGCCGGCGAAGATGACGTCCTGCATCTTGCTGCCGCGCAGCGTCTTGGCGCTGCCTTCCCCCATTACCCACGCGAGGGCGTCTACCACGTTGGATTTGCCCGATCCGTTCGGGCCCACCACGGCGCAGATCCCCGGCTCGAATTTGAGCGTCGTCGCCGAGGCAAAGGACTTAAACCCTTTGAGCGTGAGTGATTTCAGGTGCATTGGATAAAGTCTAACAACTTAGCTTCGCTAGGCTTCACACCAATGGCCGCTAAGCGCCGCGAAGAACAAAGGTCAAATATAAATTTGGCCAACATCAAACGGTGTTAACATATGAGTAAAATTTTGCTGAACAAAGTTAAGATTCCTCATTAACATGCTCTAGGATTAGAACTTTAACATCAGTTCAACTTCCCCGGTTGAACCCTACCCCAGAAAGCTGAGTTGAAAACAAGGTGACCACTCCTCAGGCCCGGGTCTTGCGTGCTCACAACGAGCGCAGCAAGCAAGAAACCCGTCGGGCAGTTTTCCAGGCCGTCAAAGTCCTCGCCAAGGACAATCTGTTTGCCGATATCACGGCCTCCGAGATAATCCGGACCGCGAAGATTTCGCGCTCCTCGTTTTACCGGCACTTCCCCACCAAAGACTCAGTAGTGGAGCAGTTCATCCACCGCGTCTTCGACGAGATTGGCACCACCCCCTCGGCCCGCGATTCCCTGCGCAGCTACTGGGCCGCGGTCTTGGACAAGACCTGGCAGTACCGCGAGGAGCTGACCCTGGCCATCTCCGCCGGCGCTCACTACCGCATCCTCGAAGAGCTCAACAAGAACCTCGACGAATTCGAGGACACCATCGCCGGGGTGACCTGGAACGGGCTCCTGTTCAACATCATCATGTGCTGGGCGGAGACGAATTTCGCCATGGACAAAGAGGAGCTGCTGGAGCGTGCCGTGGAGGTCACCCATTCCCTCCCCGAGCCGCCGAACCTCGTGTCCACGACGATCCGGCCGCCGCGCTAGCCGCGGCCATCCACCGGCGCCCGGTTATTTCTTAACGCTCGATAAAGCCTTCCTCGCCCCGCGGGTCGGAATACTGTTCCACGACAGTATCCACCCGGCCGGGGCGAGACGTCGTTGACGGCTCTTCCCGCAGCAGCTCGAGCAGCCGCGCGCAGTCGGCGGCCGGCCCCTCCGCGACGACTTGGACGCGCCCGTCCCGCAGGTTCGTCGCGTGCCCCGACAGCCCGAGCTCCAGCGCCCGCGAACGGGTCCACCACCGAAACCCCACCCCTTGGACGTGGCCGTGGACGAAGGCGGTCATGCGCTTGGTCATTCGTGCTGTCACCTTTCTGGTGCTAGAGGGCTAACTGAATCCTTGCCGCGGGCTAGGACTTGTCCGGGGCGGCATCGTCGCGCAGGATCTGGCGATCCTCCACGCTGCGGCGGGTAACCGGGTCGCTGCCGTCCCAGCATTCGACGTTTTTAACCTCGGGCAGCATGTCCCGGTGGAAGACCGGGTCCACGCCCTTGCGGCGCTGCTCGTTGTAGTTCTTGAGCAGCTTGATGGCCACGCCGCTCAGCGGGACGATGGCGATGATGTTGAGCACGACCATGGTACCGGCGCCGGTATCGGCCAGCGAGAAGACCAGCGGGAGCGTGCCCACCGCGCCGAACCAGACGAAGAAGAGGACCACCAGGCGGAAGACCACCAACACGACCTTGGAGCGCGACAGGTACTCGACGTTGGCCTCGGCCAAGTAGTAGTTACCCAGGATGGAAGAGAACGCCAGGAAGAACAGGATGAAGGTCACAAAGTGGATGCCCCAGTCGCCCACCTCGGACGACAGCGCGGTCTGCGTCAGGGACACGCCCTCGGCTTCCTCGCCGTAATTGACCTCGGAGCCCAGCAGGATGATAAACGCGGTGATGGTACACACGACCAGGGTGTCGAAGTAGACGCCCAGGGTCTGGACCAGGCCCTGCTTGACCGGGTGGGAAACCGTCGCGGTCGCCGCCGCGTTCGGGGCCGAACCCTCGCCCGCCTCGTTGGAGAACAGGCCACGCTGGATGCCCTGCATCATCGCGGTACCCAGGGCCGCGCCGGCAATCTCCTTGAAGCCGAACGCGTGCCCGATGATGGCCTCGAACATGGCCGGGACGGCATCGAGGTTGGTGACCACGACGAACAGGCCCACGATGAGGTAGGCGCCGGCCATGAACGGCACGATGAGCTGGGTCATGTTGGCGATGCGCTGGACGCCGCCGAAGATGATAAGCCCGGAAATCGCCGCGATGATAACGCCCACGATGGCCTTGAAGGCGAAGCTGTCGTTGCCCATCGAGGTCGACAGGGAATCCGCGATGGCGTTGGTCTGGAAAGCGTTGTAGACAAAGCCGAAGGTAAAGGCGATGGCGACGGAGAAGATAACGCCCAGCGGGCCCCAGCCGAGGCCGCGCTTCATGTAGTAGGCCGGGCCGCCGCGGTAGGCGTCGCCGTCACGGACCTTCCACAGCTGCGCCAGCGTGGACTCGATGAAGGCCGTCGCGCCGCCCAGGATGGCGATAATCCACATCCAGAACACCGAGCCAGGACCGCCCAGGGAGATAGCCACGGCCACGCCGGCGATATTGCCGGTGCCCACGCGGGAAGCGGCCGAGATGGTAAAGGCCTTGAAAGCGGAGATGCCGCCGTAGTCCTCGTCCTCATCGCGCCCGGTGCCGTTGGGCCGCTCGACGACGGCCTTGAACATGTCGGGCACCATGCGGATCTGGACCAGAACCGTGCGAATGCCGAAGAAGATGCCCGCGCCGATCAGCAGCCACGGCACCACCCAGGTCCACAGAAAATCGTTGCCTGCGCCAACGATGTTTTCGAGAAAAGTCATGTAAATAACATAGCCTAGATCACGCTATGGGAGATCACTCGAAGGCCTGACACTGAGGGCAATAGTGCGTCGAGCGCCCACCCAGCACCCGCCGTTGCAGCAGGTTGCCGCACCGGCGGCAAGGCAGCCCCGCCCGCCCGTAGGCGTTCAAATCCCGGGCAAAATACCCGGACTCACCGTTGACGTTGACGTAGAGCGAGTCGAAACTCGTCCCGCCGGCGGCCAGCGCGGTGCGCATGACCGTCGCGGCAGCCTCGATGACCTCGCGGGCCCGGTACTGGCGCAGCGCACTCGCCCGCTTTCGGGGGTCGAGGCCGGCCAGCCACAGGGCCTCGTCGGCGTAGATATTGCCGATACCCGAGACCACCGTCTGATCCAGCAGGACGGTCTTTATCGGCACCTTCTTCGCGGTGATCCGGCGCGCGGCCGCCGCGATATCAAAGGCCGGATCGAGCGGGTCCCGGGCGATGTGCGCGATCGTCTCCAGGGGACCGTAGTGCCAGCGGCCGAAGGTGCGCTGATCGATGAAGTCTAGTTCCACCCCGCCGCTAAGCTGCGTGCGGATGCGCACGTGGGCGGAATCATTGTGTCCCACGCGCAGTTGCCCCGACATGCCCAGGTGGATAAAGACCACGTTGCGGGCGGGGTCGTCGGCGGGCTCGCCGGCTAGCTCCAACCACATGTATTTGCCGCGACGAGCCACCGCGCGCACGCGGGCGCCGACGAGCAGGTCGCCTAAGGGCACGTCCTGGCCGCGTGTGGCGCGCGGGTGCAGGACCTCGACGGCCTCGAAGGTGCGCCCGACCACGTAGGGCTCCAGCCCCCGGCGGACCACCTCAACTTCTGGTAATTCCGGCACGGTGTTGTTGGGTGCTAGTCGCTCGCCGCACCCGGGTTCGCGGTACCGGCGACCAGCCGCGGGGACTCGCGCAGCTTGTCGCAGGCCAGGTGCGCGGCCTGCTGCTCCGCCAGCTTCTTGTTATGCCCCTCGCCGCGGCCGAATTCCTGGCCGTTGACTAGGGCGACCGCGGTGAAGGTCTGATCGTGTTCCGGGCCGGTGGAGCTGGCCTCGTAGACGGGCATCGGCGCGTGCAGCTCGGCGCACAGCTCCTGCAGGGTGGTCTTCCAGTCCAGGTGCCGGCCGGCGACGGTGGCGGTGTCAATCTTATGCTGGAACAGCCGCAGCACCACCCGGCGGGCGGTCGCAAAGCCGAACTGGCGGTAGATGGCCCCCAGCAGCGCCTCGGTGGTATCGGCCAGGATCGACTCCTTGTTGGCCCCGCCGGAGGACTGCTCGCCCTTGCCCAGCAGGATATAGGAGCCCAGGCCGATCTCGCGGGCGATATCGGCCAGGCCGTAGCGCGAGACGATGGAGGCGCGCATCTTGGAGATGTCGGATTCGGGCCGGGACGGGTACTGCTCGTAGAGCTGCGCGGCCACGGACAGGCCCAGCACGGCGTCGCCCAGAAACTCTAGGCGCTCGTTGTTGGGCAGGTGGCCGTTCTCGTTGGCAAACGAGCGGTGGGTCAGCGCCAGGCGCAGGTGCTCGTCGTCGAGGTTGACCTGCAGCTTCTCGCGCAGCGGGGTGTGATCGACCGCGTCGTAGGCGACCGCCCAGGCGGCCAGCGGATCTAGCTTTGCTTTCTTGCTCACAGGAACTTCTCCAGCCCGGCCCACCGCGGGTCCACCTTCTCGTCGTCCGGGTCCTTCTCGCCGGACACCCCGGTGGTCACGCCCTTCGGCGTCTGGATATCGCAGCCGTTCTCACAGACCGGGGCGAAAGGCAGACTCAGGCCGACCTCGTCGATGACCGGCTGCAGCAGATCCACCTCGTCGCCTTCGACCTGGCCGATCTCGTCGCCGGAGCCCTGTTCCTCCTCGGATTCCGGATCGCCGGTGATGAAATCGTTGTCGGCGGCGAAGACCTGGCTGACGTGGATGTCCAGCGGCGGGTTCAGGGGGCTTAAGCACCGGGAGCACTCGCCGTGCAGGAGGCCGCGCACGTCGGCATCGACAAGCACGCCCCCGCCCAGCGGGGTCAGGGTCGCGTCCACGGTCAGCTCCTCGCCCTCTGGGACGGCAAGCATTTCGCCGCCGATGCGCGCTGGGGCGGGACCGGTCTGGCTGCGCTGGGTCGGCAGGCCCTCGGCGAACGCGCCCAGCAGCGAAGCAACGTTAAATTTCAGTGGTGAAGTCATATCACCGGATATCCTACCCCGCCGGTCAACACGGCACACGCGCTGCCCAGACGCACAGCTAGCTAAAGACTTTGCTGGGTAATCTGTCAGCCTCCTGAGCGAGCGGTCATAATGCGTTGGGGAGCCCGATTTTTCCTTTAACCCCGCGGGCGACCTGCCTAGACTGGTAGACCATGAACGAATCCATGTTGGCGGGCCTGCGCGAGGTGGCGTGGTCTTTTCCCCTCGCGGTCATCGCCCCGACAGTCTGCCTTGGCCTGGTGGGCTCCCTCGTCCGCCGGCTGCGCGGGCCACACCCGGCCGGGATCACCGGTTCCACCGGCTCCCGCCTGCGCCGCGTCTGCCTGATCGCGCTGTTGACCGGCATGGTCGTCGGCATCCTGCTGTTTGTACCGGTCCCCTTTGAAATCACCGTGCTGCTGGGCGCTGCCTGCATGGCGGTCTGCGCCGCCCAGCTGACCTGGAGCGCGAAGGAACCTCTCAGTGCCGCGTTCTGTTCGGTCGGCGCTCTGACCACCGGGATCGGGCTGGTCCACGCCTCCGTCTATTCCTACGGGCTCCTAACCGGCCACGTCACCAGCGGCGGGGAGGGTGATCTGCTGGCGTCCTTCATGCTGCTGTGGCCGTTGTGCGCGCTGCCGGGGCTTATCTTCGCCCTGATCGCGGCCTTCCTCAACATCAAGTCCGCGCCCGTCGAGCCCACCAGCACCCAGCGCACACCGGCGTATTTCTAGTAGCTTCCCGCCGGCAGCTACCCCCGCCCCGACCGGGCGGGGCCGGCCAGGCCGGGCCGGAGCCTATCCGCGGTTGTCGTAACCGCTGTCGTAGCCGGCTTCGTAGGAATCCTGGCTGTAGCTGTTGTAACCGCGGGAATAATCGCTGCCGCCCGCCCGGCCGGCGGCACCGGCGCCGCGGCGCAGGGCCGTGCGATCCGAGGAAATGGTCCGCAGCACGGAGTTGAGGGTCTCCTCGAACTCGCCGAGCTTGCTGTCCACGAACTCGTCGCACTCGGTGCGCAGGCGGTGGGACTCGGAGTGGGCGGTGTCCACGATCCGGTGGGCTTCTTCGTTGGCCCGGCGCGCCACCTCCGACTCGGAGACCAACCGGTCCTGCTCTTCCTGACCGGCGGCCACGGCGCGCTCGTAGGACTCCTGTCCCTGGGTGACGGCGCGCTCGGCGTCGGCGCGGGCCTTTTCCACGGTGGAATCGGCCTCGTTCTGTGCGCGCTCAACCAGGCCGGCGGCGTGCGCCTGGGCGTCGGCGACCATCGACTCGGAATCCGCCTGGGCGCGGGCGATGATGTCGTCGGCCTGCGCGTTGGCGTCCGCCACGGTGTGCTCGGCGCGCTCCTCGGCGCCGCGGATAATCTCGTCCTGCTTGTCGAGGACGTCCTGCGCGTCGTCGATTTCGACGGGCAGGGCGTTGCGCAGATCGTCGAGCAGGGCGAGCATCTCGTTGCGGGGAACCATGCAATTCGAGGTCATGGGAACGCCCCGGGCTTGCTCCAGGTTCTGTACTAGTTCATCAAGGCTTTCGAATACGCGGTACATGATGACCAGCCTAGCCAGCGCAACCAGTTCCAGCGGCTTCCCACACTGGAAAAGCCCGGAAAATCTCAAGTTTCACTTGAGACTATTCCCCTCCCCTGCGGGCACCCGCGCCGCGCACGGAAAAACCCGGGCGCCTCCCCGAAAAAATGCGGGAGACGTCCGGGTCGGCCGAGCCGGTTTTAGATAACGCCCTGGGCGAGCATGGCGTCGGCGACCTTCTTGAAGCCGGCGATGTTCGCGCCCGCGACGTAGTCGCCCTCGCGGTCGTATTCCGCGGCGGTCTTGTCGATGTTGGTGAAGATATTCGACATGATCTGGCGCAGACGGTCGTCGGTGTAGTCGAAGGACCAGGAGTCGCGGGAGGCGTTCTGCTGCATCTCCAGCGCGGAGGTGGCCACGCCGCCGGCGTTGGCGGCCTTGCCCGGCACGAAGTTGACGTGGGAGTCCTGGAAGGCGTGGACGGCCTCCGGCGTACACGGCATGTTCGCGCCCTCGGCCACGTACTTCACGCCGTTGTCGATGAGCTGGCGGGCAGCGTCGCCGTCCAACTCGTTCTGGGTGGCGCACGGCAGGGCCACGTCGGCGGCCACGGACCAGATGCCCGCACCCTCGTGGTATTCGACGTTGCCGCCGGCTTCCGCAGCGTAGGCGGAGATGCGCTCGCGACGGTTTTCCTTGACGTCCTTGAGCAGCTCGATGTCCACGCCGTCCGGGGTGGTGACGTAGCCGGCGGAGTCCGACATCGCGACCACGGTCGCGCCGAGCTCCTGGACCTTGGCGGCGGCGTAGATGGCCACGTTGCCGCTGCCGGAGACGATCACGCGGGCACCGGAGAGGTCCTCGCCGTGGGACTGGACCATCTGCTCGGTGATGTAGACGGTGCCGTAGCCGGTGGCCTCGGTGCGCACCAGGGAGCCGCCCCAGCTGAGCCCCTTGCCGGTCAGGACGCCGGACTCGTGCTGGTTGGACAGGCGGCGGTACTGGCCGAAGAGGTAGCCGATCTCGCGGCCGCCGACCCCGATGTCACCGGCCGGCACGTCGCGGTATTCGCCGATGTGGCGGTGCAGCTCCGTCATGAAGGACTGGCAAAAACGCATGATTTCCTGGTCGGACTTGCCCTTCGGGTCGAAGTCCGAGCCGCCCTTGCCGCCGCCGATGGGCAGGCCAGTCAGGGAGTTTTTGAAGATCTGCTCGAAGCCCAGGAACTTGATGATGCCCAGGTTGACCGACGGGTGGAAGCGCAGGCCGCCCTTGTACGGGCCCAGCGCCGAGTTGAACTGGACGCGGAAGCCGCGGTTGACGCGGATATTACCCTCGGCGTCGGTCCACGGCACGCGGAAGATGAGCTGGCGCTCCGGCTCGCAGAGCCGCTCGACCAGGCCGTAATCCGCGTAGTGGGGATCCTTTTCCAGGACGATCTTCAGCGAGTCCAGGACCTCGGAGAGCGCCTGGTGGAATTCCGGCTCGCCCGCGTTCCTCTTCAGCAGCTTGTTGTAGTAATCGGAAATCTGGAGGTCTACGGACATGTCTTCTCCTGCTCGGTAGTAACTAATTGGCTTCGACCAGTCCCCGGTTTTCGCGGGGCCTGTCTAGTGACAGTTTCCTTGGGCGAGGCCACTTTCGCAACCACTTTTTGGGCGCTAAAAATTACTCACCCCTTCCTAGCTGCGTTTTTGCGAGATATATTTTCTGTCATACTACCGAAATTAAGGGGTGAAGCGCCCCAGCTTTCACCGGCTGGCCGCGGGTGAGAGAAAAAGCGTGCCCTATAATTGCGCCCATGCATATCGTCGTCGCCCCAGACTCTTTCAAAGGCACCGCTAGCTCGAGCCTGGCCGCCGCCGGCCTGGCCTCCGGAATCCGGCAGGAACTCCCCGACGCCACGGTGGTGACCTGCCCGCTAGCCGACGGCGGCGAAGGCACCGCGCTGGCGCTGGCCACCGCGGCCAGCCTCGCCGGCCGGCAGCTCGACCGCGTGCACATCCCCTCGGTGGACGCTCTCGGCCGGCTCACGGAGGCGGAATACTACTTCGATCCGGAAAACGCCACGGCCTATATCGACGTCGCTGCCGCTACCGGCCTGCCGGCGGTCGCCGATAGCCCGGATCCCCTCCGCGCGGACTCCTTCGGCACCGGCGCCCTCATCGCCGACGCCGAGACCCGCGGTGCCAAATCCATCGTGCTGGGCCTGGGCGGCAGCGCGACCGTCGACGGCGGCATCGGCATCCTGTGCGCACTCGGCGCCGCGCCCCACGACGCCCGCGGCCTCGCCCTGGCTCAGGGCCCGGCCGAGCTGGTCCGCCTGGGCGACATCGACACCGCGCAGCTGAACTACAAGGCCGGGATGCTCGACTACACCCTGCTGGCGGATACGCGCTGCGTCCCCCAGCAGGCGCCGGCGATGTACGGCCCGCAGAAGGGCGCGAGCCGCGAGCAGGTCGCCCTACTGACCGGTGCGCTGCTGCGCCTGTGCGAGTTCACCGAGCAGGACCCCGCCGCCGAGCATTTCGGCGCGGCCGGGGCGATCCCGGTAGGGCTGAGCTGGATGTCGCGCATCCTGTGGGGCAACGACGAGCACGTGCGTGTGGTCAGCGGGGCCGACTACGTTGCCGACGCGCTGGATCTCGACCGGCACCTGGCCGCCGCCGACGTCGTCGTCACCGGCGAGGGGCGCTTCGACGCGCAGTCGCTGACCGGCAAGGTCGTGGGCACCGTCGCCGAGCGCGCGGCAGCCTCCCCCGCCGCGCCGCGCGTGGCCATCGCGGCCGGCCAGTTCGCCGACGATGCCGAGCCGCCCGCCGGCAGCCTCAGCGCCGCGCTGCCGGCGGGCGGCGAGATGCCCGAACGCCTGCGCGCGGCCGGCCAGGCCCTGGCCCGCCAGATCAAGGAACAGCTAGGGGGCTAGCGCTGGATATCCACGGTCCAGGGGAAGATGGCAGGGCGCTCGTGGGCGGTCTCGTCCTCGAGCAGGACGTGGTCCTTCGGCAGCGCGGCGTACGGGGTGAGCAGGCGGGACAGCACCATCGTTAGCTGGTTGATGGAACCGGTCGCCCCCTCGACCGACAGGGCGTAGCGGCGGACCTGGGCGTCGTCGAGGTCGCGGTCTTCGTGCTCGTCGCGGTAGGTCTGACGCAGCTGGTCTTCTACCCCCTCTGCCAGGCGCGGAGTATCATGACGCTTTACACTCGCCTGGGCCAACTGCCCGTTGTCGACGAGCCGGTCCAAGGCTTCGCGGAAGACGTCCTCCACGCGCTCGGCTTGGTGGTCGGGGACGAGAACATCGAACTGAATAAGTGGCATGCAGGTAACCCTACCCAAACTAACGGAGTGAGATCTATGGCTTCCCCCACAAAAAATCCGGAATTCGTGCGCGAGCACGGCGTCGACCTGTCCTGGCAGGAGGATTTTTATCAGGATCTCCACCGCCACCCGGAGCTCTCCCACGAGGAGGAACGCACCGCGGCCCAGATCCGCGCCCGGCTGGAGGGGATGGACTGCGAGGTCGTCGACGGCATCGGCGGCTTCGGCATGGTCGCCATCTTCCGCAACGCGGCCACCGACGCCACCCCCACCGCGCTGATGCGCGCCGACTTCGACGCCCTGCCGGTCCGGGAGGCCACCGGCGCGGACTACGCCTCCACCAGCGGCGCCATGCACGCCTGCGGGCACGACATGCACGCCACCGCCCTGCTCGGCGTGTGCGCGGTGCTCGATGCCCGGCGCGACGCCTGGTCCGGGACCTTCCTGGCGCTGTTCCAGCCGGCCGAGGAGTCCTCGATGGGGGCGAAATACATGCTGGCCGACGGGCTGACCGATCGCGTGCCGAAGCCGGACGTCTGCTTCGGCCAACACATCATGCCCGGGCCGGCGGGCACGGTGCAGAGCACGCCCGGGCCCATCATGGCCGGCTGCGACAGCCTGCGCATCCGCGTCTTCGGCCGCTCCGCCCACGCCTCCATGCCGCACAACTCCATCGACCCGACCTTCCTGGCGGCGATGATCGTGGTGCGGCTGCAGGGCATCGTCGGCCGCGAGGTGGCCCCGCACGAGTTCTTCGTCATCTCCGTCGGCGAGCTGCACTCCGGCGACAAGAACAACATCATCCCGGCCTCCGCCGAGCTGGTCCTCAACACCCGCTACTACGACCCGCAGGTGGCCGAGCGCGTCTACGCCAGCCTGGAGCGCGTCGTGCGCGCCGAGTGCTGGGCCTCCGGCAGCCCCCAGGATCCGACCTTCGAGTACTACGCCCACGGCGAGGTCACCGACAACGACGCGGGCGTCGATGCCGCCCTCCGTCCCGCCTTCGATGCCGTCTTCGGCGAGCAGTCCGTCACCTCCACGGGCAGCACCGCCTCCGAGGACTTTTGCTATCTCCCGCAGGCCTGGGGCGTGCCCTATTATTTCTGGCACGTCGGCTGCACCCCGGCCGAGCAGCTAGATACCCCGCCGGTCAACCACCAGGCCGACTTCCTGCCCGACTACGCCCCGACCGTTAAGGCCTCCACCCAGGCGGGTCTGACCGCGGTGCTGGCCTATCTGGGCCGCTAAGGCGCCCCGCGCGAAGTCGGGCGGGCCGGGCGACCTTCCGTTACAGTAGGCAGTGTTTTACACGCTCCCTCGACGCGAAGGTGTCTTTGCCCATGGCCTCTCCCACGGATTTTTCCTCTGTCATCCCCGGTCACGTCCGCGCCGCCGCCGGCGTGACCCCTCCTGCCGCCTCTAACCGCAAGTACTGGTCCGGACTCGCCAACGCGGTCATGGACCACATCGCCGCGGACTGGGAGACCACCCGCCGCACTTACGCGCCGGCCCGCCGCCAGCACTATTTCTCCGCCGAATTCCTCCAGGGCCGGGCACTCCTCAACAACCTCACGAACCTGGGCCTGGTCGACGACGCCCGCGCCTACGTCGAGTCCACCGGGCGCGAGCTGGCCGACGTCCTCGAGGCCGAGCACGACGCGGCCCTGGGCAACGGCGGCCTGGGCCGCCTAGCCGCCTGTTTCCTGGACTCCGCGGTCACCCAGAACCTGCCAGTGACCGGCTACGGGCTGCTCTACCGCTACGGCCTGTTCAAGCAGACCTTCGACAACGGCTACCAGGTCGAGAAGCCGGACGCGTGGATGGAAAACGGCTACGACTTCCTGGTCCGCCGCGCCAGCACGCAGCGCCGCATTCACTTCGACGACATGGACGTGCGCGCCATCCCCTACGACCTGCCGATCACCGGCTACGGCACCCGCAACGTGGGAACCCTGCGCCTTTGGAAGTCCGAGCCCATCGACGACTTCGACTACGACGCCTTCAACTCCCAGCGGTTTACCGACGCCATCGTCGAGCGCGAGCGCGTCATGGACATCTGCCGCGTGCTCTACCCCAATGACACGACCTACGAGGGCAAGGTCCTGCGCGTGCGCCAGCAGTACTTCTTCGTCTCCGCCTCCCTGCAGGAGATGGTGGACAACTACCTCGAGCACCACGGCGACGACCTGCGCGGTTTCGCCCGCTACAACTGCATCCAGCTCAACGACACCCACCCGGTGCTGGCCATCCCGGAGCTGCTGCGCATCCTGCTCGACGAGCACCAGATGAGCTGGGACGATGCCTGGAAGGTGGTCACCGAGACCTTCGCCTATACCAACCACACCGTCCTGGCCGAGGCCATGGAGAAGTGGGAGGTTTCAATCTTCCAGCGGCTGTTCTGGCGCATCTGGGAGCTGGTCGCAGAGATCGACCGCCGCTTCCGCGAGGACATGGCCCAGCGCGGCCTGGACCAGGGCACCATCGACTACCTGGCCCCGGTGGCTGACGGCCAGGTCCGCATGGCCTGGATCGCCTGCTACGCCTCCTACTCCATCAACGGCGTGGCGGCCCTGCACACCGAGATCATCAAGGCCGAGACCCTGCGCGACTGGCACGAGATGTACCCCGAGAAGTTCAACAACAAGACCAACGGGGTCACCCCGCGCCGCTGGCTCAAGATGTGCAACCCGCGCCTGGCAGACCTGCTCACCCGGGCCAACGGCTCGGACAGCTGGGTGACCAACCTGGACGAGCTGGCCGGCCTGGCCGGGCTCGCCGACGGCCCGGACGGCGCCGCGCTGCTCGATGAGCTCACGGAGGTCAAGGCCGCCAACAAGCGCGATTTCGCCGAGTGGATTCACCGCCACCAGGGCGCCGAGGTCGACCCGGACTCCCTGTTCGACGTGCAGATTAAGCGCCTGCACGAGTACAAGCGGCAGCTGCTCAACGCGCTCTACATCCTGGACCTGTACTTCCGCATCACCCAGGACGGCGAGGAGCCAACCCCGCGCACCTTCATCTTCGGCGCGAAGGCCGCGCCCGGCTACGTCCGCGCCAAGGAAATCATCAAGCTCATCAACTCCGTGGCCGACCTGGTCAACAACGACCCGGCCACCCGGGACATCATCCGTGTGGTCTTCGTGGAAAACTACAACGTCTCCCCCGCCGAGCACATCATCCCGGCCGCCGACGTCTCCGAGCAGATCTCCGTCGCCGGCAAGGAGGCCTCCGGCACCTCCAACATGAAGTTCATGATGAACGGCGCGCTGACACTTGGCACGCTCGACGGCGCCAACGTCGAGATCGTGGACGCGGTCGGCCGCGAGAACGCCTATATCTTCGGCGCCCGCAACGACGAGCTGCCCGGCCTGCGCGAAAACTACAACCCGGGCGCGCTCTACCACGAGGTGCCCGGCCTGGCCCGCGCCCTCGATGCCCTGACCAACGGCACGCTGGACCGCAACTTCGACGACCTGCGCTCCAGCCTTACCGACGGCTACGGCACCTCCGCCGCCGACACCTACTACGTCCTAGGCGATTTCGCCGACTACCGCGACAAGCGCGACCAGGCGGCCGCCGACTACGCCGACGACCCGCGCGGCTGGGCCCGCAAGTGCTGGCTCAATATCTGCTCCTCGGGGCGCTTTTCCGCCGACCGCACCATCCACGACTACGCCACCGAGGTCTGGCACCTCGACTCCCTGCCCATCGACTAGCGGGCCCGGACACACACGAGCGCCCGGCACCAGTTCAGGTGCCGGGCGCTCGCCGTGTCAGTGCCTTAGGAGCGGGTCTCTCCCAGCAGGTGGCACTGGATCATGTTGGTGTTGCCGGAGATTCCCGGAGGGGTACCGGCGACGACGACCATGAGGTCGTTCTCGTCGTAGGCGTCCATGGACAACAGGGCCTCGTCCAGGGCCTCCATCATCTCATCCGTCGAGCCGACCTGCGGGCTCAGGAAGGTCTGCGCGCCCCAGGTCAGCGCCAGCTGGGAACGCACCGCTTGGTTCGGGGTGAAGACCAGCAGGGGCAGCTGCGAGTGCAGGCGGGCCACGCGACGGGCGGTGTCACCCGAGGTGGTAAACGCCACGATTGCCTTCGCGTTGAGGCGCTCGGCGATATCGCGGGCGGAATAGGAAATCACGCCGCGCTTGGTGCGCGGGACGTGCGCCAGCGGCGGCACGCGCCCGTCGGTTTCCGCGCGGGAGACGATTCGCGCCATGGTGCGCACCACGTTGTGCGGGTCGACGCCGACAGAGGTCTCGCCGGAGAGCATCACCGCGTCCGCGCCGTCCAGCACGGCGTTGGCCACGTCGGAGGCCTCCGCGCGGGTCGGGCGGGAGTTTTCGATCATCGAGTCCAGCATCTGGGTGGCGACGATGACCGGCTTGGCGTTCTCGCGGGCGATCTGGATGGCGCGCTTTTGCACCAGCGGGACCTGCTCCAGCGGGACCTCGACGCCCAGGTCGCCGCGGGCGACCATGATGGCGTCGAAGGCCAGGACGATGGACTCGAGCGCGTCCACGGCCTCCGGCTTCTCCAGCTTGGCGATGACCGGCAGGCGGCGGCCCTCCTCGTCCATCACCTCGTGGACCAGATCCACGTCCGCAGGCGAGCGCACGAAGGACAGGGCGATGAAGTCCACGCCCAGGCGCAGGGCGAAGCGCAGGTCCTCGATGTCCTTTTCGGACAGCGCCGGCACGGAGATGTCCATGCCTGGCAGGGACACGCCCTTGTTGTTGGAGACCGGGCCGCCCTCGGTGACCTCGCAGACGACGTCGTTGCCGTCGACTTCCTTACAGACCAGGGCTACCTTGCCGTCGTCGACGAGCAGGCGGTCGCCGGGCTGGGCATCGTTAGCCAGGCCCTTGTAGGTGGTGGACACGCGGTCGTGGGTGCCCTCGACGTCGTCGATGGTAATCCGGACTACCTCGCCGGTCTCCCAGTAAGTCTCGGTCTCCTTAAAGCGGCCGAGGCGGATCTTCGGGCCCTGGAGATCGGCCAGGATGCCGACCGCGCGGCCGGTCTTATCGGTGGCTTCGCGCACCCAGCGGTAGTTCTGCTCGTGATCGGCGTGGTCGCCGTGGGACATGTTGAGACGGGCAACGTCCATGCCGTCTTCGACCAAGCGGTGAATAGCGTCTTCGCTCGCGACCGCGGGGCCGAGCGTACATACGATTTTGGTTCTTCTATCCAACATTTATCTGTGCCTACTCCTGTAATGGTGACTGCCTAACCATTCCCAACGTACCCCGCCCCCGCGGCGGGTGCCACTGCAAAAACGGAAACAATCCCACAGATTCCCACATTAGGGTTCGGAGCGCTCCTGAGCGGCCGCGGGAAACTTCGGATCCACCTCGTCCGCGGACTCCTGCCCGCGCGGCAGACGGAAGAAGACGATGCAGGCCGCCACGAAGACCACCACGGAAACCAGCACGTTGACGCGCACGTCGAAAATCAGCGTGGCCTCGTCCGTGCGCATCTGCTCGATGAAGAAGCGGCCAAAAGTATAGCCCATGACGTAGAGGGCGAAGACCCGCCCGTGCCCCAGCTTCCAGGCGCGGTGCGCCCAGAGCAGGAACAGGCACACGGCGACGTTCCACAGCAGCTCGTAGAGGAAGGTCGGGTGGACCGAGGCCATCACCTCGCCCGTGGAGGCGCCACTGACCGGCGCTACCCGGCCGGCCTCGTCGACGCGGTAGTAGATGTCCAGCGCCCACGGAACGTCGGTTTCCGCCCCGTAGAGCTCCTGGTTAAACCAGTTGCCCAGGCGGCCGATGCCCTGGGCCAGCACCAGCCCCGGCGCCACCGCGTCCGCGAACGGCCCCAGCGGGATGCCCTTGACCTTGAACATCACCCACAGCGCCACCGCCGCGAGCGCCACCGCGCCCCAAATGCCCAGGCCGCCGTTAGTAATCTTCAGCGCGTCGACCGGATTGCACTCGGCGCAGAAGTACTTATCGTAATCCGTGATGACGTGATAGAGGCGCCCGCCGACGATGCCGGCGGGGATGACCACGATGGCGGCGTCCCAGACGGTGTCCGGGTTCCCGCCCATCGCGCGGTAACGGCGCAGGGTCATCCACATAGCCACCAGGATGCCGGCGACGATGCACAGCGCGTAGGCGCGGATAGGAATCGGGCCCACGTGCCACACGCCCTGCGGCGGGGACGGGATATTGGCCAAGTTCATAATCTGCACGTACACAGTGTGCCCCAAAGCCCACCCGAATGCGAGATCAGGGGGTCTTGCGCGACGGGCAGGCCGGGTGCTTGCCGGCGGCCACCAAGCTGCGGGCCAGTGCGGTCGGATCCTGGGCGGACATCACCGACTCGCCGACCATCACGGCGTCGGCGCCCTGCGAGGCGTAGCCCAGGAGGTTGCGGGGGTTCTCGACCCCACCGACGGCGATCCGCAGCAGGGACTCGGGCAGGCCCGGCACAATCTCAGCGAAGGCCCCACGGTCGATGGCGTCCGAGGACAGCGACCACGCGTTAATGCCCACCACGGTCCCGCCGGCCTGCATGGCCCGGTCCGCGTCCTGGCTGCTGCGGATCTCCAGCAGGGCGACCATGCCGAGCGACTCAATCCGATCCAACAGCGCCTCCAGGCGCGCCTGCTCCAGGAGGGCGACCTGCAAGGGAACGACGTCCGCGCCGAAGCAGCGCGCCTCGTGGATCTGGTAGGGGTCGACGATGATGTCGCGGCAGATCATAGGCACCTCGGTGGCCGCCCGGATAAGGCGCATGTCGTCCAGCGAGCCGTGGAAGCGGCGCCGGTCGGTCTGGCAGGCCATCATCACCACGCCGGCTTCCTGGAAGTCTTGGGCGAGGCGCGCCATGCGCTCGGGGTTGTCCAGCCGGGCGATTTCGCCGAGGTACGGCACCGCGCGCTTGAATTCGGTGATCACCGAGCAACCGTTGGTCAAAAGCGCCGCCTTGGCGTCCCGGGGCGGTTCCATCGAGCGGGATTTCGCCTTGATGTCCTGGAAGGAGACCTTCGCCTCCCGCGCGGCTACGTCTTCGAGGACGCCGGTGACTAGACGGTCAACGGCAATAGGGGTGGGCACCGGGGCACCTCCTCGAAGTAAGCGACAAGGATCACATGCGCAGTCTCACCTAAAGGCTATCCCCTCAAACGTGCCCAGCGGAAATCCAGAGGTACCCCCGATTGGCAAACTTTAGGTTAAACGCCCACGTTGGTTGTCTAAATCGGTGGGGTCAATATCCGCGTCCAGCGCGTCCCACAGCACCCGGCCGCTGTCCGGGGATTCTTCCAGATCCTGGGCCAGCTTCTCCTGCCGCATGGCGGGAGTTTCGTATTTGTTGGAACGCGCGGTGTCCTCGCCCGGGCGGGTGGCCAGCAGCACCGCGCCGAAAAGCGCGACGGCCGCAGCGACCAAGGCGAGCACGGGGCCGGCGGTGTGTGCCGAGGCTTCGGTGATGACGGCCCAGTCCGAAATGGAGGTCACGTCCACCGCCAGGTCATTGTCCTGGCCGGCCTGCAGGATGTCCTGGGCGCGCTGCACGTCCGGGCCGGCGGTCAGCAGCTGCAGTGGCCGCCAGGCCACCGCGGCCGCCGCCACCGCGCAGACGATCGCCACCACCCGGCGGGCCAGCCGCCGCAGCACCAGCCCGGCCAGCGTGCCGGCCAGCAGCAACAGCATGACGGCCATGAGCTCGACCGACCAGTGCGAGCCGAGGATATCCACGACCTGCCCGCCGGACTTGTCGTCCTCTGCGGAGGCCTGGACCCAGCTCATGCGCGACGAGCCCCACAGCCCAATCGCGCCGAGGGCCATGAGCAGCGGGCCAATTCGCTTTCCCACGTCTACTCCCTTCCTGCGGTTACTCAGGGATCCTAGAGTAGTACATCGGCGTCGAAGCAACTGCGATCGCCGGTGTGGCAGGCCCCGCCCTTTTGTCGGACGGTCACCAGGAGGGTGTCGCCGTCGCAGTCGAGCTTGACGCCCAAGACCTCCTGCGTGTTGCCGGAGGTCTTGCCCTTGACCCAGTATTCCTGCCGGGAGCGGGAATAGTACGTGCCCTGGCGGGTGGCCAAGGTGTAGGCCAGCGCGTGATCGTCCATCCAGGCCAGCATCAGCACCTGCCCGTCCTCCGACTGGACGACGGCGGGCACCAGCCCGTCCGCGTTGCGCTTCAGTCGGCTAGCGATGGCCGGGGCCAGCGCGCACTCCGCCGGGCTGGCCGCGGCCGGCTGCGCCTCCGCTTCCGCCGCCGGCACCGGACGGATCGGGTAACCGGCGTTCGCCAGGGCGTCTTTGACCGCGCCGATGGTGGTCTTGCCAAAGTGGAAGATGGAGGCGGCCAGGACCGCGTCCGCGCCGGCGGCGACGGCCGGCGGGAAGTCCTCCGGCGCGCCCGCCCCGCCCGAGGCGATCACCGGCACGTTGACCGCGGCGCGCACGGCGGCGATGAGCTCGGTGTCGAAGCCGCCCTCGGTCCCGTCGCTGTCCATGGAGTTGAGCAGGATCTCGCCGACGCCCAGGTCGGCGGCGGTCCGGGCCCACTCCAGGGCATCGAGGCCGGCGGAGCGGGTGCCGCCGTGCGTGGTGACCTCGAAGCCCGACGGGGCCCAGTCCTGCTGCTGCGCGGTCCGGCGCGCGTCCAGGGAGAGCACGATGCACTGGGAGCCGAAAATCTCCGCCAACTCCCGCAACAGCTCAGGGCGGGCGATGGCCGCGGTGTTAACCGAGACCTTGTCCGCGCCGGCCCGCAGCAGCGCGCGCACGTCCTCGGCGCTGCGCACTCCCCCGCCCACGGTCAGCGGGATGAAGACCTGCTCGGCCGTGCGGCGCACGACATCGATGAGGGTCCCGCGGCCTTCCTTCGACGCGGACACGTCGAGGAAGGTCAGTTCGTCGGCGCCGAGCTGGCCGTAGCGGGCGGCCAGCTCCACCGGGTCGCCGGCGTCGCGGAGGTTTTCAAAATTGACGCCCTTGACCACGCGGCCGTTATCGACGTCGAGGCAGGGAATGACCCGCACAGACAAGGTCACGGGAGCACACTCCTTCGGAATTTTTCTAACAGTGTGTTTTAACAGTGTGTTTACTGGTCTAGTGGCTGCTGTTTTAGTTGTCAGCCTGGTTGGCGCGGATGGAATCCAAGATGGTCGCGTGCACCTGCGGGGTGCCGACCACCATACCGGCCGAATGCACGGACCATTCCTCGCCGTAGGGGTCGGTGACCAGGCCGCCGGCCGAGCGCACAAACAGCGCGCCCGCGGCGTTGTCCCAGGCGTGCGGGGAGAAATTCACCGCGCCGTCGAAGACCCCCTGGGCCACGAAGGCACTGTCCAGCCCCACGGATCCCGTGATGCGCGGGCGCAGACCCTTGCGCTTGAGATCGTTGAAGATGGGCGTTTGCAGGTGCGACGAGCAGCCAACGTGCCCGCGGGCCTCGTCGAAGCCCAGGGCGTCTTCCCCGCCGCCGAAGCCGCTCGGCGGGCCCCCGACGGAACGCAGCGGCGCACCGTCAGCCGCCGCTACCCGCCGGCCCAGCAACGGGAAGTCCGCGACGGCCACGACGGGCTGGTGGTCCTGGACGAGCGCCACCAGGGTGCCGCACAGCGGGTTGCCCGCCGAGTAGTTGGCGGTGCCGTCGATAGGATCGACCACCCAGACGGTCTCGGCCAGCTTGCCGCCGGATTCTTCCCCGTAGACCGGGATGCCGGTCAGCTGGGTCAGGCGCTGGCGCAGGTTGGTCTCGATGGCGATGTCGACCTCGGTGGCGAAATCGCCCTGGCCCTTGAACTGGGCCGGCTTCGCGCCTAGCCCGGTGCGGAAACGATCGGTGGTCTCATCCACGATGGCCTCGGCGAAGGCCAGCAATTCCAGCGGCGATGTCATGACGTACTCACTCATCCTCGGTCGGGGTTTATCCTGCGGTGTTTTGTTTCGGGCTTATCCTCTGTCTTCCGAGGAATCAAGGAGGTCGATGGGGGTCTCTGCCGGCAGCGGTTCGACCTGGGCCACGGCCTTAAGAGCCTCGTCCAGGCGGAAGCGCCCCTCGTAGAGGGCCTTGCCGATGATCGCGGAGTCGATGCCGCGGTTGAAGAAGGTGGCCAGCTCCGTGACATCCTCCAACGCGGAGATGCCCCCGGAGGCCGTCACCGCGGCATCGCTAGCCATGGTCACGTCCTGGAGCAGCTCCAGGTTGGGGCCGGTTAAGGTGCCGTCCTTGGTGACGTCGGTGACCACGAAGCGCTGGCAGCCGGCGGCGTCGAGGCGCTCGAGGACCTCCCAGAGGTCTCCGCCGTCGGACTCCCAGCCGTTGCCGCGGGTGCGCCACTCGCCGGCCTCTTCCCGGACCGCCAGATCGACGGCGATCTTGTCGCCGTATTTGTCGATGACTCGGGCGATCCACTCCGGGTCTTCGAGCGCGGCCGTGCCGATGTTCAGGCGGCGCGCGCCGGTGGCCAGGGCGCGCTCTACCCCGGCGTCGTCGCGGATACCGCCGGTCAGCTCCACGGGGATGTCGAGCTTACCGACGACCTCGGCCATCATCTCGTGGTTGGACCCGCGGTTGAAGGCGGCGTCCAAGTCGACGAAGTGGAGCCACTGCGCGCCTTGCTCCTGCCACTGCAGGGCGGCCGCGAGCGGATCCCCATAAGACTTTTCGGTGCCGGCCTTGCCCTGCTCGAGGCGCACGGCCTGGCCACCCACGACGTCGACGGCGGGCAGGAGGACGAAGGAATCTGTGTGCTGAGTCATTGTCTACATCCTACCTACAGGGTGCCCATCCAGTTGGACAAAAGCTTCAGCCCGGTCTCCCCCGATTTCTCCGGGTGGAATTGCGTGGCCCACAGGGCGCCGTTTTCTACCGCGGCGACGAAGCGGTCGCCGCCGTGGCTGGCCCACGCCACCGACGGCGGGGTGGTGATTTCGGTTTCCAGCTCCCAGGTCCGCGCGCCGTAGGAATGCACGAAATAAAAGCGCTCCTCCGGATCAATGCCGGCGAACATGGCGCCGTCGCTGTCCCGCTCCACCGTGTTCCACCCCATGTGCGGCAGCACGTCGGCCTGCAGGCGCGTGACCAGGCCGGGCCACTCCCCGCAGCCGGCGGTTTCGATGCCGTGCTCGTTGCCGCCGTCGAAGAGCACCTGCATGCCGACGCAGATGCCCAGCACCGGCCTGGACCCGGCCAACCGCTGGCCGATGATCCGCGGCCCCTGGATGGCACGCAGCCCCTCCATGCACGCGGCGAAGGCGCCCACGCCGGGCACGACGAGGCCGTCGGCTTCCGTGGCCACCTTCGGATCGGCGGTGACCTCGACCCGGGCCCCGGCTGCTTCCAATGCCCGCTGGGCCGACCGGAGGTTCCCGGCCCCGTAATCCAGCAGGGCTACCAATTTCTGCGCCACTAGTCCAGCTCCTTGTTGTTGGTGGTGCGGTTGTCGTTGTTAAGTTCTTCGGTCCTAGACACGGTCCGGCTTTGGTTCTGGGCCGGCGCCCTACGCAGGCGGCGCAGGCGCGTACGGATGTTGTCGAATTCGGCGACGCGGTGCCGGCCGAGGAAGGCATCCAGGCTCGTCATGAGGATGCCGGCCAGGATGATCGCGCCGCCGGCCCCGTACGCACCCGCGTAGCCGTAGCCGGTGACCAGGGCGGCGAGCACGACCGAGCCCAAGCCCGTGCCGGCGTCGTAGAAGATGTTCCACACCGCCGAGGCCTGCGAGATCTTCGAACGCGGCAGGCGGTTGAACATCGAGAGCAGGGCTTCGTTCTGCCCGATACCGAAGGCGATGCCGAAAAAGACCGAGGCCAGCACCATCCACCACACGGACCAGACATTGACCATGGCGGCCGCCATGAGCAGCATGCCCACGCCGCCGATGAACTGGGCAGGGATGTAGAGGTGGCCGGGCTCGCCCAGCCGGTCGGCGACCACGCCCGCGAACAGGCGGGAGACCATGACGGAACCGCCCACGATGGACAGCATCAGCCCGCCGAGGACCGCGCCGGTGGCCGGGTCGATCTCGCGGACCGAGGCCGGTAGGAAGGAAGAGACCACACCGTAGCTCATCGACAGCGTGGTCAGCGCCAGGGCCGGGACGATGACCAGCTTCCAGGTGGAGGCCCGAGGCGCCTCGGTGGTCTCGGACTCGCCGCCGGTGCGCGGGTGGACGCTGGGCAGGCGCAGGCACATGACCACCGCCAGGCAGGCGATGGCCGCGGCCGTGTAATAGGTCGAGGCGAAGCCGATGTTTTCGGCCATCGCCAGGCCCACCGGCAGGAAGATCATCTGCGATAGGCCAATGAACAGGCCCATGGTGCCGGTGGCCTTGCCCAAAAGGCGCAGCGGGACTAGCTCCGCGATGAGCGCGGATTCCGCCACCGTCAGCGCGCCGAAGCCGACGCCGCGCAGGGCGGAAAACAGCAGTACCTGCCAGATCTCCATGCCCAGCAGGTGGCCCAGGGCGGGGATGCCCAGCATGCCGGAGGCCACGGCCATGACCGGGCGGTAGCCGAAGCGGCTGAGCAGCCAAGGCGTAAACATCTGGGTGATGACGGTCGCGGCCATGAACGCACCCGTCGAGCCGCCGGCGAGCGTATTCGACCCGCCGGAATCAAGCACCGCCATGGGCAGCACTGGCAGCAGCAGCGACCACGCGCCGAAGGCAGCCGCCACCGCGACCATGGTCTCCGGGAACCCCGGGACCTTCCACAGACTAACCTTGCCCTGCGTTGCGCCTGCTTCTGCCATCTATTGCATCTCCCCAATCATCCAAATTAACGCGGTAATGGTCGTAATGCCGCCGAGTGCGGCGGCGACGATGGTCCAGAAACGTGAGCCGGATTGGTAGGCCGTCCAGGCCCCGCCCAAAAGGAGGCCACCCAGCAGGAAAAGGATCCAGACCATCATGTACATGCGGCTACAGCGCTCCCTTCGTCGATGGTATGCCGTCCACGCGCGGATCGGATTCTACCGCTTGGCGCAGTGCCCGGGCGACTGCCTTGTACTCGGCCTCCGTGATGTGGTGAGGGTCGCGGCCGTAGCGGACGTTGACGTGCAGGGTGGTCTTGCTGTGGGCGGCAAAGGTTTCAAAAAAGTGCCTATTGATAACCGTAGCGTAGTGGCCCCCAATGATTTGCCATTGGAGGTGCTCCGGCTCCCCGTGCATGACGAAGTAGGCGCGGCCCGACAGATCGACGACGGCCTCGACCAGGGTCTCGTCCATCGGCAAAAGCTGGGAGCCGAAGCGGCGGATGCCGCGCTTGTCCCCTACTGCCTCGGCGAAGGCCTGGCCGAAGACGATGGCGGTGTCCTCGACGGTGTGGTGCGCGTCGACATCGATGTCGCCTTTCGCGCTCACCTCCAGGTCGAAGCCGCCGTGGGTGGCCACGGCGGTGAGCATGTGGTCGAAAAACGGCAGGCCGGTGTCAATCGTCGACTGGCCCGTGCCGTCGAGGTTCACGCTCACCGTGATGTCGGATTCCTTAGTGCGGCGGGTGACCTTCCCGCAGCGGGGTTCCGGCTGGTTCATCAGTCGCGTCCTTTCTCTGCGTCGGTCTGGTAGTCGGTCAGCTGTGCGGCCGCGGCGAGGAAGGCGTCGTTTTCTTCCGGCAGGCCCACGGTCGCCCGCAGGAAACCGGTCTGGCCCACGTCGCGGATGAGCACCTCGCGGTCGAGGAAGGCCTGCCAGGCGGCGGCCTGATCGCCAAACTCGCCAAAGAAGATGAAGTTCGACTGGCTGTCGACGACCCGGTAGCCCAGCTCGCGCAGGCCGGCGACGACGCGGTCGCGCTCGGCCGCGAGCTTCGCGACGGTCTCCAGGGTCGCCGCGCGGTGGCGCAGCGCCACCAGGGCCGCGGCCTGCGACAGGGCGGACAGGTGGTACGGCAGGCGCACCAGCATGACCGCCTCCACGAAGGCGGGGTCGGCCACGAAATAGCCCAGGCGGCCGCCGGCAAAATCGAAGGCCTTGGACATCGTGCGCGAGACGACCAGCTTCTCCGGGTAGTCGGCCAGCAGGCGCACGGCCGAAGGGCCCTCGGAAAATTCCGCGTAGGCCTCGTCCACGATGACGATGCCCGGCGCGGCCTGGACCAGCTTTTCAATGTCGCCGAGCTCCGTGACGTCGCCGGTCGGGTTGTTCGGCGTGGTCACGAATACCACGTCTGGCTGGTGCTCCGCGATGGCCTTCAGCGCCGCCTCCATATCGATGCGAAAGTCCGCGCCCCGCGGGCATTCCAGGAACTCGGTCTGGGTGCCGGCGGAGAGCACCGGGTGCATGGAATAGGACGGCGTGAAGCCAAGCGCGCTGCGGCCGGGGCCGGCAAAAGCCTGCAGCAGCTGCTGCAGGACCTCGTTGGAGCCGTTTGCCGCCCAGACCTGGGCGGCCGCCACCTGCACGCCGGTGCGCTCGGTGACGTAGTCGGCCAGGGCCTCGCGCAGCTCCACGGCGTCGCGGTCCGGGTAGCGGTTGAGCTGCGGCGCGATCCGGCGGACCTCGCTGACCAGCTCCTCGACCAGCTCGGCGGAGGGCGGGTACGGGTTTTCGTTGGTGTTGAGTTGGTTGGCCACCGTCAGCTGCGGGGCGCCATAGGCGCTGCGCCCGCGCAGCTCAGGGCGCAGGGGAAGGTTTTCCAGGGACAAGGACACGACAAGCCTTTCTGACAGGGTCGGTGTGGGTGGCAGTTGGCGGTTTAGCGTTCGGTGCGGGCGCGGATGGCCTCCCCGTGGGCGGGCAGGCGCTCGGCGTCGGCGAAGGCGATGACGTGGCTGGCTACCTCGCTCAGGCCCGTCTCGTCGTAGTCGATGAGGTTGACCGGGCGCAGGAAGGTGTGCGTGGACAGCCCGGCGCTGTACCGCGCGGTGCCGGAGGTCGGCAGGACGTGGTTGGAGCCGGCCGCGTAGTCGCCCAGCGGCACCGGCGAGAACTCGCCGACGAAGATCGCGCCGGCGTGCCGGATGCGCTCCGCGACGGTGCGGGCGTTGCGGGTGTGGACCTCCAGGTGCTCGGCGGCATAAGCGTCGGCCACGCGGATGCCGGCGTTGATGTCGTCGACCAGGATGATCCCGGACTGCTTCCCGCGCAGAGCCTCGGCGGCGCGCTCGGCGTTGGCCGTGGCGGTGTAGCGCGCCTCGATCTCCTCGTCGACGCGCTGGGCCAGAAACTCCGAGTCGGTAATCAGCACGCTGGCGGCCATCGGATCGTGCTCGGCCTGGGAAATCAGGTCATAGGCCACGAAGACGGGATCCGCGCTGTCGTCGGCCAGCACGGCGATCTCCGTCGGGCCGGCCTCCGCGTCCACCCCGACAAACGAGGAGACCTGGCGCTTGGCCGCGGCCACGAAGATATTGCCCGGGCCGGTAATCATGTCGACCGGCTCCAGGCCCGCCGCGTCGTCGCCGTAGGCCATCAGCGCGACGGCCTGGGCGCCGCCGACGGCCCAGACCTCCTTCACGCCCAGCAGGGCGCAGGTGGCCAGCACCGTCGGGTGCGGCAGTCCGTCGTGATCAGCCTGCGGCGGGGAGGCCACCACCAGAGATTCCACCCCGGCGGCCTGCGCCGGAACCACGTTCATCACCACGGACGAGGGGTAGACCGCCTGCCCGCCCGGCACGTAGAGGCCCACGCGCTCGATGGGGGCGAAAACCTCCGTGACGGTGGCGCCCTCGCCCAGCTGGGTGGTGTGCGGCTGCGGAACCTGCTCAACATGGACCTTGCGCACGCGCGCGATGGCCTCCTCGATCGCGGCGCGAACGTGCGGCTCCAGGACCTCAACGGCGGCATCGATAGCCGCGGCCGGGACCTTTACCGCCGCCGGGCGGACGTGGTCGAAGCGCTCGCCGTAGTCCAGCGCGGCGGACTCGCCGCCCTCCTTCACCGCCTCGACGACGGGGGCGACGGTGCCGGCCACCGATTCGACGTTGACGCCGCCGCGGGGCAAAACCTTCCGCAGCGCCGACGTCGTCAGCTCGGTATTCCGCAAATCAATGGTATTGAGCAATCTTATGCCTCCTCAAAGGGCCAAAACGGTAGTAGAGACCATCTTAGGAGCAATTTCGCAGTGCCGGGCCTGTATCACCAGATAGACTTGGAGCACGACCGATTTTTCGCCCCCACCCGGCCGGCGCCGCTGCCCCGGGCGCCAAACAGACCGAATAGAAAGCAGGTGTTAGGCGTTGACCACCTCCCCCCGCCCCGGTTACCCGGACTCGTTGGCGCCGGTCGATCTGCCGCGGGTCTACTCCTGCGCCCAGGAGATTGGACTGCCGCTGCGCTGGGCTGACGGGCCCCAGCCCCAGCTGGTCTACCACCACAGCCCGCACTGCCGGCTGACCTTTTCCCTCAACCCGGATAACCCCGCCGTCATCAACTGCCGGCTGGAATTCGACGGCCCCATTGCCTTTTCCGCCATCGATGCCCTAGCCCAGGCGCTCAACGAGTGGAACCACGACTGCTTCACCCCCACCATGGTCTTCGAGCACAGCGGCCTGGAAAACCTCACCCTCTCCGGGCACGGGGCGATTGTCAGCCACCAGGGCCTGACCACCGCGCAGCTGGAGTCCTGCCTCATCCGGGCCCTCTCCAACGCCGGCGCCGCCTTCGACTTCTTCATCGATCATTTCACCGAGGTCGACCAGGCCCCCGGCCGCAGCGCGCACGCCAGCTGGGCCGGCTGGGTTCCGGAGTCGGCCGAAGGCGACAGCGAGCGTCCGACGCCCGTGAGCTACCCGCGGCTGCGGGAGCGCCTGCGCCAGATAGGGGTGGTCAACCAGCACGGCCTCGAAGACGGCCCCGTCCTGGCCTGGATCAACGAGGTCCTGGTCAGCTTCGCCATCGACTCCGGCCCCTCCGTGGTCATCAACGGCCGCTGGGAGCCGCAGCTGCCGGCCGCGGAATTCTCCAAGCTGTTTTTGACCTGCAACGACTGGAACCGCACCACGGAGGCATCGTCGGCGTTTTGCCACCTGAATTCGGCCGACGCGGAGGACGCGGACCCAGATGCCGAGAGCACCGTCGACGTCCACATCGACTATTCCGTCGTCACGGCCGAGGGGCTCACGGACGCGCAGCTGACCCAGCACATCGGCATCGGGCTGCACAACATCCTCTACGGGCTCGACTCGATTGCCCGCGACGTCGTGGGCGTCTCCCCCGTCAAGTGGCCCAACTAGGCCGCGTGGTGGTCGCCGGCCGTAGCCGGGGCCGCGGCCGGGGCTTCCTGGGCCGGCTGGGCCTCCCAGGCGTCATCGCCGCTGACAAACGCGGCCGACCAGTAGCCGAACATCGCCATAAAGGGCGCGGCCAACAGGGCTACCCCGAGCGGGAAGGGCGGGACGAACTCCGCGCCGTCGACCATCGCGGGCGGCTCGGTGGGCGCCAGGAGGCCGGAAAAGACTACGAAGGCCGCGGCCCCGGCCAGCGCGCACACGCCCACCCACAGCAAGGTGCCTAAACCGCGGAAACGCGCGCCCCGCGTGAAGGCCAGCACCCCGGTGACCGTGCCGGCAACCCCGGTAATCACGGTGTAGCTGAGCATCGCCACCGCCGGCGCCGAGCCCAAGTCCACGCCGAAGCCGCCTTCGGGCAGCTCCGCGAGGGCAACGCGCGGGCGCCATAGCCCCCACAAGATGCCCGCGACGCCGAAGACCACGACTACGCAAGCGAATAACCCCGCAGCGAAACCGACGCTGCGGGGTGGAGTAAACGAGCGGCTCAACATAGCCTTCAAGGCTACCCTGCCGGGCGTTACTAGTTACAGAAGGTCCAGTTGCCGCCCTCGTTGGCAAAGCGCATGGTGGTGGTGTCCGGCCCCTGCGGGGTGGCTACCTCCACGGTGGCGGAGGCGGTGTTGTCCTTGACCTGGATGTCGCGGATGTCCTGGACGAAGGTGTTCTTCCACTGGCCGTTGCTGGCCTCGTCCATGGAGACCTGCGGGATCTGACTGTAATCGGCGTTGCGCAGCTCCGGCTGCGCGTCCAGCACGCGCTGGCAGGTGTGATCCGGCATGTAGCGCATGAACGAGCGCATGTCCTGCTGGTCGTACAGGCCGCGGACCAGGCCGTTGATCTCGCCGGAGACGGCGCCGTCGGCCGCCTGGCCGCTCTCGACCGGGGCGATGTCGGCCTGGCCCTGCAGCGGGTCGCCGCCCTCGAACGGGTCGACCAGGGACTCGGCCGCCGCGGCCTGGTCGCCGCCGCCGTTGCCGCCGTCCTGGTTGGCAGCGGAGCGCTCCTTGCCCTGCGCGGACTTCTCGGCGTCCTTATCCTTGTCCTTGTCCTTATCCTTGGCCTCGGAGGACTTCTCGGCGTCCTTGTCCTTATCCTCGTCCTTGGCCTTGGAGCTCGGGGCCTCCTTGGTGGCGGTCTCGGTCGACGGAGCAGCCTCGGTGGAGTCTTCCTCGTCAGAACCGCAAGCCGTGAGGGTCAGTGGAACGACCAGCGCAAGCGCGGCAACGGACATCTTAGACGGGGTGAAAAGGGACAACGTTTCTCCTGACGATTTGAGGGACTACAGGCTTTCGGGGGGCGCTACCCTAACGCAGCGGCAGTACACCCTTAACGTCGAATATCATAACAACCTTTGTGTGGCAGGACAGTTACAGTTTGGTCATAGGAACCTGTGAACGCGGGGCTTCTGGCCCGCGCAGAGCCGGCCCGCTAGACTGGGTCACCGTGCAGTTATCCCGCGAGACCATCATCAAAGCCGCCCTTGACCTGCTAGATACCTACGGACTGGCAGACACCACCATGCGGCGCGTCGCGGGATCCTTGGGGGTAGCCCCAGGGGCGCTTTACTGGCATATTTCCAACAAACAGGGCCTGATTTCCGCGCTTTCCGATGCCATCCTGGCACCCCTGTCCGGTACCTCCCCCGCCGAACTCAGCCTGAGCCTGCGCGCTAGCCTGCTGGCCCACCGCGATGGCGCGGAGGTCGTCTCCGCGGCCCTGTCCCAGCCGCACTCGCTGGCCTGGGAGCAGCTCGTGGCGCGCTTCAAGGCCGCGCTGGGTAGCGCCGGCCACGGCGCTGACGATGCCACCCGCCAGCTCGGCGCCGAGTCGGTAGTCCACCTGGTCTTAGGCTCTACCACCCTGGATCAGTCGCTGCTGCAATTCCAGGCGGCCACCGGTAGCGAGGACGCAGAGGACAGCGCAGATCTCCAGGCCGGGGCTGCCAAGCTCGCGCGGGCGGTGGACATCGTGCTGGCGGGCATCGATTCGCTCGACAGGTGAAAGCGCCCGGTTGGCATTAAGCTAAGCAGCCATGAGCGCAACTCACCGCCCCCAGATCACCCAAGTTTGGCCCGGCTCCCCCTCGCCGCTGGGCTCCACTTTCGACGGTTCCGGTACCAACTTCGCCCTCTTTTCCGAGGTAGCCGACAAGGTAGAGCTTTGCCTTATCGATGCCGCCGGCCAGGAAGAGCGCATCGAACTCACCGAGGTCAGCGCCCACGTCTGGCACTGCTACCTGCCGTATGTCTCGCCCGGCCAGCGCTACGGCTACCGCGTCCACGGCCCCTACGACCCCGAGGCCGGCCTGCGCTGCGATCCCTCCAAGCTGTTGGTGGACCCGTACGCCCGCGCCTTCACCGGGGAATTCGACCGGGACGCCGCGCTGTATTCCTACGACATCCACGCCGAGGATCCCGGCACCGGGCGCAACACCTCCGACTCGCTCGGCCACACCATGTACTCGGTGGTCATTAACCCCTTCTTCGACTGGCGCGGGGACCGCCGCCCGCACACGCCCGAAAACGAAACCGTCATCTACGAGACCCACGTCAAGGGCATGACCATGCAGCACCCCGGCGTCCCGGAGCACCTGCGCGGCACCTACGCTGGCATGGCGCACCCGGCGGTGACCGACTACCTGCGCGACCTCGGCGTGACCGCCGTGGAGCTCATGCCCGTCCACCAGTTCCTCCAGGACGACCGCCTGCGCGAGCTGGGCCTGCGCAACTACTGGGGATACAACACCTTCGGCTTCTTCGCGCCCCACCAGGACTACGCCTTCGCCCGCAAGCCCGGCGAGGCCGTGGCCGAGTTCAAGACGATGGTGCGGGCCTTCCACGCCGCCGGCATCGAGGTCATTTTGGACGTGGTCTACAACCACACCGCCGAGGGCAACCATATGGGCCCGACCATTGCGTTTAGGGGCATCGATAACCAGGCCTACTACCGCCTGGACGATGACAACCCCGAGTACTACATGGACTACACCGGCACCGGGAACTCGCTGAGTGTGCGCCACCCGTCCTCGCTGCAGATGATCATGGACTCGCTGCGCTACTGGGTCACCGAGATGCGCGTCGACGGCTTCCGCTTCGACCTGGCGGCCACGCTCGCGCGCGAGCTCAACGACGTCGACAAGCTGGCCACCTTCTTCGACCTGGTCCAGCAGGATCCGGTGGTCAGCCAGGTCAAGCTCATTGCCGAGCCCTGGGACGTCGGCCATGACGGCTACCAGGTGGGCAACTTCCCGCCGATCTGGAGCGAGTGGAACGGCAAGTACCGCGACACCGTCCGCGACTTCTGGCGCGGCGAGCCGGCCACCCTCGGCGAATTCGCCTCCCGGCTGACCGGTTCTTCCGATCTCTATGGCAACAACGACCGTCACCCGACCGCCTCCATCAACTTCATCACCGCCCACGACGGCTTCACCCTCGCCGACCTGGTCTCCTACAACGACAAGCACAACGAGGCCAACGGCGAGGACAACCAGGACGGCGAGTCCTTCAACCGCTCCTGGAACCACGGCGCCGAAGGCCCCACCGACGACCCGGACATCCAGCGCCTGCGCCGCCGCCAGCAGCGCAACTTCCTGACCACGCTGCTGCTGAGCCAGGGCACGCCGATGCTCAGCCACGGCGACGAATTCGGCCGCACCCAGTCCGGCAACAACAACGCCTACTGCCAGGACAATGAGATCGCCTGGATGGACTGGTCGCTGCTGGATCAAGAGAAAAACTCCGAGCTCTACGGCTTCACCAAGCGGCTCATCGGCATCCGCCACCGCCACCCGGTCTTCCGGCGCCGCCGCTTCCTGGCCGGCGGCCCGCTGGGCACCGACGCGCGCGACCGCGACATCGCCTGGCTCGTACCCTCGGGCAAGCTGATGACGCAGGACGACTGGGACCACGACTTCGGCAAATCCCTGATGGTCTATTTAAACGGCAACGCGATCAGCGAGCCCGATGCCCGCGGCCAGAAGATCGTCGACGACTCTTTCGTGATGATTTTCAACGCCCACCACGAGCAAATCGAGTTCACGCTGCCCACCCAGGATCTCGGCGCGAAGTGGAAACTGGTGGTCGACACCGCACACCCCGGCGGGTACCCCACCGAAGAAATCCTCATCCCGGCAGCGGGTACCATCGATGTGCAACCGCGCTCCACGCTGTTGCTCAAGCAGGTGGAGCCGCCCGTTCTCGATTAGTTCCTGCTTGGAAAGGCCCTGATTTTAGTGTCGGTTAAAGCCCACGGCGCCCTCGTCGATGTCACCGCTACCAGCGTGGAGATCCACCACTCCGTACTGTCGCTGAGCCTGGGGAAGCCGGCCACCACCTCGGTCCCGCTCGCCGACATCAACGGGGTGAGCGTGCGCGAGCCCACCGCCACCGCGCAGGGCTGGGTGGCGCTGGAGGGCACGGACGTGACCATCCCCGTCGACCCGCACCAGGACGCCGAGGCCATCCGCGCGCTGATCGCCGTCGCCCAAAGCGACGAGCACGACCCGGGCGTGCCGGGGCTGGATTTCACCGCCGTCGACGTCGAAACCGCCAACTGGCACTGGGGGTCTATCTGTCAGTTGGGTGCGGTCCGCTTCCGCGACGGCTGCGAGACCGAGTCCCGAACCTGGCTGTGCCAGCCGCCGGCTACCTGGCCCGACTTCGACGACGTCAACATCTCCATCCACGGCATCACGGCCGCCGATGTCGCCGATGCCGCCCCCTTTGCCACCGTCGCCGCCGAGCTGGTGGATTTTGTGGGCGGCGACGTCTTCGTCGCGCACAACGCGCAGTTCGATTCCAGCGCCCTGCACGCCGCCCTGCAGGCCACCTCCAGCGAGGTCCCCGACTGGCAGCTGGCCTGCTCCCTGGCGCTGGCGCGCTACTGCTCCGCCCGCGGGGTGCTCGACGTGGCCAACCACAAGCTGCCCACCGTCGCCGCGGCGTGCGGGATGGAGTCCTTTAGCCACCACGACGCCTGCGCCGACGCCCGCGCCGCCGGGGTCATCGTCGCCGGCCTGGCGCAGAAGCTGGGGCTGACCGGCGGCATCGCCGGCCTCTTCGACGAGTGCGGCTTCCGCCTGGGGGCGCTGTCTGCCGAGCAGGTCATGCCGGTCCTCCAGGACAACGTGGCGCCGACCTCGGCGGCCGACCTAGGCGCCGGCACGGATTTCCGCTCGCAGACCCGCGAGTCCGGCGCGCGCCGCCCCGCCCCCTGGAAGACCGTCGCCACGCCGGAGACCATCCCCGAGCCCAACGACGACGCCGACCCGCAAGGCCCGCTTTATGGTCAGCACGTCACGCTGACCGGCGACTTCGAGCCCTTCGACAAGGGCCAGCTGTGGTCCGCCATCGCCGAGCGCGGCGGCGTGATCGGCAAGAACGTCACGAAGAAGACCACCCTGCTGGTCGTCGGCACGTGGGCGAAGAAGACATCCAAGGAAAAGCGTGCCGAGGAGCTGCGCGACAAGGGCCAGGAGATCACCTTCTGGAGCGCCAACGAGCTCCTCGATGCCGTGGGGTTGAGCGAGGAACCTCCGTTCTAGGGAACCGTTGCGGCCGCGGCGCAGTCTAACTACTCGTCAGGGATTCCCGCCGACCCGTCAGGAGAGTAGTCGTGACCACCGCCATCCACCCCGCCACGCACCCGGAGCTGAGCCTAGACGGTCTCCTGCCCCGCTTGGTCCGCCAGCGCTGGACCAGTAACACCGGCCTGTCCGACGATGGCTTCTGCGACTCCGTGGCCACCCTGCCGCTGTCACAGAACTGGTCGATGACGCTGCGGTGCCAAACCTCCGACGGCGGCATCAACGTCAGCCAGCGCGGCTTGGACGAGCTGGGAGTGTCCATCCAACACGCATGGGATTTCGCCGCCATCAACCTGGCGGAGGCCTCCCGCTCCGAGTACGGCACCCAGTTCTGGATGCGGCCGGCCAGCGCGGTCCTCGGCCCCGGCTGCCCCAACGGTGTGCAGGTGGCCACCTCGCGCTACCCGATTAGCTCCTGGCTGGCCCACCCGCGCGCCTTCCTGCTGCTCGACGAGCACCTGTGCAACATCCTGGCCGTCGAGCGCCTGGTCTACCTCGTGCCCGACCCGGTCACGGTGCTTGCGCTGGCCGGGGTAAGCCACCAGGAGGCCACGGCCTGGGCGCGGCGGGCGCAGGAAACGCGGCCGCGGCATCGGGTGCAATTGTCGTCGGTGCCGTTACTATTGGTGCAGGGGTTTCCGCAGGACTACTGCCTCGACTTTTAAGCATTTAGGGAAAGGAGCCGCCCCGTGGCCCGCTTGGGCAACCGCTACCACGACTGGAACCGGCAGCACCCGCACGCCGCCGCGGACTTCCATGCCGCCATCGAAGAATTGCTCAACGATGCCGGCGTCATCTTCGATCACGTCTCCGCCCGCGTGAAGAGCTGGTCCTCGTTCAAGGCGAAGGCGAAAAAGCGCAACGCCGACGGCGAGCCGGTCTACCCGCACCCGTGGGAGGATATCCACGATCTGGTCGGCGTGCGCGCGACGGTCTTCCACTCCACCGCCATCCCGCAGGCCATCGACGTGTTGAGCGAGTCCTTCGAGGTCCTGCGCTCGGTCGACAAGGCGGCGCAGACGCGGATTTCCGGCGGCTTCGGCTACGGCTCGCACCACCTGGTGCTGCGGGTGACCGACGCCATTGAGGAGCTGGCCGCCTACCGCGGCTTCACCTTCGAGGTGCAGGTGCGCACCGTCCTGCAGCACGCCTGGGCCGAGTTCGAGCACGACATCCGCTACAAGCAGGGCCCGAACCCGCCCTCGCCGCAGGTGGACCGCCTGTTCACGCTGGCCGCCGGGCTGATCGAGCTCGCCGATCAGCAATTCGACGAGATCGCCGCGCTCAAGAGCCCGCGCACCGAGACCACCGAAGACGTCGTGGTCACCGCAGAGACGTTGCCGGGGATTCTCACCATGCTGCTGGGCTCGCGCTTCCCGCGGTCACGCTCGGATCACTACCGCTGGCTGGCGGAACTGCTCGAGCTCAACGGGGTCACCACCGTGCGCCAGCTCCAGGAGCTGCTCAACGACGAAGACATCGCCTCCCTGCAGGAGGCCTTCCAGTACCGTTTCCGCCCCGGCCATATCCGGCTGGTCGACGATCTCCTGCTCAACCGCTTCGGGCAGGCGCACATCGATGCCACCGCGCGCACCGGCAACCGCGCCGATCGCGCCAAGCGCCTGCGCGGGCGCTTAAAGCAGCTGCGCGGCTAGGCTAGCGGAAGCCGCCGCGGAATTTTTCCATCTGGCGGCGCTCCCGCTTGGTGGGCCGCCCCGCGCCTTTCGCGCGAACGGGCACCGACGGCTGGAACTGTCGCGGCGGGGGCGGCGGCGCGTGGTCGGTGTAGCAGGTGCGCGCGACCGGCGCCCCGACACGCTTGCGCACGGTGGCTAGCACCTCCAGGTCGTATTCGTGGTGGTCCTTCCACACGCGGACGCGGTCGCCGGGGACGACTTGTTGCGCGGGCTTGACGGCCTCGCCGTTGATTTTGACGTGGCCGGCTTTGACGGCATCGGCGGCCGCGGAACGGGTTTTAAACATGCGCACCGCCCAGACCCACGCGTCGATGCGAACCGGCCTACCAGCAGGCTGGTTATCCATGAATTAGTAGTTGTTGTAGTTCTGGTTGATGATCTTGCGCACCTTGAGGAAGTTGGCGGCGCCACCGACGACAGCCACCACCAGGCCGAGCACTAACCAAAAGCCCGGGTTGCCGAACAGGATAGTCATCAGAACGCCGCCGCCGACCCCGGCGCCCACGGAGATGAGGCCGTTGCGGGAGTGCTTGCGGACTGCTTGCTTGCGCGCTTCAATCGGATTGTTGGGACGTCGCTGCATGGTCATGGCTAGCTATTCTACCTCACGTACCAGGTAATTCCACCCAGGCTCGCCCGCCGGCCCGCGGGGCCACGCGCCCTTGCGTCAGCGCCGCTAGCTCGGCTTCCAGGCCGTCCCGGCTGCCGGGCGCGCAGGCCAAGGTGTAGGTCACCGCGGCGCCGTACTGGGTGTCGCGGACGTCGTAGCCGCGGGCTCGCAGCTCCGCCTCGAGGCGGCCGGCCTCGGCGTGCTCCACCTCGATCGTGTACAGCTCCCGCTGCGCGCGGGTCACGCGGTCTACCTGCGCGACGGCCTCGCTGAGCGTGCCTCCGTAGGCGTGCACCAGCCCGCCGGCGCCCAGCTTGATGCCGCCGAAGTAGCGGACCACCACCGCGCACACGTCCAGCATGCCGCTGCCCTTGAGCACGTCGAGCATGGGTTTGCCGGCGGTGCCGGACGGCTCGCCGTCGTCGGAGGAACGCTCCACCGGCTGCGCGCCGTCCTGGTAGTAGACGTAGGCGCTGCAATGGTGGCGGGCGTCCGGGAAGCACTCGCGCACACTCGCGATGAAACCGCGCGCCTCGTCCTCATTCTGCGCCCGCGTAACTAGCGCGATGAAGCGGGAGCGCTTGATTTCTACTTCGTGCTCGGTGACCTTCCCGGCCGCGGGCAGCGGGTAGCGCTCCATTAAGACACCAGGAATTCGTACTCGGGCGTGCCCGGCTCCAGGCGCTGGCACTTAATCCGCGACTCCTCCATCCGGGCCAGCAAGCCCGGCAGGCCGACGGCCTCCCCGAGCTGGAGGCCGACCAGCGCCGCACCGGTCTCGCGGTTGTTGCGCTTGAGGTACTCGAACAGGGTGATGTCGTCGTGCGGCCCCAGGATCTCTTCCAAGAACGCGCGCAGCTGCCCGGGCTCCTGCGGGAAGTTGACCAAGAAGTAGTGCTTGAGCCCGCGGTGGACCAGGGAGCGTTCCATGATTTCGGCGTAGCGCAGCACGTCGTTGTTGCCGCCCGAGATGATGCAGACGACGGTGGAGCCGGCGGGGGCATCGACAAGCTGGAGGCCGGCCACGGACAGGGCGCCGGCGGGCTCGGCGATGACGCCTTCGTTCTGGTACAGCTCCAGCAGCTCCGTGCACACCGCGCCCTCGGAGACCGTGTCACAGCTGACCCGCTCGCGGTTATGGCTGACGATGTCGAAGGGCAGCGAACCAATGCGCCCGACGGCCGCGCCATCGACGAAGGGATCAATCTCGTCGAGGGTGACCGGCTCGCCCGCCCGCAGCGCCGCGGTCAGCGATGCCGCCCCTTGCGGCTCAATGCCGTAGACCTGCGTGCGCGGGGACATGTCCGCCAAGTAGCTCACGATGCCGCCCAGCAGTCCGCCGCCGCCCACCGGGACGACGACCGCGTCGAGGCTACGGCCCTGGGCGGACAGCTGCGAGACGATCTCCGCGGCGACGGTGCCTTGGCCGGTGATCGTGTCGCGGGCATCGAAGGGCTCGATCATGGTCGCACCGCGGGCTTCGGCGTCGGCGCGGGCTGCGGCTGCCGCCTCGTCGAAGTTGGCGCCCACGACGACCAGCTCGACCGCGTCGCCACCGTGGACCTTGATGCGGTCGCGCTTCTGCTTCGGGGTGGGGCCGGGCACGAAGATCTTGCCCTTGATGCCCATCGTGCGGCAGGCATAGGCCACGCCCTGGGCGTGATTGCCCGCCGATGCCGCCACTACCCCGCCGGCGCGCTGCTCCTCCGACAGGTTGGAAATCGCAAAATAGGACCCGCGAATCTTATAGGAGCGCACGTCTTGCTGGTCTTCCCGCTTGAGGTAGACCTCGTAGCCCGTAATCTGGGACAGACGCGGGCAGTAGTACAAGGGGGTGGGAGCGATCTCGGACGAAATGCGGGACTGGGCCAGCTGGACGTCGGATGCTCGGATGGGGTCGAAGTTTTGCGTCATGTCGGTTTATTCTAGCGGGCCGGTTGGCGGCCGTGGCGCAATACCTATAGTTTGACAGACAATCCCCAGCGCCTGGGTGCCCTGGCCCACTATTGAGACCGCAGGGGTAGACATCTCCAAACAACCTGATAAATTCATCTGAGGATATTTGTCATCGTTGCTCTCGTCTTGTTTTTAAGGAGTTTCCACCATGCGCCGCACTCGCCTTAGCACCACCCTTGTCGCTGCCGCTGCTGTCACCTTCGGGCTCGTCTCCCCGGTCGCCATGGCCGAAGAGGCCACCGACACCTCGGCCCCCACCTCGACCGCTACCGAAACCCCCGCTGAGGGCGACGGCACCGGCGAGGGCGAGGACACCGGCAACGCCGGCGACTCCGGGAACCCTGAGGCCCCCGAGGCCAACGGCGACTCCGATAGCGGCGACCAGACGGGCGGCGATTCGGACGGCAAGGACGAGGAGCCCGATACCATGTTCGGCTCCAGCGTCGAGACGACCGCAAAGTTCAAGGAAGTCATGTCGTGGGTCTCTGTGGTGGGTGCGCTGCTGGCTGGCATCGTTCAGGCCACCGTGATGCTCGCCCAGATCAACCCGGCTATTCTCAACCCGCTCAAGGATCTCCTGAAGCAGGCAGGCGTTAAGTTCTAAGGACTTAAGGCACGCCGAGTAGGCGCTACGGACGTGGTCCGTGGCGCCTTTTCGCGTGTTTCGGCTGGGCGTGCTCCCGGTGATGTCTCCTCGCAGCCTGGTCTCGCGGCTCTGCTCCTTCGGCTGACCCCGTGCCAGCCGTCAACCGTCAGCCGTTAGGTGCCGCCGCCCCAGGGCGGGTCCCATGTCACCTTGCCGTGTCTTCGGTTGACCCTGCCGTGTCTGGGGTAGGTGGGGTCGTCATCGTTCCAGGAATTATGGAACTCGCACAACAAGGTGAGGTTCTCTTGGTTGGTTTCACCACCATCGACCCACGGGTGGATGTGGTGGACCTGGCACTCATCCGCCGGTTTCCTACAGTTCGGCCAGGCACAGGTGGTGGTCTCCGCCTTCGCCATGTCTTTTTGTTTGGAGGAGGCGTGGCGCTGGTAGCGGTACTGGTTGACCGGACCCCGCCTCGGATCCACCAGGGTGGCCAGGCCCGCGTCCAACAAGCATTGGCGGACGTACTCGGCACCCGTCATGGTGGTGCCGTTGGTGAGCTGCAGGGTGATTTCGTCCCCGTCCCCGGCAAGGATTTGGACCCAGTCGGGCAGGGAGATGACCACGTGGGTGGCCTTCGGCTGCTTCTCCAGTCCGCCGCTAAACAGGGCCTCGACATCCGGGATGGTCTTAATTGACGCCCAGAGGTTTTCCACCAACTCCGGGTCCCCGGTCACCGAAAACGTGCTGGGGCCGTCTTTGCGGCGGGTCACGCGCACGCCTTCGGCCGGCGGTGCCGGGCGGTTAAGCTCCAGGACCTTTTTGTTGGCTAGTCTACGCAGCTGTTTGGTGGTGCCAGGCGTGTTGCACAGTTCGATGAGCATGGCCCAGGCCTCGCCCTGGTTGCGCACCCGGCGGAAGGCGTTGTCCAACACCAGCAAAGTATCTAGATGGTGTCCCTGGGCGGCGGCCGCCTTTCTCGCGGCGGCTTGCTTGCGCGTATACGTCGTGTGCCCGAAGAACGTCTGGCACGCGCGATGGTGCGCTGCGGCGGCAACATCCGACATGACAGCCTTCAGGGCAGGCAGGCTCAGCTCGCGGCACAGGCCCAAATACTGGATCCCGTCCGCGAAGATTGCGTGCGCTGCTTTCAAAGTGTCCATGGCTGTCGTCGTCATGCCCCACACGCTAGAAGCACACGTCAACCCCTACAAGGCCCGGAAACCCGATCTGTGGATAACTCAGGCCAAAGTAACCATCCTGCGCGGGCATCGAAACAGAAGAAAACGCCCGTTTTTACGGCGCCACCTGCCTAAGGGCCGCAAAATGGAGCAACGTAACCAGGTAGCCGCAGGGAGGCATCGTTAGGCACAATTAGGCACAAAAATGGCCCCCGCACCAGGCGGGGGCTGTGGATAACTTAGCTGCTAGAACAGCTCGCGCGAGGCGATTTCCGCGCCCTCGACCAGCGACTGCAGCTTCGCCCACGCGATCTGGTGGTGCAGGCGCCCGCCCAGGCCACAGTCGGTGGAGGCCACGACCTTGTCCGGGCCGACCTGCTCGGCGAACTTGATGATGCGGTCGGCCACCAAGCGCGGGTGCTCCACGGCATTGGTGGAGTGCGAGACCACGCCCGGGTAGATGACCGTGCCCTCGGGCAGCTCGTGGTCCTGCCAGACGCGCCACTCGTGGGCGTGGCGCGGGGACGCCCCCTCGAAGGAGAAGCCGCCAACCTTGGCCTGCAGGATCTCGTCGATGATGTCGGCGAACGGCACGTCGGTCACGTGCGGGCCGTGCCAGGAGCCCCAGCAGATGTGCAGGCGGGTCTTGTCGACGGGCAGATCGCGGATGGCATCGTTAAGCACGTTGATGCGATCCCGCACGAAGCCGCGGAAGTCCTCCACGGACGGCTCCGGGTTGATCTGGTCCCAGGCCTCGGCCAGGTCGGGAGCGTCGAACTGGACGGTGAAGCCGGCGTCGGTGATGGCCTTGTACTCGTGGCTCAGCGCCTCGCCGCAGGCGCGCACGACGTCGAAGTCGTCGTCGTAGTACTTGTTCTTCAGGCGGGCCGCGGACCCCGGGGACAGAGCGGCGACGAAGCCCTCGGTGGCGCCAGCCTTGTCCATGACCTGACGCAGCAGCTTCACGTCCGCGTCGACCTGGTCCTGGCCGATGTAGGTAATCGGGCCGGTGAACTCCGGGTTACCCACCTTGGAGCGGCCGGTGAAGATGCCGGACTCCGGATCCTCGTAGGCCTCGGAGAACAGCGCGCGGTCGCGGCGGTCCGGGAAGGAAGTCAGGCGCGGGTTGCCCGGGGTGGAGCGCACGACCTCGCCGTTGGCCCAGCGGTCGGTGTCGGTCATGGTGAGCCCGCCCAGGCGGGTAAAGGAGTAGTTCCACCAGGCGCCGTAGTCGACGGCGCCGGAGGTGATGTGCCCGTACTCCCCCTCGTTGATGATGTCGAGGCCCAGGTCGACCTGGCGCTTGACCACCTCGTCGACGGAGCGCTCGAGGATGGCGTGGAATTCCTCGTCGTTGATGGCGCCCTGGGCCCGCTTATGGTTGGCCTCCAGCAGTTCCGGGGTGCGCGGCAGCGAGCCGACGTGGGTGGTGCGAATTTTGTTGGCCATGGGAGGCTCTCCTTCGTTCCTAGTAGACTGTGCTGTCTACATTAACTGAGGAGGGCCTCCGCCCCGACGTTTATATTCACCCGCGCTGGCTAGCCGAGGATGCCCGCGCCCATCGTCGCCTTCAAATCCCCCATCAGGTTGCCGGAGCGCTCCACGCGCAGATCCTCGCCCAAAATCATCATGGTGGACTCGTCGCCGCACGTCAGCGTCAGGTAGACGTCGGACTCGCCGCGGTTGTTGGACAGCACCTGCTTGAGCTTGGCGATGTTGTCCATGGTGCACTGGTCGGTACGCATCGTCAGCCGCAGCGGCAGGCCGGCGCCGTTGCCGGGGCCGAGATCGGGCACGCGGATGTCGTTGCAGAACAGGGACATGCGCTCGTCGCGGATCTTGACCTGGACCTTGGCCAGGATGATGTTGTCCTCGACGATCTGCGGCGCGACCAGGGAGTAGACCTTGTTAAAGACCAGGATTTCCACCTGCGCGCCGTGGTGGTCCTCCACCGTGACGATGGCCCAGGGCGAGCCGTCCTTCTTGGAAAATCGCCGGTCCACGCCCGAGATGATGCCGCCGATGAGCAGCTCCTGCTTGTCGCGGACCTCGCCGGCCAGGATCTTGGGCAGCGGGGTGTCGGTCTGCGCGTCGAGGGCCTCCTCGAAGCCGTCCAGCGGGTGGCCGGAGACGTACAGGCCCAGCATCTCGCGCTCCAGCGCCAGCTCGTGCTTGCGCTCCCAGTGCTCGTCCGGGACCTCGATGGCAAAAGCGTTGGCGGTCTCGGAGTCGTCGCCGCCGAAGCCCGCGAACAGGTCGAACTGGCCCTTGTCCGCGGCCTTCTTGGTGGTCTGCACCGAGTCCACCGCGTCCTCCTGGATGAGCATCAGCCCCTTGCGGGGATGGCCCAGGGAGTCGAAGGCGCCGGCCTTGATGAGCGACTCGGTCACGCGCTTGGAGCACGCAGCCAGCTCGATCTTGTCGAGGTAGTCGGAGAAGCTGGTAAACGCGCCCTTCTCGCGGCGGGTAGAAATCAAAGACTCCACCACGTCCGCGCCGACGTTGCGGATGGCGCCCATGCCGAAGCGGATGTCCTCGCCGACGGCCTGAAAGTCGACGTCGGACTCGTTGACGTCCGGCGGCAGCACCTTGATGCCCAGGTGGCGGCAGTCGGACAGGTAGATGGCGGACTTGTCCTTCTTGTCGCCCACCGAGGTCAGCAGCGCGGCCATGTACTCCGGCGCGTAGTAGGCCTTCAGGTAGGCGGTCCAGAAGGAGACCAGCCCGTAGCCGGCGGCGTGGGACTTGTTGAACGCGTACGACGCAAACGGCTCGATGGTGCCCCAGAGGGCATCGACGGCGTCCTTGGAGTAGCCGTTGTCGAACATGCCGCCTGAGAACTTCTCGTACTGCTGGGCGAGCACCTCGGGCTTCTTCTTACCCATGGCCTTACGGAAGCCGTCGGCCTCGCCGGCCGTGTAGTTGGCTACCTTCTGGGAGATACGCATGATCTGCTCCTGGTAGACGATGAGGCCGTAGGTCTCGTCCAGGATTTCCTTCAGCGGTTCGGCCAGCTCGGGGTGGATCGGGGTGATTTCCTTGCGCCCGTTCTTGCGGTCGGCGTAGTCCCAGTGGGCGTTCACGCCCATCGGGCCCGGGCGGTAGAGCGCCAGCGATGCCACGATGTCCTTGAAGCCCGTCGGCTTCATGCGCTTGAGCAGCTCCTGCATGCCGCCGGAGTCCAGCTGGAACACGCCCAGGGTCTCGCCGCGGGAGAGCAGGTCGTAGACGCGGCTGACGGCCGGGTCGTCGGCGTGCAGGTCCTCCAGGTGGATCTCCTCGCCGCGGTTTTTGCGGATGTTTTCCAGGGCGTCGCCGACGACGGTGAGGTTACGCAGGCCCAGGAAGTCCATCTTCAGCAGGCCGATGGCCTCGCAGGCCGGGTAGTCCCAACCGGTGATGATGGCGCCGTCGGCCGGCCGCTTCCACATCGGGATGTGGTCCATCAGCCGCACCGAGGCCATAATCACCGCGCAGGCGTGGACGCCGGCCTGGCGGACCACGCCTTCCAGGCCGCGGGCGGTGTCGTAGATCTGGCGGACGGTCGGGTCGGATTCGACCATGTTGCGCACCTCGGCGGCCTCGGAGTAGCGCTCGTGCTCCGGGTCGGTGATGCCGGCCAGCGGGATGTCCTTGGCCATGATGGCCGGCGGCAGGGCCGCGTTGATGCGGTCGGCCATCTGGAAGCCTTCCTGCCCGAAGTGCACCTTCGCGGAGTCCTTGATGGCCTGCTTGGTCTTGACCGTGCCGAAGGTGATCACCTGGGCGATCTTGTCCTCGCCCCAGCGCTCGGCGGCGTAGGTGATCATCTCGCCGCGGCGGCGGTCGTCGAAGTCGATATCGATATCGGGCGCGGACGGGCGCTCCGGGTTGAGGAAGCGCTCGAAGAGCAGGTCGTGCTCGATGGGGTCGATATTGGTAATGGTCAGCGCGTAGGCGACCAGGGCGCCGGCGGCGGAACCACGGCCCGGCCCGACGCGGATGCCCACCGACCGGGCGTGCTTGATGAGCTCGGCCACGATGAGGAAGTAGGACGGGTAGCCCTTCATGTCGATGACCGAGATCTCGTACTCGGCGCGCTTGATGTACTCGTCGGGCACCTCGGAGTCGGGGAAGCGCGCCTTGAGCCCCTCCATGACCTCGTGGGTCAGCCAGGAGGTCGGGCTGTAGCCCTCCGGCACGTCCGCGATCGGCATGCGGTCGTGGGTGTGTTCCTCCCAGACCTTGCTGTAGTCGCCGACGCGCTCGGCGATCCACAGGGTGTTGTCGCAGCCGTCCGGGACCATCTCGTCCCAGATCTCGCGCATCTGCTGCGCGGACTTGATGTAGTAGCCCGAGCCGCCGAACTTGAAGCGATCCGGGTCGTTGAGCGTCTTGCCGGTCTGCACGCACAGCATGGCCTCGTGGTTGGGGGCCTGGGACTCCAGCACGTAGTGGCAGTCGTTGGTCACCAGCGGCGGCAGGTCCAGGCGGCGGCCGATTTCTAGCAGGGCGTCGCGGGTGCGCTTTTCGATGTCGAGCCCGTGATCCATCAGCTCCAGGAAGTAATTGTCCTTGCCGTAGATGTCCTGCCACATCGCGGCGGCTTCCAGGGCCTCGTCGAACTGGCCCAGGCGCAGGCGCGTCTGCACGTCGCCCGAGGGGCAGCCGGTGGTGGCGATGATGCCGTCAGCGTGCTCGGCGATAAGCTCGGCGTCCATGCGCGGCCACTTGCCCAGCTGGCCCTCGTAGGAGGCCAGCGAGGACAGCTTGAACAGGTTCTGCAGGCCGGTGGCGTTTTCCGCCAGCATGGTCTGGTGGAGGTAGGCGCCGGAGGCGGAAACGTCGTCGCGCTTCTGGTCCGGGTTGCCCCACAGCTGGCGCTTCTTGTTGAAGCGGGAGCCCGGCGCCATGTAGGCCTCGATGCCGATGATCGGCTTGATGCCTGCGCCGGTCATGCGGCGGTAGAAGGCGTCGGAGCCGAACATGTTGCCGTGGTCGGTCATGCCCACCGCCGGCATTTGCTGCCGGCCGACCTCCTCTGCCAGCAGATCCACCTTGGCCATGCCGTCCAGCATGGAAAACTCGGTGTGGTTATGCAGGTGGACGAAGGAGGAGTTTTTGACCATGCCGGCTATTCTAGCCGGTGCGTCAAGACGGCCCGTCCGGCGCGGGAGGAGTACCTTTTAAGCCAATGCTGTATACACTCGCCGCCTACCTGATGTGGGGATTTTTCCCCGCCTTCTTCCCGCTCCTGCTGCCCGCCGACCCGCTGGAGATCCTCGCCCACCGCGTGGTGTGGACCGCCGTGCTCGTCGGCGCCTACCTGCTGGCCACCGGCGGCTGGCGGGAGCTCAAAGCCTTCAGCCTGCGCACCTGGGGCTGGATGGCCGCCTGCGGCGTGGCGATCACCATCAACTGGGGCGTGTACGTCGTGGCGATTAACACCAACCACGTCGCCGACGCCGCCCTGGGTTATTTCATCAACCCGCTGGTGGCGGTCTGCTTAGGCATCATCTTCTTGAAGGAACAGCTGCGCCGCGGCCAGCTGGCGGCGGTCATCATCGCCGCGGTGGCGGTGCTCTGGCTGACCTTCATGACGGGCCAGACCCCGTATATCTCGCTGGCGCTGGCGTTCAGCTTCGGCATCTACGGGCTGCTCAAGAAGAAGATTTCGGTCTCCTCGACCGGCTCCGTGGCGGCGGAGACCCTGGTCATGGTCCCGCTGGCGCTGGGCTACCTCATCTACCTCGAGGCCGGCGGCCAGGGCACTTTCTTCAACCAGGGCCCGCTGCACCCGCTGCTTCTTATCAGCGCCGGCTTGGTCACCGCGCTGCCGCTTTTGTGCTTCGCCCAGGGCGCCAAGCACCTGCCGCTGGCGACCATCGGCATGCTCCAGTACATCACCCCGACCATGCAGATGCTCTGGGCGCTGTTCGTCACCCAGGAGCACATGCCCCCGGAGCGCTGGGTCGGATTCATCATCATCTGGGTGGCCGTGGCGGTCTACCTCATCGACCTGCTGCGCCACCGGCCGCGCAGGGCGAGCCGGGTTACAGGGCGCCCGGCGGGCGAATAGCGAAGCTGCCCCAGGCGGCATCGTCGGGCGCGGGCTCCACGGCGGCCACCTCCGGCGCCGCGGCGACGGCCCGCAGGACCTCGCCCGTGTCCCAGACCACCACGGCGCTGAGCTCGCGGGGCACCTCGACGCGCCCGACCCCGTCCAGCCCGGCCTGCGTCTGGTCCAGCGCGGCGTCGAAGACGTCCGCCCGGTCCGCCCCGGCGACCGGTTCGGGCAGGGCGATGGGCTCGGACGCGCCCACCAGCATCGCGTTGACGCGCCCGGCCGGCTCCACGACATCGGCGGCGTCCTGGACAGATAGCGCGGACTGGAAGGTCACGAGCGCGTAGGTCGGGGTGGCATCGTCGGCTTCTGCCAGGAGGCCGTCGGCGCGGGTGATGTAGGCGCCGGGGTCCTCGCCCGCCTGGGGGCCGAGCTGGTCGCCCTGCAGCGGCGCGGTAGGCTGCGCGCCGAAGGCGCCGGCCGCCCAGACCACCCCGACCGCGGCGACGCCGACGACTGCCCAGCCGCGGCCATTCATCCGCGCACCACGTCGAGGGCGTGGGCCAGATCGTCCGGGTAGGGCGCGGTGATTTCCATCCAGCGGCCGCTGACCGGGTGATAAAAGCCCAGCTTGACCGCGTGCAGCCACTGGCGGATAAGCCCCAGGCGTTGCGCGAGGTTGGGATCGGAGCCGTACATCGGATCCCCGCAGCACGGATGCCCGGTGGCGGACATGTGCACGCGGATCTGGTGCGTGCGGCCGGTCTCCAGGTGGACCTCCAGCAGGCTGGCCTCCCGGAAGGCCTCCATGAGCTGGTAGTGGGTCACGGCCGGCTTGCCGTCCTCGGTGACGGCGAATTTCCAGCCGGCGGACGGGTGGCGGCCGATGGGGGCATCGATGGTGCCCTCGATGGGATCGGGCAGGCCCTGGACCAGCGCGTGGTAGGTCTTTTCCACCGTGCGCTCCTTGAAGGCGCGTTTTAACACCGAGTAGCCGCGCTCGCTGGCGGCGACCACCATCACGCCGGAGGTGCCCACGTCCAGGCGCTGGACGATGCCCTTGCGCTCCGGCGGGCCCGAGGTAGAAATGCGGAACCCGGCGGCAGCCAGGCCCCCGACGACGGTGGGGCCCTCCCAGCCGACGGTGGGGTGGGCGGCCACACCGACGGGCTTGTGCACGGCGATGACGTCGTCGTCGGAATACAGAATGTCCATGCCTTCGACCAGCTCCTCGGTCGGCATGAGCGGCTTGGGCGGCTCCGGCATGGTCACGTCCAGCCAGCCACCCTCCAGCAGGCGGTCGGACTTGCTCTGCGGCTTGCCGTCGACGGTGACGTCGCCGTCCGCGCACAGCTGGGCCGCGGTGGCCCGGGAGAAGCCGAGCAGCTTGGATAGGGCGGCATCGACCCGCATACCGGCGAGTCCTTCGGGGACGGGCAGTGCTCTACTCTCCCTGTGCACGGGCTTGGCTCCTTTCCTCTAAGAACATGGCGACGATGAAGACGACCACCCCGACGGTGATGGCCGCGTCGGCGATGTTGAACACGGCGAAGGATCCCACGGAGATAAAATCCACGACGTGACCGAACCAGAAGCCCGGCTCGCGGGCGATGCGGTCGATGAAATTGCCCAGGGCCCCGCCGGCGATCATCGCCAGCCCGACGGCCTGGCCGGGGTCTTTAATCCGCGGCGCGGCGATGGCCACGCCCACCACGAAGGCCAGCTGGATGGTGGTGAACAGCCAGGTCGACCCCTCCCCTCCCATGGAGAAGGCGGCCCCGGGGTTGAAGACGAGGAAGAACCGGAACCAGTCCCCGATGACGGCGACGGCTTCGCCTTCGTCGAGCCACGCCAGCATGATCGCCTTGGTCACCTGGTCGAGGACTGCCACCGCCACCACAATGGTGGCCATTAATCCGAGATTTCTCCTTTTAGTTGGGCTCACCCGGTCCATTGTAAACGTATCGATCCGGTAATTTGGAATACGTGTTTCGTGTTAAAGCTATCCCCGCTGTCCTAGTTACCTCCCTGCTGCTGGCCGGCTGCAATTACCAAGCCCCCGGCCCGGCTGTGGAGCAGCCCGTGGGCATGGCTGTCGATGCCCCACGGGTCACCGTCGAATCCACCGGCCAGGGCGACAAGCAGCTGCTGACCTTCGCCGATATCGACTCCGAGCAGGAGCTCAACCTGGATATCACGGAAGGCTTCCAGCAGGACGTGCTGCAGGCCGATGCCGCGGCCGACTTCCGCGCCGAGGACATCGACACCGCCACCACGCACCTGCCGCTGACCGGCTCCGTGGAGGAGGCCTCCGAGGCCACCGAGGGCCAGGCGCCGGCTACCCGCAACGCTTTCTTCACCGTGGGCGAGCCCGGCTTCGACGGCGACGCCGACATCTCCTCGGCCGAGGGGTTCCAGTTTGGCTGGCGGGCCGAGGACAACGGCCAGATGACCTCGCTGCGCCTGGCCGCCCCGCAGGAATCCACGGATAACGCGCGGGCGATTACGGAGCAGGCCATCACCAAGCTGACGGCCCTGCCCGTGGTGTTCCCGGACGAGGAGATCGGCCCCGGCGCGACCTGGACCGTGGAATCGCGCGTTCCGGGCGAGGCCGTCTTGCTGCAGGAGACGACCTTCACGCTGGAATCGCTGGCGGATGGCCGCGCGGAGCTGGGCGTGGAGATCCACCAGCGCCCGTCGCTGGGCGCGCTGTCGCTGGAGGGCCAGGCGGAGGGCACCGACCTGGAGGGGCAGGAGCTGAAGGTGCTGGACTCGAGCACCAACAGCGAGGGCTCGCTGACCGTGGACCTGGGCAAGCCCCTGCCGGTTGCCGGCAACGTCAGCATGCACACCAAGATCACCTACGGCACGCCGGAATCCGACGTGCGCGTCATCCAGACCTCGGCTACCGCGCTGGACTTTTCCTAAAACGCCCTGCCCGCAGGCAGCGAAAGACCCTCCCGGCCGCTATGGCGGGGGTCTTCGGCTGCGTCGTTGCGCGGTAGCGGGCGGGCTTACTGCTCGCTGACTGCGCCGTCGTTGTTTTCGACGGTGCCGTCGGTGCACATGGCCGGAACCTGCTCCGGGGCGACGGTGTTGGTGATCAGGGTGCAGGCCCAGGACTGGGACAGCTTCCACTTGCCGTCTTCGTAGACGAACTCGACGTTGTCGGCAGTCTGGCCGGGCTCTTCCGGAACGCTGAAGTTCACGGTGGCCAGCACGGACTGCGGGGCGTAGCCCGGCAGGACCGGGTCGACGACCTCGAAGGTGGCGCCGGTTTCCGCCTTGGAGGCGGCCATGGTCTCGAAGAGCTCGGGGGCGGTCTCGCCGCCCTGGACGGTGGCGACCTTATCCTCCTCGGAGGCGGCCGGATCCGTGGCGGTGGCCAACACGGCGTTCAGGTCCGCGGCGGTCGGCTGCTCCGGGGTCGCGCTGTCCCCGCCCTCGGACCCCTCAGTGGATTCCGCCTGGGTGGTCGCGGCGGAGTCGGGGGCGTTGTTCTCTTCCTCGTCGGAAGAGCAGGCGGCCAGCGCCAGCCCGGCGGCCGTGGCGAGTGCCGCGGCGGAAATCCGACGACCAAGTTGAGCGTTAATCACGAAATAGATCTCCTTGCATAGGGTCCAGCGCGCGGTCATCTCGAGCGCGCCTGTCAACTTTATTTATGCTACCGGCTATCTCGCCACCGGCGAAACACGCGCGCCGGAGCTATCAGCCAATTCACAAACTCCGCCCGCTCGCAGCGGCCGCTCAAGGTTATGCTGGAGCGCATGAATTCCACTTCCGCGTCCCCTTCCATCGTCGTCCTGGCCACCGGCGGGACCATCGCGTGTACGCAGGATGATTCCGGCGCGCTGGTGCCCACCCGCCAAGCCGCCGACCTGGTGCGGGGCCTGGACAGCCCGCACCCGGTCCGAGCCGTGGACTACCTGCAGCTGGATTCCTCGGCCATCACCCCGGCCGGCCTGGACGGGCTGCTGGACGAGGTCCGCGGACTGCTGGCCGATCCCGCCACCGCCGGCGTGGTGGTAACCCACGGCACCGATTCGCTGGAAGAAACGGCCATGGCCCTGGCCTGCCAGCTCTCCCCCGCCCGGCCCGTGGTGCTCACCGGCGCCCAGCGCGCCGCCGACCACCCGGATCCCGACGGGCCGGGCAACCTGCAGCTGGCCCTGGACACCGTAGACCGCCACGCCGCCGAGGGCACGGGCGGGGCGTGGGTGTGCTTCGGCGGGAAGGTCCTGCCGGCGGCAGGCGTGCGCAAGCGGCATACCAGCGAGCTGGAGGCCTTTGAGTCGCTGGCGGTCCCGGACGCGCTCCCGGCGCGCTTCCCCTTGCCGGCCGGCGCCCTGGCCGACGCCCCGGTGACCACCCTCGCGGCGTACCCGGGCGCCGGGCGCGAGCTGGTCGATGCCGCCTGTGCCGCCGGCGCCCGCGGCATCGTCGTCGCGGCCATGGGCTCGGGCAACATGTCCCCGGCGATAGGCCAGGCCTTGAGCGAGGCGGCGCGCGGCGGAGTCAGCGTGGTCATTTCGACGCGCTCGCCCTACGGCGCGGTGCGCCTGGCCTACGGCGGCGACGGCGGGGGCGCATCGTTAGGCGCGGCCGGCGCCTTGGGCGCGGGGCCGCTGCGCCCGGGGCAGGCGCGCATCCTGTTGGCGGCCTGCTTGGCCGGGGGCGTGGACCCGGCGGAGGTCTTTAACTTCTAGTCCTCGCCTAGCCCGCCGAGGCCGTCCTCGCGGGAGGCGAACCACTCGTCCCAGGCCAGCGAGTCCAGCGGGTCGGCCGGTACCAGGTCCGGGTCGTCGGCGGCCAGCGACTTGGTGCGCCCGGGCCCGGTCGCGCGCGTTTCGAAGCGTACGCTGACCACCCCGTGGCCGGCGCCCTGGATCCAGCCGTGCCCGTACTCGGGGTGGTAGACGTCCTGGGTGGCCACCCACTGGCTGTCGGGGGTATCGGCGACATCGACGGCCACGGGGCCGGTGTCGACCGTGTGGTCGGCCACGCCGGTCTCGAAGTCGCTATCCGGCGGGACGGGCCGCACGATCTCGCGGTCCAGCTCCGGAAAGAGCACGTCCTGGCGGGCGGTCTCCAGCCCGGAATACCCCACGCCGACCAGGCGGATGGGGCCGAGCTCCGCAGGGTAGCGCGCCAGCTTGAACGCCGCGGCGCGCAGGGTCTCGAAGTCGTCGGTGGCGTACGGCAAGGTCGCCGAGCGCGACTCGATGTGGAAGTCCGCCATCCGCAGCTTGACCGTCACCGTGCGCGCTCCCCGCCCGTCCTTGAGCAGGCGGACATGCGCGCCCTCGGCGGCGCGGTCGATGGCCGCGTCCACCTCCGCCTCCGTGACCAGATCCTTCGGGTAGGTGTGCTCGGCGGAAATCGACTTGGAAATGGCGCGCGGGGCGACCTCGCGCGGGTCGATGCCGCGGGCCATCTCCCACAGCTGGCCGCCGACAATGGAGCCGACCGAGATTTCCACCTCGCGCTTGCTCAGCCCCGCCAAGTCGCCGATGGTCTTAATCCCAATCGAGTGCAGCTTCTGCGCGGTTACGGGCCCCACTCCCCAGAGCTTGGCCACGTCCAGCGGGTGCAGGAAGTCCAGCTGCTTGTCCGCGGGGATGACGAAGGTGCCGTCCGGCTTGGCCTCGCCCGAGCCGATCTTGGCGAACTGCTTGCCCGTGCCCGCCCCGATGGAGCACGGCAGGCCGGTCTCCTCGCGGATGGCCGCGCGCAGTTCCTCGGACCAGTCGAAGACGGTCTCGGCGCTCGCGCCCTGCAGCTGGGCCGGTTCCATGAAGCCCTCGTCGATGGACAGCTGCTCGATGAGCCCGACGCGGGAGGAAATCAGTTCGAAGACGCGCCGGGAGGCGGCCTGATAGACCACGCGCCGGGGGCGGACCACGACGGCGCGGGCGCTGACCAGTTGCTGGGCCCGGTACATGGGCATCGCCGAGTGGGCCCCGAAGGCGCGGGCCTCGTAGCTGGCCCCGGCGACCACGCCGCGGCCTCCCAGGCCGCCGACGAGGACGGGGCGGCCGCGCAGGGTGGGCCGGGTCAGCTGCTCGACGGAGGCGAAAAACGCGTCCATGTCGATGTGGAGAACCCAGCGCTGCATACCCCCGATCTTAACCGAGCACTTGCCCCGCACCCCAACTTGGATCCATGATGTATCCATGTTGCATACAAAGACCGAGCACCCCTCCCCGCCCGCGGCGGAACGCGCCTACGCCTACCTCAAGGAACGAATTATCGACGGCACCGTGCCCGGGTCAACCATGCTGAGCGAGGGCGAAGTTGCCCAGGAGCTCGGCTGCAGCCGGACCCCCGTCCGCGAGGCCTTTCTTCGCCTCGAAGTCGAGGGCTTCTTGCAGCTCTACCCCAAGCGCGGCGCCCTAGTGGAGCCGCTGACCGCCCGGGATATCCGCGAGGTCTACGAGGCCCGCGAGCTGATCGATCGCTTCTCCGCCGAGCACATCTGCGGCCTGTCGGACAGCGAGCGACACGTCATCGGCGGCGTGCTAGAGGCCATCATCGCCGAGCAGGACGAGGCCCTAGCGGCTGAGGATCTGGCCGAATACACCCGCCTGGACGCCAAGTTCCACCAGACCATCATGGACAACGGCGGCAACCGCTTCCTCTCCCAGCTCGGCCACAGCCTGCGCGAGCAGCAGCAGCGCTTCACCGCCACCGCGGTGGGGCGCAGCCCGGCGCGCGCCCGCCGCTTCGTCGACGGCCACCGCCAGCTGACCCGCGCCCTCATCGCGGGCGACTTCGACGCCTACCGCCACGCCTTATCCGAACACCTCACGAATTCCCGAAATCAGTTATGACCACTACCGTTACCGAACGCATCCCCTTTGTTAAGTCCTATCCCGCCCACGCCTGGTGGCCGGTGGCCGGCACCATGGTCGCCGTCGCCTGGGGCGGCAACGAATTCACCCCGCTGCTGGTGATGTACCGCGAGGTCTCCAGCTTCAGCCAGGTCACCGTCAACGGCCTGCTCGCCGCCTACGTGGTGGGCATCATCCCCGCCCTGCTCATCGGCGGTCCGCTGTCCGATCTCATCGGCCGCAAGCCCACGCTGCTGCCGGCCGCCCCCTTGTCCCTGTTCGGTGCCTTCCTGCTGTCGGTGGCCCCGAACGAGCCGCTGATTATCGCCGGCGGCCGCGTGCTCTGCGGCATGGCGCTGGGCCTAGTCATGGCGGTCGGTTCTACCTGGATCACCGAGCTCGAGCCCCGCGGCGGCGCCCGCAAGGCCTCGCTGTGCCTGACCGTCGGATTCCTCGTCGGCGCCGGGCTCGCCTCGGTGCTCGCGCAGTGGGGACCGTGGCCCACCCACCTGGCCTATGTCATCCACATCGTGCTCACCCTGGCCACCGGCTGGTGGCTGGGCCACGCCCCGGAGACCCGCCAGCCCATGCGCGGGTCGATTAAGCGCACGGTGCTGGAGCTGACCATCGGCGACATGCTGGCCATGCTGCGCATCCCGGCCGCCGCCCACCGCCGCTTTTTGCGCGTGGTGGTTCCGGTCGCCCCGTGGGTCTTCGGCTGCGCGGGCGCGGCCTACGCCCTCCTGCCCCAGCTGCTGTCCCGTTCGGCTGGCGACGTCCCCATCGCCTTCTCCGGCCTGATGACGGTCATCACCCTGGGCTGCGGCGTGGGCGTGCAGATGCTCGGCCAGGTCATTGACACCAACCGCTCGGCGCGCGCCTCGGCGATTGCCATGGCGGTCATCACCTGCGGCACGCTGCTGGGCGCGGCCGCCGCGCACACCCTGTCACTGCCGCTGGGCATCCTCGCCGCGGCCACGATGGGCGCCGGCTACGGCCTGGCCCTGGTGGCCGGCCTGTCCGAGGTGCAGCGGATCGCCGGCGAGCGGGAGCTGGCCGGCCTGACCGCCGTCTACTACTGCATCGCCTACCTCGGGTTCTTTATCCCGATGGCGTTCTCGGCGCTAGCGCCGTATATCGGCTTTACTAGCCTGTTTTCCGTCGGCGCGGTGCTTGCGCTGTTCTGCCTGGGCAACGTGTCCCTGGCCTGGCGCAAGCACCTGCCGGGCGCGAATTAATTCTTCGCGACGGTGGCGGTAACTCCCGCCACCACTTGGTGCACGCCCTCGCTATCGGCGGGGGCGTTTGTGCTGACCGCAAAGTCCGTGGCCAGCACCTCGGCCGCGATGTGCTCGGCGTGGCGCCGGGCCCATTCTTCCTTCTCCGCCGGCACGTAGAGCACCGCGGAGATGCGGTCGCTGACCTCGAACCCGGAGGCCTTGCGGGCGTCCTGCAGGCCGCGGATAACATCCGCGGCCCAGCCCTCGGCCTCCAGCTCCTCGGTGACGTTGGTGTCCAGCACCACCAGGCCGTCGACGCCGTCGATGCGGGCCGTCGAGTCCGGATCCGCCGCCTGCAGGCGCTCGGTGTACTCGTCGGCGTGCAGGGTGATGTCGCCGTCGACGACGACTTCCTCGCCCTGACGCTCGTAGTTACCCGCCTTCAGGTTCTTGATCGCGCGCTGGACGTCCTTGCCTAGGCGCGGGCCGGCGACCTTCGCGTTGCAGACCACCTCGAAGCGGCCGGCGGAGTCCACGTCCTCGGTCAGCTCGACCTCCTTGACGTTGACCTCGTCGCGGATGATGTCCGCGAAGTCAGCCAGCTTGTCCGCGCCCGCCATGGCCACGGTCAGCTTCGGCAGCGGCAGGCGGTTGCGCAGCTTGTTGGACTTGCGCACCGAGGACGCCGCCGAGGCCACCGCGCGGGTGGCGTCCATGGCGGCGACCAGGGCATCGTCAGCCGGGTAGTCCGCCGGATCCGGGAAGCTGGTCAGGTGGACGGAGCGCTCGCCGGTCAGGCCGCGGTAGATGACCTCGCTGATGTGCGGCAGCAGCGGGGCGAAGACGCGGGCCACGGTCTCCAGCACCGTGTAGAGGGTGTTGAAGGCCTCCGGGTGCTCCGCGTCGCCGGACCAGAAACGGTCGCGGGAACGGCGCACGTACCAGTTGGTCAGCACGTCCGCGAACAGGCGTGCCTCCTCGGTGGCGGTGGCGATATCGGTATTCGCCAGGGCGGAGTCGACGTTCTTGACTAGGTCGTGGGTCTTGGCCAGGATGTAGCGGTCCAACACGTTGGTCGAGGAGGTGTCGAAATGCGCCTCCTGGCCCGCGTAGAGCTGCAGGAAGGAGTAGGCGTTCCAGATGGGCAGCAACGCCTGGCGCACGCCGTCGCGGATGCCCTGCTCGGTCACGATGAGGTTACCGCCGCGCAGGATGGGGCTGGACATGAGGAACCAGCGCATGGCATCCGAGCCATCGCGGTCGAAGACCTCGTTAACGTCCGGGTAGTTGCCCTTGGACTTGGACATCTTCAGCCCGTCGTTGCCCAGGACGATGCCGTGGGCGACGACCTTCTTGTACGCCGGGCGGTCGAACAGCGCGGTGGACAGCACGTGCATGACGTAGAACCAGCCGCGGGTCTGGCCAGAGTACTCGACGATGAAGTCCGACGGCGAGTGGGTCTCGAACCACTCCTTGTTCTCGAACGGGTAGTGCTTCTGCGCGAAGGGCATGGAGCCGGACTCGAACCAGCAGTCCAGCACGTCCGGCACGCGGCGCATGGTGGACTTGCCCGTCGGGTCGTCCGGGTTCGGGCGGGTCAGCTCATCGATGTACGGGCGGTGCAGCGAGGTCGGGCGCACGCCGAAGTCGCGCTCCAGCTCGTCCAGCGAGCCGTAGACGTCCATGCGCGGGTATTCCTCGGAGTCGGAGACCCACACCGGGATCGGCGCACCCCAGTAGCGCGAGCGGGAGATGTTCCAGTCGCGGGCGCCTTCCAGCCACTTGCCGAACTGGCCGTCGCGGATGTGGCCCGGCATCCACTCGATCTCGTTGTGGTTGAGCTCGACCATGCGATCGCGGAACTCGGTGACCTTGACGAACCAGGACGGCATCGCCTTGTAGATGAGCGGCTCGCCGGAACGCCAGGAGTGCGGGTAGGAGTGCTCGATGGTCTGGTGGCGCACCACCCGGCCGGCGGCCTTCAGGTCGCGGATGATTTCCTTGTTCGCGTCGAAGACCAGCTGGCCCTCGTAGTCCGGCGCCTGGGAGGTGAACTTGCCGTCGTCGTCGACCGGGATGACCAGCTCGATGTCGTGGGCGGCACAGGTGTTCATATCGTCCTCACCGAAGGCCGGGGCCTGGTGGACAACGCCGGTGCCGTCCTCGGTGGTCACGTAGTCGGCGGACAGCACCTGGAAGCCGTTGCGCATATCGGCAAAGTAGTCGAAGATCGGCTGGTAGTTGAAGCCGGTCAGCTCAGCGCCGGTAAAGGTCTTGACGACCTCGGCGTCCTCGCCCAGCTCCTTGGCATACGCCGCGCGCAGCCCGTCGGCGAGCACGAACAGCCGGCCGGCAAATTCGCCTTCGCCGCCGACGCGCACCAGGGCATAAGTGACCTCGGGGTGCACGGCCAGGGCCGAGTTCGACGGCAGGGTCCACGGGGTGGTGGTCCAGGCCAGGAAGGAGGCATCGGCCAGCTCCGGGTTGGCCTGCAGCGTCTCCTCCGCGGCCGAGCCGGCCAGCGCACCGGTGACCGGGAAGGTCACGGTCAGCGTCGGGTCCTGGCGCATCTTGTAAGAGTCGTCCAGGCGGGTCTCCTGGTTCGACAGCGGGGTGTGCTCGGCCCAGGAGTACGGCAGCACGCGGAAGCCCTGGTAGATAAGGCCCTTGTCGTAGAGTTCCTTGAACGCCCACATGACCGATTCCATGAAGTCCAAGTCCATGGTCTTGTAGCCGTGGTCGAAATCCACCCAGCGGGCCTGGCGGGTGACGTAGTCCTTCCACTCCCCTGCGTAGCGCAGCACGGAGGACGCGCAGTACTCGTTGAAGCGCTCGAGGCCCATTTCCTCGATCTGGCCCTTGTCGGTGATGCCCAGCTGCTTTTCGGCTTCCAGCTCCGCCGGCAGGCCGTGGCAGTCCCAGCCGAACACGCGCGGGACGTAGTTACCCGCCATGGTCCGGTAGCGCGGGACGATGTCCTTGACGTAGCCGGTCAGCAGGTGGCCATAGTGCGGCAGGCCGTTAGCAAAAGGCGGGCCGTCGTAGAAGATGTACTCCGGCTTATCCTCAGTCTGCTCCAACGAGGCCTTAAAGGTCTCGTCCTTCTTCCAGTAGTCCTGGACGACCTCTTCCATGTCCGGGAAGCGGCTGGAACCGCCGGTCATATCGACCTTGGGGTACACGCCGCCAACATTGGGGCTGTGGTGGTTCACGGTTTACTCCATCCTTCACGCGCGGTAATTCAATCAAACCGCGGGGACGCCTGTAATAGACGCGGTACCACCCCGCTTGGAGCCCTAAAATTAGCGCTCCCGCTTCGTTGGTCGTGAAGGAGTTGACGGTCCCACCCGCCCGGTTCTAATAAGCGCTGCTCAGATAACGCAAAAGCAGCGCCGTTCTTCCGGAATACTCCCCGGTGATGGCCGGATCATCGTATATAAGCCCTTAGTATAGCCGCCCGAGCGCCGGCTGAGCCAGTCCCCGCGGGTTTCCTTTCGACTCGCCCGGCGGAAACGGGAAAACAGCTAGGACCGGTGTTCCGCGTCCTCTGGCTGCGAGTGCGGCGACGTCCGGTCCCCGCGGTGCTTGGCGAAGGCGTCAATTAAAACCAGGATGATGCCGGCGGCCGCCGCGACGAAAACCACCACGAGCGACCAGGTGGCCGCGGACAACAGGTAGTTAACGAAGGCGATGAAAGCGATAAACGCTAAGACCAAGGCAGCAATCAGCATGGAAGATGACGCCCTTTCTCGCAGATGCGGTTCTCACGATGGCTTATGCATTAAACCTACACCAAAGCCCCCGCCGCGCACGGTTATGACCGTGGGCGTGCGGGGGCGTGAGGCGGTACGGGAAAGATGTTCTTCCCCGGCGCAGCCTTAGGAGTTGGACTCGCCGTTCGGGGCGGCAGAGCCGCGGGTCTCGAGTTCTTCCAGCTGGGACTCCAGCAGGGTCTTCAGGCGGGTGCGGTACTCGCGCTCGAAGGTGCGCAGCTCGGAGATGCGGGTCTCCAGGGCGGTCTGCTGCTGCTTGACCGTGTTCATGATTTCGGTGTGCTTCTTCTCAGCGTCAGCCTGCAGGGCCGCTGCCTTCTCCTCGGCCTGGCGGATCTGGGCCTCGGCGCGGGAGTTAGCCTCGGACTCGGTCTGCTTGGCGCGCTGCTGAGCCTCGGCAACCTGGGCGTCGGCCTTCTTCTGGGCCTCGTCCAGCTGGGTGCGGGACTTGGTGTCGGCGTCGGACAGCTGCTTCTCGGCGGCGGTGCGGGCGTCGGTCAGCATGGACTCGGACTCGGCCTTGGCCTCGTTGGTCAGGCGGTCGGCCATCTCCTGGGCCAGGCCCAGCACGCGGGCGGCCTGCATGTGGGTCTCCGGGGTGGCCAGGCCGTTGGCATCCGCGGTGGCGGCAACGGCCGGGGCCTCCTTGGCGGAGGAAGCGGAGACGTCCGCGACCTTCTTCTGCAGCTCCTGGTTTTCCTTCTTGGCAGCCTCGAGGTCGCGGCGAGCCTTGTCCAGGTCCTGCTTGGCCTTGGTGGCCTCGTCCTGGGCGGCCTTCAGCTCCTTGGAGTCGGCGCTGGACTTGCCAGCGGCAGCGGAAGCCTGCTCCTTCTTAGCGTTCTGCGCAGCCTCAGCCTTGGCGTCGGCCAGCTTCTTTTCGTATTCCTTGTCGAGCTGGGAGCGCAGGTCTGCCTCAATCTCCTTGCGGAGGGCGGCCTCATCGACCGAAGAGGTAGCGGACGCCGCGGAAGCGGTGGCGGCGCCGGAGCCGGACTGCAGGCTGTTGACCTGCGACTGCAGCTCGTCGTTCTCGTCCTGCAGCTGGGCAAGGGCGTCTTCAACCAGGTCGAGGAACTGGTCGACCTCGTCCTCGTTGTAGCCACGCTTGCCAATCGGCGGCTTGCTGAACGCGACGTTGTGTACATCAGCTGGTGACAGCGGCATTGACTTCTCTTCCCCTTCAAGTCGGTGCAACCCCGGAGGTTTCCGGAGTCAATAGAAGATATGAATCAAGCTACGAGCCTACACTCGTCGCCCGACCCAAGGTTTTCTAATCGGACAATAATACGATTCTTCGTTTCATTGTAACCAAAAAGACACAGTAACGGACGATTACTCAAGTCTCAATATTAAGCCGAGGTTGACGATTTTGCACTTTCGTTTACTTCTACCCCGCCGGACCCCGCCCGTTTACGGATTGGCCCAACCCGCCGGAGGCCGGCTAGACCGTGGCAGCTAGACCATCGTGGCGATGACGATATTCATCAGGACGGCCAGGATGATGAACAAGACGATGATGGACATGTCCAGCGCTACCCCGCCCAACCGCAGCGGCGGGATGACCTTGCGCAGGGCTTTTACGGGCGGATCCGTGACCGCGAACAGCGGCTCCGCGCACATCATGAACCAGCGCGGCGGGTTGAACTGCCGGGAAAAGGACTGGATCATCTCGATGATGATGCGCACGATTAGCGCCAGGGAAAAGATCCGGAGCACGGCGTACAGAATAATTCCTAATTGACTCACCCTTCCGACCCTATCCGAACTACCCCCACCTTCGGGGAATTACCCCGCAATGCGCAAAAATCCCCGGGTGCCCTCGCCGGGTTTAACCGGCGGGCAGGGCCCGGGGATTTAACGTCGTGGCGTTCTTAGCGCAGCTGGGCTGCGCGCTCCAGCTCCAGGGTGGAGATGTTGGCGCGCTCCGGCACGATGGCGAAGACGCGGCGGTCGGTGTCCAAGCCCTTGGTCAGGTCGACCATGCGGCCGCGCAGTGCGAAGCAAAGGCCGGCGGCGAAGTCGATGAAGCGCTTGGCAGCGGACTTCTCGGCGTCGGTCAGCTCGAAGACGACGGCGTCGCCATCGCGGAAGGGCTCACCGATCTTCGGGGCGTCGTTGTAGGTGGTCAGGGAAATCGGCACGATGGTCGGCGCGAACTCCGGCTCGGCCGGAGCGCGCTCGTAGCTCGGGCGCGGCTGGTAGGCCGCGGAACCCGCGGTGGCGTAGCGAGCGTCATCCTCGTAGTAGGCGTCGTCGTGCTCCATGTCCATCGGCTGGAGGCCGAAGAACTCCTTCGTGCGATCAATAAATGACATATGTGGTCTCCCTCTGACCCGAAATGTACAAGTGCGGTCTGATATGCGTCTTTGCGTTGGTTTTTAACCTACTGGCCGCGTGCCCATGATGCCGGTTCCGACACGCACGATATCCGTGCCCGCGAAAACTGCCTCGCGCAGATCCGCGCTCATCCCGGCCGACAGCTCTAGGGCGTGGCCGAGCTTCTCCCCCAGCTCATCGGCCAGCTGGCGCGCGGCGGAAAAGACCTCGGCCGCGTCCGCTTCCACGGGCGGGACGACCATGATGCCGCGCAGCTCCAGGTTGGCAAGCTCCTCGACGTAGCGCAGCAGGTCTTCGGCCGTGTCCCAGGCCGCCCCGCCGCGGGACGGGTCCGAGTCGTAGGACAGTTGCACGTAGACCGGTAGGTTCTCGGTGCGCTGGCCGCGCTCCCGGGCCAGTTCTACCCCGCGGTCGAGAGCGGCGGCGAGTTTCTCCGAGTCCAGCGAATGGACGCTGTGCGCCCAGCGGGCCACGTGGTTGGCCTTCTTGGTCTGGATCTGGCCGATCATGTGGAAGTGCATCTCGGGCAGCTGCTCGGCCTTGGCGCGGGCTTCCTGCTCGCGGTTTTCCGCGACGTCGGTGACCCCCAGCTGGCCGAGCAGCGCGATGTCCTCGGCCGGGTGAAACTTGGTTACCGGCAGCAGGCGCGGCTCCGGGCGGCCGGCCTCGGCGGCTAAGGCAGCTATCTGCTCGCGGGTGTTAGCCAGGCCGCGCTCCAGTTCGGCTAGCCGGGCCTGGTCGCTACTTTGGGCTGCCGGGTCCTGCGGGGTGGTTTTATCGGTCATTGTCGGTCTCCTCCTCCAACCAGATGAGTCCTGCCTGCCGGCCGGTGGTGCCCTCCCGGCGGTAGGAAAAGAAAGTGCTGTCTTCGATGGTGCACCGCGGATCCGCCTGGATGGCGGTCACGCCCAAGCTCATCAGCTGCCGGATCAGTCCGGCCCGCACATCGATACCTGGGGTCCCCTTCTCCGTGGTCGTGCGCGATCCGGGTAGGTGGGCCTCGACGTCGGCGGCCATGTCTGCGGGCACCTCGTAGTGGCGGCCGCTGGCGGCTGGGCCCAGCAGCACCTGCAGGCGTTCGGGGCGGGCGCCGAGATCGCACATCGCCTCGACGGTCGCCGGCACGATCCCGTTGCGCGCGCCTAAGCGCCCGGCGTGGGCCGCGGCGACCACGCGGGCCTCCGGGTCGGCTAGCAGCACCGGGGTGCAGTCAGCCACCAGCACGCCCAGGGCCAGACCCTCGGTGGCCGTAACCAGTGCATCGGTGGCCTCCACTGGTGTAGAACGCGGGCCGTCGACGACGGTGACGTTGTTGGTGTGGAGCTGCTCCATCCAGACGATGTCATCAAGGCGGAGTAGCTCCTGCAGGCGCTGCCGGTTTGCCGCTACCGCCGCCGGGTCGTCGCCGACGTGCTCGGCCAGGTTGAACGACTCGTACGGAGACGCCGAAGCCCCTCCCGAGCGGGCCGTAAAGACCATCCGGAAGGGGCGTTTCAGGCGGGCGGGGCGGGTGGTGCGTGCTTCCTCGTTTACTGGCATGCACTCCAGACTAGCGCGCGCTATGGATCAATTAGCGCAAGAAGTCCGGCACGTCCAAGTCGTCGTCGCCGCGGTTGTCGCGCTCGTCGCGGTAGCTCGGGCGGTAGTCCTCGCGCGGGGCCTCGCGCTCGAAGCGCTCGCGGGTGGTGAACAGGCCGCCGTCGCCGCGGGTATCGCCGGCGCGGCGCTGCGGCTCCGACTCGCGCGGGCTGTAGCCCTCGCGCTCGTCGTGGCGCAGCTGGTGGCGCGGCTCGTAGCCGCCGCGCGGCTCCTCGGCCGGCTCCGGCTCGGTGGCGCGGTCGCGGTTTTCGAACAGCGAACCGGAACGCTGCTGGGACTGCTGCGGGCGGGCCTCGCCAGCCGGCTTATCCGTGGCGTTCTTCTCGGCGTCGAAACCGGTAGCGATGATGGTCACGCGGACCTCGTCGCCCAGGTTGTCGTCGATGATGGTGCCGAAAATTAGGTTGACGTCCGGGTCGGCTTTCTCCTCGACCATGGAGGAGGCCTCGTAGACCTCCTGCAGGCCCAGATCGGAGCCGCCAGCCACGGACAGCAGCACGCCCTTGGCGCCTTCCATGGTGGACTCCAGCAGCGGGGAGTTGATGGCCTGCTCGGCCGCGGTCATGACTCGGTTGTCGCCGCGGGCGGAGCCCACGCCCATCAGGGCGGAGCCGGCGTCGGCCATCACGGAGCGAACGTCGGCAAAGTCAACGTTGATCATGCCCGGGATCAGGATCAGGTTGGAAATGCCCTGGACACCGTTGTGGAGGACCTCATCGGCGGCGCGGAAGGCTTCCATCATGGACAGGTTCTCGTCGCCCAGCTGCAGCAAGCGGTCGTTCGGGATGACGATCAGGGTGTCACAGACCTCGCGGAGCTGCTCGATACCTTCCAGGGCTTGGCGGGTACGGCGGGCGCCCTCGAACTTGAAGGGCTTGGTGACAACACCGACGGTCAGCGCGCCCTGCTTCTTGGCGATGGAGGCCACGACCGGGGCGGCGCCGGTGCCGGTGCCGCCGCCTTCGCCGGCGGTGACGAAGACCATGTCGGCGCCGTTGAGGGCGTCCTCGATCTCGGACTTGTTGTCCTCGGCGGAGGTGCGGCCGACCTCCGGGTTGGCGCCGGCGCCCAGGCCGCGGGTGGCCTCGCGGCCGATGTCGAGCTTGAAGTCAGCGTCGGAGAAGATCAACGCCTGGGAGTCCGTGTTGATAGCCACGAACTCGACGCCCTTGAGGCCTTCTTCGATCATGCGGTTGACGGCGTTGACGCCGCCGCCGCCGACGCCGACGACCTTGATTTCCGCCAAATTGTTGTTCGGTGTGCTCATGAGAGGTGGTCAAACCTTTCGGGATTTGTTGGTAAATAAACGAGGAATTGCGCGCCTGTGACGCGGTTGCTTTCCATCTTCACTGACACACGTGTAATTTACGTGTTCATTTGCCCGCGTGTCGGTACCCTCAACCTCTACTTTAGGGTTGCTGACATGGGCTTTTATGCAGTTCGCGCCCCCACCACACGGCAATCTGGCAGGGGCGCGATGTTGCGAATTTTTTCCGGCGCTAATCGCGCTTGGTCACCAACTCGGGGTTAGTGATATTCCAATGGGTGCCGTCCATCTGCAGCACGGTGGAAAACGCGCGGGCCTTGTCCGCGTTGTCGTCGTTCGCGCCCCAGACTACCGTGCGCCCGGACGCCAGGTGCAACGTCGCCGAGTACTTCTCGTCCATGCTGAGCTTTTCGACCTGCGCGCGCTGATCCTGCGACAGGGCCGCCAGGATTTCTACGGCGTCGACCAAGCCGGCCTCCTCGTTGCTATCGATCTCCACGGCGCCTTCCGGCGGCTCGGCGACGACGAACTCCTTGCCCGCCGAGTCGATGAGGTGGGTGCCATCGCCCTCGCGCAGGAAGGCCACGGCTTCCCGCTCGGTGATGTCGACCTGCACCGTGCTGGGCAGGGAGCGGCCCACCGTCGCGGATTTCACCCACGGCAGCGTGGCCACGCCCTCGGCGGCCGCATGCGCGTCCAGGCGCATCAGGTTGCTGCCCTCGGCGATCCCGGAGGCCTCGCGGACCTCTTCCTCCGTGACCTGGCTGGCGCCGTTGAGCTCGAAATCCTGGGCCTTGAACACGGGGAAGAACCAGACCACGGCGGCGGCGATGGCCACCACCGCCACCAGGGCGCCTGCCACCGAAAGTACTAGCTTGCCCCTCATCGGAAACGCTGCTCCAGCTCAGTCAGGATCTCCGCGGCCACCAGGGTGACCGAGCCAGCGCCCATGGTCAGGACCAGGTCGCCCGGTTGCACGGCCGCGACCACGCTGGCCGCCGCCGCGGAGAAGTCCGGCTCGTAGAAGACCTCGGTGCCCGCGGGGATCTTGTCGGTGATAATCCGGGAGGTGATCCCTTCTACCGGTTGCTCGCGGGCGCCGTAGATATCCAGCACCACCGCCACGTCCGCCAGGCTCAGCGCGTCGGCGAATTCCTGCTGGAATTTCATGGTGCGCGAGTACAGGTGCGGCTGGAAACAGACCACCACGCGGCCAGAGCGGGTGGTCGCCTCCACCCGCTCGCGGGCGGCGCGCAGGACCGCGGCGACCTCCGTCGGGTGGTGCGCGTAGTCGTCGAAGACCTCGACCGGCTCCTGGCCCTTAAGCCCCGCCGGGACGGACCCGCGGTACTCAAACCGCCGGCGCACGCCCGTGAAGTCGCTGAGCCCGTCGGCCAGCTTGTGCGGGTCCGCGCCCGCCAGCGTGCCGGCCACCAGGGCCGCCGCCGAGTTGAGCACCATGTGGTGCCCGGGGACCTGCAGCAGGTAGTCCAGGCCCACCGAGTGCCCCGCAACGTCCAGGTGCACGGTCACGCGGGTGCCCTCCGCGGTGGCTTCCTCGGTGGAGATGACCGCGCCCGCCGGGATCTCCGGGTAGCGCTCCACGGCGGCGGGGGTGCCGTAGCCGAGCACGTCGATGCCGCGCTGTGCGGCGCGCTGCCCCATCTGGGCGGCGTGCTCGTCCTCCAAGCAGACCACCAGGTGGCCGGTGGGGGTGATCCGATCGGCGAAGTCCTCGAAGACCTGGAAATAGGCCTCCGGGGTGCCGAAGTAGTCCAGGTGGTCGGGCTCGATGTTGGTCACCACGGCCACGTCCGGGCGGTAGCGCAGTAGGGACGCGTCCGACTCGTCGGCTTCGGCCACGAAGGCCATTCCGGTGCCGTGGTGCGCGTTGGTGCCGGCCCGGTTGAGCTGGCCGCCGATGGCAAAGGACGGGTCCTCGCCGGCCTGCTGTAGCGCGTTGACCGTCATCGAGGTCGTCGAGGTTTTGCCGTGGGTGCCGGCCAGCAGCACCTGGGTGTAGCCCTCCATGAGCTCGCCCAGCAGGTCGGAGCGGCGGATGACCGGGATCCCGGCCTCCCGCGCGGCGACCAGCTCCGGGTTGTCCTGCGGGATAGCGGCGAAGGAGGTGACCACGGCGGTCGGCTCGGCGCCGGAAAGCCGCAGGTTCTCCGCCGCGTGGCCGACCGAGATTTTCGCGCCGAGGGTGCGCAGGACCTCCACGGCGGTGGACTCCTTTTGGTCCGAGCCGGACACGGCGCTGCCACGGGCCAGGAGGATCCGGGCCAGGCCGGACATGCCCGCGCCGCCGATGCCCACGAGGTGGACCCGGTCGAGGTTAACTGCGTCGGGGGTGGATTCGGGGCCCACTAGGATTCCTCCTTGGCTTCTCGGATAGCGGTAGCGATGTGGTCAGCCAGGCGCTGGGCCGCGCCGCCGGCCGCGCTGTCGGCGACCGCCGCGCGCATGGCCTTTAGGCGATCCTCGTCGCCCAGGATGGCGCGGACCTCGCGGTCGAGGCGGGCACCGTCCAGCTCGGCATCGGGGACCTGGACGGCCGCGCCGGCGGCCACCACGTCCTTCGAGTTGAGCGCCTGCTCGCCGTTGCCGTGCGGCAGCGGCACGTAGATGGCCGGCACGCCGGCGGCGGAAACCTCCGCGACCGTCATCGCCCCGGAGCGGCAGACCGCCAGATCCGCCACGGCCAGGGCCGCGGACATATCGTCGATATAGGGCACCGGCACGTAGTTGTCGGTCTGAGCCGGCAGCTCGTTCTTCTTGCCGACCGCGTGCAGGACCTGGAACTCCCCGGCCCAGCCGGGGTGTGCTTCGGCGACGGCCCGGTTGATGCTGGCCGCGCCCTGGGAGCCGCCGGTGACCAAGATGGTGGGAATACGCTCGCGCAGGCCCCACAGCTCGCGCCCGCGGGCGGCGGCCTCCGGATCCTGGCCGAGCTCCGGGCGCACCGGGATGCCGACCTGCTCGCCCGGCATGCCCGAATTCGGGTGGGCGTTGAAGCCGATGCCGCCCAGCTTGACGCCCAGCTTATTGGCCAGGCCCGCCAACGCGTTGGTCTCGAGCACGTAGAAGGGCAGGTGGTGGCTGGCCGCGGCCAGGTAGGCCGGCGCGGCGACGTAGCCGCCGGTGCCGAAGACGGCATCCGCGTCCACCTTCTTGAGAACCTTGCGCGCTTCCAGCACAGAACGCACCAGGCGGTACGGCAGCTTCAGCAGGTCCAGGCTGAGCTTGCGCGGGATCGGGACCGGGGTGATCATTTCCAGGTCCACCCCGCGGGCGGGAATAAGGTCGCTCTCCAGCCCCTTCTGGGTGCCCAGAGCGGTAATACGGGCGCCGTAGTCACGCTGCAGGACAGCGGCCACAGCCAGCGCCGGCTCGATGTGGCCGGCAGTGCCGCCACCAGCGACGACGACGGATAAAGGCTTTGAATTCATGAACTACAGGCTACCAGCGCCGGCGCGGGTTCCTGTCCCCGCCGCGCCCGGCGGAATCCTGCCCGCGCGGCGTGGAGCGCACCGGGCGGGTCCGCCCGGTCACCGGCGAGCCAAAACGCTCCTCCCGCTGCGCCTGGCGGCGGGCGCTGCCCCGCTTTTGGGGGTTAGCGCTCGGGCGCTCGGGCCGGCGGTCCCGGGGCGCGCCCGAACCGTCGGCACGACGGCGACCGCCGCGCGGGGCGGCATCGGCCGGCTCCGGTTCCGCGATGAAGAACAGCCGGTCGAAGAGGGGACGCCCGTAGTTGCGCATCGCCGAGACCGCCTCCGGCTCGTGCCGGGCCACGTTGCACAGAAGGCCCATGGAGCCAATGGTGATAATCGCCGCGGTGCCGCCGGCCGAGATCATCGGCAGCTGGATGCCGGTCACCGGCAGGAGGCCGACGACGTAGCCGATGTTGAAGTAGGCCTGCGCAACGACGCCGGTGGTCAGGGTCGCGGCCATGAGGGCGTGGAACTGGTTCTGCGCGCGCAGCGCGGTGCGGATGCCGAAGAACCCGAGCAGGGCGAAGAGCACGATGACCAGCGCGCCGCCCCACAGGCCGAGCTCCTCGCCCACCACGGCGAAGATGAAGTCGTTTTTCGCCTCCGGCAGGTAGAACCACTTGGCGCGGGACTGGCCGATGCCCACGCCGGCGATGCCGCCGTCGGCCAGCGAGAGGAAGCCCTGGTAGGCCTGGAAGCCGGTGCCCTGGGTGTCCTGGATGTTGCCCACCAACGCGTCGAAGTAGGTGTGGAAACGGTGCGAGCGGAAGCCGCCCGACAGGAAGACGAAGATCACGCCCGCCACGGCCAGCCCGATAATGGAGGCGACCACGCGCCAGTCCACGCCGGCGAAGAACAGGGTAAACACGACGACCACGGCAAACGACATGGCCATACCCAGGTCGCCCTGCAGGATAATCAGCAGGAACATCAGGCCCGCGATGGCCGAGTAGACCATGAACGGATCCAGCAGGTCCTTCGGGCGGTGCTGCTTATTGGCCAGCGCCGAGGCGCCGAAGAGGCCGATGGCTACGCGGGCGAGCTCCGAGGGCTGCAGGGAAATCGGGCCCAAGATGATCCACGACTGGGAGCCAACCTCCGCGCGGCCGGTACCAACCCCCGGGATGAGCACCAGGATCAGCAGCACGATGGACAGCAAGAGGATCCACGGGATGGCCCAGCGCATGGCGCGCGGCGGGATCTTCAGCGCCAACCAAAAGGCCAGCAGGCCGACCAGGACCATCGCGGACTGGCGCAGCGCCTGGCCCCAGACCAGGCCGGATTCCACAAGGGACTCGGCCATGGAGGAGGAAAAGACCATCGTCACGCCGATACCGACGAGCAGGAAGATGATGATCCGCAACATCAGATAGTCCAGCCCCGACCACTTGTTCATCTGCTCGTGGCGGCGCTCGAGGAAATTGGCCACCCGCTGCCCGGGCTTGGCTGACTTCTGCGTTGTGGAGGTCATTGCGCTGGCTTCTCCTCGTTATCTTCTCCGGCATCCGGCGCGGGACGGTGATCCGATTTTTCCGTGACCGCACGCGCCGCCGCGGCGAAGAAATCGCCGCGCTGTGCCATCCCGGTGTACATGTCTAACGATGCCGCAGCCGGGGCCAAAAGTACGGTATCCCCCGCTTCGGCGTGTTGCCAGGCCGCGGCCACCGCGGTCTCCATGGCCGCCTGCGGATCCTGCTCGTCTAGGACGGTTACGGGAACCTGCGGGGCGTGGGCTTGGAGCGCCTGAGCCACCAGCTCCCGGTCCTTGCCCAGCACGACCGCGGCCTTGAGCTGGTCGGCGTGGGTGGCAACCAGCTCGCTGACATCTGCTCCCTTGAGCTGCCCGCCGGCCAGCCAGATGACCCGGTCGAGGCCTTCCAGGGCGGCGTCCGCGGCGTGCGGGTTGGTGGCCTTGGAGTTGTCGATGAAGCTGACCCCGCCGTGGCGGTGGACGACCGCGCCGCGGTGTCCGGCGACGTGGTAGGCCGCCAGGCCCGCCTGGACGGCCTCGCGGCTCGCCCCGGCGGCCAGCCCGGCCGCGGCGGCAGCACAAGCGTCCAGGACGCCGGCCAGACCGGCCGGCTCTACCCCATCGGCCGAGACCAGGTCGAGGTCCTCGCCGTCCAGGCGGGCAATGATCCGCCCGCCTTCCACGCCGACCTGCCCGGCCTGCGGGGTCTGGGAGCTAAAGGAATAGACCTGCGGCGCCAGGTCCCCGGCTTGGCGGGCCCGGGAGACCAGTTCCATCACGTGCGCGTCGTCCGTGCCGGCAATGGCGATGCCGCCGTGCATGACCTTGGCCTTATCGGCGGCGTAATTGTCGAAGCTGCCGTGCCAGTCGAGGTGGTCCTCGGCCAGGTTGAGCAAAACGCCCACCTCCGGGCGCAGCTGGCTGGCCCAGTGCAGCTGGAAGGAAGACAGCTCGGCGACCAGCACGTCGACGCGATCGTTGTCCTGGATGGCGTCGAAGACGGAGACGCCGATGTTGCCCACCGGCACCGCGCGGCGCCCGGTGCGGTTAGTATCTGCCTGCATGATGGCCGCCAGCATGCCGGTGGTCGTGGTCTTGCCGTTAGTGCCGGTGATGACCAGCCACTGGCGGGCCGGCCCGAAGGTGCCGGCCGCGTCCAGGCGGTAGGCCAGCTCGACGTCCCCGATGACCTCGACGCCGGCGGCCCGGTAGGCCTCCAGCAGCGGTGAGTCCGGTCGCCAGCCCGGGGAGGTTACCACCAGGTCGATCTGGCCGTCGCCGGCGACGGCCATGGCCTGCTCGGTGCTGAGCCCGGCCGCCCTCGCCCCGCAATCGTCCAGCGCGGTCTGTCGCGCCTGCGGATTGTCGTCGGCGATTGTGACCGCGAAGTTCAGGCGGTCCAGGACTCGGGCGCACCCGCGCCCGGATACGCCCGCGCCCGCTACCAGCACCCGGCGGGCCTGGGCCAGGTCCGCGGGCAGACTACGCGCCGTGTGCTCAGTCATGGTGTTGTCGAAGACTCCTACTCTTTGCTGTCTTAGTCGCTAGATTCCGATGCCCGCGGCGGTCAGCCAGTCCGCGTAGAACAGGGCCACGCCGAGCATGGCGGCCATGCCGGCCAGCAGCCAGAAGCGGATGACCACGGAGGTCTCCGGCCAGCCGCCGTTTTCGAAGTGGTGGTGGATGGGCGCCATGCGGAAAAAGCGCTTGCCGGTGGTCTTGAAGACGGCGACCTGGATGACCACGGAGGCCGCCTCCACGACGAACAGGGAGCCGATGATGATCATCAGCAGCTCGGTGTGGGTGGTTACGGAAATACCCGCGACCAGGCCGCCGAGCGCCAGGGAGCCGGTGTCACCCATGAAGATCTTGGCCGGCGCCGCGTTCCACCACAGGAAACCCAGGCAGCCGCCCAGCCCGGCCGCGGCCAAGATGGCCAGGTCCAGCGGGTCGCGGACCTCGTAGCAGCCGGCGGCGTGTTCGGCACCGCAGGCGTTGCGGAACTGCCAGAAGGTGATCAGGCTGTAGGCGCCCATCACGAAGGCGGTCGTGCCGGCCGCGAGCCCGTCCAGACCGTCGGTCAGGTTGACCGCGTTCGACCAGGCCGCGATGAGGATATACATGAAGACCAGGAAGACGATGGTGCCGATGACGGCGCCGCCGACGGCGATATCGAAGGTGTCGATCTCGCGGAACATCGACAGCTTCGTCGACGCCGGGGTCAGCCCGTTCTCGTTCGGGAACTGCAGCGCCAGGAAGCCGAAGGCCAGGGCCAGTGCGAGCTGCCCGATGAGCTTGGCCTTCTTGTTCAGGCCCAGGTTGCGGGCCTTGAACAGTTTGATGAAGTCATCCGCGAAGCCCAGGCCGCCCAGCCCCAGGGTCAAGCCCAGGACCAAGACTCCGGAGACAGTGAACCCGCCCTTGCCGGAGATGAGCCCGTAGAGGCCCGTGGTCAGGTAGGCCACGACGATGCCGGCCAGGATCGCCAGCCCGCCCATGGTCGGGGTCCCGCGTTTGCGCAGGTGCGACTTGGGGCCGTCTTCGCGGATCTCCTGCCCCTTGCCGGCGTGGGAGAAATACCGAATCAGCCAGGGGGTGAAGAAAATCGCGACGATAAAGCTAATTACGCCGGAGACAATAATCTGGGTCACTGTGAACGTGGTCCTTCTAATACAACAAAGAGCAGTCTGAAGAAATTCTGCGCGAGCTTATTTTAGCGAGGCGGTTCTAGCCCTCGCCCTTTAAGGTTGCGGCTACCCGCCACAGCTGCTGGGCGTTCGAGGCCTTGATGAGCACCACGTCCTTCGCCGCGCGCTGCGACCACTGCTCCACCCCGGCGGGCGGGGTCCGCAGGGTTTCCTCGACCAGCTGGGCGGCCTGCGCGTGGTCCGCCCCGACGGTCGTGGTGATCCCGCGGTCGGCAGCCGCGGCGGCCAGGGCCCGGCAGGCCGGGGTGTCGCCGACGACGATGAGCCGGTCGACGTTGTACTTCGCCAGCTCCGCGCCCAACTGCTGGTGGGCCTGCTCGGCTTCCGCGCCGAGCTCGCCCATCTCGCCGAGCACCGCGATGGCCCGCGCGTCCGGCCGGGCGGCCGTGGTGTAGCCCAGCGCCGCGATGGCCGCGCGCATGGAGTCCGGGTTGGCGTTGTAGGAGTCGTTGATGATGGTGACCCCGTCCGGGCGGCTATAGACGTCCATCCGGTTCGCCGAGGCATTCCGGTGCCCACTCAGGGCCGCGGCTACCTTTTCTGCCGGGATCCCCGACTCGATGGCCGAGGCGGCGGCCGCCAGAGCGTTGGAGACCTGGTGGACGCCGAAGACCTGCAGCTTGATTCGCTGCGGGGCGGCGTTCGGCGAGTGGAGGGTAAAAGCGGCGCGCGCGACATCGTCCAGCTCTACGTCGGTGGCGGTGTAGTCCGCCTCCGGCGCCGGCGGGTTGGCCGCGGAGTAGTAGACGACCTTGGCCTCGGTGCGCGAAGCCATCGCGGCGACGAAGGAGTCGTCGGCGTTGAGCACCGCTACCCCGCCCTCGGCGGCGGCCGGCAGGGCCTCGACCAGCTCGCCCTTGGCCTGCGCGATGTTCTCCCGGGAGCCGAATTCTCCCAGGTGGGCCGAGCCGACGTTAAGCACCGCGCCGATGGTCGGCCGGGCGATGTCGGCCAGGTGGCGGATGTGGCCGATGCCGCGCGCCGACATCTCCGCGACCAGGTACTTGGTCTGCCAGTCGCACCGCAGCGCGGTGTAGGGGTGGCCGACCTCGTTGTTGAAGGAGCCGGGCGGGGCGACGGTCTCGCCCGCGCAGTGGAAGATGGCCGCCATCAGGTCCTTGGTCGAGGTCTTGCCGGCGGAACCGGTGACCCCGACGATGGTCAGGTTGCCGTTGTCGGCCAGCCGGCGAGTGACCGCCTGCGCCAGCGCCGAGAGGGCGCGGACGACGGCGGCGGCGGAACCGTCGGAGTCGTGGGCGTAGATATCGGCGTTGGCGCCGTCGCCCTCGACGCGGTCGGTGGGTTCGACGACGATCGCCGGAACGCCCACCGGGCGGGCGGCCAGCACGGCCACCGCGCCCTGGTCGACGGCCGCGCGGGCGTAATCGTGCCCATCGACGCGGGCGCCGGGCAGGGCCAAAAACAGCCCGCCCGGGGTGATCTTGCGCGAATCGAATTCGACGAAGCTGGTGACCTGAGCCTGCGGGTCATCGACCTCGTCCAGGTAGCCGCCGGTTATCTCGGCTATCTCTTTTAGCGTTAGCTCAATCATGCTTCTTCCTTCCCCGCCGGCCTGCTGCCGGAGGTCTTAGTTTCCAGTGCGCGCTGTACCTCTTCCCGGTCGTCAAAGTGGTGGACCGTGTCCCCCACGATCTGGCCGACTTCGTGGCCTTTGCCTACCACGATAATCGCATCGCCCGGCTGTGCCCACTGGATGGCCGCGTCGATGGCCGCGGCGCGGGAGGGGTATTCGGCCAGGGTGACTTCGTCGTCGCGCTCGGCGGCGGCCTCCCGGGCGCCAGCCAGCACGGCCGCGCGGATGGGGGCCGGGTCCTCGGTGCGGGGGTTGTCGTCGGTGACCGCCACGTAGTCGGCGCGGCTGGCCGCCGCCTGCCCCATCAGCGGGCGCTTCGAGGAGTCGCGGTCGCCACCGGCGCCGATGACGATGCCGATGCGCCCCTCCGGGCGCTCGGAGGTCCGGATCTGCTCACGCAGGGTGTCCAAGACCGCGGCCACGGCCGCCGGCTTGTGGGCGTAGTCGACCACGGCGACGAAATCCTGCCCGCAGTCCACGCGCTGCATGCGGCCGGGTACCGCGACGCCGGCCACGCCTTCCAGGAAGGTTTCCACGTCCACCCCGGCCGCGGCGGCCATCCCGGCCGCCAGCGCGGCGTTGGCCACGTTGAACTTGCCGGGCAGCGGGACCGTGAATTCGTAGTCCTTGCCCTCCAGGCTCAGCACGCCGTGCTGCTCGCCCGTCGGCTCGACCGCGGTGTGGTGGGCGGTGACGATTTTCCCGGCGTTGGTCGTTACGGCCGACTCGGCCGTCGCGACCTCCGCGGTGGGCGTGCCCGCCGCCCGCGACAGTTCCACCAGGCGCTGGCCCCAGGAGTCGTCGACGCAGATGACGGCGGACGCGGCGGCCTCGGGCCCGTTAAACAGGCGCGCCTTGGTCAGGAAATAGTCTTCCATCGTCGGGTGGAAGTCCAGGTGGTCCTGCGACAGGTTGGTGAACCCGCCGACTGCGAACTGGGTGCCTTGGACGCGGCCCAAGGCCAGGGCGTGGGAGGAGACCTCCATGACGACGTGGGTAACACCCTGGTCGCGCATCTGCGCGAAAAGTTCTTGAAGCTTAGGAGCCTCCGGGGTGGTCAGGGACGTCGGCACCGGGGTGCGGTTGATGCGCGTGCCGGTCGTTCCGATAAGGCCTACCTGGTAGCCGGCCGCCAGCAGCCCGGCCTCCAGCAGGTAGCTGGTGGTGGTCTTGCCGGAGGTGCCGGTAACTCCCAGGATGGTCAGGTCGGCCGAGGGGTGGTCGTAGATCTCGGCGGAGATAGTTCCCAGCACCGCGCGGATGTCCTCGACCACCAGGCGGGGGCGCGTGTCGCCGGCCGCGTCGAGGATCTCCGCGCCGGCGGCATCGGTAAGCACGGCCGCGGCTGGGGTGTCGGCGGCGAAACGGGCGCCGTGGGCGTGCAGGCCGGGCAGGGCCGCGAACATCCCGCCCGGGGCGATGGAGCGCGAGTCCAGTCCGATGCTGCTAACTTCCGTCTCCGGCGAGCCGCTCAGGTTCCCGCCGGCCAACTGCGCCAGTCGCGCTAGCGTACGTGCCATGGTGTTGTTCTCCTATTCCGCCCGCAGTTTAAGGTTCTTGCCCTCCGGAGAGGTGGGTATGTTGTCTCGGTTCAGCAGCCAGCTGGCGATGTCGCTAAACACCGGCGCGGCAGACTGCCCGCCGGAGCCGTCGTCGTTGACGCCGGATTTCGGCTCGTCCAGCATGATGGCGACCACGAAGCGCGGATCGTCCGCCGGGGCCACGCCCGCGAAGGTAATCCAGTAGGCGGAATTAGAATACGCCCCCGTATTAGGGTCGACCTTCTGAGCCGTGCCGGTCTTGCCCGACAGCTGGTAGCCGTCGATGCCCGCGCCCTGCGCCGTGCCGGACTGCACGCCCGCCGGGTCCTCCTGGAAGACCGCCCGGAACATGTCCAGGGTGGTCTTCGCCGCGGCCGGGCTGATGACCTGGGTCTTCTCCGGCTCGGAGTGGATGCGGTCCTCGCCGGCTTCGCCCTCGATGTCCTGGATAATGCGCGGGGTAATGCGCTCGCCCTCGTTGGCGATGGTCTGGTAGACGCTGGCCATCTGCAGCGTCGTCCAGGACATGCCCTGGCCGATCGGCAGGTTGGCGAAGGTACCGCCGGACCACTGCTCGAAGGCCGGTACCAGGCCGCCGGACTCGTTCGGCAGCTCGATGCCGCTGGTGTTGCCCAGCCCGAAGGCCTCGAGGTACTTCGAGAAGGTCTTGTCCCCCAGCTTCTCCGCGAGCATCAGCGTGCCGACGTTCGAGGACTTACCGAAGATGCCGGCCGTGGTGTACGGCTCGACGCCGTGCTGCCAGGCGTCGTTGACCGTCACGCCGGCCATGTCGATGGAGCCGGGGACCTGGTGGACTTCCTCCGGGGTGGTTACGCCCTCCTCGATCGCCGCGGCGGCGGTGACAATCTTGGCCACCGAGCCCGGCTCGTAGGGGTGCGAGATCGACGGGTTTTCGAAGCCCTTGCCGGCCTTGACCTGCTTTTCGATGTCCTCGTTCGGGTCGATGGTGTCCGTGTTCGCCATGGCGAGCACCTCACCGGTGGCCGAATCCAGCACCACGGCCTCGGCGGACTTGGCCTGCGAATTGGCCTTGGCCTTCTCCAGCTTCTGCTGCACGAAGGTCTGCAAGTCCAGATCCAGCGTCAGGTGGACGTTGGCGCCGTCGACGGCGTTGACCTCGTCGCGCAGGGTGCCCGGGATGGGCTGGCCGTCGGTGGACACGTCCTCGGTCTTGCGCCCGTCGATGCCCGTCAGCGTCGAGTCCCCGGACGCCTCCAGGCCGAACTGGCCCTGGCCGTCCATGGAAACCTTGCCGATCACGTTCTCGGCGATGGCCCCGTTCGGGTACTGGCGGATGTCCTGGTGGTCGGCGGCCACGCCGTGGTATTCCTCGGCGATTTCGACGGCCACGTCCGGATCGACGTTGCGCACCAGCACCTCGTACTGGGTGTCCGCCTTCAGTTTGTCGAGGATCTCCTTGTCGTCGACGCTGCCGACCTCCGCGCCGGCGTCCTTGATCATCTTCGGGATGCCCTTGGACATCTCCTTCAGCCGGTTATCGACGGCCTCGCCGGCCTTCTTCTCCAGGTCCTCGCCGCTGGCGCCTTCGGCGCTCAGCTCGTTGGTGAACTGCTCTTCCAGCTCCTTGCGCAGGCGCGTCGGCGAGACCGTCAGGGAGCGGGCCTGCATGGTATAGGCCAGGCGCTGCCCGTCGCTATCGGTGATCTCGCCGCGGCGGGCCGGCTCCACGTAGACGCGGGAGCGCTGCTCCATGGCCTTGGCCGACAGATCCGGCCCCCAGACCACCTGCACCCATGCCAGGCGCCCCACCAGCAACAGCATGCCTACCAACAGGAAAGCCATGATGAGCCGCAGGCGCTTGGACATCATGTGCGAATTCTTGTAGAGCTTCTTTACCTGCGGTTGGGTGCTAGCCGGCCGCGTGTTCTCCGCGGCGGTAGCGTAGCTGCGACCGCCAGCGCGCGGCTGACGGCCCGATTGCCCCACCCGCGCGCCGGTATCGCGATACCGCCGGTGCGGGCGCGATCCCGGATTCCGTGACGTCACGGTGGTAAGTCACCTGCCTTATTCATTTCCTTTGGGGCAACCACCCGGCTGCCCAAAGCAACTGCTAATTCCCGGCTCCAGAATACGGGGCGCGGACCGGCAGATCCGGTAACTCGTCCGCGCGTGGTGCATTCGATTCCGCGTTCTGCTGGCGGTCCTCGCCCTGGCGCTGGGAATCAGCCTGCGGCGAACGATGCCCGTCCGGCGTCGCGTTGAGACTATCGGACATGCCTTCCGTGTCGTCCGGGTTGCTGGAGGCGCGGCCCGGGCGGATTGCCGTGCCGTTGACGTCAATGATGGCTTCCTGCTCATCCGTCGCCGCGCGCTTTTCTTCCACCTTGCCGTCCTCGGCGACCTCGACGACGCCCGGGTTGGTGGGCACGCCCATGTTCGCGTCCGCGGCACGGCGGGCCACGTCCGCGGTGGAGCGGACGTTTTCCAGGTCGCGGTTCAGCGTCTCAATCTGGTTGCTCAGCTGCGATTCCTGCGCGGAGAGCTGCTGGATCTTGAAGGTCTGGGAGGTCGACAGGCCGGACAGCCACATCGCCAGGCACACCCCGCCGATGAGCAGCACGATGGCCACCGCCGACAGGCGGGCGAACAGCGAGTTCTTCTTGATGGGCGTCAGGCGGCGGCCGCGCTGGGAGACCACCTGCTGCGAGCCTAAGCGCTGGTAGCGCGGCCCGTGCGGGCTGGTGGTGCCGTGGGTGCTGCGCCGCGGGCGCACCTCCCGGCGTTCCGGGGTGCGGGTGCGGGCGGTGCGCTGGGTGCCGCGGCGGTTATCCCGCTCGAGCAGCGCGGTGGCCGCTCCGGTGTCTTCTCCGGTGGTGAAATCTCGGCTAGCTCCCATGGAGCGGTGTCCCTTCGTCGAGTATGGGCGGGTGGTGCGTCGCGTGGTCTGGGTCATGGTGTGCCTCCCAGGGAAAGCAGCTGCGGGGTGCCGGCTATTCGCTCCAGCGCCCGCACCCGCACCGAGGCGGCCCGCGGGTTCTCCGCGATCTCTGCCTGCGAGGCCTTCTCTGCCCCGCGGGTGATCACCCGGTAGTCCGGTTCGGTCCCCGGCAGGTCCATCGGCAGCCCCTCCGGGGTCGACGACGTCGACTGCTCCTTGAAGTACTGCTTGACCAGGCGGTCCTCCAGGGACTGGTAGCTCATAAAGACCGCGCGGCCGCCGACCCGCAGCGCCGCGGTGATGACCGGCAGGACCTGCTCGATGGCCTCCAGCTCCCGGTTGACCTCCACGCGCAGTGCCTGGAAGGTGCGCTTGGCCGGGTGGCCGCCCGTGCGCCGAGTCGCCGCCGGGATGGTGGCGTAGAGCAGGTCGACGAGCCGTGCCGAGTCACGGAAGGGTTCTTTCTCCCGCTCGCGCACGACGGCGCTGGCAATCTTGCCGGCGAAGCGCTCGTCACCGTAGGTCTTGAGGATGCGCGCCAGGTTGCCGTGGTCGTAGGTATTGAGCACGTCCGCGGCGGTTATCCCCTGGCTAGGATCCATCCGCATATCCAGCGGCGCGTTCTGGCTGTAGGCGAAGCCGCGCTCGGCCTGGTCCAGCTGCATGGAAGAAACCCCCAGGTCGAACAACGCGCCCGCGATGCCGCCCTCCCGCGCCTTGTCCAAAACCGCGTGCTCGGCGGACGGTCGGGCGATCTCGCTGCCGACCTCGTCGAAGCGCGCCTGCACGCCCACGAAACGGTCGCCGAACCGGGCCAGGCGCTCGCGGGCCGCAGCCAACGATGCCCCATCCCGGTCCACGCCGATTACCGACACCTCCGGGAAAGTCTCCAGGAAGTATTCCGTGTGGCCGCCCGCCCCCAGCGTGCCGTCCACCAGGACGGCCCCGGCCGGGGCCTCCGCTTCGGCTTTTTCCACGGCAGGCGCCAAAAGCTCAGCCATGCGTTCACGCATCACGGGCACGTGGCCGTGATTGTTCTGTTCAGTCGAGCCCATGGTGCCCCCTTTCCGTAAACGAAGTTGCTTGGAGTTGGCCGAGGTGGTTGTCGGGAAAAATTAAGTGCGTATAGGGCCCTGCCCGAAATGGGTTCTGATGTCGGGGAAGTACACCAGCTACTCCACTTCGGACAGAGTCCGTACACGCACTCTGTTGAGTTGTGAACTGCCTTCTACAGCAGGCCGGACAGGACATCGTCCGCGTCCGCCGCCGAGTAGGCGTCTTCAGTTTGCTCTTGGTACTCAGCCCAAGCGGCTGCGTCCCAAATCTCGAGAAAATCCACCGACCCGACAACCACGCACTCTTTGGAAAGGTTGGCGTATTCGCGGTGTCCAGCGGACAACGTAATACGGCCATGCCCATCCGGGCGTTGCTCATCGGCGCTCGCTGCCAAGTTACGAATGAACGCGCGGGCGGTTGGGTTCGTCCGGGACACGGCCGCTGCTTTTCGAGCTCGTTCCGCAAACTCCTCGCGTGGGTAAACCGCTAGTGAGTGGTCCTGTCCCTTGGTCACCATCAGTCCGCCAGCTAGCTCATCCCGAAACTTAGCCGGAAGCGTTAGGCGTCCTTTGTCATCAAGCTTCGGAGTGTAGGTTCCGAGAAACATCCCGGCGTCCACCTTCCTTGGCTCGATAACTCCGACATTTCTCCACGGTCTCAAAGTTCCACTTCTCCACCGCTGCACCCCACTTTACCCCACTTTCCCCCACTTTCAACACCCACCGCGCCCCACCCATCGCCCACTAGCAACATTCGTGCAGGTCAACGGGCATAAAAATAGTGGGGAGAAATCCCCAGCCGCGGCGTTTTTTAGGGCTTCAAATGCCACTTGAGTACCTCTTTTAGCACAGGGTTCTTTAGCACCACTAGAAACGTGGCTCCACGTTGGGGTCCGCTAGCTGGCCCAATGCCCCGCCTTCGACCCCGCCCGCCGAACCACCGCCACGCTCCCCTCCCCTCGCCGGGCGCCGTGGGGACAAACGTGGGGGAAAGTGGGGAATTGTGTGGAGGCATAGAAAAAGCCCCCGGGATTTCTCCCAGGGGCCGGAAAGCTAGGCCGCTTCGACCAGTTCTTTAGTTGCCTTTAGTTACCCTCGAAGCGGCGGCGGAAGTTTTCTTCCAGCTTGTTGCCCATCGAGCTACCGCCGGACCGCGACGCCCCCGCGCCGCCCCGGCCAGAACCCGACTTCTTCTTGCCCGAGTTCGAGCCGGTGGACCCGCCGCCGCGGAGCATCCAGATGCCCGCGCCAAACATGACGAGGAAGCCCAGGATCGACAGGATCACGAACCACAGGCTGTTCTGCGCCAGGGCCACGCCACCCACCAGCATCACCAGCCCGACGACCACGAGCGCCACGCCGCGCAGGGTCACGGCCCCGCTCGGGGAACCGGCCGAGGCCTGGGCTACAGAGGCACCAAATTTGGGGTCCTCAGCCAACAGCTGCTGCTCGAGTTCCCGTAGCGCGCGCTGTTCCTGCTCCGAAAGAGACAATGTACCTCCAATAAACCTCAGGGACCGCTGCCTTAAACGGCCCTTCACGACGGCCTTTCACTGTGTTCAACGCGAGCGCCAAACAATTAGTTCCCGCCGGCTCAATTCCTCCCCCATTCTAACGTAAAGACAACCCCCAACTTAAGCCCCTAGAGCCCCTAAGGGGTAGCCCTAGGCGGCGAAATCGGATTCCACCGCAGCCGCGTGGGTGGCCGCCATGAAGCGCGCGGCCAACCCCATCAGCTCGAACACGGTCTCCGCGTCCACCGTGTCCTCCAGTCCCAGGGAAACCCGAGAGCGCAGCTTCGAATACCGGCCAAACTCTTGCGCCCACTCCTTACCTTCTGCACTCACGAGCGCCAGCTGCTCCCAGGCGCTCGACGGCTTGCGCTTACGGCGCGCCACCACTGAGACCGCAATCCGCGCGCCGGCCGTGCGCAGCCCCGCCTGGTAAGCGACCTCGAGGGCTTCCTCGAGGCGCCCGCCGGCCGCGTATTCCCGCGCCTGCTCGATCAGCATCCGCGCTTGGCGCAGGAAATGCCGCTGCTTCGCCACGCCGCTGGCGCGCGACGTGCGCTTAGTTGCCTGTGTAGTTGCCGAGATTACGTGTGCCATTTCCGTTCACCTTCCCTCCGCAGCCGCCGCTTACGGGAGCCCTGTCGTTGTTGTTGTCTTTTACTCTAGGAACGCCTCCGACTTACACATTTAAAAATAGATCGTTTGTTCGATTAACGCAATCCCCTAGCCAGCACTGAAACCTTCTTTTCGAACACTCGTCAACTATCTCGAACACCTTTAATTAGGCTAATTGACCCGCCGCGGGGCCAAACATGTTTCGATAGATTCGTGAACATCGCCATCCGTCGCCTTAGCCCGCAAGAGTTCTCCCTCCTCGCGCCCCAACTCGTCGAGATCTATATCGAGGCGATGGACTACAACGACTCCCTACGCGTAAGCCGCACCCAGGCCTGGCGCCGGGAGATTTCCCACCCGGGCTTCAGCGCGGTGATAGCAACTGCCGACAGCGGCATCGTCGGCCTGGCCTACGGCTTCCTCGGCTCGCCGGATACCTGGTGGGACCGGCAGCTGCGCCGCGGTTTCTACGAAAAGGGCGGGCCTACCGAGCAGCAGTGGGCGCTCCTGCGCAGCTATTTCGAGCTGGCCGAGGTGCACGTGCGCCCCGGCATGCAAAACCACGGCATCGGGCGCCGGCTGATTACGGAACTGCTCTGGAACGTGCCCGCCGACTACGTCGCGCTATCGACGCCGGAGGTGCCCCAGGAGGGAAATTCCGCCTTCGGCCTCTACCGGTCGCTGGGCTTTCGGGACGCGTTGCGCCATCACCGCTACCCCGGCGACTCCCGGCCGTTTGCGCTCCTCTACGCCCCACTACCGCTGCCGGCGGTTGCGCAACCCGGGACCAGCACCCGGGACCGGTAAGATACCTAGGCGTGACCGCAGACAATATTCCCCAGATAGAACAGATCCCCGACGCCGCCCGCGCTGCCCTCGCGGAATTCTTGGCCGAGCGCCGGCCGGCAGTCAGCTCCATCGGCGAGCCGGTGACCCGCTCCATCGCCTACCTCGAGGATTTCGTCCTTGGCGGCGGCAAGCGCATCCGCCCGCTCTACGCCTGGGCCGGTTTCATCGGCGCCGGCGGGCTGGACGGCGACGAGGATCCGCAGGCCGTCCTCCGCGCCGCCTCTTCCCTGGAGTTCATCCAGGCCTGCGCGCTCATCCACGATGACATCATCGACGCCTCCAGCACCCGTCGCGGCAAGCCGACGGTGCACCGCGCGGTGGCGGGGCGGCATCGCCAAGCGCAGTGGCACGGCGATGCCGGCTTCTTCGGCGAGTCCGTCGCCATCCTCGTCGGCGACATGGCCCTGGCCTGGGCCGAGGACATGCTGCAGGACTCCGGCTTAAGCGCCGTCGCCCTGGCCCGTACCCGCGAGCCGTGGCGCGCCATGCGCACTGAGGTCATCGGCGGCCAGCTGCTCGACATCACCCTGGAGGCCACCGGTTCCGAGTCGGTCGAACTCGCCGATGCCGTCAACCGCTACAAGACCGCCGCCTACACCATCGAGCGTCCCCTCCACCTGGGCGCTGCCATTGCCGGCGCTTCGCCCACGCTTATCGATGCCTTCCGCGGTTACGGCCGCGACATCGGCATCGCATTCCAGCTGCGCGACGACCAGCTGGGCGTTTTCGGCGACCCTTCAGTCACCGGCAAGCCGGCCGGCGACGACCTACGCGAGGGCAAGCGCACCGTCCTGCTGGCCACGGCCCTAGAGCGCGCCGATCAGGCCGATCCCGCCGCGGCCGCCACTCTGCGCCGCCTAGTCGGCACCACCGAAGACCCCGCCGATATCGCGACGATGTCGCAGATCATCCAGGACTCCGGCGCGGTCGAGGCCATCGAAGAGCGCATCGACGCCCTGACCGAATCCGGCCTGGGGCACCTGCACGCCGCCGGCGTGGACGAGAAGGTCACCTCCGCCCTGCACGACCTGGCCATCCGCGCCACCGCCCGGCAGAAGTAGCGCCCCGCCATGGCCACGACCCCACTGACTATCCGCCTACCCCGACCGCTGAGCCTCGGGCTCGCCGGGACCATCCTGCTCGCCCTCGCGTCCTTTTCCGGCGGCGCCACCCGCAACCGCGGCGGGCTGCTGGAGGCGCTCAACCTGAGCTTCCTCGCCTACGGCCACGGCCGAAACCTCGGCATGGCGGTGTTCTGGATCGGCATCTTCTGCCTCGTCGGCGCGTGGATTCTCCTCGGCCGCGAAACCGTAGCGCCCGCCCGCAAGGGGGCGCTGGGCACCGTACGCCGGACGCTGACCTGGTGGATCGTGCCGCTGATCGTCGCCGCGCCGCTGGCCTCGCGCGACGTCTATTCCTACCTCATGCAAGGCGCCATGGTCCGCGACGGCTTCGATCCCTATTCCGAAGGCCCGGTGGTCAACCCCGGCCCCTTCCTGCTCGAGGTCTCCCAGGACTGGCGCAACACCACCACCCCGTACGGCCCGCTGCACCTGTGGATTGGCGACGGGGTGACTTCCCTGGTCGGCGACAACGTCGCCGTGGGCATCTTCGTCTACAAGCTCATCTCGCTGGCGGGCTTCGCCGCGATTGCCTGGTCGGTCCCGCGGATCGCGCGCGAGCTCGGCGGCTCGCCCACGATGGCGCTCTGGCTCGGCGTGGCCAACCCCGTCATGCTGCTCCACCTCGTCGCCGGCATGCACAACGAATCCGTCATGGTCGGCCTGGTCTCCGTGGGCCTGCTGCCGGCCCTGCGCCGCAAATTCCTGGCCGGGCTGGCCCTTATCGCCGCCGCCGTGGCTCTGAAGGCGACCGCGTTCATCGCGATGCCCTTCGTCGTCTGGATCATGGTCCACCACTTCGCCCCGCGCGAGTCCTCCAGTCTGGCCAAGCGCTTCGGTGTCTTCGTCGCGGCCGGCGCCGTGATGGTCGTCGAGACCGTCGCCGTCGTGGCCGTCATTACCTGGGCCTCTGGTTCCTCGTGGGGCTGGCTGTCGGAGATTACCGGAAACGCCAAGGTCATCAACCCGCTGGCGGGCCCGACGCTGGTCACCGACGTCATCGCCCCGCTGGTGCAGATCTTCAACCCGGACATCTCCTACAACAGCGTGCTGAGCATCATGCGTACGCTGTCGATGGTCCTCATGCTGCTCGGCCTCGTCCTCGTGTGGTGGCTGTCCCGCCGCAACATTCGCGATGCCATCCTGGGCACCGCCGGCGCCTACCAAGTCGCCTTCATCCTCAATTCCGTGACGCTGCCGTGGTACTACGCCTCCGTCATCTCGCTGGTGGGCGTGGCGCGGCCGCCGATGTGGGTGATCAAGCTCGCCACCGGCGCCTCCGTCTTCGTGGCTGTGTCGTTTTCCAGCGACGGCAACCACCAGCTCTACAACTGGTGGTGGGTCATCGGCTCCATCGTCGTGTCCTGGCTGCTCGCCGAATGGGTCTTCCCGGCCCGCCCGCGGCGGGAGTTATCCACAGGCACCCGCGCTGAAGTGTGACGGGTTCAACTCCCGCGGCGCCAAAGTCGGGGTTATCCACAGGCACCCGCGTTGACGCGTCATCAAAAATGGCGTTTTTGGGCGAGTTATCCACAGGTTCAGGTTTTTCTGCTTGTCGGGGTTGACGGGCGGGCTTAGCGTGTGGGTCATGACAGCAACGACAGCCATGGACACTTTGAAAGCAGCGCACTCTATCTTCGCGGACGGGATCTCCTACTTGGGCCTGTGCCGCGAGTTGAGCCTGCCCGCTTTGAAGGCTGTCATGTCGGACGTTGCCGCGGCCGCCCACTACCGTGCCTGCCAGACGTTCTTCGGGCACACCACGTATACGCGCAAGCAAGCCGCCGCCCGCCGGGGCGCCGCAGAATCCGGACACCACCTCGACACACTGCTGGTATTGGACAACGCCTTCCGCCGGGTCCGGCACAAGGGTGAGGCCTGGGCCATGCTCATCGAACTCTGCAACACCCCCGGCACCACCAAACAACTACGCCGCCTGGCCAACCAGAAAGTCCTGGAGCTTAACCGCCCAGCCCCGCCGGCCGAAGGCGTGCGCGTGACCCGCCGCAAGGACGGACCGAGTACTTTTTCGGTCACCGGGGATCCGGAGCTTATTGAGAACCTCTGGGCCAGTATTAAAACCATCCCCGACGTCGAGGCCTTGTTCAGCGGCGGGCTAGACAAACAGCCCAAGGCCACGCACGTGGTTATCTCCCTGCCGGACTGGGTGCGTATCCTGTCCGGTGATGGGGACGAAATCACCCTGCAGCTGACCAACGGCACCACCATGACCGGTGCCGAATACGTCCGACAATGCTTGTTGGATGCGGGCCTGGCCACCCTGGTGGATCCTAGGCGCGGGCCGGTCAACCAATACCGCTACCAACGCCACGCTTCACCGAAGCAGAAGGACATGGCGAAGGCCGAGACCACGACCTGTGCGTGGCCAAACTGCCGCAAACCGGCCGACGAGTGCCAGGTCCACCACATCCACCCCTGGGTAGACGGCGGAGAAACCAACCAAGAGAATCTGACCTTGTTGTGCGAGTTCCACAATTCCTGGAACGACGACGACCCGGCCTACCCCAGACACGGCAGGATAAACCGCCGCGATGGCAGGGTGACGTGGGATCCGCCCTGGAGCGGCGGGACCTAACGGCTGACACGGGGTCAGCCGAGGTACAAGGAACGAGAGCAGAACCGCAAGACCAGGCTGCGAGGAGACACCCCAAGGGGCAAACCCAGCGAAATACGCGAAAAGGCGCCACGGACCACGTCCGTAGCGCCTACTCGGCGTGCCTTAGAAGGCCGAAGCCTGCGCGCGGCGGATTACCTCGCGCGCGAGGTGCCCGTGCAGGCCATCGATGGGGCGCCCCGGCAGAGACTCGTCCTCGGTGAAGAGGTGGCGAAGGATCTCGTCCTCGCTGTAACCGCCATCGGACAGCACGGTGATAGCGCCCGAAACGAACTTGCTAATGGCGTCCTTGTCGTTGAAGAAGGCCGCGGGGACCAGCTTCTTATCGCCGCTACGCCAGGCGATGATCTTCTTCGCATTCAGCAGGTCGTGCACGCGCGTCACCGCGATGCCGAGCTTGTCGGCAACCTGCGGCAGGGTCAGCATCGGTTCGTCGCGGAGCAGGGTTTCCAGAGATTCATCCATACTAGTCACGGCACTCTACTGTAGCCGGTGTGCACTTTCTCTGGGATTTCGGCCATACTGGAATCCATGAGTCGGTTAGAAATTGGTGACGTGCTGGAGAACCGGTACCGGGTGGACCGCCCCATCGCCCGCGGGGGAATGTCCACGGTCTACCGCTGCGTAGATCTGCGCCTGGGCCGTGCCGTAGCCGCCAAGGTCATGCACGCGGAGTTCGTGGACGACCCCGTCTTTACCCGCCGCTTCGAGCGCGAGGCCAAGGCGATGGCCCAGCTCGCCCACCCGAACCTGGTCGGCGTGTACGACTTCTCCGCCGACGGCGACCCCATGTTCCTCATCATGGAGCTCATCACCGGCGGCACGCTGCGCGAGTTGCTCGCCGAGCGCGGCCCCCTGCCGCCCTATGCGGCGGCCAGCGTCATGCGCGCCGTGCTGGCGGGCCTGAACGCCGTCCACAACAAGGGCCTGATTCACCGCGACATCAAGCCTGACAACGTCCTCATCAACTCGGATCACCGCGTGATGCTCGGCGATTTCGGCCTGGTCCGCTCCACCAGCGCGCAGCAGGCGACCTCCGACAAAATCGTCGGCACGGTCTCTTACCTGGCCCCCGAGCAGGTCGACGGATCCCGCATCACGCCCGCCACGGACGTCTACTCGGCGGGCATCGTTCTTTTTGAGCTGCTGACCGGCACCGTCCCCTTCCAGGGCGAGACCGCTCTGGCGCACGCCCTGGCCCGCCTCCAAGAGGACGTGGTGGCGCCGAGCGAGCGCATCGCTGGCATTCCCCCGCTTTTCGATGCCCTCGTCGCCTCCGCCACCGCCCGGGATCCGCAGGGCCGCTTCGCCGACGCCGGCGAATTCCTCGCCGCGCTTGACGATGTCTCCCACGAACTGGGCCTACAAACCTACACCGTGCCCGTCCCGCAGGATTCCGCCGCCGCCCGCACCGCGGCCCAGCCGACGGACATGTCCGGCACGGCGGTCTTCGCCGCCACCGGGGTCTTCGAAAAATCCGAGCCGCCCGAGGACCTCGATGTCTCGGACGCGGAGGCGGAAACGCGCATCGTGAGCGACCCCGCGGCAGAGGCAGAGACCGAGCAGTACCGCCGCGCGCCGCTCAGCTTCGAGACCCGCGTCGACCACGCCCCGCAGCCGATGCCCGCGCCCCAGCCGGCGCAGCCCATGCAGCCGGCGCAACCGGCGCCGGTGCCGCAGCAGCGCCCCCAGGCTGCCCCGATGGCCCGCACGGCAGAAGAAGAACCCACCGAGCGGCTGCTGACCAACCGTTCGTGGGTTCCGTTGACGCTATTTCTTATCGTCGCTGCTGTGCTCGCCGGCGGCGTCGGGCTGGCGGCCTGGTGGTTCGGGTCCGGCTACTACGCCGGCACCCCGATTTTCTGGCGCACCTACTAGCGATGCCGATCCTGGTTACGCAGCATCTCCGCGACCAAGAAGGATAGCTCCAGCGACTGCTGCGTGTTCAGGCGCGGGTCCACGGCGGACTCGTAGCGGCCCGGCAGGTCGACGTCGGTGATGTCCTCGGCGCCACCCAGGCACTCGGTAACATCCTCGCCGGTGAACTCCAGGTGGATGCCGCCCGGGTGAGTGCCGAGCTCGCGGTGCACCTCGAAAAAGCCCTGCACCTCGTCCAGAATCTTGTCGAAGTGGCGGGTCTTGTAGCCGTTGGACGCGGTGAAGGTGTTGCCGTGCATCGGGTCGGACTGCCAGACGACCTTGTGCCCGGACTCCTCGACGGCCTTGATGACCGGCGGCAGCACGCTGCGCACCTTGTCGTGGCCCATGCGGGCGATCATGGTCAGGTGGCCCGGCTCGCGCAGCGGGTCGAGCTTCTCCGCGTATTCCACGGCCTCCTCCGGCGTGATCCCCGGGCCCAGCTTAATGCCGACCGGGTTGCCGATAAGCGCCGCGAAGTTGACGTGGAAGTCCTCCCGCCCGCGGGTGCGCTCGCCGACCCACAGCTGGTGGGCCGACAGGTCGTAGAGCTTGGTGTGGCCGCGATCGTCCTGTCCCAGGCGCAGCATGCCGCGCTCGTAGTCCTTGAGCAGGGCCTCGTGGGAGCAGTAGATGTCGGCCGAGCGCAGGGTGTCATCGTTGACGCCGCAGGCGCTCATGAAGTTCAGGCCGGCCTCGATCTCGTTGGCCAGGGCCTCGTAGCGGGCGCCGGCGCGGGAGTTGGAGACGAACTCGCGGTTCCACTCGTGCAGCGAGTACAGGTCCGCCGTGCCCGAGGAGGTCAACGCGCGCACCAGGTTCATCGCGGCCGAAGAGTTGGCGTAGGCACGCACCATGCGGGCCGGATCGTGACGACGGGCCTCCTCGGTCGGCTCCACGCCATTGACGATGTCGCCGCGGTAATTCAGCAACCCGTTACCGTCGCGGTCCGCGGACCGCGGCTTGGCGTACTGGCCCGCAATACGCGCGAGCTTCACCACCGGCGTCGACGCACCGTAGGTCAGCACCACGGCCATCTGCAGGAGGGTCTTGATGTTGCCGCGGATATGCGGCTCGGTGTTGGACTCGAAGGTCTCGGCGCAGTCGCCGCCCTGGAGCAAAAAGGCCTTGCCGGTGGCCACCGCCGCGAGCTTGCGCTTGAGAGATTCAATCTCCGGCGGCACGACGATCGGCGGGACCGACTCCAAGATCTTGCGCACGTTGTCCGCCTGGTTCTGGTCCCAGGACGGCTGCTGCTTGGCAGGGCGGTCTACGACGTCCCGAAACTTCTCCTCGATGCCATCCGGCAACGGAGGAAGATCGGGCAGGGCTTCATTAGGGATATCAATTGTCCAACTCACACCCTGATTTAACCACGTTCATCGGTCGGATGATAGTTACGGGTTACTTAGTAATCCGATTGCCCTTGCTCAGCGGCAGTGCCTTTTGGCAAATGTTGAACTTGGCTAGGTTGTGGCGCGCGTCCACCAAGGCGTCGTGGTTGCCGGCCGGCACGGCCGGCAGCTTCGGGCGACCGGCAAACTCCCAGTACTGCTTGAGTTCGCGGGTATAACGCGGCAGCCGCTTCGGCAGCCCGGCCATGTCGCCCCACAGCTGCGCCAGCACCACGTGATCGTAGGCGCCCACCCAGGCCCACAATTCGGGCGGCGTTTTGGCGCTGCATAAAAATCCGTAGACTTCCTCCCGGATGGTGTGGATGGGCTTCCACACGGCATCGTGGGGCGAGGGCAATTTGTCGAGGACGTTCTCGCGCACCCAGGCGTTGGCCAGCTGGGGGTCGAACTCCGTCGACACGGCGTAGTACTCGCGCCCGTCTTCCGCGACAATCCCGATGGAGACCAGTTCTATCGTCCGGCCGTCCTCAATGAATTCGGTGTCGTAGAAGTATCGCACGGTCATTGATTCTAGCCGGTGGCTGGGCGGGCCCTCGCGCGGGGTAGACTACTTCCGTGCTCGCTTCAGTCGTACGGCGCGTTCCCGCCTGGATCCCGCTCCTTGTGTCGTTTGCTGTAAGCATCGTCTGGCTTATCGATGCCCCCTTATTCCTCACCGAAGGCATCCTGCGGCCGTATTACCACATCGATCTCGACGTCTACCGCGCCGGCGGCCAGGCTTGGCTGGCCGGCGAGCACCTCTACGCGCAGGACTATCAGGTCACCAGCGGGATGATCCTGCCCTTTACGTACCCGCCACTGGCGGCGGTGCTCTTTTCGTCTCTCAGCGTGGCCAGCCTGCCGGTGGTCTCGGTGACCTGGACGGTGGCATCGTGGGCCGGGCTGTGGGCGTGCCTGTGGCTGGTGCTGCGGCCGCTCAAAAAAGACGCGGCGGCGACGTGGGCCGCCTGGTGCATGGTGCCCGCGGCGCTGGCCGAGCCCATCACCGAGACCTTCAGCTTCGGCCAAATCAACATCCTGCTCGCCCTCATCGTCCTGGTGGACTTTCTGGTCCTGCCCCGCCGCCTGCGCGGCGTGCTTCTAGGCCTGGCGATTAGCATCAAGCTGACCCCCGCGGTCTTCGTGCTGGTCTACTTCGCCCGGCGGGAGTGGCGCGCGCTAGCGACCACCGCGGGGGCCTCCATCGCCTGGGTCGGGGTGGGCTTTGTCGCCGCCCCGGCGAGCTCGCGGGACTACTGGCTGTCGACGCTGCAGGACTCGGAGCGCATCGGCGGCCTGGCGTATTCGTCGAACCAGTCGCTGCGCGGCTTCCTCGAACGCGTTGGGGCCGGCGACTGGTGGCTGGCGGGCGTCGTCGTCATCATCCTGGCCTGTGGGGCGGCGGTCTACCGCGTCCGCGCCGGCGGCGTGGTGCCGATGATCCTGATTGCGGCCCAGCTGTCCCTGCTGGCCTCGCCGGTGTCCTGGTCCCACCACTACGTGTGGCTGGTGCTGCTGGCGGCCTACGTCACCGCGCTCCTACCGCGGAGCGTCTGGCTGGCCGGGCTGCTGTGGCTGGTGCTGTTCGCCCGCGGGCACTGGCTGGTTCCCTACACCCAGAACCAGGAGCTGAAATGGAGCCTGTGGCAGGCCATCCCCGGCAACGACTATTTCTGGCTGTCCTGGGTGGTCGTGCTGTGCGCGCTGGTGGCGCCGCGGTATATCTGCGGCGGTTTCATCGACCAGCCCAGCACGGGCACCTTGCTCAAGGCCCACAGCGCCAGCGCCCCGACGGCGGAGATGCCCAAGCAGTAAAGAATCCAGAACCAGGTGTTCTCCCACGGCCACGCGCCGTCGATCATGATCTCGACCGGGTGGTAAGCGGTCAGCAGCCCGAAGCCCAGGGTCAGTGCGATGGGGTGGCCCAGGTAGACCGGCAGCGTGTGCCGCCCGGTAAAGCGCAAGAGGTGGGATACACCCGGAACGTAGGACAACAGGACCGCGCCCGCGATGGCGGCCGGGAACATCAGCAGGTGCTGGCCTAGACGCACCAGCGACCACAGCTCCGCCCCGCCGAGCCACTCGGCCCCGGGTAGATACCAATCCACCACGATGTCCGAGTCCTTGATGCCATTCCACCAGCGGACCAGGCTGTAGCCAGCCACGAAGCCGCCGGCGCTGCCGAGCAACGGCGCGATGGCCTTGAGAACCGCGTACTTGGGTGGGCGCACGCGGGCGGTGAAGGCGTGGCTTAAGGGGGCATCGATGAGCTCGGCGAAGGCGGTGATCCACTGGCGGCAGAACGCGCCGATGACGAAGATGGGCAGGTACATCAGCGCCTTGCCTACGAAGTAGACCTCCTCGTGCCAGCCCAAAAAGAGGATGGGAATAAGCGAGCCAGCAATGGCGGCCCAGCGCGGCAGGCGGCGAACCGCCCACAGGTAGAGGTTAAACAGCACCAGCGCGTGTAGGAACCAACCCATGTTGTGGCCTAGCACCAGGGAGCTGGCGTAGTCGGCGAAGGTGCGCGGCTCGTCGCCGAAGACTATTGCGTAGTGGACGCTGTTGGTCCACAGCTCGACGGGTACCCAGATGCAATAGGGCACGATGAAAAACCAGAGGCGACGGCTGAACAGCTCCCACAGGCTGTAGTGGAAGATCTTTTTCGAAAAGTAGCCGCTGACCAAGAAAAACAGCGGCATACGCAGCGGGTCCAGCCAGGTGTTTGCGGTAAAGAGCCAGGTCAGGTGGGCATCCGGGACGCTGATGGAGATATGCAGTACCACCACGCCGATGATCGAGAGCCCCTTCGCGACATCGGGCCAGGCCAGCCTTTGGGAGGCGGCGGAAGAAGGCAAAACTTCTAAGCCACCCCCGACTGCGGCGACGAAGGCTCCGCGCCCTCCGGGTAGCCGTTTCCGGCGGCCAGGGATTCCTTGACCTCGGAGGCGTAGACGTCGACGTAGGGCTGGTCCACCATCTCCGCCAGGCGGTGCATGATGAAGTCGGTGAAGGCGCGGGCGGCCTCGTGGGACTCGGGGTCCAGGTCGTTATCCCGGGCCCAGGCGATGGGGTCGATGGGCTCGCCCACCACCATGCCGACGCGCTTGGGCCGCGGGATCCATGTGCCGATGGGGTTGGCGTCGCGGCTGCCGATCATGCCGATCGGGATAACCGGCTCGCCGGTGGCCATGGCCACCCGGGCCATGCCGGTGCGCCCCTTGTACACGCGGCCGTCCGGCGAGCGCGTGCCCTCCGGGTAGATGCCAAACAGGTCGCCGTTGCCGAGGATCCGCTTGGCAGAAATTAGCATGCCCGCGCTAGCGGACTCGGCGTTGCGCTCGATGGGCACCTGCCCCACCGAGCTGAAGAACCACTTCTGCACGCGGCCGACCAGCCCGGGCGTGGTGAAGTATTCCGATTTGGCGAGAAAGATAATCTGCCGCGGGCACAGCAGCGGAAAGTAGAAGGAATCCATCACGGCTTGGTGGGTGGACGCCAAGATGGCGGACCCGGTGGCCGGGATGTTGTCCATGCCGCGCGACCAGGGTCGGTTCCATAGCCGCAGCGCCGGGCCGAAGAAAATATTCTTAAAGGCCCAATACCATTTATTGTGCATCGTCTAACTTTCCTCGTGAACCATGTCTGCCTGGCGCAGGGCCAAATCTCCCACCCCGATCATACCTGCTGCCGATCCCAGGCTGGCGGTAACGACCTCCGCCACGGGGCGGTGCCCCGCGCCGACGATGTCGCGGGCCATGAACTCGCGCGCCGTGTCGAGGTAGAGATCAGCGTCCTTGCTGACTCCCCCGCCCAGCACGATGAGCTCCGGGTCGAGGACGTCGGTCACGATCGACAGGCCCTGGCCGAGCCAGCTGCCCAGGTCCTCCATGACGGCGATCCCCAGGGCGTCGCCCGCGCGGGCGGCGTCGGCGATCTCCTCGCCGGAGGGGTTGGCCGGCAGCGTGGTGGAATAGTTCGGGCGCAGCTCGTTGGCGGTGTCGGTCAGCGCGGTACCCGAGGCGTAGCGCTCCAGGCAGCCGCGCTTACCGCACGAGCACTGGCGCCCGCCCGGCACGACCACGAGGTGGCCGAATTCCGGGGCGGTGCCAAAAGCGCCGCGGTAGATGGTCTCTTGCGTCATCAGCGTCGCGCCGATCCCGGTGCCCACGGAGAAAAACACCCAGTCGCGGGCGTGCTGCCCGGCCCCGAAGCGCCACTCGCCCCAGGCCGCGGAGTTCGCGTCGTGCTCAAGCCGCACCGGCAGGCCCAGGCGCTCCTCCACCCGCCGGCGGACGGGGGCGTTGCGCCACGGCAAGTGCGGCGCGAAGCGCACCACCTCACAGTCCGGGTCGATAAACCCGGCCACGGCCAGCCCCACGGCCTGGATGCGGTAGGTGCCCTGGAGGCGGCGGACGGCATCGACAAGCGCGTCCTCGAGTGCCTCTGCGGTACTGGGGGTGGGGACGCTGACGCTATCGATGAGCTGCCCGTCGGTGGTAATCACGCCGGCGCGCAGGTTGGTGCCCCCAATATCCATGCCGATAGTCAACGGCTGCGAGGACTCCATCTCTGCAGACGAGGGGGTGGGGAAGGCTTTCGACATGCAGTCTAGGATATACCCCCTCCCCCTTAGCGGTCACATCGAAGGAGGCCGCGCAGACGGGCGCCCATGACCGCCCAGGTCCATTCCTGCTGCACGTATGCGCGCCCGGCCCGGCCCATCTCCTGCCGGCACTGGGGATCTGACAACAAAGCATCCAGGGCGCGGGTCAGCTCATCCACGCTCGACCCGCGCACGACGATGCCCGTGTCTTGCGTGACGGTCTCCGGCGCGCCGCCGGAGTCGCCGGCGATGACGGGCAGGCCAGCTGCCTGAGCCTCGAGGTAGACGATGCCCAGCCCCTCCACGTCGAGCCCGCCACCGCGGGTGCGGGCCGGCATGGCGAAGATATCGGCGGCGGCCAAGGCGGCGTTCAGGTCGGCGGTATCGGCAGCCTCGGCGAAGTGGGTGTCCAGGAAGTAGATGCCGGCCAGCGTCTCGAGGCTGGCGCGGTAGCGGCCGCGGCCAACGATGAGCAGCTGGGCGTCCGGGTGGTTGTGCTGGAGCCGGCCGAAGGCGCGGATGAGCTGGTCCTGGCCCTTGCGCGGGACCAGGCGGGAAATACAGACGACGACGGGGCCATCCTCCCGCAGCCCGTAGCGGCGGCGGGCGGCGGTGGCCGCCGCGGCGTCCACGGGGTGGAAATCGTCCGTGTTGACGGCCGAGGGCAGGTGTACCCAGTCCAGCTGGGAGCCGAAGGCCGGGCGCAGGCGGCGCAGGGTGTAGCCAGAGATATAGGTCGCGGCCGTGGCCGAGGCGCCGATGAGGCGGAGGGCCTGGCGGGCGCCGGGGAGCATCGACCAGCCGACCTCGTGGCCGTGGGTGGTGACGATGACGCGGGTGGCGCCGGCAGCCCGAGCGGCCTTGCCGAGGAGCCCGAGCGGGGCGGCGGCGCCGAACCAGACCGTGTCGATGCCCTCGCGGCGGATGATCTCCTGCATGGCGCGCGCCGTCGCCGGCGTGGGCAGCATGACCCGGCGGGGCCAGCGCACTACCCGGTAGGGCAGGTCGCGGTCGTAGGAGGCGGCATCGTCGGCGTTTTGGGTCGAGGCGAAGACCATGACCTGGTCCGGGGGCAGGGTGCCGAGGAAATCCCGCAGGTAGGACTGGATCCCGCCGATGGTGGGCGGGAAATCATTGGTAACAAGCAAAACGCGGACCATAGGCACCAACTGTACCTATAGCCCGCGCGCGTTTAGTAACGGGAAGCGCCCTGGATGGGCATGGAGTCGACCGGCACGACCTGGACCGGCACGCCGTAGGTCGAGGCGTGGACCACCTGGCCGTCGCCGATGTACATGCCGACGTGGGTAACGCCCGGGTAGTAGCCGACGATATCGCCCGGCTGCAGGTCGTTGATGCTCACGCTGGTGCCACCGGCGATCTGCGCCTGGGAGGTACGCGGGATGCTCACGCCCTTTTGCTGGTAGGCCCAGAACATCAGGCCGGAGCAGTCGAACTCGGTGGGGCCGGCGGCGCCCCAGCCGTAGGGGCTGCCGATCTTCGACAGGGCCGCGGCCACGGCGTCGCCGCCCTTGCCGGACAGGCCGGCGATGTCCTCCGGCGACAACGAAGAGCCGCCAAACTGGGCCTCCCAGCGGGCGCGGTCCTCGCCGGACAGCGCGTCGACGCGCTCCTCGATGGAGGCCTTCTGCTTCTCCAGCTCCTCCTGCTCGCGGACGAGGCGGTCCTTCTGCTCCTGCAGCTCGCGGGTCTTGCGCTCTGCCTCCTTGACGGCGGCGTCGGCGGCGTCCCGCTTGGACTTGGCGGCGTCCGCGTTGGTCGACATGGTCTCGAGGTTGCGCTGGGCGTCGCGGGAAATAGCGCCCAGGTAGCCGAGGCGCTCCACGGCGGCCTGGGGGTCGCCGCTGGCCAAGGTGGCGGTGAAGCGGTCCATGTTCACGCCGCGGTAGCGCGACTTGGCGATGTCGTTGACGTTGCCGCGCTGGTCGTTAACGGCGGCATCGGCAGCGTCTGCCTCTTCCTGAGCGTGGCGGGCGTGCTCCGCCGAGCGCTGCGTGTCCTTCTCCGCCTCGGCGAGCTTGTCCTCGGCCTCCTTGACCTTTTCGCTCTTCGCGGAGACCTTCTGCGCGACCTCGCCCATCTCGTGCAGCAGAGAATCAACGTCGTCGCCAGCCGGAGCGACGGCGGGCTGCTCCGCGCCGTCGGTCTCCTGCGCGCCCGCTACGGGGTTCAGTGCCGCTGCGCCCAGAACAACGGCCGTGGTGGCAGCCAACCAGCCGCCGGAGATGCGGCGCATGGAACGGGTGCGCCGCGCAGAATATTCAAGCACGAGGACTCTTTCTTCAGTGTTAAAAAACGAGTGAACTAACTTAATGAACTATAGAGCATCCCGCGGGTGTTTACCAGTCGGACGCGAAGTTGTTTTCCCACCTCAGGCGGGAAACTGGCGAACTTGAAACGGGTGTGATTAAAGAGAAAACCCCGACCCGCTAGCGCGGATCGGGGCGAGCCCTTGAGGGGCTGCGGAAAGTCCTAGAAACGGACGGCCGAGTGGATCGGCATGTAGTCCAGCGGACGCTCCTGAACCGGGGTGCCGGAGTTCAGGGCATCGATGATGGTGCCGTTGCCGGTGTAGATACCGACGTGGGAAGCGCCACCGTAGTAGGCAACGATGTCGCCCGGCTGCAGCTGGTCCAGGGCGACCGGGGTGCCCTGGGCGGCCTGCGCCTGGGAGGTACGCGGGATGGACTTGCCAACCTGTCCGTAGGCCCAGGAGGTCAGGCCGGAGCAGTCGAAGGAGTTCGGGCCGGCAGCGCCCCAGCCGTACGGTGCGCCGATGACGGAGCGAGCCGCGTCGACGACCTTCTGGCCCTCGGACTTAGCCGGTGCCGGAGCAACCTGTGCAGCGGCGTTGTAGTTGACGTTCTGAGCCTCGCCCAGGGACGGGACGTAGGTCTGGATGTTCGGAACCTTCTCAATGTTCGGGATCTGGTCCAGGCCCTGGACATCGAAAGAGTAGTTGGTGTTCGGGATAACTACCTCGGTAGCGTTCGCAACGCCCGGGACGGCGACGGTAGCGGATGCAGCCACTACGGCGGTGGTCGCGATACGACGGGTCATGGTTGCGGTCTGACGACGGTGCTTAGCCACGAAAATAAACTCCAAATCTTGTTTAGCGCCTACCCTGCCGAGTTTCCTTCTACATCGGCAAGGCTCTGGCCCAGGGGACGGGCCTAACGTTCGTCGGCCGGCAGTGGTGACACCGCCGGCCTCCGTTCGGCCACAACCCTCTTCGTGGGAGCGGCCAGATACGGCGCTTGAAAAATTCTTTAGTTCGGGACTGGCTGCTCGGTGAGCAACGCTGTGTCTCGAATAGGTTACGAAACAATCACGAAAGATGTCTAATTGACCAAAGCGTGTCGCGTTGTAACCGTTTCGTTATACCCCGTTTATCGGACTGAGACGCTCTCAGGTTTTCTCACTCCGGCGCGCACCCCTCAACGCCAAGCGACCCGAACAAGAATACCATGACCAGCGGCAACACCAAAATCACGCAACACCCCCAATTCTCAGCAAGTTCTTCCCGACCACATGAAGGCGATCAGGACACTTTTTAATTGTTAGCTTAATCACACACCCAAATTTCGGCGAATTTTTCCGAATTTTAGGCCCCTTAGAGGGCCTCCCCAGGCCCAAAACCGGCCCACCGAAGGTGCAATACCGCGCCTCACCGTTCACTCCGGCACCACGGCTCCCCAAAGTCTCCAATATAAAAGGAGACAGCCCAGTAGCTACTGCGCTCCCCTGCGCCGCCTCTACCCCGCCGCCCACCACTCCACCACCGCGCGACCATTCTTCTATATACGGATCTATATAGGAAGGCGTATACGAGCCCTACCGAGCCCACGCGCTCCTGGCGCAAGAGAGACGGCGGTGGGGCTGCCACAGTGCGTGATACGCCGCAGCAGCGGGCCCCGCGGCCGCTGGCCGCTCCCCCGGCGCCCAAGACGGGCACAGTGGCGCCCGTGGGCACCGTGCGCATCGGGAGGACTGTTGACTCCGTGGGGGCTGCGGGCGCGGGGGCATCGTTAGCCGGTGGCATAACAAAAGCCCGCCGGACTCCCAGTGGGAGCGGCGGGCTTCGTGAGCGCTAGTTAAAGGATGGCCAGCTGTTAGTAGCGGCCGTTCTCCTCGTCGTCGCGACGGTTGGCCTCGTTGAGGCGGCGGAACATCTCCGCTTCCTCGGCGGCGTTGTCAGCGTGGTGCTGGTGCACACGCTTGACCACACCCTCTTCGTCGGAGGAGAAGATGCCCTGGGTCTCGGCGTCGGCCAGGCCCAGCTCGTTGAGCTGCTTCGGGACCTTGGCGCCGGCGTACTTGAGCGGGACGGCGTGGCCGTGCTCGTCGACCGGGCCCAGCGGCTGGTGAACCTCGATGAAGGCACCGTTCGGCAGCTGCTTGATGACACCGGTCTCGATGCCGTGCTCCAAGACCTCGCGGTCGGAGCGCTGCAGGCTCACGCAAATCTTGTAGGTGATGACGTAAGCCAGCGGCGGCAGGACCAGCAGGCCGATACGGCCCAGCCAGGTCATCGCGTTCAGCGAGATCTGGAAGAAGTGAGCGACGTGGTCGTTACCACCGGACATGGTCACCAGCAGGAAGAAGGTGATGGCCATGGCACCGATGCCGGAGCGGACCGGAACGTCGCGCGGACGCTGCAGCAGGTTGTGGTGGGCGTCGTCGCCGGTCATCTTCTTCTCGATGAACGGGTAGGCGAACAGCAGGACGACCATCAGGCCACAGAGCAGGGCTACCCAGAAGGCGCTCGGGATGGTGTAGCTGCCCAGGTAGAGCTCCCAGGCCGGCATAATACGAGCGACACCGTCAGTCCACAGCATGTAGATATCCGGCTGGGAACCAGCGGAGACCTGCGACGGGTTGTACGGCCCCAGGTTCCAGATGGCGTTAATGGTCAGCAGACCAGACATCAGAGCCAGGACGCCGGCAACCATCAGGCCCATGCCAATCGCCTTGGTGGCGAAGACCGGCATGATGCGGACGCCAACGACGTTGTTCTCGGCGCGGCCCGGCCCCGGGAACTGGGTGTGCTTCTGGTACCAGACCAGGATGAGGTGGGCGGCAATCAGGCCCAGGATGATGCCCGGGATGACCAGGACGTGCAGGATGTAGAAACGATCCAGCATCAGGTCGGACGGGAAGTCGCCGTCGAAGATGGCCCAGTGCAACCAGGTACCGATGATCGGCAGGCCCAGGATGATGGCGGACATAATGCGCAGACCAACGCCGGAGAGCAGGTCGTCCGGCAGGGAGTAGCCGAGGAAGCCCTCGACCATGCCCAGCAGAATCAGCGCGCAGCCGATGATCCAGTTTGCCTCACGCGGGCGGCGGAACGCACCGGTGAAGAAGATGCGCAGCATGTGCGCGACCATGGACATCATGAACATCAGGGCTGCCCAGTGGTGCATCTGGCGGACGAAGAGGCCGCCGCGTACCTCGAAGGACAGGTCCAGGGCCGTCGCGTAAGCACGCGACATCTCCACGCCGTTGAGCGGGGTGTAGGCGCCGTCGTAGATGACCTTGCTGATCGACGGGTCGAAGAACAGCGCCAGGTAAATACCGGTCAGCAGCAGGATGATGAAGCTGTACAGCGCCATTTCGCCCAGCATGAAGGACCAGTGGGTCGGGAAGACCTTGTTGATCTGAGTGCGGATCATGCCGGAGGCAGTGTACCGCGAATCAATGTTGTTACCGATTTCAGCGAGTTTATTGCTCATTATGACTTACGCTCCCAGAATGCCGGGCCGACAGGCTCAATGAAGTTACCCTGCGCGACGAGGTAGCCGTCTTCGTCCACGGTGATCGGCAGCTGCGGCAGAGCACGGGCGGCCGGGCCGAAGACCGGCTTGCCGTACTCCAGGGCGTCGAACTGCGACTGGTGGCACGGGCACAGGATTCGGTTGGTCTGAGCCTCGTACAGCGAGGTCGGGCAACCGATGTGAGTACAAATCTTGGAGAAGGCGTAGTAGTCACCGTGGTGGAAGTCTTCCTGACCCTTGCGCTCGATGGCGCGCTGTGCGTCTGCGTGGCGCAGGCGAATCAGCATGACCGCGTTGCGGTTGCCGTGGATCGAGTGCATGTGGTTTTCGTAGACATCCTTCTGCGGATCGTACAGGTCGCCGTCGTTGACGTCGGACTCAGCCAACGGGAACACGGTCTCCATACCGCCGGCAGCCAGGTCCTCCGGACGGACGCGGACCAGGCGCGCCAGGCCCTTCGTGGTGTAGTGGCTGCCGGACTCACCCTCGTGCATCTCAGCGATGGTGCTGGTGTCACGAGCGAGGTAGAGCTTGACGCCCTTCTCGTGCAGGGTCCAACCCGAGGTCCACAGGGTGCCGTCACCCATGTAGTTCATCTCGTGACGAACCTTCCACGGGTTCTTGATGGCGCCGCCCAGCGGGGCGATGACCGACAGGCCGAAGAGGACGCCGGCGCCGCCGAGCAGGCCCATCAGGGTCTTGCGGCGACCCAGGGTGGAGGTCTTCCACGAGTCGTTCAGCAGGGCGGTCAGGGTGCGGCGGTCAACCTCGTCGGAAGGACCGTCGTGGCGACGCTGGACCGAAATCTCTTCCGGAATGATCTTCTTGACGTACTGAATAATAGCGACGCCCAGGCAGATGATTGCCAGACCGGAGAACAGACCCAGCAGCGGGGTGTAGAGAGTGTGCCAGATGAGGCCGTCTTCACCCAGGGTCTTGAACTGCCACGGCCAGAACAGGTACACGCCCAAAAAGGCGATGGCCGAGATGATGGAAATCGTCAGCCAGATACCAATGCCGGTGGCCGCGCGCTTCTCAGCCGGGTCACCCTCAACCGGGAAGCGTTCCTTACGGAAAGCGACGGTGACGTCGTCCAGCTCAGTACCGAGGGCAGCGAGCTCGTCGTTGCTCATGCCCTTCAGCTGAGCGTCGGTGTAGTTGTGATTTACGTTGCTCATGAGCGCGATCCCATCCACATAGCGGCCGCGCACAGCGCGGTGATGCCGATAATCCACATTGCCAGGCCTTCAGAGACCGGGCCGAGACCGCCCAGGTCCCAGCCTGCCGGAGACGGGGTCTCGTTAGCAGACTTGATGTAGGCGATGATGTCCTTCTTCTCGTCAGCGGTCAGCTGGCGATCGGAGAACTTCGGCATGTTCTGCGGGCCGGTCAGCATGGCCTGGTAGATCTCCTGCTCGTTGGCGGGATCCAGGGCCGGTGCGTACTTACCGGAGGACAGTGCGCCACCCTGGCCGGTGAAGTTGTGGCAGGAAGCGCAGTTCATGCGGAACAGCTCAGAACCCTTGGCGACGTCCTCGGCCTGAATCTGGCCGTTGTAGTTGGCGCCGCGCAGGGACTCCATAGCAATCGTGCCGTCTTCTTTGTAGACGATGTCCGGTCCCCCACCGTTGGCCGCAACGTAGGCAGCCAGGGCCAGGGTCTGCTGCTCGGTGTAGCGCGGGGTCTTGCGCTCCGCCTGGGCATCGTTAGACATCATCGGCATACGGCCGGAGTGAACCTGGAAGTAGACCGAGCCGGCACCGACGCCGATGAGCGACGGGCCGCGCTTCTCGACGCCCTGCAGGTTGGCACCGTGGCAGGTGATACAAGCGACATCGTAGATGTCCTTGCCTTCCTGGATCAGGGCTTGGTCATCCTTCTGGGCGGTGGCGACCTGAGCGTCCGGCGTCAGGGCGGTGGCCAGAACGCCAGCACCCGTCAGACCGACGGTCAGCGCGAAAGCGCCCGCGAGGGTGCGCTTCATCTTGCGCCGGCGGCGAGTCTTCTTCGCCGCAGCCGCCGGGGTGGTCTCCCCCACCGGTGAAGCGTTGTTGTTGGGATTGGTATCCATCATTTTCCTTTTGTGTTACTGGTGTCCGGAAATGAATGGCTGTAGACCGAGATGACTCGGCTATCTACGGCCTACTGGACGAGGTAGATAACGACGAAAACGCCGATCCACACGACGTCCACAAAGTGCCAGTAGTAAGACACCGCCATTGCAGCGGTTGCCTGGGCCGGCGTGAACTTGGACTTAGCAATGCGAAGCAAAATCACCACGAAGCTCAACAGGCCACCGGTCACGTGGGCCGCGTGGAAGCCGGTCAGAATGTAGAAGACCGAACCGAACACGCTCGCCTGGACGGTAACACCGTGGTGAATCAGCTCGTACCACTCGAAGGCCATAATGCCCAGGAACAAAACGCCCAGGAGGATGGTCACCGAGTACCAGAGCCGAAGCTTGAATACGTCACCCCTTTCTGCGGCGAAGACACCGAACTGCGAGGTCACGGAGGAAAGCACCAGGACGCCCGTAATGAGGAAGCCCATAGGCACGTTGATGTGGGCGGTGTGCTCCGCCCAATCGCCTTCCTGACCGTTAGCTCGGGATGTGAACCACATCGCGAACAGTCCGGCGAAGAACATTAACTCCTGCGACAGGAACACGATGGTGCCCACGCTGACCATATTGGGTCGGTTCAGCGCGGCAACACGTGGTGCTGCCATACCTTGATTAGAAACTGCGCTCGTCACGCCTATTAGTATGGCCGTTTCTCGACCCGAATTCATCTAGTTCCCCCCGCTTTCGCTATGAATTTTTCCGGGCTTCGTCAGCAAAAACACAGAATCCGGCCGCAATCCTGCCTAACCGCCCCATGTTCGCCGGCCACTACTTTCCAAAAACTCGCCATCCCCGCAGGTCACCACCCTTATTCCCCGCCGCCCCCACAGGCTTAGAGGCGACCAATATTTCGCGAGATGGATACCCGCGCGGCTTGCAACCATTTTCGCCGAAATGCGGATGAGAGATAATTCACGTTTCCCGGGCGGCAAAACCGCAGGCTTGCAACTTTCGTATTACCCCCAGCTGAAAATCGCTATAACAAGGGGTTTTAACGCCGTCAACCGGTTGATAGGCCCCACCCGCCCCGCGGTATCGACGGCAAATCCCAGGCTTTTCGCCGGCTCGGGAAAGTTTTTCGGATACTGCGGGAACTTTTTGGAACTGGATACGACGAAGGCCCCGAACCTCCCTTTTCAGGAAGGCCCGGGGCCTTGTCGTCTAAGAAGCTGCGGGGCGATTACGGCGCGCAGTTGAAAGCTAGTGCTTTTCCTTCGGCAGGCCGTACTGCAGCGAGAGCTTGGTGGTAGCCCACACCAGCATGATGGCGCCCAGAACGATCATCCAGTAGTACATGAAGATGATGCCCAGACCCAGGACTGCGATGGCCATGGTCATCATGAACGGCCAGATGGAGCTCGGGGAGAAGAAGCCCAGGATGCCGGCGGAATCCTCGGTCTCCGCCTCTTCCCAGTCCTCCGGGAGGACGTCGGAGCGGGCATCGGTGAACTGGATGTAGACCGCGAGCATCAGGGCCAGCAGGGCCGCGAGGGCCATGGCGACCATGCCTGCCCACTCGGGGCCGTGGCGGTAGCCGTCGTCCTTAACGAAGTTGACGGCGAAGATGTAGACGATTTCGGAGATCAACAGGTATGTGAAGATCCCGTAAAAGACTTTTGCACCTACACGCATGGTTCAATATCTCCTTATGCCTGTGCCTTGTCGTTGGCGTCAACGTAGTTGTCGCCATCCTGGGTGTCGCGCTGCGAGTTGAACGGCTGGGTCGAGGTGGCATACGGAGCTTCACCGATGTGCGCCAGGGCCTCAGAGTTCGGAGCGTCCGGGTTGTCCATGCGGTACTGCATGTACTCCTCGAACTTCTCCGGGGAAACGGCACGCAGCTCGAAGTTCATCATCGCGTGGTAGGTACCGCACATCTCAGCACAACGGCCAACGAAGGCGCCTTCCTTATCGATGCTCTCCACCTGGAAAGCGCGCTCCTGCTGGTTGTTCTCCGGGTGTGCGTACACGTCGCGCTTGAACAGGAATTCCGGAATCCAGAAACCATGCGACACGTCGCCGGAGGCCAGGCGGAACTCAATCGCGGTGTTGGTCGGCAGGACCAGAACCGGAACCTCTTCGGTGGTACCGACGGTCTCAATCTCGTTGAAGTTCAGGTAGGAGATGTCGCCCTTGGACTTGCCGTGAATCGGGTTAGCGTTCTCGGTGCCCTCCGGGTCGATAGCGGACTCTTCCGCCAGACGGTTGCTTTCCTCGTCGGTGCCGTCGTAGTCCTGGCCGCCAGCCAGCTCGCCGTCAACGGCGGCGTAGCCGAACTTCCAGTTCCACTGGTAAGCGGTCACGTCCACGGTCACCTTCGGGTCCTTATCTAGGGCGGTGACCTTCTGCTGGGTCTGAACCGTGAAGAAGAACAGGGCCGTAATGATGATGATCGGGACAACCGTCAGCACCAACTCCAGCGGGACGTTGTACTGCAGCTGCTTCGGGAACTCGCCCTTACCCTGCTTCTTGGCCCGCTTGGCGCTCCACCGGAAGATGGCCACCAGGAACAGGCCCCACATGATGATACCGATAGTCCACGCAGCAACCCAGACCCAGATCCAGAAGTTGTACATTGCTTCTGCCTCCGGGGTAATGCCCCGCGGCCAGCCGAATCCCAGGACCTTGTTTACAGCCTCGGGAGCCTGCACATCACAGGCTGCGAGAGCACTGCCACCCAGTGCCAGTGCGCCCGCCAGACCAGCCTTTCGGGCTAGGTTGCGCTTATTACGCTGTCCCACGTGTGTTCTGCCTTTCTGTCCACACAAACTTCTTAAACGCTCTCAGAGCATTCCTATCTGTTTAGGATAGTGGATCCAGCTCGCATTTCTTAGCCGAATCCCAAGAACAGTCGCACGGACCCCTTGGCCCGCGACCGTAACGGCCGATTATGTTACATGGTCATCGGCCTCTGCCGTGGATTATGCCCTTTAACTGCGATTTCTCGCCTGTTACCCAATTCACAGACGCGCGGGCGGGCTATCATCCGAAAGTTCGCCCCTAAAGGTGGAAGCTTTCCCTCTACCCCGCCGGGCGGCGCGGCCAGCCACCGTCCACAGGCCGCCCACAGCCAGCCGGCAGCCGCTACCTCGGAGCGCCAATAGCTATCTGCGGGCCGCGACCCGTAAAATGCCAAGTTGTTCAGAAACTTTCTTTGCAAGGAGCGAGACCCGTATGTGCGGACTTTTGAGTTTGCTAGCCGCGAATCACAACGCCACGGACTACGTCCAAGCCGTTGAGGACGGACTGCCCTGTATGCGCCACCGCGGTCCAGACGCGGCCGGAACCTGGCACGACGACGACGCCGTCTTCGGGTTCAACCGCCTGTCCATCATCGACCTGGAGCACTCCCACCAGCCGCTGCGCTGGGGCCCGGCCGATGCCCCGGACCGCTACGCCCTGACCTTCAACGGCGAGATCTACAACTACCTGGAGCTGCGCGAGGAGCTACAGGCCGCCGGCTACACGTTTAATACGGAAGGCGACGGCGAGCCCATCGTCGTCGGCTACCACCACTGGGGCGCGGACGTGGTCAACCACCTGCGCGGCATGTTCGGCATCGTCATCTGGGACACCCAGACCAAGACCATGTTCGCCGCCCGGGACCAGTTCGGCATCAAGCCGCTGTACTACGCCACCACCGAGGCGGGCACCGTCTTCGCTTCCGAAATGAAGTCCATCCTGGCGATGGCCGAGACCATCGGTCTAGACCTGAGCCTTGATAAGCGCGCCATCGAGCACTACGTCGACCTGCAGTACGTGCCGGAGCCGGAGTCCCTGCACGCCAATATCCGCCGCGTCGAATCCGGCTGCACCGTGACCCTGAAGCCGGGCGGCGAGGTCGTCTCTGACCGCTACTTCCGCCCCACCTTCCCGGTGCAAAAGGTCGCCAAGGGCGACGAGCAGCAGCTGTTCGACCGCATCGCCCGCGCCCTGGAGGATTCCGTCGAAAAGCACATGCGCGCGGACGTCACGGTCGGTTCCTTCCTCTCCGGCGGCATCGACTCCACGGCGATCGCCGCCCTGGCCAAGCGCCACAACGAGAACCTGCTCACCTTCACCACCGGCTTTGAGCGCGAGGGCTACTCCGAGGTCGACGTCGCAGCCGAGTCCGCCGAGGCCATCGGCGTCGAGCACATCGTCAAGATCGTCTCCCCGGAGGAGTACGCCGACGCCGTGCCGAAGATCATGTGGTACCTGGACAACCCGGTCGCAGACCCCTCGCTGGTCCCGCTGTACTTCGTGGCCCAGGAGGCCCGCAAGCACGTCAAGGTGGTGCTCTCCGGTGAGGGCGCCGACGAGCTCTTCGGCGGCTACACCATATATAAGGAACCGCTCTCCCTCGCACCGTTTGAGAAGATCCCCTCTCCCCTGCGCCGCGGGCTGGGCCAGCTCTCCCGCGTCCTGCCGGAGGGCATGAAGGGCAAGTCCCTGCTCAACCGCGGCTCGATGACCATGGAGGAGCGCTACTACGGCAACGCCCGCTCCTTTAACTTCGAGCAGCTCCAGCGCGTCCTGCCGTGGGCTCGCCGCGAGTGGGACCACCGGGAGGTCACCGCCCCGATCTACGCCCAGTCCCAGGACTTCGATCCGGTCGCCCGGATGCAGCACCTGGACCTGTTTACCTGGATGCGCGGCGACATCCTGGTCAAGGCGGACAAGATGAACATGGCCAACTCCCTGGAGCTGCGCGTGCCCTTCCTGGACAAGGAGGTCTTCAAGGTCGCCGAGACCATCCCGCACGATCTGAAGATCGCCCACGGGACCACCAAGTACGCGCTGCGCAAGGCGCTGGAGCAGATCGTGCCGCCGCACGTGCTGCACCGCAAGAAGCTGGGCTTCCCGGTGCCTATGCGCCACTGGCTGGCCGGCGACGAGCTCTACGGTTGGGCCCAGGATCAGATCAACGCCTCGCAGACCGAGGACATCTTCAACAAGAAGGCCGTCCTAGAGATGCTCAAGGAGCACCGCGACGGGGTCAGCGACCACTCCCGCCGCCTGTGGACCGTGCTGTCGTTCATGATCTGGCACGGCATCTTCGTCGAAGACCGCATCGATCCGCAGATCGAACAGCGCGACTACCCGGTCAAGCTCTAACGCCGACTAAGGTCCGCCGCTAAAGAAACCTAAAGCTTTGGGCTCGGCCCCTCCTACGGAAGGAGGGCCGAGCCCAAAGCTTTTATGCGTTGCGGCGAACTGTTTGGCTCGCCACCAACGGCTATTTAGTTGAAGGAATCACCGCAGGCGCAGGAACCGCCGGCGTTCGGGTTGTCGATAGTGAAGCCCTGCTGCTCGATGGTGTCGGCGAAGTCGATCTTGGCGCCAGTCAGGTACGGCACGGACATCTTGTCCACGACGAGGTTAACGCCGCCGACCTGGTCGACCTTGTCGCCATCCAGGGTGCGGTCATCGAAGTACAGCTGGTAGCGCAGGCCGGCGCAGCCGCCCGGCTGGACAGCAATACGCAGGGACAAATCGTCGCGGCCTTCCTGATCGAGCAGAGCCTTCGCCTTAGCGGCGGCGGCCTCAGTCAGGATGACGCCAGTAGCAGATGCTGGGGCGGTCATAAATACTCCTTGTTCGACTTGATTGTTCGACGTTGCGTCGGATTTAGTGCTCCCCACCACCCTACTCGCCTCACTACCGTCAAGAAAGGCTGACGTGCCAGGCGGTGGGATTATGGCTTGTATTCATCTTCAACCGCACGGGCGCGGGCCTTATTCCACTTTGGACAAGCAACCTTGTAACCTTGGGTGTTGTGAAACTACCGTGGCAAAAAGACAATCAGGACGCCGCTGCAGCGGACACCGCCGACCAGTCGGCCGCGCACGCCGGCAAGGACTCGGCCGCCCAGGAGGCTAAGAGCTACCCGAAGGGCTACACCCCGCCGAAGGGCCGGCCGACGCCGAAGCGCGCGGAGCAGGAGATCGCCAAGGGCGTTATCCGCGATCCGCACCGCATGTCTACTGCGCAGGCGCACCAGAACCGCAAAGAGCTGAAGAAGTCCATGTCCAAGGAAGAATGGAAGGACTACAAGGCCAAGGAGCGCGAGGAGCAGCGCAAGCGCAACCGCGAGACCCAGGAGCGCATGGCCGCCGGCGACGAACGCTACCTGCCGGCCCGCGACCGCGGCAAGGAGCGGGCTTATGCCCGCGATGTCGTCGATGTCGCCAACAGCCCGCTGCGCTTCACGATGCCCGGTGCCCTCGCCCTGCTGTTGTTCATGTTCGTCGGCACGTTTGTCCCGAGCATCTCCCCGGCGGTATCCGCCGTGGGCATGGTCTTCATCCTGCTCTTCGCTGTCCTGGCTATCCTGCACGGCCGCCGCGTCAACAACGCGGTGCGGATGAAGTTCCCCGGCACCACCGCTACCGGCTTCAGCCTGGGCAGCTACGCGGTGGGGCGGGCTACCCAGCCGCGTAAGTGGCGCGTGCCGCGCCCGCGGGTCAAGCCGGGCGAGGCTCTGGCCTAGTCATGGTGGAGTTGCAGGCGGATAGCGCGGCCGGCATCGGCGCGGCTGAAAAGCGCGAGCTCGCGGCCAAGATTGCCCTGAATCCGCAGTCCGCCGCCCTGGGGCGGATGTCCCTGCCGGTGGTCTGGCTGGCCGGCTGCCTGCAGCGCGTCCTGCCCCAGCCGGTGGCCCGACCGCGGGTCGTGGTCTTCGCCGGCGACAACGGCATCGCCAGCGCGGACGCGCCGGTCTCGCAGTGGCCAGCTGACCACACCCACGACGCGGTCGAGCAGCTGTCCGCGCACACCGGGCCGATTGAGCTTTTGGCCCAGCGCGCCGCTGCCCGCGTGCGGCTAATCCAAGCAGGCACCTCCGCCCCGATTGATAGCGCCGACGCGATGGACGCCGAGCTGACCGCCCAGGCCTTCGACATCGGTATCAAGGCCGCCGACGCCAGCGCGGACGAGGGCGACGACTTGGTGATCCCGGCCGATATCGGCGTCGGCAACAGCACCGTAGCCGCGGCAATTGTGGGCCGCGTGACCGGCACCGAGCCGGTGGCGATCGTCCCGCGCGGCGCCCAGGTCCCGACGGAGCGGTGGAAACAACAGGTCACCGTCGTACGCGACGCGATGTTCCGCAGCCGCGGGCTCGCCGACGAGCCGGCCGAGCTTATCCGCGTGCTGGGTTCGCCGGCGTTTGCAGCGGAGGTCGCCTTCATCGCGCAGTCGGCCGCGCGCCGCACTCCGGTGCTCATCGACGGCTCCTTCGGCGCGGCCGCGGCCATGCTAGCCGAGCGCCTGCGCCCCGGCACCCAGGAGTGGGTCTTCGTCGCGACCTCCACCGCCACCCCGGCCTTTGACCGGGCCGTGGCCGATCTCGGGCACGAGCCCTGGCTGGATCTGGCGGTCGCGGCGGGCCAGGGCCTCGGGGCCCTGTCTGCCCTGCCGCTTATCAATTCAGCCGTGGAGCTTGTCTCCACGGCACTGGGCGACTAGACCAGCGTGTGCAGCCACCCGTGGGTGTCGGGCTGGCTGCCGCGCTGGATGTCGGTGAGCTGCTTGCGCAGCGCCATGGTGACCTCGCCCGGCTCGTTGCCGTTGATGGTGAAGTCCAGGTCCTTGCCCAGCACGCGGCCGACCGGGGTGATAACGGCGGCGGTACCACAAGCGAAGGACTCGGTCATCTCGCCACTGTCGACGTCCTGGTGCCACTCCTCGGCGGAGATGCGGCGCTCCTCGACCTCGTAGCCGGCGTCGCGGGCGACCTGCAGCAGGGAATCACGGGTGATGCCGGGCAGCAGGGAGCCCGACAGCGCCGGGGTGACGATCTTGGCGTCGTCGCCGCTGCCGTAGACGAACATCAGGTTCATCCCGCCCATCTCCTCGATGTACTTGCGCTCCAGCGCGTCCAGCCAGACGACTTGGTCGCAGCCCTTCTCATCGGCCTGGGCCTGGGCCAACAGCGAGCCCGCGTAGTTGCCGGCGAACTTCGCCGCACCGGTGCCGCCGGGGGCGGCGCGGACGTAGTCGGTAGACAGCCAGACCGAAACCGGCTTCACGCCGCCGGTGAAATAGGCCCCGGCCGGGGAGGCGATGACGATATAGCGGTAGGACTTGGCCGGGTGAACGCCCAGGGAGACCTCCGTGGAGATCATGAACGGGCGCAGGTAGAGCGAGTCTTCCCCGCCGGCGGCCGGAACCCAGTCCTTATCGACGGCGACCAACTGGGCCAGGGAGTTGGTGAATTCCTCGGCGGGCAGCGGCGGCATCGCCAAGCGCTCGGCGGAGTGGATCATGCGCTCGGCGTTCTGCTCCGGGCGGAAGGTGGCCACGGTGCCATCCGGCTGGCGGTAGGCCTTGATGCCCTCGAAGATGGCCTGGCCGTAGTGGAAGACGTTGGAGGCCGGCGACATCTCCAGGGGGCCGAAGGGGCGCACCTGGGCGTCGTGCCAGCCTTCTTCCTCGTTCCAGTCGATGGTGACCATGTGGTCGGTGAAGTAACGGCCGAACCCCGGGTTGTCGAGGATCTCGGCAATCTTTTCCGGACTGGTCGGCTGGTCGGTACGGGTTACGGTGTAATCAAGCAAAGTCATGTCCACACTCTACTCCGCCTTTCGGTCACCCAACCGGTTTTATTACCGAATTTTGCGGCCGCCCGCCATCCGTCGCGTGTGCTGCGTCCCTGCCCGCGGGTGAGGACCCCACTCCCCCACTTTCTGTCCCACCTGATAGGAAAACGATGGGGCAAACCTTCCCCGGCCTGGGTCGCCGGCCGCTACAGTGGGGCCATAACCTGAAATTAGGTACACCATTGACTGCTTACAACAGGAGGATGACAACCGTGGCTAAGAAGAAGTCCCCAATCGAGATCCCGGGCGCCGGCGTAGTCCCGGCCGTGAAGCTCGCCAAGAAGCTTCCGGAGAAGGCACAGGCCCTTATCATCGGCATTTTCGCCAGCGACGACGGCGTGGAGGTCCCGGCCTCCGCAGCGCTTGACGGCGACGCCCTGCGCACCGTCCTCGACCAGCTGCTGGCCGTCGGCGCCACCGGCAAGGCCGGTTCGGTCCACCGCATCCCGGCCCCGGAGGAAGTCGGCACCGACTCCATCGTGGCGGTCGGCCTCGGCGAGGCCGAACAGTTGGATGATGAGACCCTGCGCCGAGCCGCCGGCTGCGCCGCCCGCGCCGCCCAGGGCCTGAACAAGGTGGGCAATACCCTGCACGAGTTCGGCCTGGCCGCTGCCGTCGAGGGCACCATCCTGGGCGGCTACGTGCACCGGGGGCTGCGCTCCGACAAGCTGCCGGCCGATAAGAAGCCGGCGACCGTCTCCTTCCTCCTGCAGGATAAGAAGGACGCGGCTACCAAGAACGAGTTCAACGCAGCCCGCGCCATCGCCCAGGCCACCGTCTTCGCCCGCGACTTGGTCAACTGCCCGTCCAACGAGCTCTACCCGTCCGTCTACGCGGACATCCTGTCCTCCCACGCCACCGCCGCCGGCCTGGGCGTCGAGGTGCTCGACGAGAAGCAGCTGAAGAAGGAAGGCTTCGGCGGCATCCTGTCCGTGGGCCAGGGCTCGGTCCGCCCGCCGCGGCTGGTGCGCCTTTCCTGGAAGCCGTCCAAGGCCAAGCGCCACGTCGCGCTGGTCGGCAAGGGCATCACCTTCGACACCGGCGGCATTTCTCTCAAGCCGGGCGCTGGCATGTGGGACATGATCATGGACATGGGCGGTTCGGCCGCCGTGGCCGCCGCTACCCTGGCCGCGGCCTACCTCAAGCTGGACGTCGCGGTCACCGCGACCATCCCGCTGGCTGAGAACATGCCGTCTGGTTCCGCCACCCGCCCGGGCGATGTCATCACCCACTACGGCGGCACCACCTCCGAGGTCCTCAACACCGACGCGGAGGGCCGCCTGGTGCTGGCCGACGCCATCGCGCGCGCCAGCGAGGACAAGCCGGACTACCTCATCGACACCGCCACCCTGACCGGCGCCCAGATGGTCGCGCTGGGCAAGCGCACCGCCGGCGTCATGGGCACGGAGGAATTCCGCGACGAGGTCGCGAACATCGGCCGCCGCGTGGGCGAAAACGCCTGGGCCGTGCCGCTGCTGGAAGAGCACAACGAGTCGCTGAAGTCGGATAACGCCGACATCCGCAACATCAACGCCCAGCGCGAAGGCGGCATGCAGTTCGCCGGCACCTACCTGGAGCACTTCGTCGGCGAGGGCATCGACTGGGCCCACATCGACGTCGCCGGCCCGGCCTGGAACGGCGACGGCGCCCGCGGCTACACCCCCAAGCGCGCCACCGGCGTGCCGACCCGCACCATCATCGCCGTGCTGGAGCAGGTCGCCGGCGCGGGCAGCACCGATGCCCCGGAGCCCGCCGGGGCCAATGAAGAGACCAACGACACCGAGGATTAATCCTTAAGAATCCGGATTTTCGCCGCGCTCGAACCGGGCGCGGCGAATTTTTTGTTCTTCCCGCTTGCGCAGGATGCGGTCGCGCTCCATTTTGCGGCGCATCCGCTCGGGGTAACCGGTCTCCTCGACGTCGTAGACCGGGCAGTCCAGCAGCCGCGCCACGGCGTCGATTCCCTTCGGGCCCCCGATGCGCCGCCGGATGAAGTCGCCGCCCTCGTCGACGACGACCACCGACATTTCGTTGACGATGGTCTCCGGTTCCACGAAGGCCTCGACCCAGCCGCGGGGGCGCGCCCAGTCCTGCAGGTCGCGTGCGTCCTGCTCACGGATGGTTTCCCCGGGGGCGCGGGGCGGCTTCAGCGGGGACTTCGAGCGACGTCGGCGGAAAGGGTTGAACACGGCACACTATCCTAGTGGTGTAGACAGTTTCCTGGTAACTCACACCTTGTCTGGTCAGCCTGTGGGGCGAAACACCGGATTAGGGGTGAGATAATGCGCGACGAATTGACCGAACCGGTAGGCTGTTGACAAAAGGTTTGTTATTTCCAACTTTCGAGGAGTCTTAATTCTCATGGCGCACTCCGTTGAGATGCCCGAACTGGGCGAATCCGTAACTGAAGGCACTATTACTCAGTGGCTCAAGTCTGTGGGCGACACCGTCGAGGTCGACGAGCCGTTGCTCGAGGTCTCCACCGACAAGGTCGATACCGAAATCCCTTCCCCGGTTGCGGGTACCCTCCTGGAGATTAAGGCCGACGAGGACGACACCATCGAGGTCGGCGAGGTCATCGCCACCATCGGCGACGAGGGCGAGTCCGCGGACTCCGGCGAGTCCCAGGACGACTCCGCCGAGGCGGAGCAGGACGAGGCCGAGGCTGAGGCTGAGTCCAAGGAAGAAGAGTCCAAGTCCGAGGAGTCCTCCTCCGACAAGCAGTCCGGCGGCTCCGGGGATGCCACCGACGTTGAGATGCCGGAGCTGGGCGAGTCCGTCACCGAGGGCACCATCACCCAGTGGCTGAAGTCCGTCGGCGACACCGTCGAGGTCGACGAGCCGCTGCTCGAGGTCTCCACCGACAAGGTCGACACCGAAATCCCGTCCCCGGTCGCCGGCACCCTGCAGGAAATCCTGGCCGACGAAGACGACACCATCGAGGTCGGCGAAGTCATCGCCCGCATCGGCGACGGCTCCGCCCCGGCCAAGTCCGACGACTCCGACTCTGACTCCGACTCCAAGGCTGAGGCCAAGGAAGAGGAGAAGGAAGAAGAGCCGAAGAAGGAAGAAAAGGCCGAGGAGTCCTCCTCCAAGGATTCCGGCGCTTCCGGGGATGCCACCGACGTTGAGATGCCGGAGCTGGGCGAGTCCGTCACCGAGGGCACCATCACCCAGTGGCTGAAATCCGTCGGCGACACCGTCGAGGTCGACGAGCCGCTGCTCGAGGTCTCCACCGACAAGGTCGACACCGAAATCCCGTCCCCGGTCGCCGGCACCCTGCAGGAAATCCTGGCCGACGAAGACGACACCATCGAGGTCGGCGAAGTCATCGCCCGCATCGGCGACGGCTCCGCCCCGGCCAAGTCCGACGACTCCGACTCTGACTCCGACTCCAAGACTGAGGCCAAGGAAGAGGAAAAGGAAGAAGAGCCGAAGAAGGAAGAAAAGGCCGAGGAGTCCTCCTCCAAGGAGGAGAAGAAGGACGAGGCCCCGAAGAAGGACGAGTCCTCCGCTAAGAACACCTCCGCGAAGGTCAACAACGGCGACAACGTCCCGTACGTGACCCCGCTGGTGCGCAAGCTGGCTGACAAGCACGGCGTTGACCTGAACTCCGTGGAAGGCACCGGCGTCGGCGGCCGCATCCGCAAGCAGGACGTGCTGGCCGCTGCCGGCGAGGGCGAGGCCCCGAAGTCCGGCTCCGACAAGGCTGCCTCCGGCAAGTCCGGCGGGCGCGCCAACTGGTCCACCAAGTCCGTGGATCCGGAGAAGCAAGAGCTCATCGGCACCACCCAGAAGGTCAACCGCATCCGCGAGATCACCGCCTCCAAGATGGTCGAGGCGCTGCAGATTTCCGCGCAGCTGACCCACGTCCAGGAAGTCGACGTCACCGCGGTAGCCGACATGCGCAAGAAGAACAAGCAGGCGTTCATCGACAAGTACGGCGCCAACCTGTCCTACCTGCCGTTCATCGTGAAGGCCACCGTCGAGGCGCTGGTTTCCCACCCGAACGTCAACGCCTCCTACAACCCGGAGACCAAGGAGATGACCTACCACGCGGACGTGAACGTGGCCATCGCCGTGGACACCCCGCGCGGCCTGCTCACCCCGGTCATCCACAAGGCGCAGGACAAGACCCTGCCGGAGATCGCCCAGGCCATCGCCGAGCTGGCTGACAAGGCCCGCAACAACAAGCTGAAGCCGAACGACCTGACCGGTGCTACCTTCACCGTGACCAACATCGGCTCCGAGGGCGCCCTGCTGGACACCCCGATCCTGGTTCCGCCGCAGGCTGGCATCCTGGGTACCGCGGCCATCACCAAGCGCCCGGTAGTGGTCAACGACGACGGCCAGGACGCCATCGCCATCCGCCAGATGTGCTACCTGCCGTTCACCTACGACCACCAGGTGGTTGACGGTGCTGACGCTGGTCGCTTCATCACCACCATCAAGGACCGCCTGGAGACCGCGGACTTCGAGTCCGACCTGGCTCTCTAAGACACGGCCTTGAGCTGCCGGCCTTCCCGGGCCGGCCCGAGCCCCCGTTGACTTTTCCTATGACTTTAAGGAAAAGGAGACGGGGGCTTCGTCTTTCCCCGACTACCCCCGTAACCCCCTCCCGGGCCGAATGTGGTCACAGTTTTTCGGCCCAGTTGGAGATGTCACTAACCCCGCACGCGGGGCCGACGCCCCCGCCCCGCAGCGGGGCGTAATTAATGCGCTCGGGTTGGGGGTAAAAACGACCCGGGCGTGTGGCGCAGAACAATATACTGGTGTTCCGTATGGCCGTTTTGCCTACCCAATCAAGGAGTAACGCTAATGGAATTCATCTCCCGTCACCTCGGGCCAGATGCCACCGAACAATCTAGGATGCTGGAGGCGGTGGGTTATTCCACCGTTGAAGACTTGGTCGACGCCGCTATTCCGACCAAGATTCGGGCCGACGAGCGGCCGGAGCTGCCGGGCCTGCCGGCCCCGCTCAGCGAGTACGACGCCCAGGAACGCCTGCGCGAGCTGGCTGGCAAGAACCACCTGCTGAAGTCCTTCTACGGTCAGGGCTACAGCGACACCATCACCCCGCCGGTCATCCGCCGCGGCCTCTTAGAGGACGCGGGGTGGTACACCGCTTATACCCCGTACCAGCCGGAGATTTCGCAGGGTCGCCTGGAAGCGCTCCTTAACTTCCAGACCATGATCCAGGACCTGACCGGCCTGCCGATTGCGAACGCCTCCCTGCTGGACGAGGCCTCCGCCGTGGCCGAGGCGGTCGGGCTGATGTCCCGCGCGGTCAAGAAGGGCCGCCGCGTGGTCCTAGACGAGCGCCTCCACCCGCAGGTGCTCAACGTCGCCGCTGAGCGCGCCCGCGCCATCGAGCTCGAGGTCCTCGTCGCGGACCTGACTGACGGCCTGGCCGGCGAGGACATCGTCGGCGTGGTCGTGGCCTACACCGGCACCGAGGGCGATATCTTCGACCCGCGCGCGGTCATCGAGGAGGCCCACTCCCGCGGTGCCCTGGCCGCCGTGGTCGGCGATCCGCTCTCCCTGACGCTGCTGGAGGCCCCGGGCGAGCTGGGCGCCGACATCGTCACTGGTAGCTCCCAGCGCTTCGGCGTGCCGCTGTTCTTCGGCGGCCCGCACGCGGCGTTCATCTCCGTCACCGACAAGCTCAAGCGCCAGATCCCCGGCCGCATCGTGGGCGTGTCCAAGGACGCCGAGGGCCGCCCGGCCTACCGCCTGGCCCTGCAGACCCGCGAGCAGCACATCCGCCGCGAGCGCGCTACCTCCAATATCTGCACCGCCCAGGCGCTGCTGGCCAACGTCGCGTCCATGTACGCGGTCTACCACGGCCCGCACGGCCTAAAGGCCATCGCCAAGCGCGTGCACGGCCTGGCCTCCACCTTCGCCGCCGCCGTCAAGGGCGAGGGCCTGGATCTGGCCGCCGAGGACTTCTTCGACACCGTCACCGTGACCGGCGTCGACGCGGCCGCCATCAAGTCCTCCCTGCAGGAGGCCGGCTACCTGGTCCGCGCCATCGGCAGCGACAAGGTCTCGGTCTCCTTCGGCGAATCCGCTACCGATGCCGACGTGGAAGGCCTCGTGCAGGCCTTCGGCGGCGAGGTCGCGGACACCGAGCCTTTTGCCCTGCCGGAAGCCCTCCAGCGCTCCACCCCTTTCCTGGAGCATGAGATCTTCAACTCCCTGCACTCCGAGACCCAGATGATGCGCTACCTGCGCGAGCTGGCGGACAAGGACCTGGCACTGGACCGCAGCATGATCCCGCTGGGCTCGTGCACCATGAAGTTGAACCCGACCGCTGCGATGGAGCCCATCTCCTGGCCTGAGTTCGCGGGTATCCACCCGTATGCCCCGGAGGAGACCACCGCCGGCTGGCGCGAGCTCATCGCCCAGACCGAGGACTGGCTGGCCGCGATCACCGGCTACGCCAAGGTCTCCATCCAGCCGAACGCGGGCTCGCAGGGCGAGCTGGCCGGCCTGCTGGCCATCCGGCGCTACCACGTGGCCAACGGCGACAACGGCCGCGACGTCGTGCTGATTCCGGCGTCTGCCCACGGCACCAACGCCGCCTCCGCGACCCTGGCCAACCTGCGCGTGAGCGTGGTCAAGACCGCCGACGACGGCTCGATTGACCTGGCCGATCTGGACAAGAAGATCGAGCAGCACGGCGAACACATCGCCGGCATCATGATCACCTACCCGTCCACCCACGGCGTCTTCGACCCGGAGGTCCGCGAGGTCTGCGACAAGATCCACGCCGCCGGCGGCCAGGTCTACATCGACGGCGCGAACATGAACGCGCTGACTGGCTGGGCCCAGCCGGGACAGTTCGGCGGCGACGTCAGCCACCTGAACCTGCACAAGACCTTCACCATCCCGCACGGCGGTGGCGGCCCGGGCATCGGCCCGGTCGCCGTGGCCGAGCACCTGATCCCGTTCCTGCCGTCCAACGCCGCCGACCCGGCCCACGACGCCTCCGAGGCCGCCCCGGTCGGCGAGGGCGTGCCGATCACGGCCAGCCAGTACGGCTCTGCCGGCGTGCTGCCGATTTCCTGGGCCTACCTCGCCATGGCTGGTTCCCAGGGCCTGCAACAGGCCTCCGCGCACGCTATCTTGGGCGCGAACTACCTGGCCCACGAGCTGCACGATTCCTTCCCGATCCTCTACACCGGCAACGCCGGCCTGGTCGCGCACGAGTGCATCCTGGACCTGCGCGAGCTGACCGACCAGTCCGGCGTGACCGCCGCGGATGTGGCCAAGCGCCTCATCGACTTCGGCTTCCACGCCCCCACCCTGGCCTTCCCGGTCGCCGGCACCCTGATGGTCGAGCCGACCGAGTCCGAGGACAAGGGCGAGCTGGATCGCTTCATCGAGGCCATGCGCACCATCCGCGCCGAGATCCAGGAGATCATCGACGGCAAGGTCGCCTACGACGACTCCGTCATCGCCCACGCCCCATTCACCGCGCTATCCGTGTCCAGCAACGACTGGGACTACGCCTTCACCCGCGAGCAGGCCGCCTGGCCGGTGGACTCGCTGCGCCGCGGCAAGTACTTCGCCCCGGTCCGCCGCCTGGACGAAGCCTACGGCGACCGCAACCTCGTCTGCTCCTGCCCGCCGCCGGAGGCTTTCGAGATGACCAACGAAAAGGAGAGCTAAATGTCCGATCTACGCAATTCCCCGCTGCACGCTGAGCACGAAAAGCTCGGCGCCAGCTTCACCGCCTTCGGGCCGTGGAACATGCCTCTGAAGTACGCCAACGAGCTGGACGAGCACCGCGCCGTGCGCGAGGCCGCCGGCCTGTTCGACCTGTCGCACATGGGCGAAATCTGGGTCACCGGCCCGGATGCGGCCAAGTTCCTGACCTACGCGCTCATCTCCAACCTGGAGACCGTCAAGGTGGGCAAGGCCAAGTACTCCATGGTCGCCGCCGAAGACGGCGGGATCATCGATGACCTCATCTCCTACCGCTTCGAGGAGGAGAAGCTCCTGGTGGTGCCGAACGCCGGCAACACCCAGGTGGTCTGGGAGGCCTTCCAGGAGCGCTCGGAAGGCTTCGACGTGCAGCTCAAGAACGAGTCCCAGGACGTGGCGATGATCGCCGTCCAGGGCCCGAAGGCCGCCGAGATCCTCGTCCCGCTGGTCGAGGACAACAAGCAGGACGCCGTCTACGAGCTGGGCTACTACGCCGCCACCATGGGCAAGGTGGCCCGCAAGTTCGCCATCATCGCCCGCACCGGCTACACCGGTGAGGACGGCTTCGAGCTCATCGTCTACAACGCGGACGCCCCGGAGCTGTGGAACGAGCTGCTGTGCGCCGGCGAGGAATACGGCCTCAAGCCCTGCGGCCTGGCCGCGCGCGACTCCCTGCGCTTGGAGGCCGGCATGCCGCTCTACGGCAACGAGCTCTCCCGCGACATCACCCCGGTCGAGGCCGGCATGTCCCGTGCCTTCGCCAAGAAGGAAGCGGACTTCGTGGGCGCGGAGACCATGCGTGCGCGCGCCGCTGAGGGCCCGCAGCAGGTCATCACCGGCCTGGAGTCCTCCCAGCGCCGCGCGGCCCGCTCCGGCGCCGAGGTCTACGTGGGCGAGACCCACGTGGGCACCGTGACCTCCGGCCAGCCCTCCCCGACGCTGGGCCACCCGGTCGCCCTCGCGCTGCTGGATACCTCCGCAGGTCTCGAGCCCGGCGCCGAGGTGGAGGTCGACATCCGCGGCAAGCGCTACCCGTTTACCGTAACGGCCTTGCCGTTTTACAAGCGGGACAAGTAAAACCGTTCTAAAATAAAGCCCGATAACGCCCGATCCTTTCAGAAAGGACTTTTACCCATGGCCAACCTGCCTGATAACTACTCCTACTCCGAGGACCACGAGTGGCTGGCTGCCGCTCCGGACGACGTCGTGGGCAAGACCGTCCGCGTGGGCATCACCTCGGTCGCCACTGAGCGCCTGGGCGAGGTCGTCTTCGCCGAGCTGCCGGCCGTCGGCGACTCCATCACCGCAGGCGACTCCTGCGGTGAGGTCGAGTCCACCAAGTCCGTCTCCGACCTGTTTGCTCCGGTCACCGGCACCGTGACCGCCGTGAACGAGGGCGTGCACGATGACTACTCCGTCATCAACAACGATCCCTTCGGCGAAGGCTGGCTCTTCGAGGTCGAGGTCTCCGAGGCCGGCGAGCTGATGACCGCCGCCGACTACGCCGCCGCCAACGGCATCTAGAACCGACGCGCTGGCCCCGTACAGCGCCCGCCTCCCGGCAAGGCCGGTAACCCGCCTGTGGATTTACACGGTGGCGTTACCGCTTGCTGGGGGCGCTTTTGTATACCCAGTTGGGCAGCCGCCCGTGGACTGCCGGGCCAAGCGAATTACAATGGGTATCTATGACTGCACCGCGCGATCCTTTCTTCCCCGCCGACCGCTCCATTCGCGCCGACAACGCGCCTTTGGACATCCGCCACCTGGGCCGGATGGACTACCAGGAAGCCTGGGACCTGCAGGCCGACCTGGCCAAGCAACGCGCCCGCGGCGATATCGGGGACACGGTGCTGGTGGTCGAACACCCCAGCGTCTACACGGCCGGTAAGCGCACCATGGAATCCGACATGCCGGATAACGGCCAGCCCGTCATCACCGTCGACCGCGGCGGCCGGATTACCTGGCACGGGGAAGGCCAGCTCGTGGTCTACCCCATCATCCGCCTGGCCGAACCCGTCGACGTGGTCGACTACGTCCGCCGGCTGGAAGAAGCCACCATCCAGACCGTGCGCCAGATGGGGGTCACCACCGCCGGGCGCATCGACGGCCGCTCCGGGGTCTGGGTGCCGTCCACCACGCAGCCGAAGGACCCGCAGGCCCCGCACCGCGACCGCAAGATCGCCGCGCTGGGCATCCGGATTACCCGCGGGGTGACCATGCACGGCCTGGCGTTGAACTGCTGCAACACGCTCGAGTTTTACGAGCACATCGTGGCCTGCGGCATCGACGACGCCGACGTGACCACCCTGTCCCTCGAGCTCGGCCGCCACGTCGGCCTGGAGGAAGCCACGGAGCCGCTGCTGAGCGCGCTTGACGATGCCCTCTCGGGCCGCCTCGTCGTCGCCGACCACACTTTCGGTTCCGCGCCGGATCCGACCAAGCTGGCCAACGAGGCGCGCCGGCGCGCCCGGCAGCAGGCCGCCACCCCCGAACGAACGACCCCGGCCGCCGGCCAGGAATGATCACACCGCTTTAGTGGTTGTGACTGAGGCATCCCGGCGTGCCGGATGCCCCGGAAGACCGGACATTTTCCACTTCGCCAACTCAACAACGTAGGGTAGACAACGTGACTATTAAGCCTGAAGGACGGAAGCTGCTACGCATCGAGAAAAAGAATGCGGAATCTCCGATCGAGCAGAAACCCCGATGGATCCGTAACCAGGTGCGCACCGGCCCTGGCTACGAAGATATGCGCAACCGCGTCGCCGGCGCCTCCCTGCACACGGTCTGCCAGGAGGCCGGCTGCCCCAACATTCATGAGTGCTGGGAATCCCGCGAGGCCACCTTCCTCATCGGCGGCGACTCTTGCACTCGCCGCTGCGATTTCTGCGATATCAAGACCGGCAAGCCGGACGCCCTGGATACCGACGAGCCGCGCCGCGTGGCAGAGAACATCCGGGAGATGGACCTGAACTACACCACCATCACCGGCGTGACCCGCGACGACCTGCCGGACGAGGGCGCATGGCTCTACGCCGAGGTGGTGCGCAAGATCCACGAGCTGAACCCGCACACCGGCGTGGAAAACCTCACCCCGGACTTCTCCGGCAAGCCGGACCTGTTGCAGGAGGTCTTCGAGGCCGAGCCGGAGGTCTTCGCCCACAACCTGGAGACGGTCCCGCGCATCTTCCGCCGCATCCGCCCGGCCTTCCGCTACGAGCGCTCCTTGGATGTCATCCGCCAGGCGCACGACTACGGGCTGATCACTAAGTCCAACCTCATCCTCGGCATGGGCGAGACCGCCGAGGAGATCGAGGAGGCGCTGCGCGACCTGCGTTCGGCCGGCTGCGACATCATCACGATTACGCAGTACCTGCGCCCCGGCCCGCGCTTCCACCCCATCGAGCGCTGGGTCCGCCCGGAGGAGTTCGTCTCCCACTCGAAGCTGGCCAAGTCCCTGGGCTTCGGCGGCGTCATGTCCGGCCCGCTGGTCCGCTCCTCCTACCGCGCCGGCCGCCTGTACGTGCAGGCCATGGAGGCCCGCGGCCGCGAGCTGCCCGCCCACCTGTCCCACCTGGCCGAGACCTCGAAGGGCGCGACCGCCCAGGAGGCCTCCACGCTGCTGGACAAGTACGGCCCGTCCGAGGAGACCCCGGTGACCGCTCGCGTCAAGAGCTAAGCCACCGCCAGGTACTCACCTGTCTACCTTTTAGCTGACTTCTAACCGTTGCGGGGCCGCGCGAAAGCGCGGCCCCGTTTCCAGTTTGTGGGCACAACCCTTTAGAGTAGAGGGCATGGCACAGGGAAATACTAAGGCCGATCTCAAGGCCGCTAAGAAGGCAGAGAAGAAAGCCAAGCGCGAAAAGGGCAAGCAGACACGCCGCCAGATGTGGCAGGCGTTCCAGATGCAGCGCAAGCAGGATAAGGCGCTTATCCCGCTGATGCTGCTGGCCTTCCTGGGCCTGGGCCTGCTCTTCTTCCTCATCGGCATGCTCTTCAACGGGCAGTGGTTCATGCTGCCCATCGGCTTGGCGCTGGGTGCGCTGCTGGCCATGTTCATCTTCACCCGCCGCCTCGAGCGCGACATGTACAAAAAGGTCGAAGACCAGAAGGGCGTGGCCGGCTACGCGCTGGAGAACCAGCTGCGCAACACTGTCGGCATCGTCTGGAAGGTCGAGCAGGGCATCGCGGTGACCCGCCACCAGGACCTGGTCCACCGCGTCATCGGTAACCCGGGCGTCGTGCTGGTCTGCGAGGGCGACAAGAAGCGCCTGGCCGCGACCGTGGGACAGCTGAAAAAGCGCATCGACAAGCTCGCCGCCGGCGTGCCGGTCTACGAGGTCTACGTCGGTGAAGGCGAGGGCGAGGTGCCGCTGGCCAAGCTGCGCAGCCACATCATGCGCCTGCCGCGTAACTACAACAAGAACGAGGTCTACGCCAACGCCCGCCGCATCGAGGCCATGGATTCCCTGCCGGGCCAGATGCCGGGCGTGCCCAAGGGCCCCATGCCCCAGCAGGCCCGCAACATGTCCGGCATGAACCGCCGCATGCGCCGCGCCGCCGGCCGCAAGAAGAAATAAGGTCCCCGCGCCAGATAAAAACTGCGCCCGCCTCCTACCCCAAACTTTCTCGGGCTGGGAGGCGGGCGCCGTTGTTTTTGCGGGCCGGGGCTGGAAATTAAGCCATGATGACCGTGGTGCCGGTGCCGCGGTCGTGCATTCCGCGCCCGTCGGCGTCGACCATGGCGGCCGGGAAGAAGACGGCCGTGAGCAGCGTGCGCACGGCCGCGCGCCAGAAGCCCACGCGGGTGCCAGGAGCGTCGACGCGGGCCACGCCCATGCCCAGCGCCGCCATGCCGGGGGTACGGGCAAAAAGCCAGCCGCAGACGATGCCCAGGATGATCCAGATGCCATACCCCAGCGCGGCAGCCGCACCGAGGGCGTCGGTGAACTGGGTGATGATGATGGCCAGGACCATGCTAATGACCCAGTCGATCAGCACCCCGCCCGCGCGGCGCATGACCGAGGCCTGCGCGCCCGAGCCGCTTTTCGGCAGGCCCAGTAGCTCCCCGGGCCACCGGGAAACCGCCTCGGCGGAATCATACTCACCAGGGATGCTCGGGCCGTCCAGCCACGTTTTCTTGTCAGCCATAGCCACTAATCTAGCGGGGGCACACCGGGGAAGGAAAGCCACGCCCAGAAATACCGAAATCTATCGCGCAATAGGTGATTTGTTAAAGTGGTAAGGCAATTCCTCAAATGTCTTTGGGCAGCGCGTAAAATCTTTACCTAGAGCCCATTTTTATCTCAAAATTTTCAGGAGCATGACCATGGCTTTCGAGACCGTTCAGGACATCGTAAAGTTTATTCAGGACGAAGACGTCCGCTTTGTCGATATCCGCTTTACCGATGTCCCGGGCATCGAGCACCACTTCAGCATCCCCGCCTCCGAGTTCGACGAGGACACCGCCGCCGAGGGCCTAGCCTTCGACGGCTCTTCCATCCGCGGGTTCACCTCCATCGACGAATCCGACATGACCCTGCTGCCGGATCCGTCCTCGGCCATGATCGACCCGTTCCGCACCGAGAAGACCCTGAACATCAAGTGCTTCGTGCACGACCCGTTCACCCTCGAGCCCTTCACCCGCGACCCGCGTAACATCGCCCGCAAGGCCGAGGAGTACCTGAACTCCACTGGCATCGCTGACACCTGCTTCTTCGGCGCGGAGGCCGAGTTCTACATCTTCGACTCGGTGCGCTATTCCACCGACGTCCACGAGGGTTTCTTCAAGGTCGACTCCGACGAGGGCTGGTGGAACCGCAGCGCTGAGACCAACATCGACGGCACCCCGAACACCGGCTACAAGACCCGCGTGAAGGGCGGCTACTTCCCCACCGCGCCGTACGACAAGACCGGCGAAGTCCGCGACGCCATGGTCCGCAACCTGCAGGACGCCGGCTTCGACGTCGAGCGCTTCCACCACGAGGTCGGCACCGGCGGTCAGAACGAGATCAACTACCGCTTCAACTCCATGCTGCACGCGGCTGACGATGTCCAGTCCTTCAAGTACATCATCAAGAACACCGCCGCAGCCTACGGCAAGACCGCTACCTTCATGCCCAAGCCGCTGGCCGGCGACAACGGCTCCGGCATGCACGCCCACATGTCCCTGTGGAAGGACGGCACCCCGCTCTTCCACGACGAGTCCGGCTACGGCGGCCTGTCCGATACCGCCCGCTATTACATCGGCGGCATCCTGCACCACGCTGGCGCGGTCCTGGCCTTTACCAACCCGACGCTGAACTCCTACCACCGCCTGGTGCCGGGCTTCGAGGCCCCCATCAACCTGGTCTACTCGCAGCGTAACCGTTCTGCGGCCATCCGCATCCCGATTACCGGTTCCAACCCGAAGGCCAAGCGCATCGAGTTCCGCGCCCCGGACCCGTCCGGCAACCCGTACCTGGGCTTTGCTGCCATGATGTTGGCCGGCATCGACGGCGTGAAGAACCGCCTGGAGCCGCACGCCCCGGTCGACAAGGACCTCTACGAGCTCCCGCCGGAGGAGGCCGCCTCCATCCCGCAGGCCCCGACCTCCCTGGAGGCCTCCCTGGAGGCCCTGCGCAACGACATGGACTTCCTGACCGAGGGCGACGTCTTCACCGAGGACCTCATCGAGTCCTACATCAAGCTCAAGGAAGACGAGGAAATCACCCCGGCCCGCCTGCGCCCGACCCCGCTCGAGTACGAAATGTACTTCGACTGCTAGTCCCCTAGCCTTCCGCAGGCTTTCCTGCCCCCAGCCGGCGTCCCTCGTGGGCGCCGGCTTTGCTGTATCCAACGGCCGGCCGTGATTGACGCCAAAGCCACCACCTTAGTATTCCACGGTCGTGCTAGGTTCGTTTCCATGTCCAACCCCCTCACCTTCGTCGCCCTGGAGACCGCCGACGTGGCGGCGGTGCGGCAGGTGCTGGGGCCCTTGGAGCGCGGCGGGATTTACCTGACCCGCCCAGGGCTGGTGCTGGAGACGTCCTGGCTGGGGGACGGCGCCCGCGACGTCTACGCGACGGCCTGGGCGTGGGGCGCGGGCGATGCCGGCCTGTTCTACGCGCTGGCTGCCCGCGGCCGGCTGCTGGTCACCCCGGCGCGCGGGGCGGTCGACATCGTCGTCTGCGGGCGAATCCATGGCCGCGAAGAGGTCGACAACGGCATCGATAGCTTCGCCTTCGCCGACAGCCCCGAGCAACTGCGGGAGCTTATCGGGCCACCTAGTTGCGCTTAGCGTAGCCGATCCGGGGGCGGAAGCCGGCGGGGTGCTTCATTTGCGCGACCGCGTCCGCAATGACCATCCGGTGGCGGGCGGTGAGCGACTGCGGCAGCTGCGCCACGGAGAACCAGCCGACCTCGGTGTTTTCGTCGTCGGCGAGGTGCGGGACGGCATCGTCAGGCACGCTGAGCCGCAGGGTGGTGTCCATGAACAGGCACTTGTCGCCGTTGCCGTATTCCACGGGGCCGACCTGGCCGACGCCCAGGAGGGCCTCGACGCGGGCCTCCAGGCCGACTTCCTCGGCGACCTCCCGAATGGCGGTGGTGCTGATCTCCTCGCCCGGCTCGGCGATGCCGGCCACCGGGGCCCACTTATCGTTATCCGCCCGGCGCGCCAACAGCACGGTGGGTACCTCCCACAGAGGCGCGCCCTCCGGCACGCCGCGCACGATGATGGCGGTCACGGCGGGCAGGAAGAGCTGGTCGTGGCCGATCTTTTCACGCAGGGACACAATGAAATCCGGGGTTGCCATACCCCTAGCCTACGGCACGCAGCGACCTTAAGGGGTGCCGGCGTCGGCGCGGGCTACCTCGCCCCACAGCCCGTCGGCCAACCGCTGGACCTCCACCGCCGGGGTGAAGGAGAGCTCCATGTCCGGGTAGTCCTCGCACGTCGTGCCGCCGTCCATGCGCTCGGTGGTGCCGGAGACCAAGCCGATGATGACAGGCCGGCCGTCGCGCTCGGCGTAGACGGGCCCGCCCGAGTCGCCCGTGCGCGCACACATGCGGGCGCGCGCGGACTCGGATTCGAGCTGCTCGCCGTCGGCATTGAGCTTGCTCAGCTCCGGTAGGTGGGTCACCTCCCCGCAGGTCTTGTGGGTGGATCCGCCCAGCTTGCAGGCCTGGTCCGGCAGCTGCGCCAGCTGCGTGGCGATATTGGTCTCCAAGGACTCGGCGGTGTGGAAGGGAATCTGACCCGAGGTTCCCGCCTCGTTGAGTTCGATAAAGGCCACGTCCAGGTGGTGGGTGTCCGCGGCGTAAAAATCCGAGTAGACCACCTGGCCCACCGGCTCCGCGGGGTAGGAAAACTCGCCGTACTCATCCGCGGCCCACACCTGGTCGCCGACCTTGCCGCAGTGCGATGCCGTCACGGCAAAGGACCGGCCGTCCGGCAGGCTGAAGGAGTAGGCGACGCTACACAGCTGATAGCTGAAATACTCCCCCGGCTGCGGCGTCTGCACGGACAGGTGGATGGCCGCGCCCGGCGGCACGGGCGCGAACTGTGGGGTAAGGATCTCGTCTTCGCGCGGCGGGAGCTTGGTCTGCTCCGCCGCCGCGCCCAGATCCGTCGCGGGCGCGGTGCGCTGGCTGGTCTCCTCCAGCGGGTCTTCTACCGGCAGGCTGCACGCGCTGGACAGCGCCACCACCGCGGCGGCCGCGAGGACCCCGCGGCTAGCTCTGCGAAGCACCATCGTCCGGGGTGGTCTCGTCCTCTTCCTCGGCCGCTTGGGCCCGCAGGTCACGCAGGAACTTCTCCGGATCGAATTCCGTGTGGTACTCGGGCCCAGCGAACTGTTCCTGTGCCATTGTTAGACCTCCGTGGTGTCAATCGAGCGGGTGATGTAGTCCTTGACCGCGGCGGCATCGTTCGGCAAGTCCGCCACGGTACGTTCCGCCTCCAGGATACCGGCAAAACGCTCGGGCACCTCCGGCTCCCGGCCGGTGGCCTCCCGGATGGTGTCGGCGAACTTGACCGGCAGGGCCGTCTCCAGGCAGATGATCGGGGTATCCACGCCGGCCTCTTGGGCCGCGCGGGCGGCCTTGACGCCGTCGGCGGTGTGCGGATCGATGAGCACCCCGTAGCGCTCGTCGACGTCCGCGATGGTGGCCAGCCGGTCCGCGTGCGTGGAGCTGGCGGAGGTGAAGCCGAACCCCTCCCGGGCGTCTTCCAAAAGCTCCGGGGACACGGAGAAGCCGCCCTCCTTGACCTTCGTGCCGAACCAGTCGGCCACCTGGGCGGCGTCCCGGCCGGTCAGGTCGAAGACGAAGCGCTCGAAGTTAGAGGCGCGGGAAATATCCATCGACGGCGAGGAGGTCTTGAAGGTCTCCGCGGCCGGGCGCGGGCGGTAGTTGCCCGTGCGGAAGAACTCGTCCAGCACGTCGTTCTCGTTGGTCGCCACCACCAGGGTGTCGATGGGCAGGCCCATCTGGCGGGCGATGTGGCCGGCGCAGATGTCGCCGAAGTTGCCCGTGGGCACGGAGAAGGAGACCTTCTGCTGGTTGTTGTCGGTCACCCGCAGCCAGCAGGAGACGTAGTAGACCACCTGGGCCAGCAGCCGGGCCCAGTTGATGGAGTTGACCGCGCCGATCCGGTAGTCGCGCTTGAACTGGGCGTCCGCGGAGACGGCCTTGACCACGTCCTGGCAGTCGTCGAAGACGCCGTCCAGCGCGATGTTGAAGATATTCGGGTCATCCAGTCCGAACATCTGCGCCTGCTGGAACGGGGTCATGCGCCCGGCCGGGGTCAGCATGAATACCCGGATGCCGGGGCGGCCGCGCATGGCGTATTCCGCCGAGGAGCCGGTGTCCCCGGAGGTCGCGCCCAGAATATTCAGCGTTTCTTCCCGGCGCGCCAGCTCGAATTCGAAGAGCTCACCGAGCAGCTGCATGGCCATGTCCTTGAAGGCGGCCGTCGGGCCCTCCGACAGGTGGCCGATAAAAAGGCCGTCGCCCAGCTCGGTGACGGGCACGATCTCCTCGGAAGCAAACTTCGGGTAGGTATAAGCGCGCGCGGCGATCTGCTCCAGGTCTGCCGGGTCAATATCGTCGATATACAGCTTCAAGACCTCGGCGGCGACCGCGGCGTAGCCCTTCTTATCGGATAGGGTGCGCCAGCTGGTCAGCAGCTCATCATCCAGCTGCGGGTAATGCTCCGGGAGGTAGAGACCGCCATCCGGGGCGAGCCCGCCCAGCAGAATATCGGTAAATTTGGCCGGAACCTGGTCCACATCACGCGTCGAAATATAATCCACGCGGCTAAGTCTAGCGGTTCCGGGCGTGCTCGGGGCCCCTTTTATCCCTTCCCTTGCCGGGGCCCGCCGCGGCGCCGTGCCCGTCGGTCCCCAGTCGACAAAAATTCGCGCGGTAGTAAACTAAGCGGCCATGTCGACTCCTGAGAATCACCGCCCCAACCCGCGGGAAGTCATCACCACCAAGGCGCTGTATGTCTGGGTGGCCGCGGTGTTGGTCTACATCGTGGCGATTACCGGGCGCACCTCCTTCGGCGTGGCCGGCGTCGACGCCATCGAGCGCTTCGGGGTCGACGCCTCCCGGATCGCGGTGTTCACCTCCGTCCAGGTCGGCGTCTACGCCCTGGCCCAGATCCCCACTGGCATTGCCATCGACCGCTTCGGGCCGCGCAACATGCTGGTCGTCGGCGCGGTGGTGATGGGGATCGGCCAAGTCATCCTGGGCTTTACCACTAATTACTGGGTGGCCATCGGCGCCCGCGTGCTCATCGGCGGCGGGGACGCGACCGCGTTCCTGTCGGTCATGCGCATTTTGCCCTACTGGTTCCCGCTACACCGCACGCCGATGCTCACGCAGGTCACCGGTTCCCTGGGCCAGCTGGGCCAGTTCCTCTCCGCGGTACCTTTCCTCTGGTTGCTGGGGGCCACCGGCTGGACGGCGGCGTTTGTCAGCCTGGGCGCGGTGGGCATTATCATCGCGCTGGCCGCGGCCGTCGCGGTGGCCGACTCCCCGGAGAAGGCCGGCGTCTACGAGGAAAAGGTCGTCGAGGTCCAGCCCAACTCCCAGGCGCTGTCCATCCCCCAGCGCCTGAAATCCGTGGTGACCTCCCCGGTGGCCTGGCAGGCGTTTTTCATCCACTACTCCAACATGTTCTTCCAGATCGTCGTGGTGATGATGTGGGGCGTGCCCCTGATGACGCTCGGCATGGGCCTGTCGGAGGCCTCCGCCGGCCTGGTGCTGACCATCAACTCCGTCTTCCTCGTGCTCATCGGCCCGCTGCACGGCAAGATCTCCGCGCGCACGGGCAACGCCCGCGACCTGATCGCCGTCGGCTTTTCCACCCTCCACGTGCTGTTCTGGGCGTGGTTCTTTTCCACTTCGGAACCGCGCGGCTTGGCCGCGGCCCTAGGCTTCGCCTTCATCATCGCCCTCTGCTGCCCGTCCGCGAACTACGGCTTCGACCTAGTCCGCGAGCACCTGGGCCGCGACGTGGTGGCCACCGCCACCGGCCTGGGCAATATGGGCGGCTTCATCGCCGGCATGCTGGGCGCGCAGTCCTTCGCCTTCCTGCTGGACTCCCATTCCCAGGGCGCGGCCTACGAGTGGGGCGATTTCCGCTACGCCGCCTGGGCCATTCTGGCGGTGTGGTCCGTCGGCGTCACTGGCATCCTGTTTACCCGCTGGCTCCGCCGCGGCGAAGACGAGCCCGGCCCGCGCATCCGCATCACCCGCCTGCCGGAATAACCGCTTCCGGGTCTTTTCAGCTGTCCTCTTCGTCTAGCTCCGGGCGGGTCAAAAATTCCGCGACCGCTTCCGGTTCCGCGATGAATTCCTGGGTGGCCCGGTACGCGTCGGTCTCACGGTAGGCCACGTCCTGCAGGCCGAAGTCGTCGAACTGGAAGATCTGCGCCCCGGGCACGCCCAGCAGGATGGGTGAATGCGTGGCGATGAGGAACTGGGCGCCGCGCTGGACAGCCTGGTCGATCTCGGCGAGCAGCGCCATCTGGTGGATGACCGACAGGCCCGCCTCCGGCTCGTCCATGAGGTAGAGCCCGCGGCCGTCGACGTATTCGCCGAGGATATCGAAGACAGATTCGCCGTGGGATCGCTTCATCAGGTCCACGCCCCGGCTGAGGTTGTTGCGCCTGGCGGCCCGCTCGGACTCGTCGCGCAGCAGGTCAAAATGGGTCTCGTTGCGCAGGTAGTACCCGCGCAGCACCGCCTCATCGAAGCGCAGGGCCAGCCAGTGGGACAGCTCCGACTCCGTGTTGGTCCCCTTGACCCCCTCGGGCAGCAGCGGGCCGCCCCGCCCGCTGAAACCGGCGCTCAGGGCGATGGCCTCCAGCAGCGTGGACTTGCCGGCGCCGTTTTCGCCGGCGAAGAACGTCACCGGGCTGCGAAAGTCAATTTTGCCGAACTCCTGCAGGTAACGGGTTATCGGAAGCTCCCACACGTAGGCGCTACTCGCGCGGTGCCGGCGCTGCTCAAAGGGCCGGAACGCCACCGTTGTCAGCATGTCGGGCCACGACCTTCCCTAGTAGAGCTCGCGCAGCCGGGCAGGCAGCGCATCGGCTATCCGTTCAACCAGCCCAGTCTCGGCGCTGCCAGGGGGCAAGGCGCTGGCCGGGTGCAGCCCTACCCTACTGGTAAACGGCAGGTACGTCTCGGCTGCTCCGGCCCCGGCCACCACGAAATCGTTGACCGTGGCCGCCATGGCCACGCCGCCTAAAATCGGCACTCCCAGTGCGATTGCCAGCATCCCGAGGGTCTGCCAGCGCCGGCGGGCGGTGTAAGAACAGGACATAAACGTTACCTTTCCGTTATCTTCTAAGGGAAAGAATAAGCGTCGCGTCTGTGTGGGCGGTGGCCGGTTCCTGCCATCTCGCTGCCGGTTGCCCGGCCCCGCGCTACTGGTCGTCGTTGCTGGCCACCAGCGGGCCGGACTGCCCCTCGATGAGCCCCTCGTCGAAGGCCTTGAGCACTGCCTCAGCCTCGTCCTCGCTCAGGCGGCCCTCACTGACGGCGGTGTCCATGACCGCCTCGAGCTCCTCGCGGGATTGCTCCCGGCTATCGCCCGCCTCGAAGGCCTGCTTGGGCATGGCGGCCTCCGGGATACCCAGTGCCTCGGCCAGCTCGACCAGGCGGTAGCCCGGGCGCGGCTCTTCCTCTTCCTCGTCCGGGGCGGTGGTCTCCGGCCCGGTGGCCAGGGAGGCGGCGTCGCCGACCGTGCGGCCTTGGTGCGTGGTGTTCAGCGGCCACATAAACCAGACCGCCACCAGCGCGAAGATCAGGGCCAGGACGGCCACGGCCCCGGCGACGACCCACTGCTGACGATGCCCGTCCGCCGGCCCGCGCACCGCCTGCGCGGTCCCCGCCGGCTGCTCCGCCGGGGTGTGGTGCGAAGGCGAGGTGGGTTCTGTGCCTGCCATGCTGGCCCCTTGCCTGAACTAATAGAGAATCGAATGAACAAATACTAGTGCTGAACTCTCGGGAATTCTAGCGCCTAGAAGTGCCCGAAGCTATCACCGCGGCGCGGCGGCTCCTGCCGGCCGCTCAAGATATCGATCACGCTGCGGATGGCCTGCTCGCCCACCGGGCCGAAGTTGGGCTTGCGCTCGTCGACGCCGCGGCCGTCTTCGTCGACCACCTGGTGCGGCGCCTCGGGACGGTTGTGCCCGGCAGGTCCCTCGATGCTGATGATGAGCTTGTCGTCTTCTACCTTCAGCTCCGTATCCGCGCCCGCGCCAGCCGCGCGCGCCGAGTCCATAAATCCGCTTAAGTCGCGAAAGGTAGCCGCCGAAAGATCCAAAGAAATCCGCAGTGCCATTATTTTTCTCCTCTACTCTAGGTCCGCTGGTGGTGGGTTTAGTTCGCGTTGGTGCCGCGTCCGCGGTGGGGCCGTATATGGGGCCAGCCACCGTGGACGGCACCTCCCAGTCTAGGAAGACTAACTCGGCTTGCCTAGGCAAAAGCCGACTTTGCCAGCAAAATCAGGGCGAAATCCGGGCGACCCCCTAAGGGGAGGCCGCCGCCTGCTAATCGTGCTCGAAGGATTCGGCCTCGCCCCAGAAGACCTCGTCGACCACGCGGCGGGCGTGCCGGGTCAGCTTTAGGTAGGCCTCCAGGAATTCCTGGTTGTCCTCGGGCGCCCAGCCGGCCGCGCCGGCCACCTGGGCCAGCTGCGGGCCCGGCTGCGGGAGCTGGTCCACGCGCTTGCCGCGGACCAAGACCAGGGCGTTGCGGGCATCGGTAGCCATCAGCCACGCCTCCCTCAGGCTGGCCACCTGCTCGGCGTCAAGCACCTCGCACTCCTCCAGCGCGTCGAGTCCCCGCAGCGTCGACGGGTCGTGGAGCTGGGCGAACTCGTGCGCGTGCATCATGGTCAGCAGCTGGACCGTCCACTCGATATCGGTCAGCGCGCCGCGGCCCAGCTTGGTGTGGGTGTTGCGGTCCGCCCCGCGCGGCAGGCGCTCGTTGTCCACGCGGGCCTTCATCCGCCGGATAGCGCGGATGGTGGACTGGCTCACGCCCTCACTGGGGTACCGGAAGCGGTCGATGACCTCCAGGAATTTCTCCCCGACGTCCTTGTCGCCGGCCACGAAGGCCGCGCGCAGCAGCGCCTGCATCTCCCAGGGCTCGCCCCACTGGTCGTAATAGCGCTCGTAGGAGGCGATGGTGCGCACCACCGCCCCGGACCGGCCCTCCGGGCGCAGGCCCAGGTCGACCTCCAGGGGCGGATCGCCCGAGGGCTTGGACAGGCGGCGCCGCATCTTGTCCACGATCCCGATTGCCCACTTGATGGCGGCGGTCTCGTCCGCGCCCGGCGCGGGCTCGGCCACTATCATCACGTCCGCGTCCGAGCCGAAGCCCAGCTCCATGCCGCCCAGCCGGCCCATGCCGATAACGGCGATTCGCGCCGGCGGGCTCACCGGCTGCGCGGCCGGCGCAGCGTCGGCATCGTCAGCGTTTTCAGTGTTCTCAGTGCCGGCGGGTGCCTCGGCGGTTTCGGCTGCCGCTTCCTCCTGAGCGCGCAGCCAGGCGCGGATCTCGGCGCGCAGGGCGGCTTCCAGCACCGCGTCCCAGACCAGGGACAGGTCCCGGCAGACCTGCTCGACCGGCATAAATCCCAGCAGGTCCGCGGCGGCGATGCGGGCGAGCTCCACCCGCCGCAGCGAACGCGCCACGGCCACCGCCTTGTCCGGGTCGGCGTGCCGCTTGGTGGAGTTGACCAGCGCCTTGAAGGCCTGCTCCGGCTGGGCGTCCATGAGCTTCGGCCCGGCGGCGCCGTCGGAGAGCAACTTGACGGTATCCGGCGCGGCGATGATGAGATCCGCGGTGTACGGCGAGGTGCCCAGGATCTTCATCAGCCGCTGGCCGACGATGCCCTCGTCCCGCAGCATCCGCAAAAACCAGGTGCGGTCAAAGGCCGCCTCCGACAGCTTGCGGTAGTTGAGCAGGCCCATGTCCGGATCGGCGGTGCCAGACAGCCACTCCATCAGCGTCGGCAGCAAAATCGCCTGGATCTTGGCCTTGCGGGAGCTGCCCGCCGCCAGCGAGGTCAGGTGCTCGAAGGCGCGGTCCGGGTAGTTATAGCCCAGGGCGGCCAGCTGCAGCTTCGCGGCCTCCGGCGACAATTTAAGCTCCGCGGAGCTCATGGAGACCACCGAGTGCAGCAGCGGGCGGTAGAACAGGCGCGAATGCAGCTGCGAAATCCGGTGGCGGATGGTGCGCAGCGTCGCCGCCATCATCTGGGCGGCAGAACGCTGGCCCGTGGGCGTGAACCCGGAGATCTTGGCCAGCCACTTCCACGCGTCCGCGTCATCGTTGGGTGGCATGGTGTGGGTGCGGCGGAAACGCTCCAGCTGCAGGCGGTGCTCGAGCAGCCGCAGGAATTCATAGGCCTCGATGAGCTGGTTGCCGTCCTCGCGGCCGACGTAGCCGGCGCTGACCAGGGCGGCCAAGGCGTCGACGGTAGACAGCACGCGCAGGCTCTCGTCGGAGCGGCCGTGGACCAGCTGGAGCAGCTGGATGGCAAACTCCACGTCCCGCAGGCCGCCCGCACCCAGCTTAAGCTCCCGGGTGCGCAGGTCCTCGGGCACGTTGTCGAGCACCCGGCGACGCATGGCCTGCACGTCTTCCACGAAGGACTCGCGCTGGGAGGCCGACCAGACCATCGGCCCGATTTTGTCCAGGTAGTCCTGGCCCAACGGCAGGTAGCCGGTCTGGGGGCGGGCCTTGAGCAGCGCCTGGAACTCCCAGGTGTGCGCCCAGCGCTGGTAGTACTTCACGTGCGAGTCCAGCGTGCGCACCAGGGCCCCGGACTTGCCCTCCGGGCGGAGGTTGGCGTCCACCTCGAAGAAGCACTTGGTGCCAATCTGGATGAACTTCGAGGCCACCCGCGTCGCCTTGCCCAGCCGGGCGTCGTCTTCCTCGCTCAAGGGCTCGGCCACGAAGATGACGTCGACGTCGGAGATGTAGTTGAGCTCCCCGGCCCCGCACTTGCCCATCGCGATGACGGCCAGCTGGCTATCGAGCGGGTCCTCGCCATAGACCGTCGCCGTGGCCACCGCCAGCGCCGCGGTCAACCCCGCGTCCGCCAGCGCCGTGGTCAGCCGGGTAACCGTGGAGTATTCGATGCGCGGCTGCGGGCTCGACTGCCCCTTGCGCGAATAGAACGTGCCCGCCAGGTCGTGGCTGGCCACGCGCATCATCAGCGTCCGGTAGGTCGACTTCAGCGCCCGCGTGGCGTCCTGGCCCGTCGTGCCCGCAACGTAGCTGCCCGGGGTGGTCAGCTGCGCACTCGCCGTGTCCGGCCGGTCGAGTTCGGCGGCGAACTGCGCGGGGCGGGCATCGACCGCGCCCAGAAGCTGCGCGAGCATCTCGTCTGGCTCCGGCAAAGGCTCGGCCAGCTGGCGCCACAGCTCCGGCTCGGCGGCCAGGTGATCGCCCAGCGCCGTCGATGCCCCCAGAAGCGCCAGCAGCCGCACCCGCAGCGCCTCGTTGGTGCGCATCTGCTGATCCAGCTCGCGGCCGGAATCATCCAGGCCCTGGTAGAGGCGCATCACCGTGTTGAGCGCCAGATCCGGGTCCCCGGCCGCGGCCAGGCACCAGAGCAGCTCGGTGGATTCGGCGTTGTTCCAGCCCAGCCACTCCAGGTCGGCGGCCGCGCTCTCCCGGGTCAGCCCCAGGGTGGCCGGGGAAGGTACCGTCGCGCGCACAGTCAATTGCCCCTTTCGCTTGGGTCGGTAAAGGCTTAGTAGTTCAGGTTGTGGCGCAGCTCGAAGGAGGTGATCTGGCGCTGGTAGGCGTGCCACTCATCCCACTTCGAGCGCAGGAAGAACTCGAAGACGTGCTCGCCCATGACCTCGGCCATGAAGTCGGACTTTTCCAGGTGGCGCAGCGCCTGGTCCAGCGACATGGGCAGGTCCTTATATCCCATCGCCCGGCGCTCCCGGCGGGTGAGCTGGTGCACGTCGTCCTCGGCCGGATCTCCCATCTCGTAGCCCTCCCGGATGCCCTTGAGCCCGGCGGCCAGCAGCACGGCGTAGCCCAGGTAGGGGTTCATCGCGGAATCCACCGAGCGGATCTCCACCCGGCGCGACTCCTCCTTGGTCAGCCGGTAGGTCGGCACGCGGACCAGCGCGGAGCGGTTGGACACGCCCCAGGTCGCCGAGCCCGGGGCCTCCGAGCCGAACATCAGGCGCTTATAGGAGTTGACCCACTGGTTGGTCACCGCGGACATCTCGTTGGCGTGCTCCAGGATGCCGGCGATGAACTGCTTGGCCGTCGTCGACAGCGAAAACTCATCATCCGGGTCGTGGAAGGCGTTGGACTCGCCCTCAAACAGGGACAGGTGGGTGTGCATGCCGGAGCCGGAGTATTCCTCGAAGGGCTTAGGCATGAAGGTGCCGCGCACGCCCAGGTCGGCGGCGACCTTCTTGATGACGTAGCGGAAGGTCATGATGGAATCCGCCATGGTGATAACGTCCGCGTGCCGCAGGTCGATCTCCTGCTGGCCCGGCGCGGTCTCATGGTGGCTAAACTCCGTGGCGATGCCGAGTTCCTCCAGGTAGAGCATGGCCTGGCGGCGGAAGCGCGGGGCGGCGTCCTGGGTGGCCTGGTCGAAATAGCCGCCGTTGTCGGTGGGCAGCAGGTCTTCTGCCTCGGGGCGCTGCTGCAGCAGGTAAAACTCGATTTCCGGCGAGGCCATGCAGGTAAAGCCCTCGTTGGCCGCCGCGGTGACCTGCCGGCGCAGGATGTGGCGCGGGTCCACCATCGACGGCTGCCCATCGGGCTGGGCGATGTCGCAGAACATCCGCGCGGACTGCAGCTCCGGCTCGTCGCGGTCGAAGGGCATGATCTGGAACGTCGACGGGTCCGGCAGCGCGATCGTGTCCGATTCGGAGATGCGCGAAAAACCTTCCACGGAGGATCCGTCGAAGCCCACGCCCTCCTCGAAGGCGGATTCCAGCTCGGACGGGCTCATCACCACGGACTTGAGCGCGCCCAGGATATCGGTGAACCACAGGCGGATAAACCGGATGTCCCGCTCTTCGACGGTACGCAGCACGAATTCATGTTGGCTGTTCATGGATTCCACCTTAGTAGGCCGGCCCGGCCGTAGTGGGCTTTGTCGCGGACCAGTCCGGTGGGCCATTGCAGGGTGGTCACATTGCCCGCCTGCGGTCAGTAAGCGGGGGTAGCAAGCAGGGGAAGCTGCCGCCGATGCCCCACGCCCGGCGTGGTCGGATAAGGCCACCACAGCACCCAACGCACTCACTACCGTTTAGACGAAAGGAACCTTTAGCCCCATGCGTTTTAGCTACCACCGCCGCCTTGAGCAATTAGCCGATTTCCTCATCCTTGTCGCCCGCGCCGGCTGGCGGCCGGAGGACCTCATCCACATCTGTGGGCCCTATACCCACCAGATGGTCTTTTACGCCGCCGCCCGCATCCCGGCGCACGTAACCAGCCCGGCGCTACGGCACGCCTGGTTGACCATCGGGCCGCCGACCGATCCCACCGTCCCGGATGAGGCCATCGACCAACTCTTTGAGGATTTCAAGTCCCTGCCCAGCCTGCCCGACTGGGAGCTTCTGGATCCTTCTCAGGCCGCCGAGGCCGCCATGACGTCGGCGCAGCGCAAGGCCGCCGGCAAGGTGGAGGCCCTGCTGCGCAAAGCCGAGTCCACCGAGTTTTTGGACGAGGCCGAGACCCTCATCGCCAAGGCGCAGCAGCTGCGGCAGGAATACCGCCTGGCGGAGGCTTCCGCCGGCGCCGACCAGGCCACCGCCTGTATTGCCCACCGCGTGCACCTGCACGCGCCCTGGGTGGCTTACCAGGCCGTGCTGCTCAGCGTTATCGCCGCGGCGAACTCGGTGACCGCCTTGCTGGTGGACAAGCGCGGCCTGGCCGTGCTGGTGGGCGCTCCCGACGACTGCGCGCACACCGCGGACCTGTTTGCCAACCTCAACCGCCAGTGCGACTGGCACATGCGCAACGGCGCGGACGCGGAAATGGCCAAGTACTTCAGCCAGACCGCCTCCTACCGACGCAGCTTCCGCCTGTCCTATGCCGCGCGCATCTCCGAGCTCCTCGAGGAGGCCAACCGCGCCGGTGCGGCCAGCGCCGACGGGGACGCGGGTGGCGACGGCCTCCTGCCCGTCTTGGCTGAGCGCATGGCCGCGGCTCAGGAGGCCCTCGAGCAGGTCTACCCGCACACCAGCCAGTCGAGCCTATCGATGAACAACCCGCTGGGAGCCGGCGCCGGGGCCAGCGCCGCGGAGCGCTCCCACCTGGGCGGCGACTCCTCCGGCCTTGCGCCCCACCAGCGTGCGCTGAGCGCCTAACCCCATCGTGGGGTCAGAGGCGGGCCCACCGGCTGCCGACGCTTTCCGGATTCCGCGCCGGCGGGTGATGGCCCCGGCACGCATAAATATTCAGCCGGGTATGATCGCAGCTAATAGGCACAGCAGTCTTTACAAGGAAAGGGCACCCATGGCAACCAGCAGTTTCCTCGAGATCGAGGCGAAGTTCGCAGTCGCGGAATCCACCCCCACCCCGGATCTGACGCGCCTGGACCACGTCGCCGGGTATGGGGAATCCACCGAACAGTCCCTATCCGCCATCTACTACGACACCGAGGACCTGCGGTTGACCCGCAACAAGATCACCCTGCGGCGCCGCACCGGCGGCAAGGACGACGGCTGGCACATCAAGCTGCCCGGCTCGACCGGCCGCACCGAGGTCCGCGCCGAGCTCGGTGAGCCCGTCGACGGCGAATACCGCGTCCCGGCAGAACTGCTCAGCCATGTCCGCGCCATCGTGCGCAACCACCCGGTCTCCCCCATCGCCCAGGTTGATAACAACCGGACCGAGACCCTGCTGCTGGGCGACGACGGCCGCCCGGTCGCCGAGTTCTGCGACGACCACGTCACCGCCTGGAGCTTCCTGCCCGGCGGCCAGCAGTCCACCTGGCGCGAATGGGAGCTGGAGCTGGCCGCAGAAACCGCCGGCACCGACCGCGGCAGCGAGATCATCCGCTCTGCTACTTCCCTGCTCATCGGCGCCGGGGCCCGGGTGTCCGCCTCCCCGTCGAAGCTGTCGTCCGCCCTCGGCCGCTCCAAGGACCAGGCCCCGCTTCCCCCGGCCCTGCGCACCCCGGACGTGGAGGAAGACTCCCCGGCGGCGGCCGTCGTCGAGGCCCTGCAGGCCAACCGCGACAAGCTGGTCGAATACGACCCGAAGGTCCGCGCCGACGAGTGGGATTCCGTCCACCAGATGCGCGTGGCCACCCGCGAGCTGCGCAGCCACCTGCAGACCTTCCACGGGATCGTGGCCGGCCCGGAGATCGAAAAGATCGAGGCCAACCTCAAGGAACTGGCCGCCATGCTGGGCGTTGCCCGCGACGCCGAGGTCGTCGAGGAACGCTGGCAGTCCCTGCTGGAGCAGGAAGACTCCGACACCCTGGACGACAACACCCGCCGGCACATCGCCCACGACATGGGCACCGCCTACCGCCGCGCCCACCGGCGCGTCATCGGCGCGCTCAACTCCGACCGCTACCTCGAGCTGCTCGATGACCTAGACCAGCTGCTGGCCCACCCGCCCGTCGTGGAAGCCCAGCCGGCAGAGACCGAGCCGCAGGCCGAAACCGCGTCGGAGACCGAGACCGAGGCAGCCCCGGCACCGGCAAGCACGACCGAGGCCCCGGCACCGGCCGACGGCGCGGAGACAGCGCCCGCAGCTGCCGCCGAGTCTGTGCCCGCCGAGGCAGAGACCGAAAAGCCGCAGCAGCCGGAACCGGCTGAGCCCGAGGACATGGAAACCGTCATGGCGCGGCACCTGGCCAAGGCCTACCGCAAGCTGGTCAAGCGCCACGAAAAGGCGATCATCAACTGGGATAATGACGAGCTCAGCCTGCACGAGCGCGAAGACTACTTCCACGACATGCGCAAGGCCGCCAAGAAGCTGCGCTACGCCGCTGAGGCCGCGGGCTCGGCGACCAAGCTCAAGACCAAGCGCCTGTACAAGGTCTGCAAGCAGATGCAGTCGGTACTGGGCGACTTCCAGGACTCGGTGACCTCCCGCGACAAGCTGCTAGAGCTCGCGCAAGCAGCCCGCAGCCGGGGTGAAGACACCTTCGGCTACGGGCTGCTGTACCAGCGCGAGCGCCAGATTGGTCTGGAGGCGCTGGAGGACTACTCCGAGTCCTTCGATCAGATTAAGTCGGCATTCAAGCCGCTGAAGAAGAAGCTGAAGTAGGTTACTTGTCCCACTGGGCGGGCTTGCCCCAGTCGTCTTCTACTTCCTCGGCTTCATCGGCCGCGGCGTTGCGCTCCGCCGCGGTCTTCAGCGCGTTGCGGGCCTCTTCCTCAGACGAGTACGGCCCCATCCGGTTGTCCCAGGAATCCTGCGGGCCCTGGGTAACCTCACCGGTGGACGGGTTGAAATACCATTGCGAATCCTGCTCGGCCATGGTCTAAGCCTCCTTGTTTGACGGGGTTTATTAAGCGATTTAGCGCGGGTTATCGCCCGCGGTATCCCACAGTACCCATCGGTTCTTGTCCGCGCCGCTAGAATGTTTCTGTTAGGACTTCTCGTGCGCCGGCGCCCAATCCCCATCGATGCGACGGCGAGCGAGTGCGACCGTGAATGAAGGAGTATCCCCCGCAATGCCATTTTGGCCCGCCCCGACCGACCACGTTGTCGATAAAGCCCGCGCCGCCCACCACCAACGCGTGGGCGTAGAAGCCGCCCACGTGGCCAGCGCGCCGGCAACCTGGTTGCTCATCGGTGAGCACGTTGACCACTACGGGGGCATCGTTGCCGCGGGGCTTTCCGATCTGCGCGCCGCGGCGGCCGTCAGCCCGCGCGAGGATTCGACCATCACCGTGACCTACCGCGTCGACGGGCCCGGCGAGCCCCAGGTGCGCGAGGAATCGACGACGCTCGACACCCTGTCCCAACTGGCCGCGGCACAGCAGCCCAGCGTCGACGAGTCCGGGCAGCCGGTCCCGCCGCCGTTCCCGACGGGGGGGCTGGCCGAGCGCTTCGGCGGCGTGGTTAGCACGATGGTCTCCCGGCAGTTGCTCTCCCGCGAGACCACCGGCGTGGACATCACCGTGGTCACGGACATCCCGACCTATTCCGGCCTGGGTGGGCTGGCGGCCGCCGATGTCGCCGTGGCCCTAGCCATGCTGGGCGGCAACGAGGATCCCCACGATGCCCCGCTGCGCGCCCGCCTGGCCGAGGTCTGCTCCCAGGCCGTCGATTCCTTCGCGGCCCTGCCGGCACTGCGCGCCCGCCACACGGCAGCCCTGCGCGGCAACGGCCGGCAGGTCTCCATCATCGACTACGCCGACGGTTCGGTGACCCAGGCCCCGCACCCGCTGGGCGACAAGCTGCACGCCTTCGTCGTCGCGGTCCCGGACTCGAGCCCGGATCCGCAGATCGGGGTGGATCTGCGCATCCGCCAGCGCTTCGTTGACAACGCCTGCCACGCCTTCGGCACGGACAGCCTGCGCCTGCTGCCGGACGCGTCCTCGCGCGTGCTGGACTGGCTGGATGCGGTCCACGAGGTGCACCCGGAACAGGACCACCCCGAGCACGCCGATGCCGCCAGCTGGCTCGGTTTCTACGTCGCCGAGACCGACCGCGCCCTGGGCATCGCGCGCTCGCTGCGGTCTCGCCGCGGCGCCGACTTGCTGCCGCTAATCCACCAGTCGCAGTCGGCCCTGGGCAGTATCTACCACCTGCCGGTGGCCGCCGAAGTCGCCGAGCTGGTCACGGCCCGCGGCGCGGTGGCAGCGCGGGCGGCCGCGGCCGGGGTGGCCAACTCGGTGATCGCCTACGTTTCCGCCGAGCGCGCGCAGAACTTCTCTCAGGATCTGGCCGACGACGGCCTGCTCGTCGTTCCGGTCAACCCCGGCGAACCCGCCGCCTAATCGGCCGTTTTAGTCGGCCGTTTTAGTCGGCCGGCCAGGCGAATTTCACCGCGCGCTCTGCCGGCTCCGCGGTAACCAGGGAAACCGAGGTTTCGCTGCCCACGGCGGGCGCGCCCACGCACTGCCCGATGACCGGCGGCTCGTTGACCAAGAGGCGGGCGGTCTCGCGCTCGGCGTTGCTGGAGAGCACCACCGCCGAAAAATTCGTGCCCACCCAGGGTTCCAGGACGGTGGCCTCGGTCAGCTGCAAGCAGGCCTTGTCCACCTGGGAGGCCAGCTGGGAACTGCGGCGCATCGATGCCACGGCCTCCTCCCCGTCCGCTTTCACCCACTCGGGGATCTCGGTGCCGGCGCAGATAGCCAGGCACACCTCCAGCCCGAAGCGATCGATGAGCCGGCGCAGGGGCGCGGTCACGTGCGCGTAATAGCCACCGATGCCCGCGTGGATCTGCCCCTCATCACGCCCCAGCAGGGCGTAGTCCGCCCCGCGCAGCAGCCGGAGAGCCTCGCGCATGACCGCCATCCCGCGCGGCGAGCTGGCGTCCCCCCGCGCAGAAACTCGGAGATGCTCTGCTCCCCCAGTTCGAAGCCTAGGGCGCGGGCCTCGGCGCGGAACTCCTCCTCGGCCTCGGGGCTGGCACCTGGCAAGGTGCGCAGGAAGCCCACGCCGTGGCTGTGCATGAGTTGGCCCGCGCACATGCCCGCCATCAGGGAGATCTCGGAGTTGTAGTCCATGACCTCGTGGCGCGGCTCGATCTCCAGCTCGAAGCGCCCCTCCGCGTCTTCCACCACCCGCTGCGAAGGGATGCGCAGGGAAATCGCCTCGCGCCGCAGTGCGGAGGCCTGCCGCAGCTGGCCGACCTCCGGCAGCAGGCGAATGGCGGAGTTCATCCGCCCGTGCACCAAGTCCTCGTGGACGCCGTCGTAGTCCAGCCGCGCCCGAGAGCGAACGAGGGCGCGCTCGACGAAAAAGTCCGTGACCTCCCCGTCAGTATCCAAGTCGAAGCTAAAAAGCACCGCCGGCCGGTCCACGCCTTCCAGCAGCGAGGCGCGATCCTCGGAGAGCACGGCCGGGTGCAGGCGGGCCGGCGCATCCGGCAGGTAGATGGTCTGCCCGCGGGCCATCGACTCGGCGTGCACGGCCGCGGGTGCTTCCTCGCCGGTCCCGCCCAGCCAGGCGCCGACGTCGGCGATGGCGTAGTAGACGCGGTAGCCTCCCGCGGTCCCGCTGGTGATGTAGACGGCCTGGTCCAGGTCCTTGGATCCCGGCGGGTCGATGGTGACGAGCGGCAGGTCGCGGGCGTCCCGGCGGCTGGCGGCGAACTGATCGACCGCCGCGCGGGCCTGGTCGTTGACGTGCTCGTCGAAGTCGCGCGAGACCTGGAATTCCGTGGCGACGTTACCAAAGTCCAGCGGCGTAGCATACAGCTTCATACCGCCTCATTGTTCCACAGGCGCCCCACTCTCGCGCGCTGGTGCGAGCAACGGGAGATTAAAAAGCATGGGGCGAATGAGCCGGCCTATGAGCCGGATTCTGTCCGCGCGGGGCGGTTGCCCGTCCCCGGCGTGGTAAACATCCATCTGGGTCGACCATTGCTGGCCGCCTCAAGCAGCTACCTTCAGGCTCGGGCGAGCAGCCCTCAAACACCTGATCGGGCCTGCCTAAAAAGGCAGGCCGTGATGCCTTGCTCCCGGTGGGGTTTACCCAGCCACCCCAGTCACCTGGGGTGCTGGTGCGCTCTTAACGCACCGTTTCACCCTTACCTGGATTGCTCCAGGCGGTCTACTTTCTGTTGCACTTGCCCGCGGGTTGCCCCGGGTTGCTGTTAGCAACCACCGTGCTCTGTGGAGTCCGGACTTTCCTCGGCGCCTGCCTGCCCCCACGCGTGGGGCGGTTCATTTGCCGCGTTTACCCGGCCGACTCATTCGCGCGCTTCAGTTTAGTCCGCGCGCGGGCGGGCGGGAAAATTAGCTGTGCTCCGCGCCCAGCCCGGCTAGGTGGCCGGCGTCGTTGACGCAGCGCACCAGCGCGCCGTCGTCCCAGAACTCCGCCTCGGACAGCGAGGCAAGGTCCAGGAAGAAACGCTCGAACAGGCTGGGCCCGCCGCCCAGGCCCTGCGCGACCAACGACTTGATCGGGTTGACGTGGCTGACCAGCACGATGGTCTTGCCCGCGTAACGCTTAACGAGTTTCTCCCGCGCCTGGCGCACCCGTCGGTGCAGCTGCTGGAGGGATTCCCCGCCCGGGGTGGCCACCGCGGTGTCTTTCAGCCACTTAGCGTGCAGCTGCGGGTCGCGCTCATGGGCCTCGCTGAAGGTCAGCTTCTCCCAGGCGCCGAAGTCGAGCTCGATGAGCCCGTCGTCGGTGTCCACGTCGAGGCCTAGGACCTCGCCGACGGCCCGCGCGGTTTCCTGGCACCGGCCCAGCGGGGAGGCCACCACGGCCGAGACCTGGCAGTCCTCGCCCGTACCGAAGCGGCTGGCCAGGGCCTGCGCGGCGGCCAGAGCCTGGCGGCGGCCCAGCTCGGTCAGCGGCGGGTTGGAGTGCCCGGAGTATTGCCGCAGCGCCGACATCTTGGTTTGCCCGTGGCGCAGCAGCACCAGGCGGGTGGTTTCCCCGCGCCCGCCCAGCCAGTCGCTGGGCGCCGGCCCGCCGTGCTCGGTCGTGCCCGCGGCGTCGTCATCCGTACTCGCATCGCCCTCGATGCCGCCCTTGATGCCGTCCTCGGCGCCGTCCCCGCTGCCGCCGACGATGCCGACCGCATGCCCCGCGGCCGCCGCGTCCATGGCGTCGTTGGACAGGGCGTCGGCGACCTTGTTCTTGGCGCGCGGGACCCAGGCCAGCTGGAAGTCCTCCAGGCCGGCCACCAGCTTGTGGGCCTGCATGGCCAGCTTCTGCATGTCGGGGTGCTTGATTTTCCAGCACCCGTTCATTTGCTCGACGACGAGCTTGGAGTCCATGTAGAACTCGATCTCGCTGGCGCCCAGCTCCTGGGCGGCCTCGAGCCCGCGCAGCAGGCCGTTGTACTCGGCGACGTTATTCGTGGACTGCGTGCCAACCACGTAGGCGATGGTGCGCAGCACCTCGCGCCCGTCGGCGGCGTAGACCACCGTGCCGGAGCCGGCCACCCCGGGGTTGCCGCGGGATCCGCCGTCGGCGTAGATGATTACCTTCATGCGCGCTTCCGCCTAGGACTGCCGGATGAGGTAGGTGCCGCACTCGGGGCACTGCGGGACCTCGTCGGCCGGCGCGTTGCGCACCGCGGACTGGTCCGCCGGCGGGAGCACGATGAAGCAGCCGCCGCAGGACTTCTGCGCCTTGAACTCGGCGGCGCCGACGTTGTTTTCGGCGCGCTGGTCGTCGAAGATCCGCAGCGCCTCGCCCGGCAGCTGACCGCGCAGCTGCTCGATTTCGACGCGCGGGTCCGGCTGGTTGGCGGTCGCGGCCTGGGCGGCCTCGGCGGCGCGGCGGGCGACCTCGAGCTTGCGGGCGGCCTCGTCGCGCTGCGCTCCCTGCGAGTCGCGGTTGTTGCGCAGGGCGTGGATCTCGTTGTGGGCTTCCTGCAGCTCGCTCATCAAGTCGGCGATGCGCGACTTCGCCGCGTAGCGGTCATGCTCCAGGTCGCGGCGCTTGTCCGGCTCCAGCTCGGCGGACAGCTGCTTGCGGTCGTCGCGCTCGCGGGCGCGCAGCTTGCGCTCGTCGGCCTGGATGCGCAGGATCTCATTTTCCATATCGTCCACGGCCATCTGGGCGGACCCGGCGGAATCCACCAGGCGGGCGTACTCGCGCTCGGCGGTGGCCAGCTCCTCCTGCTCCGGGCTCTGGCGCTCCTCGGCGCCAAAATCGACGGCGCGCTGCAGGTTGGCCAGCTTCAGCAGCACGGCCTGGCTTTCTGGTTGCAGCTTCATGTCCTTTATTCTCCTTCCGAATGTAGCGACACGGTCCACGGGTCGGTGCGAATTTTTAGGACTTCGCAGTCTAGCCCGGTCTTCTCGGCGACCAAGTCGCGGGCCTGGTAAGTCCAAGGGAACTCGCTGGCCCAGTGCGCGGTGTCGATGACCGCGGGGCCGCCGGCGCGCAGGTGCTCGTCGACGGGGTGGTGCCGCAGATCCGAGGTCACGTAAACGTCGACGCCTAGTTTAGCCGCCTGGTCTAGGAAGCTATCGCCGGCACCGGAGCTCACGGCCACGGTCTGGACGAGCTGGTCCGGATCCCCGGCCGCGCGCACGCCCCAGACGGTCTCCGGCAGGGCGTTGGCCACCTGCTGGGTAAACTCCCGCAGCGTCATCGGCTCCGGCAGGCGGCCGACCCGCCCCAGGCCGCAGGCCTGTTCCAGGTCCGCCGGTTTGGCGGACTCGACGACGTCGAAGGCCGGGACCTCGTAGGGGTGGGCATCGATAAGCGCGGCCTGGATGGCGCGGCGCCGGGACGAAGGCGCGACGAACTCGACGCGGGTTTCGGCCCCGCGGTGGAGGGTGCCGACCTCGCCTTCGGTGGGGTTGGCCCCCGGCAGGGGCTCGAACTGGCCGGTGCCGGCGATGTCGAAAGAGCAGGCGCGGTAGTTGCCAATCTGGCCCGCCCCGGCGGCAAAGAGGGCCTCCTTGACGCGGTCGGCATCGCCGGCCGGCACGTGCACGCCCCACTTGTCCATGACGTCTGGGTCCTTGACCACGATGGGCCGGCCGGGTTCAATGCCGACCAGTTCGGCCAGCTTGTCGTTGACGCCGGGGCGGGCGGAGTCGGCGTTGGTGTGGGCGGCATACAGGGCCACGCCCCCGCTGAGCAGGGTGTGGACGACCTTGCCCTTCGGCGTGTTCGCGGCCACCGAGGTCACCCCGCGCAGCAGCAGCGGGTGGTGGACGACGAGCAGCTGCGCGCCGGCATCGACAGCCGCCTGGGCAACCTCGAGCGTGCAATCCAGCGCGAAGGCCACCTTGCTCACCGGCGCGTCCGGGTCGCCGCAGACTAGCCCGACGGCATCCCATTTTTCCGCCAGCGCCGGCGGGTAGGCCGAATCCAGGTGGTGGCAGACTTCTCCCACGGTGGCCGTAGTGGTCATACTTTTTATGCTCCTTTAGCGTTGGCAGGTCCTAACGGTATATCCTAACTGCGTTCTACGGTTGTGTAAGCAGCCCCCGCAAATCGAGCTAAAGGTGAGAATTCCCCGCTGATGGTTGTTTCTGAGACTGATCCCCGCCTCCACATCGTCTTCGTCTGCACGGGCAATATCTGCCGCTCCCCCATGGCCGAGGTCATCATCCACGACTCCGTGGAGTCCGCCGGGCTTGACGATGCCGCCCGCATCACCTCCTGCGGCCTCGGCGGCTGGCACGTCGGCCAGGGCGCCGACAAGCGCGCCATCGCCGAGCTGCGCCGCGGCGGCTACGACGGCAGCTCCCACCGCGCCAGCCAGCTCTCCGCCGAGGACCTGGACGCCGACCTCATCGTCGCCCTGGATACCGGGCACCGAGAGACCCTGCGTCAGCAGGCGCCGGACCCGGACAAGGTCGTGCTGCTGCGCGATTTCGACCCGGAGTCCGCCCCGGATTCCTCGGTGGCCGATCCCTTCTACGGCGACGAGGAGGATTTCGCCCGCACCCGCCAGGCCATCGAGGCCGCCGCCGCCGGGCTCATGGCTTGGATTCGCGACCATGCCCGTGACTAGACTGGGTATCTGTGGGTACTCGGACTAAGCAGACTGCACTGGACAGCGAGCCGGTGCGCGCGCGGCAGCAGACGTCGTGGTGGAAGACTTTCCTCAAGCCCAGCTGGGTTTTCCTGCTGCTGTTCGTGATCGTGTTTTCCTACCTGGCCTTCACGGTGCTAGCACCCTGGCAGCTGGGCAAGGACGACGACATCGTCGAGCGCAACGAGCACATCACCGCCGCCTACGAGAAGGACCCCGTCCCCGCCGACGAGATCCTGGACGAAAACGGCGCCATCGCCGGCGGCGAGGAATGGTCGCGCGTTATCCTGCGCGGGCGCTACATACCCGACGACGAGGTGCTGGTGCGCCTGCGGCCGGTAGCCTCCGGGCCTTCCTACCAGTCCCTGGTCCCCTTCCGCACCGACGGCGGCCAGACCATCTTGGTCAACCGCGGCTGGGTCCCGGCCGGTGAGGCCAACGCCGTGCCCGAGATCGCCCCCGCCCCTAGCGGCCCGCAGGAGGTCGTGGGCATGGTCCGCCAGCACGAGGCCGAGCATTCCTCCGCCCCCGTCGAGCGCGACGGCTACCCCCAGGTCCATTCCATCAACCCGCCCCAGGTCGGCGAGCTTATCGATGCCGACCTCGGCGCCGACTACGTCCAACTGACCGAAGATCAGCCGGGCGTGCTCAACCCCATCCCGATCCCGCAGATGGACCGCGGCAACCACCTGTCCTACGGCTTCCAGTGGATTGCCTTCGGCATCATGGCCCCGCTGGGCCTGGGCTATTTCGTCTGGGCCGAAATCCGCGAGCGGCGCCGCGTCCGCGACGAGGAGGCCGAGATGGCCCAGCTCGACGCCGCCGAGGAACACGCTGCCCCCGCCGCCGGCTCGGCCACTGGGGCGGCCGCAGCTGCCGAGCCGGAGACCGCGGATTCGAAGGCCGAGGCCGCTGCCGAAGCCCACGAGCGCCGCATGCGCGCCCGCTACGGCGACTCCAAGCCGGACTTCTACTCGAAGTTCGCGAAGCGGAACAAGGAACGCTTCTAGCGCGGTTCCGGCACCGCCCCACAGACGCGAACAACGCCCTCCCGGGTTCGGGAGGGCGTTGTTTTCTGTGCGGCCTACAGGGCTCGAACCTGTGACCTATTGGGTGTAAACCAATTGCTCTTCCAGCTGAGCTAAAGCCGCAATGCGCGAAAAGCGCTTTACAAAGACTAGCCCGCCGCCGCGAGCTAGCGCAAATTGACCCCGCCAGCTGGCGGGGCGGCCTTATTTCTTGGTGTAGCCGCGGCCGACCAGGCAGCTGCCCTGCCAGTCACCCAGGCGCTCGGCCTTGGTCTGGACCAAGCCGGCCTGCTGGGCGGACTCGGAGATTTCGCCTGGGGCGACGGTGCCCGGCTTGCCGGCGCCCGGGGTCAGCAGCCAGATGACCCCACCCTCGCCCAGCGGGCGCAGCGAGTCCACCAGGCCGTCGACCAGGTCCCCGTCGCCGTCGCGCCACCACAGCACGACGGCGTCACACAGTTCGTCATTTTCTTCTTCGAGGAAGTCTTCCCCGATGACGTCTTCGACGGATTCCGAGATTGCCGGATCGCAATCCTCGTCCCATCCGAGCTCTAGGGCAACCATGCCTTTGTCGATGCCCAGCATCTTCGCGTAGTCAGCATGGTCGTTGGTTACGCCCGCAGCGTCCGCCACTGAAATTGTCCTCCTGTGTGTGTAGGGTCCTGGCGCTTCACCAGGCTGTGTCAGGTAGCACTCTACCGCTTAATACTGCAGTTTTCTCACTGTCGCCCTAATTGTGCCCTAGTTGCGGCTTCCCACTCTTCCCAGCGCGGAACTTAACAGGCTTCACAGTTTCGCCATTCCCACTGCACAGCGCGGCAAATATTTGGTGCGGCGGGATTTGCAACGGCCCGGCCCGCGCGCGCGGAGATAAAGCGCGTATTCTGGACGGCAAAGTGCTTAATTTACTTCAGGAGGCTTTTAATGGCTGAAAAGGACGCCCTGCAGGGGGACTCCAACTTCCCGCTGATTCGCGACGGCGTCGCGTCTTACCTGCACGATAAGGACCCGGAAGAAACCCGCGAGTGGATGCAGTCCCTCGACGGCCTGCTGGACTCTTCCGATCCGGAACGCGCCCGCTACCTCATGCTCCGCCTGTTGGAGCGCGCCACCGCTAAGTGCGTGCAGCTGCCCGCGCTGACCTCGACGGACTTCGTCAACACCATCCCGACCTCGCTGGAGCCGGAGTTCCCGGGCGACGAGGAGCTGGAGAAGCGCTACCGCCGCTGGATCCGCTGGAACGCCGCCATCATGGTGCACCGCGCGCAGCGCCCGGGCATCGGCGTGGGCGGCCACATCTCCACCTACGCTGGCGCGGCCCCGCTCTACGAGGTCGGCCTGAACCACTTCTTCAAGGGCAAGGATGATCCGTCCGGCGGCGACCAGATCTTCTTCCAAGGCCACGCATCGCCGGGCATGTACGCCCGCGCCTACCTGGAAGGCCGCCTGTCCGAGGAGGACCTGGACGGCTTCCGCCAGGAGGTCTCCCGCCGCAAGGGCGAGGGCCTGCCTTCCTACCCGCACCCGCGCCTGATGCCCTGGTTCTGGGAGTTCCCGACCGTGTCCATGGGTCTGGGCCCGGCCAACGCCATCTACCAGGCTCGCTTCAACAAGTACCTGGAGCAGCGCGGCATCAAGGACACCTCCAAGCAGCACGTCTGGGCCTTCCTGGGCGACGGCGAGATGGACGAGCCCGAGTCCCGCGGCCTGCTGCAGATGGCCTCGCTCTACGAGCTGGACAACCTGACCTTCGTGGTCAACTGCAACCTGCAGCGCCTGGACGGCCCGGTCCGCGGCAACACCCAGATCATCCAGGAGCTGGAGTCCTTCTTCCGCGGCGCCGGCTGGTCCGTCATCAAGGTCATCTGGGGCCGCGGCTGGGACAAGCTGCTCGAGGCCGACAAGGATGGCGCCCTGGTCAACGTCATGAACACCACCTCCGACGGCGACTACCAGACCTTCAAGGCTAACGATGGCGCCTACGTCCGCGAGCACTTCTTCGGCCGCGACGAGCGCACCCTGAAGCTGGTCGAGGATCTCTCCGACGACGAGATCTGGTCCCTGCGCCGCGGCGGCCACGACTACCGCAAGATCTACGCCGCCTACGCGCAGGCGCTGGACAACCACGGCACCGGCAAGCCGACCGTCATCCTGGCCCACACCATTAAGGGCTACGGCCTGGGCCACAACTTCGAAGGCCGCAACGCCACCCACCAGATGAAGAAGCTGACGCTGGAGGATCTGAAGCTCTTCCGCGACAAGCAGGACATCCCGATCTCCGACGAGGAGCTGGAAAAGGATCCGTACCTGCCGCCGTACTTCCACCCGGGCAACGACGCCCCGGAGGTCAAATACATGCTGGAGCGCCGCAAGGAGCTCGGTGGCTTCCTGCCGGAGCGCCGCGTGGACTACACCCCGCTGAAGGTGCCGGAGCTGTCCAAGCTGCGGTCCGTGATGAAGGGCTCCGGCAAGCAGGAGGTGGCCACCACCATGGCGCTGGTGCGTACCTTCAAGGAGCTCATGCGCGACAAGGAGCTGGGCAAGCGCGTCGTGCCGATCATCCCGGACGAGGCCCGCACCTTCGGCATGGACTCCTGGTTCCCGACGCTGAAGATCTGGAACCCGCGCGGCCAGAACTACGTGCCGGTGGACCACGACCTGATGCTGTCCTACCGCGAGGCCACCGACGGCCAGATCCTGCACGAGGGCATCTCCGAGGCCGGCGCGTCCGCCAGCTTCACCGCGGCGGCGACCTCGTACGCCACCCAGGGTGAGCCGATGATCCCGCTGTACATCTTCTACTCGATGTTCGGCTTCCAGCGCACTGGCGACGCCTTCTGGGCCGTCGCCGACCAGATGGGCCGAGGCTTCCTCATCGGTGCGACCGCCGGCCGCACCACCCTGACTGGTGAGGGCCTGCAGCACATGGACGGCCACTCCCCGATCCTGGCCTCGACCAACCCGGCCATCATCTCCTACGATCCGGCGTTCAGCTTCGAGGTGGCCCACCTGGTCCACCGCGGCATCGAGCGCATGTACGGCGAGGGCGAGGGCGAAAACGTCATCTACTACCTCACCGTCTACAACGAGCCGGTCCACCAGCCGGCCGCTCCGGAGGACCTGGACGTCGAGGGCCTGCACGGCGGTATCTACCACTACAACACCGCCGAGGACGGCTCCCTGCCGGCCAACATCCTGGCTTCCGGCGTGGGCGTGCACGAGGCGCTGCGCGCCCAGGAGATCCTGGCCCGCGACTACGACGTCAAGGCCAAGCTGTTCTCCGTGACCTCCTGGTCCGAGCTGGCTCGCGATGGCGCCCGCCGCAACCAGGAGGCCCTGCGCACCGGCAGCGAGCCGACCGAGGCTTTCGCCACCAAGCAGCTCAAGGACCACGAGGGCCCGTTCGTCGGCGTGTCCGACTTCGCCACGGACCTGCAGGAGCAGATTCGCCCCTACGTGCCGGGCACCTACATCGTGCTGGGCGCGGACGGCTTCGGTTTCTCCGATACCCGCGAGGCCGCACGCCGCTACTTCAACACCGACGCCGAGTCCATCGTCGTCGCTGTCCTGGAGGGCCTGGCCCGCGACGGCAAGGTTGACCGCGACGTGGTGAAGAAGGCCGCCAGCGACCTCAAGCTGGACGACCCGACTAGCACCACCCCGAGCGAGTAAACCGCCAACAAAGCCCCACTTCCTAGCGCCTCAACGCGCTGCAGGAGGTGGGGCTTCGTGCTGCCTAAAGGTAAAAGGCTAGCAGTCGCTATGGGCGTCGAGGAGGCGGCCTAAGCACTCGGCGACCTTCTCCGGCTCTTCCAGGATGACCATGTGCCCGGACTCGTCCACGACCTCGAGGTCGGCCTGCGGCCAGTGGTTCAGGATGACCTCGGACTGGCTGCGCGGGGTCACGATGTCCAGCTCGCCGACGACGACGGTGCCCGGCAGGCCGGACAGCCGCTGCTGCGCGGCGAATTCGCGGTGCTCCAGCAGGTCGTCGAAGAAGCCGACGAAGGAATCCAGCGGGGTATCCAACAGCATCGCGGCGTGGAATTGGATGCGCTCCATCCGCGGGAATCCCGCCGCCAGCAGCGCCAGCACGGGCGCGGCGAACTGGGCGACCTCGTAGCGCATGATGTTCATCTTCTCCGGCAGGCGGTTGCAGGCCTTGTACAGCCCGTGCATCAGCGCCGAGTTCAGCACCAGGGCCACCCCGCGCGCGGAGAAGCGGCGCATGGAGGTCGAGACCAGCAATGCGCTATCGATGCGCCCGTAGGTCTTCTCGTCGCAGCGCCGGATCAGGTTGAGCGCGACCATCCCGCCCAGGGAGTGCCCGACGATGACCAGCCGGCCCTGCGGGGCGCGCTCGCGCACGACGGCGAGCACGTCGTCGGCCGCCGAGCTAATCGAGCAGTCCTCGCTGGGCACCGTGGCGGACTGGCCGTGCCCGCGCAGGTCGACCAGGAGGCTTTTGACCCGCGGGTAGTGCTCGCGCAGGTAGTCGACCTGCTCGTAGAAGCTCTCGGCGGCCAGGGTGTAGCCGTGGATGAAGACGACGGTGACGTCGGCATCGTCAGCGCCTGCCTCATACCAGGCGATATCGATGCCGTTGCCCGTGCTGGTCCCCTCCGCTAGCAGGTGGGTAAGCCCCGGCGCCGTGCGGTGATCGTGCAGTTGCTCGTAGGCTTTGCGCAGCTGCCGGCGGCCGGACGGCAGGAACCGCTTGCCCCAACTGCGAGCGATGATCTCGGCCTGGTATCTCCTTCTCATGTCGACTAAATATCCTATCCGAACCGCCGCGTTTAACCTACTAGACTAGGTCCCATGGCCAACGATCTCACCGCGCAACTTCAGGCGCACTTTTCCTCCGGCCCGGCCGAGGAGTCTTCTTCCCCGGCGGGCGACACCTACGGCGAGCTGTGCCAGCTCATCGAATCAGTCACGGGGGTGGATGCCGACGACATCGAGCGCGATAAGCCGCTGACGGACGTCGACCTGCGCTCGCTGACGATGATCGAGCTGACCGTCAAGGCCGAAGAAAAATTCAAGGTCCGACTCGACGAAGAGACCGTGCTGGGCTTTTCGACCGTCGGCGATTTCGTGAACTATGTGGAGCAACACCGATGATTTCTTACCTGTCTGACATGGACGGCGTGCTCATCCGCGAAGGCGAGATGGTCCCTGGCGCCGACCGCTTTCTGCAGGCCCTCTACGACAACGGCATCGAGTTCATGGTGCTGACGAACAACTCGATGTCCACGCCGCGGGACCTGTCCGCGCGGCTGGCGAATACGGGCCTGCGCATCCCGCCGGAGCGCATCTGGACCTCGGCGACCGCGACCGCGACCTTCCTGTCCACGCAGGTCAAGGACGGCACCGCTTATGTCATCGGCGAGTCCGGGCTGACCACCGCCCTGCACGAGGCCGGCTGGATCCTCACCGACGCGGACCCCGAGTTCGTCGTGCTGGGCGAGACCCGCACCTATTCCTTCGAGGCAATCACCACCGCCATCAACCTGATCCGGGGCGGCTCGCGGTTTATCGCCACCAACCCGGACGTGACCGGGCCCGCCCCGCAGGGCGTGCTGCCGGCGACGGGCTCGGTCGCCGCGCTGATCACGACGGCCACGGGCCGCGAGCCCTACTACGTCGGCAAGCCAAACCCGGTGATGATGCGCTCGGCGCTCAACCACATCGGCGCCCACTCGGAAGACACCGTCATGGTAGGCGATCGCATGGATACCGACGTCAAGGCCGGCATCGAGGCGGGCCTGCGCACCGTGTTGGTGCGTTCCGGCATTACTGACGATGCCGAAATCACCCGCTATCCCTTCCGCCCCACCGCGGTCAAGGACTCGGTCGCCGACCTAGCCGGAAACGTCCTCGAACCCTTCTAGCTGCGCGCTAAAGCCGTGAGCGCGCGCCAGCTGGCTCATCTCCGCGGCGAAGGCCACCAGCTCCGCGCGGGTGCCAGTCAGCACCTGCCGGCAGCCGACCCCGCAGGGCGTGCCAGTGGCTCGGCCGGCGGCCAGCGCGACGATATTGTCGCCGGGGTAGTCCTTGTGCCAGCGGGTGCACCACTGGGCGGTCAAGGGGTCGTCGCCGGGCACGACGAATTCGGACTCGGACTCGATGACGCGCGCCATCAGGTCCTCGACCACGGGCCGCAGGCGCACGGGCATGCCCGAAATCCGCAGGACCGTAGTCAACGTCGCGGCCGTTCGCGGCGCGACCCCGATGGGGCCGGCCGGCCAAGTAGTGGCATCCGCCGAAGATGCGGCGATGCCGGTGGGTGTTACGCATGTACTCAAAGCCGAATCTCCTCCGCGGAGTAGCCCCGCCACCGACGCCCTCCCCGGCACGGATAGGCCGTGCCGCGCCCGCACCGCTGCGCTATGCCGGGTGCGAAAAGCTGCGCGCTGGCAGGTGGAAATCCCTCGCGGAATCCCTGCGGAATCTCCTACCGGAAATCCCCGCGGAACCACCTAGCGGAATTTCCCAGCGGAACCTCCTGCCAGAAACGCGCAACCGGGGCGTCGTTTAGTGGCGCAAGACGAGCATCGTCTTCCCCAACGAACTCGAATGCGTTACCTGACTTAGTCTCCCCTCACACCCGTCACATCAGCAACTCTAAACCACTACTTCAATCCCCCGTTTACTCAACCTCAAGTACAACTTGAACCCCACAGGTTGCGGGGGCTCCGGCACGGGGTCCCCGCCGCGGGAGCTCCGCCGCGGGGCTCGAGCTTCTGGGCTCGCTTTCCGGCGCGGGGTTCAGGCTCCGGCCTCAGGGCACAGCTTCGCGGCCCCACGGTCCGCCCGGCGTCTAGTTCCGCTGTCCGGTCAGCTCGGCGTAGATCGCCGCGTTGGTCTCGGCCCACAGCGGCTTGGCCCAGTCGCCGAAGTCGCGGTCGGTCAGCGCCACCATAGCGTGTTCTCCCGCCACCCAGAGGTAGGTGCCCGACATCCCGAAGTGCCCGGCGGTCTCCTTCGGCATGTTCGCGCCGGTCCAGTGCGGGTCCTTGGTCCCCCGCAGCTCGAAGCCCAGACCCCACGGGCAGGGCTTGTGCATCCCGTAGCCGGGCACGATGCCGCGCAGCTCCGGAAACTGGACCGTCCGCATCTCCTCCACGGACGACGGGTCCAACAGCTGTGGGGTGAGCACCTCGCGCGCGAAGGCGGCCAGGTCATCGACGGTAGAAACCAGCCCGTGCCCGGCCGAGCCCTCCAGCGCGGTATCGTGCATGCCCAGCGGCTCGAGCACTCCCTCGCGCAGGTAGTCGGCGAAATCCATCTCCGCCGCCGCGCCTACGGTCTCGGCCGCCCACTCGTAGCCGGCTGAGGAATAGATGCGCCGCTCGCCCACCGGCTTCTGCGGCTCGCGGGAGTCAAAGCCCACCCCGGAGGCGTGCGCGAGCAGGTGGCGCAGCGTCGAGCCTTCCGGCCCGGCGGCCTGGTCGAGCTCGACTGCGCCCTCCTCGACGGCGAGCATCACCCCGTAGGCGACGACGAGCTTGGTCACCGACGCCACCGGATACCGCCGGGAAGTATCCCCTACCACATCAACGACCTCGCCGCCGCGCAGCACCTGCGCCGCAACGTTGTCGACGGGCCACTGGTCAAGATGTTCACGCAGACTCATGCCTTCCCAGCGTACCGTCGCCCGGCTGCGGAAGCTTATGCGCTGCAGGCAGCGGCATCGGGCTGCTCGCCGTCGGCGCGCTGCAGGCCCCACAGGATGAGCGCCCGGGCGGATTCGTCGCGCGGCAGCTGCGCGTGCTCCGGCGTCGTACCACAGGTTTCGCCCAGGTCGACGTTGACGACGTCCGCGCCCGCAACGGCCTCCAGCTGCGACGAGCTGTTCGGAGTCACCGTCTTGTCCGCCGGCGAGTAAATCGAGGTGTATTTCACGCCCGCGGTGGAATCCGGCAGGGCGTTGAGCTTTTCGATAAACGGCGAGCCAATCACCTGCTGAATCGCGGCCGTGGAGGCCAGAAAGCGCGCCAGGTTCGGCACCGCGGTGATAATCGGCCCGAGGAAGTCCAGCGCCCCGCCCAGCGTGGTGCCGTGGTAATTGCCGCCGATGGCCACCACCCGCGCCACCGATGCCTCGTCGCCGTAGATCTGCTCATAAGTCTTGGTGTGCATCCCGCCCTGGCTGTGCCCGACGAGGTTGACCTTCTCGGCGCCGGTGGCCTGGCGTACGTAGCGGATCTGCTCGGCGACCTCCCGGCCGGAGGCGTCTAGGTCCCCGATAGCCTTCAGGGACGGGATGGCGTTTTGCAGGGTGACGTCGTCGGCGCCGTAGTCGAAGGCCCACACGCACATGCCGGCGTCCTGCAGCTGCGGGATGAGGCTCTCCCAGTTGCTGGCGTTGTCCGAGGTGCCGTGGAGCAGCACGACGGGCTCGTCCACCTCGCCGGTCGGCTGGCAGGTCGGGTCGTTGATGCCGAAGCTATCGTCCACCGAGGTCTCATACGGCGCTGCCGATGCCCCAGCCGCCTGCCCGGCCCCCGCCGCCAGGGTGGCGGCCATGACGGCAGCCACCACTGCCCCACGCTGTGTGCGCATAATGCGTCCTTTCCCAGAAAATAAGCTGAATAAAAATGCAACTTATCCTATCTCCTGGGAAGCCCGCCGGCAGGCTGGGACAGCGGATCGTGACCGATGTCATGCGCCTGCCATGCGTCAGAGTCAGCCGCGGCGGATCACGCCGCACGCGCTAGTCTGCGAAGGGGTAATCCGTGTACCCGTGGGCGCCGTCGGCGTAGAAGGTGGCCTGCTCCGGGGTGTTGAGCGCCAATCCTTCCTTCCAGCGGCGCACGATGTCCGGGTTGCCGATGATTTCGCGCCCCACCGAGACGGCATCGACGTAGTCGAGCCGCTGCATGGCCTCGGCGTCGGGCAGCTCGGTCAGCTGGGCGAACCCGTTGTTCATCAGCACGCGCGTGCGCCCGTTGCGGCGGGTGCGCCCAGCCAAGTCGGCGACCAGCTCGTCGGCCGGGTCGCCGTGCAGGATGGACACGTAGGCCACCTCGAGCTCGGCCAGCTCGTCGACGAAGCGGCCGTAGACCTCCGCCACGTCCGCGCGATCGTCTTCAATAACGCCCTGCACGTTGTGCTCCGGGGAAATGCGCACGCCGACGCGGTCTGCGCCGATCTCCTCGACGACTGCCCGGGCGACGGCCAGCGGGAAGCGCAACCGGCCCTCCACGCTGCCGCCGAAATCATCCGTGCGCTGGTTGGACGACGGCGCCAGGAACTCGTGCAGCAGGTAGCCGTTGGCGTTGTGGATCTCGATTCCGTCGACGCCGGCATCGACAGCCCGGCGCGCCGCCGCCCGGAAATCGCCCACGATGCGCTCCAGCTCCGCGGCCTCCAGCTCCCGCGGGGTCAGCGCGTCCTGCTTGCCGTCGAAGGTGTGGATCTGGGTGCCGGAGCAAATCGCGGACGGGGCCACCGGATCCGCCCCCTCGGTCAGGTTCGGGTGGCAGACGCGGCCGCCGTGCATGACCTGCATAAACATCACGCCGTCGGCGGCGTGGACGGCCTCGGCGACGTGCTGCCAGCCGGCCTGCTGGGCATCGTTAGTGATGCCGGCCTGGCCGGGGAAGGCGCGCGAGTCCAGCGACGGGAAGACCCCCTCGGTCACGATGAGCCCCAGCGATGCCCGCTGCGCGTGGTACTGCGTGTGCAGCTCGGTCGGCACGCCGCTGCGCCCAGCGCGCTGGCGGGTCATGGCGGCCATCGTGATGCGGTTGGACAGGGTGTGGCGCCCGAGTTCCAGGGGCGCGAAAAGATTCGAAGACTCCATGTGGGAGCAAACTTCGCAACCTTAGAATTTATTCCTTTTCATTCACGTAGAAGGTTTGCTTGTTGACAAACTCGTCCATGGCCAGCGGCGAGAGCTCGCGCCCGTAGCCGGAATTCTTGATCCCGCCGAAGGGCAGCTCCGGGGCCGAGGCCTGCGGGATGTTGACGTGAATCATGCCGGTCTCGATCTGGGAGGCCACGTGCTTGGCGCGCTCCTCGTCCGCGGAGAAGACGGCCCCGCCCAGGCCGTAGCGGGAGTCGTTGGCCAGCGCGATGGCCTCCTCCTCGCTGCCGACGCGGTAGATTTCGGCCACCGGCCCGAAAAACTCGGTGTAGTAGGACTCCGAGCCGACCGGCACGTCCGTGAGCACCGCCGGGGAGTAGTAGGCGCCGACCTCGGCCAGCTCGCCGCCGACGTGCAGCGTGGCGCCGGCCTCCACGGCCTCCTTGACCTGCTGGTCCAGGGTCTCGGCCGCCGCGCGCGAGGACAGCGGGTAGTACTTGCCCTCGGCCCCGTCCAACGGGTCGCCAGGCTCGTACTGCTTCGCGATGCGCACCATCTCCGCCACGAAGTCATCGTAGATGTCGTCCAGGACGATGATGCGCTTGTTCGAGGTGCAGGCCTGGCCGGTGTTCGCCAGGCGCTTGTCCCAGGCCTGGCGGGCGGCGGCCGGGATGTCGGCGGCGTCCAGCACGATGTAGGCGTCGGTGCCGCCCAGCTCCAGCACGCACTTCTTCAGCGCCTTGCCGGCCTGCGCGGCCACGGCCGAGCCGGCGCGCTCCGAGCCGGTCAGGGAGACCCCGCGTACCCGCGGGTCGGCGATGATCGTCGAGACCTGGTCGTGGGTGGCGTAGAGGTTAATGAACGCGCCCTCGGGCAGCCCGGCCTCGGTGAGGATCTGGGCGAACGCCGCCGAGGAGCGCGGGCAGATTTCGGCGTGCTTGAGCAGGATCGTGTTGCCCACCATCAGGTTCGGCGCGGCGAACCGGGCGACCTGGTAGTACGGGAAGTTCCACGGCATGACGCCGAGCAGCGGGCCCACCGGCAGGCGGCGCATGATGGCGGTGCCGCCGCTGTGCGGGATCTTTTCGTCCTGGGCGAACGCGGCGCCGTTGTCGGCGTAGTAGTCCAGGATCTTGGCGGAGTACTTCACCTCGCCGATGCCGGAGCCCAGCTCCTTGCCCATCTCGGTCGCGGCGATTTCGGCGAGCTCCGGCGCGCGCTCGCGCAGCAGGTTCGCGGCGTTCTTGAGGACCTTCGCGCGCTCATCGAAGCTGGTCTGGCGCCAGTGCTGGAAGGAGTCGGTCGAGTCGGTGATCGCCTGCCCGATGGCGGCATCGGTGGCGAACTCGAAGGTCTGCTCGATTTCGTCGGTCTTGGGATTCTGAACGCGGTAGTTCTGTGACATACCCCGAGTCTAGGTATCACCTCGGCCCGTGTCACCCGTCTCGGTGGCCGCCGTGGGCTCTACCGTCTCGGTCTGGGTGGCCGTGGGCTCGGCGGTCTGGGCGGCCGGCGCCTGTCCGCCCTGCCCCGCCTGGCCGGCCGAACCCGCCGAATCCGCCGAGCCCGCCGAGCCCGCCGAGCCCGCTGCGCCCGCCTGCCCTTCCGGCTCGGCCTGCGGCGCGGTGGTCTCGGTCGCAGCGTCGGGCTGCGGCTCGGCATTCTCGGCGGTCGGCTCCGTGGCCTCCGCGGTGCCCGTGCCGGCGTCCGCGTCCTCGGCGGGCGTAGTCTCCGGCGCCGATTCCGTCGTCGTCGGCATCCAGTTCGCCGGCGACAGCCAGCCGGCGCTGGCGTTTTCCGGGTTGCTCGAGGCCAACGCCAAGATGCCGATGACCGCCAGGGCCGCAAAGAGCCCCGTCGTCGAGGTCCTAATCCGCCCGCCCAGGGTCACCAGCTTGCCCCAGCGCGTGGTGGGCTGGTCGTCGCGCCAGATGCTGCCGGTCCCCGCCGGCGCCTCCTCGTCGTCGCCTTGCAGGGCCGCTTGGTCGGCGGCCACGTCCGCGGGGTCTTCCATCGGCGTGGCACCGTCGGGACCGGCCAGGACCACGGTCTCGGCGTCCGCTGCCTCCTGCGCCGGCGCATCGCCAGCCTCCTCGCGGCGGGTAGTCTCCACGGCCGGGCCGGGCAGCTCGCCGGGGGCATCGCCGGCCAGGTGGTAGTGGTCCCAGAAGGCGTTGAGCAGCGCGGAACGGATGCCGCGCTCGACGGCCCACTGCCGGGCCGGGTTGACCCGCACCATGACGCGGTAGTTGACCTGCCAGGGCTGGCCGGCGGCCGTGGGGGCCTCCAGGCCGGTGGCGGGCAGGACCTCGACTTCGTCGACGACATCGGGGGCGATCTGCGGATCCGCAATCGCCTCGCGGGAAATCCGCTCGACCTGCGCGGTGATATCGGCGGGGTTCTCCCCCGTCGAGACCGGCACCGCGAGGTTGACCACCGCACGCGACCAGTCCTGGGAGTAGTTGGTGACCACGCCGGCCGAGCCGTTGGGCACCGTGACGACCTCGCCGGTGGGCGTGCGCACCTTGGTGGTACGCAGCGTCAGGGCCACGACCGTGCCCTCGATGCCCGTCGCCCCGTCGAAGCTGACGTAGTCGCCCACGCCGAACTGCTTCTCGGACAGGATGAAAAAGCCGGACAGGAAATCACCGATGATGGACTGCGCGCCGAAGCCGACGGCGGCAGAGACCACGGTCGCGGGGATGGCCGCGCCCAGCGGCGGCACGCCGATATTCGACAGGGCCGCCACGACCAGCAAGAAGTAGGCCACGACCTCGCCGACGTAGACAAGCGCCCCGACCAGCGCCAGGCGCGCCTTGGTGGCTTCTTCCTCCTGGTCCAGCCGGCTTTCGATGATGCGCACCACGAGCCGGCCAATCCGCGGGATAAGCACCGCGGTTAGCACAATGCCCAACAGGGGCAGGCCGTGATCGACCAGGATTCCCCACAGTTGGAACAGGTAGTATTTCAGGTTCATATCAGCCAAATTAGACCGTCAACCTGAACGTTTAATGCCACCCAACTGCTGGCTGTTTTCAGGTTTTTACTCGCCGCGCTGCTCGTAGCGCTTGACCAGCCGTTCGATGAGCTCGTCGGTCAGGTCGTCGTCGGCCAAGATCCGGTCGAGCATATCGCGGTGGGCGGAGTCATCGCTGTCGTAGGAGTCCCCGGCCAGGTCGACGCCCATGCCGGACAGCAGGCCCTGGTCTTCGGGGCTGTCGTCGACGGGGGCATCGTCGAGCGCGGTGGGGTCGACGGCGGCGAATTCGGAGGTGAATTCCTCCATGAACTCGTCGGCGGCGGTCTCCGCGTCCGTGCGGCGCGCACCCTTGCGCACCTCGGCCTCGATGCGCCGCTTAAGGGCCTTTTCCATCTGCCGATGCCGCCACCGCCGCAGTTTGCCCGGCTCCAGCTTCCGGCCCACGGCCCGGCCCTTGTGCTCGGCCTTCTTAGCCAACGATGCCATCTGCGCCGCCGTATCATTCACCGGCGCCCATTCCTGGTTCGTGGAGACGCGCCAGTTACCCCAGTAGCCCCACAAGGTGAGTACGAAACTGATGATGGGCCCGACCACCATGCCCACGGCCATGAAGCCGAATTGGTGCGCTATGAGGACCGTGACGGCGCAGGCGACCGCGGGGATGACGGTGGGCCGGTTGTCGCCGAAGACGGCCGGGGTGCGCCCGGTGACGGTGTCGCGGATCATGGACCCGCCCGTGGCGGTGAACACGCCCATCATGATGCAGGGCAGGACCGGCAGGCCGTAGGTAATGGCCTTGACCGCGCCGGTGGCCGCCCACAGGGCCGAGACCAGGGCGTCGCCGTGGACTTCGAAAAACTCCCAGGTCTTGCCTTTAAAGTAGACGAAGCGGGCGATGAGCGCGCCGGTAAACGCCAGGATGAGGTACTCCGGCTCGCTCATGGCGGCGACGGTGCCGCGGTTAATCAGCACGTCGCGGATCATGCCGCCGCCCAGCGCCGAGAACAGCGCGATGAAGAAAAAGCCCACGATATCGTAGCCCCGCTGGCGCGCAATCGTGCCGCCGATGATTCCCATCAGCAGCACGCCGCTGACATCGGACCAGCGGTACAGCGCGGTGATTAGGGGGTCTACCTCTTCGACCGTCATACTGCCGATTTTAGAACCACCCCGCACGCGCGGCTGGCACCACACCCCCAGTGTCTCACCCGCTACCGCCGCCCCGCTACACTAGCTACCAGCGCTGCGCGCGGTTGAACGGGGCTATAGCTCAGTCGGTTAGAGCTACGGACTCATAATCCGTTGGTCGCGGGTTCGAGCCCCGCTGGCCCCACTGGTCAAAAGGCGTCTAGCCGCGCTTAGACACGCCGACGGGGCGTTCGTGGGCAATTTTTCCCACGAACGCCTCGTCTTTGTCGTTTTTGCCGTGTTTGTCGTGCTTCAGGTTTGCTGTGCTCCCGGTTCTTGGCTTCGGGCCCGCGCCTTCGGTCCGCGCTATTGAACGCGGGCCTTCTAGGCCCGGGCGGCTGGCACATCGGGCGGGCGCTCCGGCGGCACCCAGACGGTTTTGCCGTGCACTCGGGCTAGGCGCCCGCGCTTTTTCGGGTTGTCCACGCCGTCCTCGTTCGCGCCGTTGTGGTGCGGGCACAAGGTGGCCAGGTTGTCCTGGTTGGTCGGCCCGCCGGAAAACCAGGGCCGGATGTGGTGGACCTGGCATTCGTCGGCGCCGGCCAGGCACTGCGGCCAGGCGCAGACGGGGTGTTCCATCGTCGCCAGGCGCCGCTGCTTCCAGGAGGCCAGGCGGCTGTCCCGGTAGAGGTTGACCGGCCCGGCGACGGGGTCGAAGACGCCGACGTAGCCGGCATCGGCAAGCGCGCGGGTGACCAGTTCGGCGCCGCTGATGACCGCGCCGTTGGTCAGCTGGACGGCGATGTCCTCGCCCGCCCCGCCGGAAACCAGCTCGCCGAAGTCTTCCAGATTGAGCACCACGTTGGTGGTGACGTGGGCGCGCTCGGCGCCGCCCTCCCCGGTGAACAGGGCGCGGGCGTCCTCGACGTCTTTGACGTGGGCTTTGATGTCGGCGACAAGCCCGGCATCGGCGACCAGGCGCATGGCCCACAGGCCCGCGGTGGAGCGGGTATAGACCACGCCCGGCACCGGCTCCGGCTTGGGCGCGGCGGCGCGGACCTTCCGGGCAGCTGCCCGGCGCATGCCGGCGGCGCCCAGCTCGAGGCCGGACAGTTCCTCCATGATGCGCCAGGCGTCGTTTTTGTTTTTCACCCGCCGCAGCACCCCGCAGACCACGTCGAGGACCTGCAGGCCGTGGCCTAGCCGCTCGGCGTTCGCGCGCACGCGGCGCTGGCGGCGGCGATGCTGGACGGTCCCGAACAGCGTCTGGGCCAGGCCGATGACGCGCTCGACCTCGTCCTGATTCTGCGTCATGTCGGCGCGCAGGCTGGCCCAGTCGGCGTGCCAGGCGCCCTCAATGACAGCGATGCCCGGCTGCGCACTGGCAGCCAGGAAGCGCTGCAAACAATCCCCCGATGTCATGGGGCCGACTCTAAATCAGCCCGCTAGTCCTCGCAACCGGAAAGGGCGCCGACGGCGTCGACGACCAGGTCCCAGAAGGCCGCGTGGTCGAGCGTCGTGGCGACCTGGGTGTGGCAATCATCGCCGGCCGGGGCGCGGAAGTCCGTGACCGTCATGCCGGTGGTCAGCGCGCCGCTTAGCTCCACCTGGACGGGCGCCTTGACCGTGCGCACGATGGCCGGGTCGATGAGGTAGGCAATCGTGCACGGGTCGTGGACCGGCGGGTCGTCGAAGCCCTGGTTTTCGCGGTAGGCCTCGCGGAAGAAGCCGAAAAGCCCGACCACGAAGTCGCCCAGCTCGGTGCCCATCGCGCGGAAGCGCTCCTCGACCTCGGCGGTGGCCAACGCCTGGTGGGTCAGATCCAGGCCCACCATGGTCACGGGCCAGGCCTCGCCAAAGACGATGTGCGCGGCCTCCGGGTCGACCTTGATGTTGAACTCCGCCACCGCGGACCAGTTGCCCTGGTGGTAGCCGCCGCCCATGAGGACGACCTCGCGCACGCGCTCAACGATGCGCGGTTCCTTCCGCGCCGCCAGCGCAATATTGGTCAGCGGGCCCGTGGGCACCAGGGTGACCGTGCCGGGCTCGTTCGACATGACGGTATCGATGAGGAAATCCACCGCGTGGCCGTCTTCGACCGCCACGGAAGGCTCCGGCAGCTCGATGCCGCGCACGTCCATGCCCGTCGATCCATGGATGTCCTCGGCGACCTCGACGTCGCGCACCAGCGGACGGCTACAGCCCGGGTAGACGGGCACCTCGGTGTGCCCGGCCAGCTCCAGGACGACCTGCGCGTTGCGGGTGACCTTGTCCAAGGTCTGGTTGCCGCCGACGGTGGTCACGCCCAGCAGGTCGATGCCGGGGTTGCCCAGGGCCAGTAGCAGGGCGACGGCATCGTCGTGCCCGGGATCGCAGTCCAGAATTATCTTGGTCATCTTCTCCTACCAATCTCCTGGTCGTGGTTGGCGGCTGCGACCGTGTCGCCTATGGATTCCGGCTTCGGGATGAGCAAGCTCATGGCCAACGCCGCTGCCAAAATGATACAGCCGGTGACCAGTCCCGCGTGGTAGCCGGAATCGAAGGAGCCGGCCACGCCGAAGAGGATGGCAAAGCTCAGGCCCGCGCCCAGGTTGAAGGCGCCGGCGTTCATGCCGGGCAGGTAGCCCTGGTTGTCCGCCGGGGACAGCACGATGCCCAGCCCGTTGAGCATGATGTTGGCAATGCCCGCGTAGGTAATACCGATAAACAGCGAGACGAACAAAAGCGACAGCTTGCCGGGGTTGCCCACGATAAAGACCGTGACGATGAGGCCGACGACCGTGCCGACCAGGCCGGTCTGCAGCACGAATTTGTAGCCGACCTGCGCGGCCATCCAGCCGGCGATAGGCCCGAAGACCAGGCCGGCCAGCGCGTACGGGGTCAGCGTGTAGAAGGAGACGACGTCCGCGCTCATGCCGGCGCCGACCTCGGCGTCCTGGCCCAGGTTCGGGATGAGCCCGTTCATGACGGCGAAGACGCCGGTCATCGTCAGCAAAGTGGTCGACAGCAGCGCCCAGGTGCGGCGCTGCTTGAGGTAGTCGACGGTGACTAAGGGGTGGCGCACGCGCTTTTCGATGTTCCAGAAGACCACCAGGCAGACCACGCCGACCGCGAGGAGGATAACGACGAGGAGCCAGTTGGCATCGGCAAGCTTGCCGGCCTCGTTGAAGGCGGTGAGCACGCAGCCCAGCGCCACGGCCAGCGGCGCGATGCCCGCCCAGTCCATGGAGATGGTCGCGTCCGCCACGGATTCCTGCGTCCAGCCGCGCACGCCGATAGCGGCCAGTGCGCAGACGACGGCCATCGTCCAGAAGACCGAGCGGAAGCCGAAGTGGTCCGCCAGGAAGCCGCCTGCCAGGGCGTCCACGCCCGCGATGCCGCCGTTAACCGAGGTCAACACGCCCAGCAGCAGGGCGTACTGTTTCTCGTTGGCGACCTGCTGGCGCAGCATGATCAGCGTCAGCGGCACCGTCGGGCCCGCCACGCCCTGGATAACACGGCCCAGCAGCAGGATGGTCACGTTCGGCGCCAGCGCGGCGACCAGGCAGCCCAGGCCGGTGACGGTCATCATGCCCACCAGGACCTTGCGACGGCCGATGAGGTCGCCCCACCGCGGCAGGAAGAGCGAGAACAGCGCCGCGGCGGTGAAAAACGCCGTCTGCGTCATGCCGATGTGGGAGGTCGTCGCCCCCAGCTCGGCTTCCATGGTGGCCAACGCGGGCGAGAGCATGGAGGCGTTGAGCTGGAAGGCGAAGACCGCCGCCAGCAACGCGACCATGAGCGGGACCACCTGTTTGAGGGCAAGCGGCCGGGGTTCGGCAGTAGCGTGCATGTCTACTCTTTCTACTGGATGTGACGGGTTTGTTAGCTAAAAAGGATATTAGGCATCGCACCGCCAAACCAGATCGCGGACCCAGCCCGCCGCGCGTAGGCCTGTATGCTGGGAATATGGTTTTATCTTTGTTTATTCGTGAAGGGTTGACCCCATGAACGGTCTCGGAGAATTCATCGGAGCCCGGTGGCAGGACATCGCTTTCCGTGCTTTCCAGCACACCAGCCTGGTCGTCCAGTCGGTGGCCGTGGCCTTGGTCATCGCGCTCGTTATCGCGGTGCTGGTGACGCGCTCGTCGAAGGCGACCGCCGCGGCCAACGCGCTGTCGTCCATCGGCTTGACGCTGCCCTCGCTGGCCCTGCTGGGCCTGGCGATTCCGCTCTTCGGCATCGGCACGGTCCCGTCGGTAGCGCTGGTGGTCTTCTACGCGGTGCTGCCCATCCTGCGCAACGCCATCGTTGGGCTGCAGGGCGTGGACCCGGCCGTCGTGGAATCCGCGCGCGGGCAGGGCATGTCGCCGGCCGCGGTCTTGTTCCGCGTGCGGCTGCCGCTGGCGTGGCCGGTCATCATGACCGGCATCCGCGTCTCGACGCAGCTGTCGATGGGCGTGGCCGCCATCGCCGCCTACGCGCTGGGCCCTGGCCTGGGTAGCTATATCTACTCCGGCCTCAGCCAGATCGGCGGTGCCAACGCGCTCAACTACGCGCTCGTCGGCACGCTCGGCGTGGTCATCGTCGCCTTGGTGGTCGACGCCTGCCTCGCCGGACTCCAGAAACTCACGACCTCGAAGGGGATTTCCGCATGACTGACCGTTCTACTGGCGCCGAGATCGTCTTCGACGCCATCACCAAGTCCTACCCCGGCCAGGGCTCACCGGCCGTCGACAACCTGTCGCTGACCATCCCGCGCGGCGAGCTCGTGGCCTTCGTCGGCCCTTCGGGTTGCGGCAAGACCACCTCGCTGAAGATGATTAACCGCCTGGTCGAGCCGACCAGTGGCCGGATCCTCATCAACGGCGAGGACGCCACGGCCAAGGATCCGACGCGCCTGCGCCGCGAAATCGGCTACGTCATCCAGGGCGGCGGCCTAATGCCGCACATGACGGTGGCGGATAATATCGCCATCGTCCCGCACCTGCTCAAGTGGCCGAAGTCGAAAATCGCCCAGCGCGTCGACGAGCTGCTCGACATGGTCGGCCTGGATCCTTCCGTCTACCGCGACCGCTTCCCCCGGGAGCTCTCAGGCGGCCAGCAGCAGCGCGTGGGCGTGGCCCGGGGGCTGGCGGCCGACCCGCCCGTGGTGCTGATGGACGAGCCTTTCGGCGCCGTGGATCCGATTACGCGGACCCGCCTGCAGGACGAGCTGGTCAACATCCAGTCGGACCTGGGCAAGACCATCGTGTGCGTCACCCACGACATCGATGAGGCGGTCAAGCTCGGCCACCGCATCCTGATTCTGCAGCCCGGCGCGCAGATCGCGCAGTACGATACCCCGGAAAACATCCTGGCCGCCCCGGCCAACGAGTTCGTCGAGGACTTCATCGGCTCCGGTTCGACGCTCAAGCAGCTGAGCCTGAAGCGCGTCGAGGAGATGGACTTGTGGGATGCGCCGGTCGCGCGCATCGGCGAGCCGGCCGACGAGGTCGTCGCCCGGGTCCGCGCCGCCGGCGAGGACACCGTGGTGGTCCTCGATGACAAGGATCGGCCCCGCGAGTGGGTCACCCTGCGCCAGGTGCAGCGCCACCGGGTCCTGCCCGAGCCCACCGTGGAGTTGTCCTCGGTGGTCGGTGCCCGCTCCACGCTGAGCGATGCCATGTCGGCCATGCTCGTATCCTCCCACGGCGGCGCGATGGTCACCCGGCGCGGAAAATTCATTGGCGTGCTGCTCTACGACACCGTCAATGACTACGTACGCACCCTGAAGGCAGAGGCGGGTGACAGCGAGCAATGAAAGAAAAGCTAACCCACACCTCGGCGGAAAACCGCCTGCTATTGATAGGCATCCCGGTGCTCGTGGCGGCCGCGCTAATCGGCTGGTTTATCTGGCACTCGGCGGCGGACCTCGACGACATCGAGGCGCGGACCCTGGACCTGTCTAACGTCGGCTATCTGGCGCTCGAGCACCTCCAGATCGTGGCGGTGACCGCCCTGTTGGTGGTGGTCACGGCGGTGCCGCTGGGCATCGTGCTCACGCGCCCGGCCACGAAGTTCCTCGCGCCGCTGGCTACCGGCCTGGCCAATATCGGGCAGGCCGCCCCGGTCATCGGCGTCATCGTTTTGCTGGCCATTTGGCTGGGCTTCGGCCCGCCGGTGGCGATTGCGGGCCTGTGGGTCTATGCCTTCCTGCCCGTGCTCGCCAACGTGGTGGCCGGCCTGCGCGGGGTCGATCCCGCGCTGGTGGAGGCCGCCCGCGGGCTGTCGATGTCGCCGGCCCAGGTCCTGCTCAAGGTCGAGCTGCCCATGGCGCTGCCGGTCATCATGACCGGCGTGCGCACCTCCCTGGTGCTGTTGGTCGGCGCCGGCGCCTTCGCCACCTTCATCGACGCGGGCGGGCTCGGCGGGCTGATCACTACCGGCATTAACCTGTACCGCAATTCCATCCTGGTTTCCGGCGCGGTGCTCATCGCGGCCTTGGCTCTGGCCGTCGAATGGGTGGGCCGCCTGCTGGAAGTGGCCCTGACTCCGAAGGGGATGAACGCATGAAAATTCGCACGCTAATCGCCGCTGCCTGTCTCGTGCCCACGCTGGCCTTGGGTGGCTGTGGGCTGGGCACCGCGGGCGGTTTCGTACCCACGGCCGAGCTCGACGGGGAGCTTTCGGCTATCGATTTGTCAGGTACCCACGTCTCCATCGGTTCGAAGAACTTCACCGAGCAGATCATCCTGGGCAAGATCGGCGCCATCCTGCTGCAGTCGGCCGGCGCCGACGTCGAGGATCTCACCAACGTGCCGGGTTCCACCTCGGCGCGCCAGGCGCTGGTGGCCGGGGATATGGACATGATGTTCGAGTACACCGGCACCGCCTGGATTACCTACCTGGGTAAGACGGATCCGATCCCGGACACCCAGAAACAATACGAAGCTGTCAAGGACGCCGATGCCGCCAATGGGCTGACCTGGCTGCCGCCGGCGCCAATGAACAACACCTACGCGCTCGCCGTCAGCGAGGACACGGCGCAGGAATACGGCATGGAGTCGCTGGACGACATCACCAAGCTGCCGGTCGAGGAACAGACCATCTGCTCGGACGCGGAGTTCATCGCCCGCAACGACGGCCTGATGCCCATGCTGGATGCCTACGGCGTGGAACAGCCCAGCCGGGAGCGCCTGTTGGAGATGGATTCCGGCGCGGTGTACGCGGCCCTCGACCGCGGCGAGTGCCGCCTGGGCTCGGTCTTTGCAACCGACGGGCGCATCGACGCGCTCGATCTCCACGTGTTGAGCGATCCGAAGGGCTTCTTCCCCAAGTACAACATGGCCCCGGTCGTGCGCACCGAGGTTATCGAGGAAAACCCCGAAATCGCCGAGCTGCTGGCTCCCCTCTCTGATATCTTGACCGACGAGCGGATGCAGCAGCTCAACGCGCGCGTGGACGTCGACGGCGAGGATTACGCCACCGTCGCCTACGACTTCCTGCGCGAAGAGGGCCTCATTAGTTAATCAGTTTGAGTAGCACCGGCCCGCGGCGCGCCCCGCCCGCGGCGCTGGGGCAGGTGCCCGCGGCCGCGCACCCGCCGCAGCCGCTGGACGGGCAGCCAGAGACCGGTTCGGGCACGAGCCCGCCGGTGGCCAGCAGGTGATCGAGGATGGCGTCGACGACGCCGGCATCCAGCCCGCTGCGCGCGGCGACCTCGGCGCGGGAGGTGACCCCGCGGGCGATGAGCTCGCGCACGGTTTCCAACGGAGAAGTCTGGGCGGTAGTCATTAGAACCACAACCGCAGGATCTGGAAAGCCGCCACAGATAGCGTCCAGGCTAGGGCCAGCTGCACGCCGAAGCCGAAGATGGTCCAGCGCCAGCCGATTTCTCTACGCTGGGCCGCCAGCGTGGCCACGCAGGGGGTATAGGCCAGCAAGAACAGCATGTAGGCCCAGACCGCGGCGCGGGCGTGGCCGCCGGAGGCGGCGTCGAAGTCGGCGCGCACGTGTTCGCTCAGGCTGCTGTGGGCCTGCTCGTCGGGCGCGGCGTCGGTGACGTCGTCAACGGAGTAGGTCTGCGCCCAGGTCGAAATCAGCGCTTCCTTGGCCACGAAGCCGGTGACCAGCGGCCCGGTCAGGGACCAGGAATCGAAGCCGGCGGGGGCGAAGATGGGCGCGGCGGCATCGGCAAGCGCGCCGTAGGCGGAGTCTTCGACGGCGAGCTCACCGGCGCTGGCCTCATCCAGCTGGGCGGCGGAGACCGGCAGGGCCATGAGCATCCAGACCACCACGACGGTGGCGACGATGATGCCGCCGGCGGTGCGCAAGAAGCCCTTGAGCCGGGTCCACATGACCGATAGCGCCAGGCGCGGGGTCGGGATCTGGTAGGTCGGCAGGTCGATGACCAGGGGCTCGTACGGCATCGCGCGCCAGAGCGTGTGGCGCAGCAGCAGGCCGGTGAGTACGACCAGCGCAATCGAGATGACGTACATGGCAAAGACCACGGACCCGGCGTGCGCGGGGAAGAAAGTGCTGGCCAGCATCACGAAGACGACCAGGCGCGCCGAGCACGAAGTGAACGGGATGAGCAGGCAGGTCAGGATGCGGTGGCGCGGGGTGCCCAGCACGCGGGTGGCGGAAATCGCCGGCACGTTGCAGCCAAAGCCCACGACGATGGGGATAAACGCCTTGCCCGGCAGGCCGATGGCCCGCATGACGCGGTCGGTGACCACCGCCGCCCGGGCCATGTAGCCGGAGTCTTCCAGCACCGCGAGGCAGATAAACATCAGCGCCATCAGCGGCGCAAAGGTCAGCACCATGCCGACGCCGCCGACGAGGCCGTCGACGATAAGGCCCGTGACCAGCGGGTGGTCCCAGCCGAGCGCGCCGAGGGCCGCGGTGACCGCGCCGGAGACCGGCCCGGAGACAAGCGCCTCGAGCCCGTCCTGGAGGGGCCCGGCCACGGTGGTGGTGATTTGGAAGACCAGCCACATCACGGCCATAAACAGCAGCGGGCCGGCCACGGGGTGCAGGGCCACCTTGTCGAGGCGCTGCGTAAACGTGGTGACCTCGTGGTCCTGGCTGACCGCGGCGCGGGCGGCGGCGTCCAGGTCGATAAAGCGCTGGTCGGGGGTGTCGTCCGGGCGCAGCACCTCCGGGCTGCTTGCCAGGGCCGCGTTCGCGGCCGTGCGTACGCGGGACATCCCGTCGCGGCGGCGCGGGTCGACTGCCACCACCGGCAGTCCGGTGGCGGCCGCCAGCGCGTCGGCGTCCACGCGCATCCCCCGCGCCTGGGCCACGTCCAGCTTGGTCAGCGCGACGATAATCCGGTAGGGCTCGCCGGCGAGCTGGAAGGCGATGTTCAGGCCGCGGGCGACGGCGGTGGCATCGACGGCCACGATGACGAGATCGGGGCGGTGGCAGGGCGGGGCGTCGAGCAACATGTCGCGGGTCAGCGCCTCGTCGGGGCTGAGCGGATCGAGGGAGTACGCGCCCGGGAAGTCGATGACGTCGGCCTGGGCGTCCTTACCCAGGCGCCAGGCGCCGCGGCTGATTTCCACGGTCGTGCCCGGCCAGTTGCCGGTCTGGGCGCGGGCGCCGGTCAGGGCGTTAAAGAGGGTGGATTTGCCGGAGTTGGGCGCGCCGACCAGCGCGACGATGGGCGAGCCTTCCGGGGCCAGCGCCCCGCCCGGGTTGCCGTGGCAGGTTGCGGTGGTCATGCCAGCACCTCCAGCAGGCGCAGGGTGTGGGCATCGACGGCGTAGCGGCAGGTGCCGACGCTCACGATGCGCGATCCGCCCGCCACGGCCGGGCCAATCTCGGCCTGCGCCCCGGCGCGCAGGCCCAGTTCGGCCATGCGATTGGCCAGCGGGGCGTTTGCCTGGCGCAGGTGCTCCACGTTCGCGGCGGTTAAAACGAGTGAGGTCCCCCGCCTCCCGCGGGGCGGGCGCTGGGCCCGGGAAGCAATGGCTGGCATGGCCATCGTCCTTTCGGTCGGTGGTGCGTGTCGTCGAAGCCGCGCACCAAAGGCTTATAACACCTTTTAAGCTACTCCGAGTTAGCCAACCCTACCCAAATTTTCGAGGCAAGTGTGACCAAGTAGACCTTAACCAAAGTCCGGGGCCACTCCCCTGCCTCGCGACCTGCCGCTTGCCCAGCGCATGCCCGATGTTTACAGGCGGATACCCAGCTGGCGGGCGTAGCCGCGCAGCTGATCCATAACCGCCGGGTTGCTCAGCGCGCCGCCGACCGCGGCGATGATGCCGACCAGGCCCACGATAGCGGCGACGGTGCCGCCCCGGCTGGAGCCGCTGCTCAGATCAGCGGACGAGCCGTCGGACGAGCCGGCGGAGGAACCGTCCGAGCTCTGGCCGTCCTGGCCGTCCTGGCCGTCCTGGTCGTCCTGGCCAGCCTCGCCGACGACGAACTCGTAGTCCTTGGTGTAGGTGTTGCCGTGGACGTCGGTCGCGGTGACCTGGGCGGTGTGGGTGCCTTCTTCCAGGTCTTCCGGCAGCGGCGCGCGCCAGATGTGGGCGGCACGGTCCGCGATGCTGCCGCCGTGGACGGCCTGGGCCTGCACGGCCAGCGGGTCGGAGTACTCGGCGCCGTAGCGCTGCTCCTCGCCCTGCATCGGCTGGGTGCGCTCGGCCTCGACGGCCTCGGCGCCGTCGAAGGAGACCTCGACGGTGGAGCCGGTAGCTCCCATAAAGAAGTTGGTGGTCAGGTAGGACTCGCCCAGCTCCTCGGCGCCCACCTGCTCCGGGTTATCGAAGGCCGGCAGGTCACCGCCCTTCTTGGCCTGGGAGCCGTCGTACTCGATGGTCTCGTCGTACCACTCGCGGTAGCGCGGGGTGTTCAGGGAGACGTTCATCTGGTCGTTCTGGTTGCCGCCGACCGGGGTGAAGAACTCGCTGACCTCGGAGCCGTTGATGTCCAGGGTGAGCACGCCCGGCTTGGAGCCGTCGCGGCCGTAAGACTTCGGCACGCCACCCTCGCCCATCTCGCCGGAGTACCAGTCGCCGGAGATGGCGCCGGCCACGATGTTGGTAAACGGCAGCTCGTCCACGCCCAGGGTGTCCTTCCACTCCTGGGTGCTGTCGCCGGCGCGCATATTGGCTACAGCATGGGTGTGGCCGCTAACGGCGATGGTCTCGCGGCCTTCGACCAGCTTGGCGATCTCCTTGACCTGGTCTACCTGGTGGCGGGCGGAGCCGGAGTCGGAGAAGGAAAACAGCGGGATGTGGGAGGCCAGGACGATGACCTTGTCCTCGGGCGTGCGCTCAAGGTCGGCGCGGAGCCAGGCCATCTGGTCGGCATCGAGTGCGCCGTTGTACTGCTCGCCGTCGACGGGGTACTCGACGGATTCCAGGGAGATGATGTGCGCGTTGCCGACGTCGTAGGAGTGGTAGGCCGGGCCGAATTCCTGGCGGAAGGTGTCGAATTTGTGCTCGGCATCGGCGTCGAAGTCCAGGTCGTGGTTGCCGGGCAGGAAGCGCGCCGGCGCGTTGAGCATGCCGGTCAGCTCGCGGGTGTCCGGGTAGAGGGAGAGGTCGTCGCCGACGACGTCGCCGATAAACAGCGCGCCGCAGTTGGTGAAGTCGTCGCGCTGGCTGAGATCGGTGAACGCGCCGGCGCGGGCGTAGCCGACCTCGTCCTTGTCGTAGGTCTGGATGTCGCCGCCGATGAGGCAGCGCTGGTTGTCCAGCGCAGAGTCCGGGTCGGTCACGAGCGGGAAGTTGACGGCCTCCGGCGTGCCACCGCTGGCCTCGATGCCGCCGTATTTCAGCTCCGGGGAGCCTTCCGGGACGTGGTTGTAGTAGAACTGCGCGGCGTTGGCCTCGTCGACGGGCACCTGGTAGCCGGCCGGCTGGGTGATGAAGACGGTGGTGTTCTCGTCGACCGGGATCTCGTAGCGGCCCTCGGCGTCGGTGGTCACGACCTCGCGGCCGTTGGAGACGGCCACGCCCTCGATGGGGGCCTCGTCGTCGTCCTGGGTGGAGTTGCGGTTGGTGTCGTCGAAGACGGTGCCGGTGAGGGTGTCGCGGACGGCATCGTCAGCGGCGGGGACGACCTCGACGTGGCCGCGGTAGAGGCCGTCGTCGGCCAGGGCGGTCGGTACGGCGAGGGTGGACAGGGACAGGGTGAGCGCGGAGATGGTGGCAACGGAGCGGTAGCGGCGGTGAGCCATAACAAGAATCCATTCGAGTGTGAGAGAGTCGGTACGCCCGCACACTCTAGGGGCCGCTCGTAACCGCGCCTTGAATTTTAGCTTTCGACTAAGTTAACAATCGCCTTTCCAGACGTTGGGCTTGTAGCCCGGCGTCGGCGTGGTTGGGGTCAGCGCCGACGATGCCTCCTCGTGGGTATAGCCACACACCCCCATCAGGTCGACGAGCAGGGAGCGCACCTGTGCCAGCATGACCGTGGTGGAAATGCCACGGGAGATGTCCTGGGCGTGCACCAGCTCCACCCCGGTCTGGGCGGCCAGGCGGCGCAGGCCGGTGGTCAGCTCGGAGATCTTGGTCGAATCGGCGAAGTCCGGGTCGGTCAGGATGGCGTCGGAGAGCTGGGTGGTCAGCTCGGCGACATCGCGCAGCAGCTCGATGAGCTCGTCGGTGATGGGCTCGCTATCCAGCACCGCGACGTGCGCCCGGCGGGAGAGCACGCGCGTGTTGCGCATGGCGTTGTCGACGTTGTTGAGCAGCCCCAGCAGCACGCGCATGTCCTCGCGCTGCTTGACCAGCAGCGGGGAGGCGAAGACCACCTCGCGGGAGTTGTTGGCCTCGGCGATCATCTTGTTGATGTTAGCCTGGCTGCCGCGGGCGCGCTCCAGGGCGCGGGCGATGCCGGCGGCGTCGCGGGCGTGGGTGGCCTGCGCGACCTCGTCCAGGATGGAGCCGGTCAGCCCCAGGATGCGCGCGACCTCGCGGCGCCCGTTGCGCAGCGGCGAGGCCGGCACCAGCGCCATGACCAGCAGTGCGACCATGCCGCCGACCAGGGAGTCCACCATGCGGTCGGTACCCCCGGAGGTCTCCGGCGGCAGGATGGTGGCGATGAGCACCGCGGCGAAGGCCGCGTGATTGGCCACCAAGGCGCCGCGGTCGACGAAGGTCGCCAGGGCCACGGCGACGGCCACCCCGACCGCGATCTGCCAGGCGCCGGTGCCCACGAAGTAGATGAGCCCGTCGCCCACGCCGACGCCGAGGGTCACGCCGACGACCAGCTCCATGGATTTGCGCACGCGGTCCCCGGCGGCCGAGTAGACGATGACGGCCGACATCGGGGCGAAAAACGGCAGCGCGTGCCCGATGACGTAGTGCGAGAAGCCGAAGGCCAGGCCCGCCGCCAGGCCAATCTGGATGATATACATCCAGTTGGAGCGCAACCGCCCCAATCCCTGCCGGACTTTACCGATTGTCAGCGCCTTCGCCACATGCTTTGCTCGTGCCACACCCTAGATAGTAGCCCGCGCCCAGCGAAAACAAGGCATCGCGAGCGCCTTAAAATGCGCTTAAAGCCCTCCCCGGCACAGCTAGCGGTTCAGCGGCGTGCCCTGCCACCTAAAGCCGCGGTCCATAAGCAGGCTGCCGGTATCCGACGGGCGCAGGGTGAGCTGGTGGGCGGCATCGTCAAGCTGCAGCTGCCCGTCCACGAGGCGGTAGCGCAGGTGGTACTCGTCCGCGAATTCTTCGCCGGCGCCGAAGTTCTGCTCGTCGTCGGCCATCGGGGCCAGCAGGTACAGATCCAGGCGCGGGCGGCCCGGCTCGCTGTCATCGACCCGGTAGAAGCCGGCTTGCAGGTCCCCGTTGGCGCGGCGGACGGTCGCCCCCGCGAACTCGCCCGGGTCGGCGTCCAGCTGCTCGAGCGCCGGCCCGCTGGCCACCTGCTGCTTGCCGAGGGCCACGGTGGACAGGCGGGCATCGTCAAGCAATTGGGGCGCGGGCTCCGAGCTGTCCTGGGCGACCTGCCACACGCCAGCCAGATCCTCGTGGACCGTGGCGAACTGCCTGGGCACGAGCACAGCCGGCGCCACCAGACCGGCGACCAACAGCACGGCCGCCGCCACGGGCGGAACCCAGCGCGTAAACCTGTGCACCCGCGGCCACGGGATAAGCCGCGGAACCTGCATCTTCGGCACGGAACGGCCCAGCGCGAAGGCCAGCACGCGCGGCACCCAGGGCGCTAGGACGATAAGGAAGAGCACCATCTGGACGAAGGATCCCTGCTTGACCGGCACGTCGAAGGTCAAGTTCAGCAGCCACACCACCCGAGGGAAACCGCCCCGATGAGGCCACCCAGCCACGCCGTGCGCCGCCACAGCACGAGCGCCGCGGCGAGCAGCTCCACAGCACCGGCCAGAAACTGCACCCACGGGCTAAAGGCCATGAACGTCCACAACAGCCCCATCGGGGACTTCTCCCCAACCGTAATCAGCAGCTGCGGGTAATCGACCACCCCCATCTGCAGCAGAATCACCTTCGCCGCGGCATACGGCAAGACGAAGACAAAAATAACCACGTGGACGACAGCATGCAGCGCCCACCCAAACGTGCGCCACGGAACGCGGCGGAAAAAGGAAGTCGAAGTCATAGCCACAATCCCGCCACGCACCGCGACCGCGCAGAAGAGGGCGAGCACGCAATTTCACGGTAGGGCCCGCCCTACCCCCCCCCGACTGAGCGCGAAAACCGCACGGGATCTGTCCATAGTTTTGCCATACAACGGTTGTACTTAGCATTTGCAACACTCATAATGACAGTTGCCGCGGGAACCTTTCACCCGCGGATCTCTTGTTTCTCGCATGCCTAACGAACGGCACGCCTACCTGGAAAAGGAATCCATACATGCTTGCATCCCGCCGCCTCACGCGGCCTATCCTGGCTTTTCTGCTCACGTCATCTTTGGTGGCCACCAACGTCAGCGCTCACGCCGCTCCTACTGCCGAGCTACCCGAATCCGCTCTGGGCCATGACGCTCTTTCCGATCCCGTTGCTGACCAGTCCCCCGACACTTCTGAGCAGGTCCGCGAAGCCGCGGATGAAATGAACCACAACTCGCCTAGCTTACACTCCCGTGGGGCCGACAAAAGCACTGGAGATGCCTACTCATCCTTCTACCACGACCCAGTGGACCTGGATGGTTCTTCCCCAGGACAATTGTTCCGGAATTCCTCGGTGCGAAACCCCCTAAACACGCTGGGCATTACCAACATCGGCCCTTACAAGGCGGAACGCATCCTCTACTCTTCCACCAACCGCAAGGGAGAGCCCATTCCAGTCAGCGGGATCGTCATCGAGCCGAAGAAGGATTGGATGGGGGACGGGCCACGTCCCGTGGTCGCCTACGCCCCCGGCACCCAGGGCGTAGCCGACCACTGCTCGCCATCGCGCAAAATCGCCGAAGGCGTGGGCGACTACGAACAGCTCTTCTTTGAAAGCCTCCTCAAGGAGGGGTACGCAGTGGTCTTGACTGACTATGAAGGACTTGGCACTCCCGGCCTGCATACCTACATGGACCGCCTCAGCCAAGCCCACGCCGTGCTCGATAGCGTACGCGCTGCGCAGCAACTAGACGGCTGGGATTTGGGCCCGGAGAATCCCGTTTTCCTCAACGGCTACTCACAGGGCGGCGGCGCGACCGCCAGCGCCGCGGAGCAGTATGACTCCTACGCCCCAGAACTCAACGTCAAGCTCGCAACAGTCGGTGCCGCCCCAGCAGATCTGACTCTTTTGCCACCAGCCCTCGACGGGACTACGTATTTCCTTTTCGAACTCTTCGCTCTACTCGGCCTGTCCCAGAGCTACGGCATCGATTTCAATGACCAGCTCAGCCCCCGCGGACAGAAAGTCCTCCGCAACGCCACAAACACGTGCACCTTGGGCCTCGGGCTCTATTCCGGACAGACCATCTCCGGGCTCACCGCCGACGGCGCTGACGTTCACGAGCTCATCGACACTGCTCCTTATAATCAGATTCTTGCGGAGCAACATATCGGCCACCGAGCCCCCACAGTCCCGGTAATCATCACACACAGCCGTGGCGACGACGTTATTCCCTTTGATACAGCCGAACAATTGGCGGCAGAGTGGGCCGACCGCGGTGCACAAGTCACCTTCCTCCCGAATGATGCTGGTTCGCACGTAGCTGGCACCATCCCGCACATTGATGCCACCCTTGACGCCATCAAAGCAGTACTAAACAGCTAACCGTCTCCTCTCACCTACCGCTGCCTAAGACTCACGGTCTGCACAGACTTTACTTAGGACGACCTGTTACCTCGGGTTTGTTTGTCATAAGCGGTCCGGAAGCGGCGGGCGTTAGACCACCCAGTTCTGCGCTGCGGCTTCTTCCGGCGGTCGGTAGGGCGCATCATGAGAGTCAGCCCATCGAAATCGATGGGCTTCCACTGGTGACGGTGGGTCCGAAATTCCATCCCCTGTTCGTTATTGGTGGAATACACGAGCAGGGCCCGACCGTCCTTACACAGCTCAACCGTCCGTTCCCACAGCAGCTCCCTAATCCGCGCGGTCGGCCGGCCGACGAAAACTCCCGGCGAGACCTCCATCAGCCACTTGGTGAGGTCGCCGCGCAACCCTGCGGGACAAGCGGATAAAACCAGTACCATCATGACAACTGCTCTTCCTCAGCCCAGTTGATTCCAGACGCGATGACCTCGAGCTCGCTCCACAGCAGTAGCTCCGCGTCATTTAAGAGCTCGTCATCAGGGACGTCGAACAGTGTCTTAAGGTCGCCGACCATACGAGGCATCAGTCGTTGCTCGACCACAGCGTCGCGCACGCGGCGGCGGACTTCGACGCTAGGCTGTCCACCCGCAGCTGCCACGGCATCAAATGCGGCGGGGATGGAGATTTCAGCCTTGTAAAGGTCCGCAATATCGTAAACAAACGAACGGTCCGTGCCCGTGTGAATAATGCCTAGGGCGGGGATGAATCCTAGGGCAGCAACGACGGCATGGGTGACCCCGTAAAGGGCCGCGGAACCTGCTGTCAGGGCCTGGTTAATCGGATCCGAAGAACTGAAATCACTGGGATCGTAAGATCGACGGTTCCAGTACACGCCGGTGCGTTTGGCCTCGGCCGCGTAGATCTTCTTCATCCTGGCGCCTTCCCTGCCGCGCAGCTGCGCCATGGTCAACCTACTCACGTCTTCACCGGCGAAGCGCATGGAATACATCGCCCTAGCGCAGTTCAGCCGTCGGCGCTGGTTGGTCACTACGGAAGCATGTATTTCAGCCATACGCGAGGACTTAGCAGGTGGCCTACCGCTCGCGTAGTAGCGCACGCCGCGCTCCCCGACCCACACGGTTGAGACCCCGGCGTCGCCGAGCAACGCCATGGCCGCGTACGTCACCCTGGTCCCTGGTCCCAGCAACAGCGCGGCGAGGTGCGTAGCAGGCAAATGCGCGATCCCGCGCCGGTCCTGGATGGTCAGAGAATTTCCTTCTCTATTTACCACTGCCCTTTCCACGTAGAGAAAGCTCAGCCGGTCTTCCATCCTCGACAGCGCGGTGCGCGCAATAGGTACCTCCCTAGGCGTTGGCATTGGTTCGGGCCCTGGCCAGAGTCATCAGGCCGCACCCGTAACCGCGCGCTCGCCCAATTCCTTGTGTCAGCGCCGCGCGCAAGAGATCTGGATCCGTAACTTCCAGGACACCCGCGAAACGAGCAGTCACGATGTGCACTCGAGCGCTGCTTCGACCACGACGGAAATCGAGAGTCTTACGCTCGATGACGGTGGGTACTTCGGTCGGATCCCAACGCTGCCGTTCTTGGTCTGATACTTCGTCACTAGCCCGGGGGGCGAGGCTAAAGCCACACTTGCCTGCCTTGTCATACAGCCATCCGAGCTGGTGCGGGACCGATACGTGAGCCTTAATCTTGCTGCGCTTGCCCTCAACTGTCTGGGCGAAGGTAGGGTTCGCCACCAGCTCGAAGTGCCAGCGCTGCCCCTTCTTGAGCGCCGCAAGAAAGCGGTCGTATTCAGCAATCTGTGCTGGACGAGTATCCCACCCGGCCTGCTCAACAATGTGCTGACCGGAGGACTTTTCCGGACCGACGATGTAGAGCGCGTGCTCATGACCGTTAGTGTCCGCACGCCACAGCACTCGGCCGGAAGACTCGTCCAGATCCGGCGGAAACGCCGCTCGGACGGCCGCGTGCATGGACTGCGGGTCTGTCAAAAGCTTGCGCCCCTGCCTCCTGGCTGGGTTAATCAGCACTTTCGTCAACGTTGTCATGCGTTCAGCACCGCCTCAAGGAAGGGATCCGCCTGCAGCTCGTTGGGCTCCAGGGGGTTGGTCAAGGTGGCGTAGTCGGTCTGGACGACCTCTCGCCAGCCATATTTTCGGTGTTCAGGGTTGTAGGAGACCGGCACGTCCTGGCGCGCGACCCCTACCTCACCCGCTTGGGCATCCCGGTAGATGGGCAGGGTCACCTGCTCGCCGCAGGTTTTCATGTGATTCTTGGTCGCATGCCATTTCTGGTGGCCCTGCAGCGCCTCGACCGCCGATTTATCCACGACGCCCAGGACCAGGTTGGGAGGAACAGGACACGAACGCCGCCCCATAAATAACGGGTAGACGGGATCATTGAGCGCCTCAACAAAGCCCTCCAGCAGTGACCGGTCCTCTGCCTCCACCGCGACTACGAAGGCCGCGTCCGACAGAAAATACCGGGTAATCAGCTTAGCGGATGCTTTGGGATCACGTTGCCACGGTTGCGCGGTCTGATAATCGCGCAGCAAGCTGCCGGATTGGTCGACGCGCACGGCAAGCCGCAGATGTGCAAGATCCTCGATCGGGTCGGTCCGTCGTCGCCCTTGGGCCGCCGCGATCAGACCGACGATGCCGGATTTAGACGGCGTCGGCGCCGTCGTTCTGGTGGCATACCGGGACTCATCGCCCCACGACTGCATCGGCCCCTTTAGCAAAAGCAAAAGAGAAGAAGTCATTGGCAAAAACTCCTAACCCTTAGCTTTCCAGAGCAGCGGAAACACGCTCTTGCAGCTCGCTGAGGGTTACTGCTTCTGCGATATCGGCGAAAGCTTCCCGAGCCTCTTCGAAGCCCAGCACGAATCCAGCCTTCGGCTTGAGGTCATACATTTCTTCGAAGCCCTTTTCCTCGGCCGCAAGAGCCTTGGCGCCGGCCACACGGAGGCTCTCTGCCTCAGTCGGCTCCACCGGCGATTCAAAAGCGGTGACCAGGGAAACCGGGCGGGTCTCACGAACCGCCACATAGACCAACTCCGGGAGCGTCTGGTTGGCAAACGTGTTGATCTTGCCGGTCGGCATCGACTTGATGAAGGCGTCGATGAACTGCCCCGCAGCAGTACGGGCTTCCTCCTCGGACCCCAGGTTTTCAGCCAGCCCACCCAGATTTACCGTGGCGTAGCGGTACAAGGTCGACGACATCATCTGAACCGTGCCAATCATTCCCGCACCGGTTTCCTCCCCGGCTTCCGCGAGGTCGTCCACTGCGGTGAAGTAATCAAATTCCGGCGCGCTAGCGTGGATGCCCAGTGCATGGGCCACCTGGACTGCGGCGTCCACGTTGTAGGCAGCATCGTCAGCGACCATGCGCCCGAACATCGCCATGTCTACGGAGTGCTCAGTATCAAGGATTTCCTTGGCCTCGCCCTTCTTGATCTTTTCGCCATCAGCCTCAACGAGGGCCTTTACTGCCCGATCAATTTGGTGCGGGCTCAGGAAGATCAAATAGCTGGTTTGTGGGTAGTACGCGTCGTCCAGCTTCTCCTGCTGTTCCTCGCCGGCTTCTACTTCCTTCTTCAGGGAGGTGATCTTCTTCTTGTCGACTTCCACCTTGATTCCGGCAGCCTTGAAAAGCTGAGTTACAGCTTCGATGGAGCGTTCGTTGTCCCAGCCCTCATGTACTTGGAGGCCTTGAGCAATTTCCTGCGGGAGGCGCTTGGAGCGCTTGCCGACACTGTCGGGAGAAACATTGGACTCGAAGTACTTGCGGATGGCGCGCTTCCAAGACTGCGAGGAGACGCGCTGACGCGGCACGCCACCGTAGACGGCGGACTTCGGTGCCCCAGTGTCATCGCGGTTGATCAGGGACGGTGGAACGGTTTGCAGGGCATGGATATCGACGATGTAAGACATGGTTTTCCTTTCGAGAGGGAGGGAGTTTAGTTAGGACTTTTGGGGACGAAAGCTCGCACCGGCGGCGAAATCGCGTCCCCAGCGCAGAAGCACCCCTTGGCGACGCGAGGCGTCACCCTGTGTCGTAGAGGTCTGGAGCAGGACGCGGAGATCACTAGCGAAATAACCGTAGTGGAATGCCAATTTCGATGAACGCAGAAGCGTAATGAGCGATCTCAGCTGAACCATCCGGGAGGCTTCATCTCGCGCTAGCAGCATCGCGTCGAAGCGAGGTTTGATAGACCCCGATTCCCGGATGGCGTACATTCGTCCGCACGCCCAGGCGAAGCTATGCGTGGACACGTGTGCTTCGCTGGTTGCGCTTTGCATGTGAATACCGAACGCGACTAGGGCGTGGAACGCTGCCTTCTCGCTCGGCGAGAGGCTCGTGCCCTTGCCCAGCTCCCGCTCTTCCAGCGGTGGCTCCAGCAACAGCAGTATTTCCTCGAGAGCCAAAGGCTGTTGTTCTGGGGTACGTGAGGAGTATTTTCGCAACTGGGCTAGCGCGCCTCGGGCCCGCGCAGCCGCGGCATGATTAGGGCTGCGCAAATAGGCGTACTGCAAGGCTTCTACCGTCTTGGTAACCGAGGCGTGCAGGCCGGCTCGTTCTACGACCGGCTGAGCCACGTCTTGCGTTTCAAGCATGGACTTCATCCTTTTCTTCCGTCGAGTTTTGGTCTTCTGGCTCGGGCACCGTCAATGGCAGGTCCTTCTTCAAACGACGTCTGAGAGCTTGGTGCAACGTACCAGCCGATACAATCCGTCCGTGCCCCTTTTCGTCCGCGTCTGTGATACGGCCGACAATGGCCTTTTGCCCTGCGCCTCGTACCAGTTCAACCGCCTGATCCAGCGCTTCTTCCAGAACAGCGAACTGCCACTGTCGGGCACGCTTGTCCACGTTTTCGGTATCGACGGTGGCTAACCAGTCGATGAACTTCGGCTCAAGACGAGAGTAGAGCCGATCCGCTGCGGCAGCGCCAAATTCATAATCACCTCCGGCCGCTACCAAAAGCTGGCCCGCGAACCATCCGACGCTCACGGCGGCAGCTCTAGTCTTCTCCACCGCTGTGCGGACGGCCTCGCGCACTCGCTTACCTGTGTCGTCCGTACGCAAGACAGCCAGCGGCAAACCAATGGATGTGCTGAAAGTGGTGCCCACCGAGGACTCTTGTGGCCCGTAAACCATAGAGACCAAAGCGAGATCAAGGACCCGCGTCTCCAGGTATCCGTCGGCGGAAAGATTCGCCAAGTTGCTGAGGGTGGCAGGCCGGATTGGCGCCTTTTCTTTCTTTGTGAAGCCAGCGTCTCCGGTCACGGCGACTAGGGCATCTAGCGATTTCCACATCGTACGGGTTTCATCGTAGGGCCGCGGGTAGTAGGCGTCCTCCGTCTGCGTGGACTGGTTAGGGCTGTACCGATACGGCGTCATTGGGTCGCCGAAGACATTCTTACCTGCTGCGGGGATTCGGTCCCCGTTGGCCAAGACGACTCGGCGGACTCTCCCACCCTCCACGTGAAGCCGGATCCGGCGGGCCTGCCACGTCGCTAGATCGGCGGCCCCCTGAGGCGCAGCCCCTTCCTTCGGATCCGATCCTGGCCGCTGGGCTGCCGAGTCCTGCGGGCGTTCCCACACGGGTAAATCCCCCGAGAGATCACGTGCGGTTGCGCTTTGGTTTACTGCCTCTGGGGCCGTATTAAGGATCAAAGTGTCGAGCAAACCATACGGGCTGAGAATCAACGTTCCCCCCAGTCTGCCCCGACCACCCAGTGCCAATCGGGTAACCTTTCCCTCCTGTGACGCGTTCGTCACCGACCGCACCAGACTTAATACCGGAATAATCGTATGCTTGCGCATGAACCAACCATCGCGCAGCCTCGGCGAAGGACAAGGACTCCCGTTCCTCCGCCGTACGCATCGTAAATAAAGCACTCGCGGCCTCGGGCACGATCATAGAAACCGACTTGGTCCCGCCAGACTTCGTGTGCAAATCCGCGACCTGCATGAACGGCTGCTTGTCATCGAGCAGATCAAACCGGTCTTCGTAGGTCTCTAGATAGTCTAGAACTACATCGTCGCGACCCGAGTCACGCAGGAATTCCCGCGTTTCTTCGAACCATTCTCCCCAATCGAAGGAGTCATCTCTCCGCGAAGTGGGTAATGCTTCTGAGATTTCCTGGGCGTGGGCACGCCAGAAAATAGCTAGTAGGACGCGGATAACCGCATAATCCTGGGTAGGTGACTCCCCAACGATCTTCGCGACGCGTACGCGCCCATCAAAGATTTCTCTGACACTGACTACACGAGGATTTCCCTCCATATCCATACAACGAATCCACGGCACATCCAACAGGTTGAACGTCGTCGGTTTGGTATCGCCATTATCAGTCACGGTTGCCACCCTCCTTTCTGTACTTAGTTGTTTTTGTATTTAGGTTTGGCCTTGTTTGAAGAGGCACTTTCTAATCTAGAGCTCTCACTGGACCCTCCCCTCCGAACCATCGCTCAAGATTTCGATTCCTAACTCCCTGGTGTATTGAACTTTAAATCGTCCCAGCTCACAGCATCCTTCTTCATCAAGTTCTAGGGCTAACTGCCCACGAAGGATTGGGCTTTGTTGCCAGGTTGCTGGTGTGGACTGTTCAAGTTCCGTCACGACCGCATCGAAGTCCTGCGGCCGGCGCGTCATACGGGTAGGAAGGCGGACCGTCCCAGTTGCTAACTTTCGTGCTTGCCTAAACGGCAGCTCTTCCCCCGTGAGGATCTCAGTATCCGTCCCAAAAGGAAGGTAGCCATACTCTGTCGCGATAACCGGGATTGCTTCCACCGTTGGTTCAGCATCACGGACCATGGCCGCGCCCCGTTCCCCATCAGCGCCAGCGCTACGTGAACCGGCGTTCTCACTGACTAGCTGCTGAAACAAGCTGGAGAACTTCTTCGTGTCCGGCGGCGGTATCCGGAAGCTGGCCGATCGACTTTCCGCCCGTTTTCTCTTGGCCAAATCCTCGTTGCGGGCCCGACGTACTGCTTCGGCCCAGGCCTCTGGCACCGGCCAATCCTCGGCATATGCCTGCCGGACCAAGTCAGGTACATCCGCAGGGCGCTGGAATGAATCGGGAAGCGTCGCCAGCGTTGCGAGCAACAGAGCGTCGCCATAAATGGCACTTGCCCCACCATCGAATTCGGGTGCAGGCTCCCGCTCGAGGATCCCACGGATGAACACCTGCGGAGTTCTTAAACCACTTGGCCGATCCCCTCGCGGCCTGCGGTGGCGGTGGATTCGGCCCGCACGCTGAATCACTAGGTCCATGGGGGCGATATCAGTGATCAACACATCAGCGTCGATGTCCAAACTTTGTTCTGCCACTTGGGTGGCAACAACAACCTTTCGCCAGGGCCTGCCACTCCCCCTTTGCGCATGCGGGCCTAGCTCGGCCCGCAACCGGTCTTCTTTCTCAGAGCGCTGCCAAGCAATGAATCCAGCGTGGTGGAGTTCCACCTCTCTGGGAAAGGACACGCAAAGTTGTTGGTAGGCGGCTTGCGCCCGGGCAATCGTATTGACGATAACCAAGAGACAACCACCTTGTCCGACAAGCTCAGTCACCGTCGCGGTGAGAGTATCCAAGTCATCCTCGATGAAGTTGACCGCCACTACTTCATTTTCGGTTTTCTCCTCAATTGGAATTTGGGTGACCTCATCAGGGGTCGCCACGGTGATCAGGGGATAACTTGGGTCCTCGGCTTCCGAGATTTTTCCATCGGAATACGCTTCGAGAAGTTCCTTACGCCTCGCTGGTGGCAACGTTGCTGACATGACAATAACGCTTGCGCCGTAGTACGACAGCCAGCTAAGGGTGGTTTTCAAATAATTGGTCGAATACAGGTCGAAAGAATGCACCTCATCGAAAATGACCACCTTCCCTGCCAGGGCAATGTGCCTGAGCATTGAATACCGCTGCTGCAGGGCCATCATCAGGACTTGGTCGATTGTCCCCACGACGATGTTCGACAACAGTCCACGGCGTCGTCCACTAAGCCATTGCAATGCAACTACCGCGCCACTACCGTCGGAAAGTTCTGGTTCAATATCCCGTAGCTTTAAATCTTGAAAAGGCTGCGACAAGGAATTTTTCGAGTGAGCCAAGTACATCGATCGCACCTGCTGGTCCGTCGTATTTTTCGCCCACCGCACTGTCCTGTCCAGCAGGCCGTTCGCGGTCGCCATAGTCGGCGCCGCAAAGTACAGCCCCTGGGCGCCAGCCTTCGCTGCCAGAACCCGCGCTGCTTGCAAGGCAGCTTCGGTTTTGCCTGCACCGGTTTCAGCTTCTAGCACCATCATCACCGGGCCAGTAGTCTTTTTCGCCGAATCTACCATGGCCTTCTGCACTGGTCGCGCCGAATACTCACTAGGCCAACCAAACGCTCGCCGAAAACTAACATCCACGTCCACTGACGCGTCACTTACCGGATGCCAAGGCGCTGTGAGCTGAACCGCGCGCGCGGCCTGATCGACACGTTCTGCCTGCGAATCTGAACCGCTCAGGCTAAAGGCATCTTCATTGGAAGCGACCCAATCCGACATCACCACCAAACCTGTCAGCAACTGCAGGTCACGGGCACGACGTATCCCTTTTTTCCGCAGTTTATTTAGCACCACATCCACGTCAGTAAGCTTCGCAGTCGCTTCCAACAGCTCGCCATGGACTTTCCGCCACGCTGGAGGGTACTGAGCGATAATGAGAGCTACTCGTTCTGAAATTTGCTCACTCGGAATACCGTGGTGAGCATCAGCGACAGCGGCTACCGAGTTTGCTGAACGCCGCGAAAAGCCGCGCGTTTCCTCCAGCCAGTCACGGATTATTACGCCGGATGCCACACTATGCGGCAGCTTGTCCACATTGAGCTCATCAACGCCTTGATCGAGACTAAGCCCTGCATCCCGCACACGTGAAACCAAGTGCCGCACATCTTCCCTGAGCTCAATCTGACTCTGAAACTTTCGTACACCTTTTCCCACGTCGTGTGAGGCAGCAAGCCAGAGAATAAGTTTTTCTAGCTCCTTCACCGATAGGCCGAGGTTGCCCGCCAGAATCCCCTTTATAGAGTCAGACAACCACACATGAAAAACCATGGATGCCGCGCATGCCGAGTCCCGCAAATGTTCCGGCAAAGTCAGAAAGTTGACCCCATCACCAGACTTCGCCCATAAACTCCGCGCTTCAACACTTCGCTCCGCAACCCAGCCATCAGCCCGTTGAGCAAGGTTAATGACCGGCTGCGGCAAGCCCCAAGGACTACGTGTCGACGTCATGGAAAACTCCATTTTCTTTGTGGGCCGCCATTTGATTTAACGACCTATACACTTGAAGATACAAGAATGAAGTACAATTGGTAACCGCCAAATATAACAAGTTGCTGATTTGCTTGCTGTTCGGCCTTGTCCACTGGTGCTACCCTTATTCATCGGGCTCCAAGCAAGTAATTCCCCAGATTAGGGATGAGCCATTGTTCTGTTCTGCGGAGCCCACTTCCCCGCTCCGGCGGGGCACCCAGCGCTCAACCCCGTTTAAGAATGGCGATACATAGGAAAGACGAGCGGGACTAAAGACATCCTTACGCTTGAAAGCTCGGAACCGCGCTAGACCGCGATACCCCTTCCGCCCCGCCCCACATTGTCACGTCTGTTTGCACGGCACACCGCTTTACTGGCTTCTTCCTGCCTCACTGAAACGACTTATCCCTGCTTGCCCGAGAAACACATCACCGTCGACGAGGTCTCCCGCGATCTCAAAGGCTTATCCCTGCTTACGCGAGGAACGCGCGACAAACTCGGTCAGGTATTTGCGCTCTGACGGCTCATCCCCGCGTGCGCGGGGAACACACATCAAGTGCCTGAGCCAACACCGCGTGAGCCGGCTCATCCCTGCTCGCGAGGGAAACGCACGTGGGGGATGGCGGCCGCGCCACGCTCGACGGGCTCATCCCCGCTTGCGCGGGGAACACACTCTGCGGACTGACCGGTCGTTTTGGCAAAAGGGCTCATCCCCGCTTGAGCGGGGAACACCCGGAGCGGGTGCGAAATCTGACGGGCCTGGTGGGCTCATCCCCGCTTGCGCGGGGAACACAGTTCCTCCTGCATGGGCTTCATGAATCGGTAGGGCTCATCCCCGCTTGCGCGGGGAACACGGAACCGGTAAAGATGACCGCGACTCGGGATGAGGCTCATCCCCGCTTGCGCGGGGAACACCTAGGCGGGGCGGTGCTGACCATGCTGCAGGCGGGCTCATCCCCGCTTGCGCGGGGAACACTCGCCATTCGAGCCGAATTGCAAAATGCCGGGCGGCTCATCCCCGCTTGCGCGGGGAACACAGGGCCTGCGGGGCCCGTCGATCCCCTGGGGCCGGCTCATCCCCGCTTGCGCGGGGAACACGGTCTGGGTTCGTTGACTCGCTTAAAGCTGGTGGGCTCATCCCCGCTTGCGCGGGGAACACGTGCTCGCGGCCTGCGCAGACGCCCTCGTGTTCGGCTCATCCCCGCTTGCGCGGGGAACACATATGAGACAGGTACCCAACGACGGCGCGCAAAGGCTCATCCCCACTTGCGCGGGGAACACACTTCGCGAGCAGCGAAAACTCGAGCCAACTTTCTATATTACATACGACTTCACGCGCCTAAAACCTGAATACCCCGGCTCTGCTTTGGCATGCGCTACAGATCCCTACTTTGGCTACGAGCCGCACTTCCCTACTATGACTACACCGCGCACTCTTGCAATAGCTTTCCCATCACAAGTTATGGAACTAATTGAGGCAAATCTGAAAATTGTTCACATTGCCTTTTAGCCGGACGTTTTCCGGAACGAATGTTCCCCCAGAGAACGTAGTCGAGCATAGAAGTGTCCATCAACCGCATAAGAGAGATACTCATACCCGACCACCTATTTCCCGTAGACCCACCGACCTTCTCGCTCCGCTCACCCCCAAAAATGTCACCCCTACATAAGCTTTAAATAAGAATTTACAACTTACCAAGCATTATTACTGCCACACGTGTAACATCCTTGCCGAGTCCCACCCCAGGTTTTGCCGGGCACGCCAGGATGAAACAAGCTTGCGTGCCCTTTACTTCTATTGCAAAGGATTTCCATGTCGAAAGCTCACGTCGCATTTGTCGGGCTTGGCTATATTGGCCTACCGACCGCCGTTGTTCTAGCTAATTCCGGTGTAGAAGTCACTGGTGTCGATGTCAACACACCCAACGTTGACCGCATCAACCGCGGCGAGGTAACCATCGTTGAGCCGGGGCTGGAAGAAGAGCTGCGCTCGGCACTGGAATCCGGCCGTTTCAAGGCCACCACGGAGCAGGTGCACGCGGATGCCTACATCATCGCCGTGCCCACGCCTTTTACTGAGTCTTACGACGTCGACATGAAGTTCATCTACTCGGCAGCCGAGGCCATCGCGCCGCAGCTGGAGGGCGACGAGCTGGTCATCCTGGAATCCACTTCCCCGCCGCTGACCACCAAGAAGATGGCCGACAAGATCCTCGAGCTCCGCCCCGACCTTGTCGCCGATGGCGCTGAGAATCCTGAGAACAAGCCGGTGGTCTACTTCGCCCACTGCCCGGAGCGCATCCTCCCGGGCAAGGCTATAGAAGAGCTGCGCACCAACGACCGCATCATTGGCGGCCAGACCCCGGAGGCAACGAAGCGCGCCACCGCCATCTATTCCTCCTTCTGCAAGGGCGAGCTCCTGCCGACCAACGACGTCACCGCGGAGATGGCCAAGCTGACCGAGAACTCCTTCCGCGACGTCAATATCGCCTTCGCCAACGAGCTTTCCCTCATTGCCGACAAGCTCGGCATCGACGTCTGGGAGCTCATCGAACTGGCCAACCACCACCCGCGCGTTAACATCCTGCAGCCCGGCCCCGGCGTTGGCGGGCACTGCATCGCCGTGGATCCGTGGTTCATCGTGTCGGCGGATCCGGAAAACTCCAAGCTCATCCACACCGCGCGCAACGTCAACGACGGCAAGCCGGCTTGGGTCATTAGCAAGGTTAAGGAAGCCATCGAACGCACCGGCGCGTCGAAGGTCGCAGTCCTCGGCCTCGCTTTCAAGGCGGACATCGACGACCTGCGTGAGTCGCCGGCGCTCAACATCGCGGTCGACCTGGCCGAAGAGCTGGAAGACACCGCGTTCCTAGTGGCCGAGCCGAACGTCGACGAGCTACCTAAACGCCTCAAGGGCTTCGACAACGCGCAGCTTACCGAGTACACGCAGGCGATCGACGATGCCGATGTCATCCTGCTACTGGTCGACCACAAGGAGTTCAAGAACCTGGACGCGCAGCTATTGGACGGCAAGGAAGTCGTCGACACTAAGGGGATCTGGTCGTAAGAAGGAAGTTTCCGCTTTAGCAAACCCTGGAAATACTAAAGCTCTACTTATAGAACCCTATTACCTTTACTGACAGGATTTCCATGCGTCACAGTATTCGTTTGAAAGAACAAGCGAGAAACCGCACACATCCCGCCCATCCGACACCGACGAAACTGACCCGCTCCCAAGGGCTGGAAGACATAGATTTCCCGTTAGAAACCGACAAAAACGGGTTTATCCTCTCTAGCACTAAGTGGGACCCGGAGCAGCCTAGTTGCTTTTTATCGGTGGCTCATTCGTTGAGTCCTCGTTCTCCATGCCCGATGACCGGTTCGCAGCGCAACTGAACCACAGATTACCTTTCAACATCTACAACGGCGGGTACTCGGGAACGACCTTACTTCAGGCTGCTTGTAGGATTTTCGTACAGATTCCCACGGTTGCAGAACGCGGCGATTCGATTCTTTTATTTTCTTCGCAGTCAGATGCGAGTTGTTTCAGCCTCTCGGCTGGTTACTGGACAAATGACAAAACGTATACTGCTCTCCAGCCACCCCTGACTGAGTCCCCGGAATGGGAAGCCTCCTTTACAGACACTGCAGCGTTAATTGACTCGATAGTCATGTTCTGCCGAGGTATGAACTTCAAACTCGCCCTATGCGTTTCGCCTTATCTGCGGGTGGAATGGGAACGTGACAGGTGGCTGCGGAGGAATTACGGTTTAAAAGACAAACAACTGCAAACTGCCAAGCGCCGAGCCGCGTTATCTCAAGTTTTTCGGGATGCGGCAAAGAAAAACGATATACCTCTCGCCGATTTGGAGTCCGCGCTGGCCGGCGATCCCAAATATTTTTACGACGAGCTTCATGTGAACAAGGCCGGCCAAGACCGGGTCGCTGAGGTTTTGACAGAGTTCTTCAACATTCAAAAGAATCTTTCGTAGGTTCTGCCTACGTCTGCCTGTGAGCTTCAGCGTAATTGTTCCTATTCTCGCACCTTTCGTTGAGTAAGGGTTACAGACCGATGAAAGAGACAGTCCACCCTACTTTCCCTAATTTGCCCATTTAGTTCATACCCCTTCCATTATCCCGCAGCGAGCCATCTGGAAGCTTTCCTACCCCTACGGGAATTCAATTCCAGCCGGTCACGTTGTCCAATCCCACTTAATGCGGACTCCTTTGTGCGTCAACGATCATTCGAGACATCTAGGCGATCCTAATAGGCGTTCTTCCTCGAGCCGAGCAACTTCCGAAAACTAGCTCAACCTCTACTCCCCTTCAAACACCGGGTTGCCAGCTGTTGGCACGAATCCCGCCTGCGATATCGCGTCGCTCAGATTCTTCTGCTTAAGCGTGCGCAAAATATCCCTGAGCATCTCGCCCGGTATAGGTTTATGCCCCGTGGCATAGTTTTCCAAGCGCACATGAACGCGCGGGTCAGAGTGAAAGTCGGACAGAAAAGGGGTCAACTGGTTATTGAGGTAAACAGTGTCTCCGGAGTTCTGAAAAATCAAAAGGTTAAAGTCGAGGGGCTTTTCAAGTTGATCCTGAACCCTAGTTAGTCCAAACTCCTTTAAGAGCACAGAGACATCGCCAGTTGTTCGATCTCCATGGGCCACCTCCAAATACTTTTCCAATCGGGCTTTGGGACGCGCGTTCAAATCAAGCCTAGGGTTAACAGCTAACACCACTGAGTCGGGGAACATGGTTCCGAATACGATCGCAGCGTACCCGCCCCCGGATGGTCCGAACAGAATTAGCCTGCTTGTCCCCAAGCTTTCAGCAGCGTGTTGAATAAGAGGGCCGAGAGTCTCGGGCAACGGCCCTGTGTCTTTATCTCCGGCGAACCAGCCTAGATCGATATCTCCTTTTGCGAGTGTGGGATCGCTGACAGCAATTAAATTCACTCCAGCATCCTTGGCAACGCTCGCCCCCTGAAGGGATGGCACTGTTCTTGCCCTCGGGCTCAGGGCCGCGTGGAATGAAACAAAAGTGACATCTGACCCGGCATTCTCCACCAAGAGGTCCAAATGGGTACCCGCGTGTTTCACCGAGTGGACACCGTCATGAATGTCAGAGTTTAAAAATTGCTGCACCCCCTCATAAGAGTACTGACTATCCCAACGAGCTAAAGACCGTGGCCTTTTCACGAAAAATTACCTCACTTCTTGTGATTGTTAGGTGCACACCCACCCGATACGAGAACGTTAGGCTCTATTCCCAAGGGTATTCGGGCACCCGCTCAAAAGTATACGTTCATTGCCAAGTTGCAGACCTCTTAACAAGTCTGCAACCTCCGCCAATACTAACTATCCTTCGATAAAGCTTGTATCCACCGGCTGTAAATCCGCTCACTCTCCCATAATTCGGAGTCCGCGCGTGCCTGGACTCCCATTTCCTCAAATACGCGAATCGATCTGGCCTGCAGGACATTCTCGGCCATTTCGGTTTCATTCTGATAAATATTTTCGCTGCCGAATACTTCTATAGCCCCATCGCGTTTCCATACGATAGGAACGGCTCCGGAAGCCATGCCTTCGGCAGGGGCGAGGTGAAAGCTTTCTTCATCGCTGGGCGAAAGGACGAAACCGATTCCTCGCAACCAGGAAGCAATGTCCGTGCTGAACGGTTCGAAAACAACGTGGTTGGAAAGAAGTTCATCTTCTCGTAGGCGTGCGAAAAAGTCGAGGTATTTGTGCCTCTGCAGGTTGTCTTTCCACACGTAGGGGTAGTCCCAAGGCATTCGCCCCTTGATGTGGAGATAGTAGCGGTCGTCCTGTTGTAGTAGCTTGCTGAGCAGATCCAAAGCCTTGTCGGGGCGCTTCAAGAACGGCACCATTCCTACGAGGCCCAAGTGGTAGCGAGCATCTGGACCCTTCGGGCGCGAAAAGTCTTTGGCGTCGATCATGTTCGGAACTACTTGGACCTTCCCGTCCAGTTCGGGAAGGAATTCAATGGTGGCCCGTCGATAGTGCTCCGAGACCGTGAGCACAGAATCAACTGCATCTAAGTTCGCGTCGGCGAACCAGGGAGCCCGATTGCGTGTTTCGAATCCGTGGAGACGAGCAATAAGTCGAGTATCTTCGGACTTGTGATTTGAATAGTACGTCAAGTTTGGGCCAGCAAACTCGCAGAAGATGACGTCAGCCCATTGGGCTAGCTCGTTACTTTGTGCCTCATTGTGCTTGTGCAGGGACTCCCAGTGGTCGAACTTGATCTCAAAACGAGGGTCCTTGAGCAGCCGAGAAAGCAGTTCACCGGCGAATTTGAGGTCGTGGGATGCCACCAGTAGCTTCGTCGGCGCATACGCATTTTCGTTTTCTTCGTCATTGCGCAAGACCATCGCGCGGGTAAAGACGTCGCGCAAGCGTTGTACAGCAGAGCTCATCGAGTATTGGTGAACCGCACGCTGGACAGAGGCTTGAACCTGCGGTACTGAGCCAAGATTCGCCGCAATGGTGTCGGCGAGCAGGTCACCGTCAGTCTGTGCGTTAACAAAGAAGGGATAACCAGCCCCCAAGAGGAGCTCATGGTCGCCATTGCGGTTAATTACCGGCGGAGTGCCGGCTGCCGCGTATTCCAAGGCCTTTGTGGAAATCTCCATGCTGGAGTCCAGCTTCGAAGTACGCCACCCAATTCCCAGGTCTGCCTCTGCAATCATGCGCAGAGACTCTTCGCGCGCGACCGCACCTACTGCCGTGACTCCGGGGTACTCCCCGCGTTGGGCAGACTCAAGCGCCTGGGCCATTCGACTACTCCAGCTCGGATCGTCCTTGTCCCGATTGATCTTTGCTCCGATGACTGTCAGGTGGGCACGCACTCCCCTCTCCTGGAGTTTGGCCGGCAGCTCCAGCATCTCCAAGGTCTTCCAGTCCTTGGCGAATTTACCCGCGTAGACGATCTCCAGTGGTCCCTCATTCCCCGCACCATCTTGTGTCCTGTCGGCAAAGGCTTTGTCGGGAATCATGGGAGGAAGGAGGTAGGTTTTCCCAGGGGCCGAAGGCGCAAGGGCTTCGAAATAGGAGCGGGAAGTCTCCGTCTGCGAGAACAAACCGGCGGAGCGAGAAGCAACGCGCTCTAGACGGTTCAAGCCATTGGTGGATAACTTACTCGGAGGAAATGGCAGGTCAGTGACGTAGGACCACAGGATTTCGCTAAGCCCTTGCTCCTTGCAAAATGCATTAGACGTTTCGAGGCCGCGGACCACAACGGCATCAAGGCCTTCCGCAGCGTGGATTTCCTTTACGCGAGCAGCACACTGCCCAATATCGCGGACACTAATTTCCCCGCTCGAAGGATTCGGCACGTAGTCAATGGCTACATTGTCCAAGACCGAAACCGCTGATACCAGCTTCTTGTCGGTGGGTTCAGTCTTCAAAACCAGCCAAACCTCGTCGAAGACTCGGCTAAGGACCTCCGTGATCGACATCATCCAGATGGAAGAGCCGTCAATAATATTGGGGTTAATGTCAGCGTATACAGCAGCCTTAGACATTGAGCGTGCTCTCCTTTTCCAGATAGTTCTCTAGTTGGGCGTAAATCGCCAAGCCTTCCAACTGCGCCTTACCGTCTTCGCGCTCGCCAATTACGTAGTCTGCTGCCTCTCGCAACGAATGCGTCAAGGTCGCGACCTCGACTCCGGCAAGGACGAGGACGATCGCCCCTTGCTTCTTCGCCAGTTTCAACGACTCCGCTAATTCGAGGAAAGTTTGCAAGCGGAAAGACTCCAGCCCGTGCGCCCACACTCCCTTGCTGAAAGCTTGCTCCTCGATAATCACGTAATCCTGCGGGGTAGCGACTGCGCGTCGGGTTTGATTCGGCTCGAGCGTCTCAAGGTTTACCGAATCAGACAGATCCGACATCAATTCAGTTGTCCCAATGACCGCTACACGTTTAGTCCATCGATCCTCGGGCGAGTCGAAGACTGCACTGAAATTCTGATATTCATCACTAGTTACGCTGATGGCGGCTGCCCCACGACCGATAACCCCCGGCGTATTCGACCGCCGAACAGAGGACGCGGGGATCGCTCCGGCAGCGTATACGCTGCCAGTCTCAGCAGCGAACGGCGAAGTATTATCTGGAGTATCTGCAGACGCCGGATACGCGGGCGCGCTAGGAGTACTAGGGCGTGCCCGTGTCTGGTCGGAGACCGAATTTCTTTGCGCTGCCGCATTCGAAAATTGCGGCTCCAGGTTCTTGAGGCGAGCATCCACCTGACGGAAGTACTGCCGAAGTTCACCCACTGACTGCTTTGCCCAAGACAAAAATCCCACGGCAAATACTAGAGCAACAAGGCCACCGGCCAGAGCGAAGATGGTTTCCACGACACCTTGCGGCACGATGAAAGCCACTGCAAACAGCACAAACGCCACGGCTATAAGCAGTGTCAACGCTTTACCGTGGCGGATTTTGCCAAGAACACTCATCCTGGGCCTTTCCACAATTATCCAGACTAATTTCAACTGCTAATTTAGAATACACAAGGTATCCCACCCTCGTGAGGTAACTGAGGGAACCATAGTTTTAGCCCAAAACCACGTTCGGAGCCCGATAAGCCGCGGTGACTTCCTGGAGGTACTCGTGCGCGGGGTCTTTGTTGTCCTTGCCCATCAGGCGTGCCCACTCGTGGTACTGGGGAGAGACCACGTCGGTGGGGCCGTCGGCGATGATTTGTCCCTTGCTGATCCAGATGCAGCGCTGGCAGTTCTTCTCGACCTGCCCGATGGAGTGGGAGACGAGGAAGAGGTTGCCGGCGCGCTCTAGGACCTCGGCCATGCGCGCCTTCGCCTTGGCGCCGAAGGCGGCGTCGCCGGTGGATAGGGCCTCGTCGATGAGGAGGATATCCGGCTTGACGGCGGTGGAGATGGCAAAGCCCAGGCGGGAGCTCATGCCGGAGGAATAAGTCGACATGGGGCGCTTGATGGCATCGCCCAGCTCAGTCCACTCGGCGATGAGCGGGATCTGCTCGCGGGCTTCCTCCGGTTTCATGCCCAGCGCCAGGCAGCCCAGGTAGATGTTCGTCTCCCCGGACAGGGACCTCTGCAGGGCGGGGCTGACCCCCATGAGCATCGGCTGCGAGCGCACCAGGATCTTGCCGCTGGTGGGTGACTCGCCCCCGGCGATGAGGTTGAGCAGCGTGGATTTGCCGGAGCCGTTCAGGCCGATGATGCCGACGGACTCGCCGGGCGCGGCGACCAAGGAGGCATCGGTCAGCGCGTCGACGATCATCTTGTTCTTGCCCGCCCGCACGGTCCGGGCGTCGTCGGAGCGGGACTGGCTGATGACGTAGCGCTTCGAGACGTTCTGGACGACGACGTTGGCTTCCTCCACGTAGTGGACGTTGTCGTCCGCGTTCGCGTCGTTCGTCGCCGCGGTGCTAGTGGCGGTCTTTGCTTGGTCGGTCTTATGCAAGTCGGACATATTTGTGCTCCGCTCCCCAGAAGTAGATGAAGCCCACCACGAACGTGCCGACGGTCCAGGCCAGCAAGGTCAGCCACGTGGAAAGAGCCGGACAGGTTCCGTAGATGGTCGAATCACGGATCGCCGTGAGGAAGATGTATGCCGGATTGTGCGACATGAGCTCCTGGACGGCCGGCGTGTGGGAGAAACGATCCAACGAAAACATCACGCCGGACAGGAAGAACCACGCCTGCGTCACAATGCCGATGAGGGCTTTGACGTCCGGGATTTCGGCGGTCAGGCGCGCCACGATCATCATCAGCCCACAGCCGAAGATGTGCAGCATCAGGTACAGCGGCACCACCAGGATGATGGTCCAGTTGGGCGGGGTGCCCCACTGCGCCAAGAACGCCAGGATCATGCCGATGAGCGCGGGCAGGAGGTTATCGATGCCGGCGCGCAGGGTCTGCGAGAATGCCAGCGAGGCCCGCGGGAAGGCAAAGGTGCGGATCATCCCGCGGGACTTGGTAATCAGGCCGCTGCCGGCGGAGAACAGGCCCGTAATCATGCGCATGAACATGATGCCGAGGATGAGGTAGCCAATGAAGTTCTCGATGCCGCGGGAGGTCTTGAACAGGTAGCCGAACAGGAAGCCGTAGAAGGCCACGTCCAGGATCGGGTTGGCCACCAGCCACAGCTTCCACAGGCGGTAGTCGCGCGTGGAGCGCAGGGCCTTGGAGCGGGCTTCCGCGATGACGAAGAAGCGGCGTTCCCAGAGCTGCTGGATATAGGTGGGCAGGCTGGGCCGGGGGTTGAGCGGTTTCAGCCCCTCCGGGGACACGATCTGGACCGGACCGTCGGAATGGGTGATCTGCTCGTTGAGCTTCTGGAAATAATCGACGCTCCGGGAGTTCTCCCGCTTTCGGTGACGACTCATTTACCTAGGCCCCCTTTCCGTTGCCTCATTGTCTTGACGTACCCCTTTGTTTTCACTTGAAACTTCAACCAGTCTAGTCAACTTCCTTTAGCAAATGATAAAGGGTTTTTACTATCGCGTCCGTGTCGCCGGATGGGCTGTAGAAGTCCAGCGGTAGCTGCGACAGCGGCGAGTCGGCGGTGACTATCCCCCACACCGGCGTGGTGGAGGCAGAATAATCGGAGTACTTCGACGGCAGGAACGGGTTGACGGCGAAGGCGGACCCGGTGGTCTCCGCGTCGTTGACCAGCAGCACGTCGTAGTCCTCCGTGGTAGCCAAAAAGTCCAGGTAATCCGCGTAAGGGTAGGCGCGCACATCGACGGGCGCTCCGGGTGCTTCGGCGGCCTGCTGCCACCGGAGGGCATCGACGGCCGCGGGGTTGCCGCAGTAGATGTGCAGGACAAAGCGCTGGCGCGCGTTTTCCGGCAGGATGGCCAGCGCCCGCAAGACCGGGCCCATGCCACGGTTGGCGTAGAAGTTGCCGAAATAGGCGATGTTGATCTTATCTGGAACCGCTTGGGCCTTAGAGTCACCCAAGGAAAACAGCTCCCTCGGCGGCGGGGTGTGCGGCCGGATGACGGATTTCGCCCGCGCTTCTTCTTGCAGCCCCTCCGGGTACGGGGCCAGCATGACCTCGCGCTGGTTGGCGTTGGTAAAGACCAGGCGGTCGGCGTGGATGAGGGTCACGGCCTCAGTCAGGGCGAAGTGGGTCTCCAGGGCGAGACCCGGCCACCGGCTGGAAGAGACCGCCCGCCGCAGCTGCAGCGTGGTCAGCCCCGGGGTGATAGCTCCTTCCCGGGGCTCGCCGTCCACGCCGAAGCGCAGGGGATCGGAAAATTCCGCCTCCCAGTAAAGCCCCGGGTGCTTGAGCTTGACCAAGGCCGCGGCCACGTGGGAGCCGGACCACAGGGCACGCGAGTACATCTCCTCGTAGGGGTGGGCGGATTTCATCCGCTTGCCGGCCACCCGCGCGGCCTTCCGGGCAAAGCTGGAGATCAGCGGCCAGGCCGCGAACGAAGGATCGACCCGGATCTCGGTCCGCTGGGCCAGGTAGGGCTCGACGATAAGCTGCGTCGACGGATCCTGCGAGCGCACGCGGGACATATCGGCGAAGATGGCGTCGACGAGCTCGCCGCGTGCGGCGATGTGCTTGGCCACGACGTTGGCCGCGGTATCCGCATAGGGCGGGAAGCAATAGGAGATCACCAGCCGGCGCGCTTTGCCCGTGCGCAGGTCGGCCCACGGCAGGCCCGGCACTTTGAGGCTGACTGCCTCCGCGATTGCCGCGTCCACGTCCTCCGGATTCGTCTTCAGGTAATCGCGCACGAAGGAGAACTGGGCGGCCTCCAGGCTCTCACGTGCTCTTGCGGAGGCCTCCGGGACATCGATGCCGCGCAGGCTAGCGATGCAGGCCAGGCGCTGGCGCACACTGAATTCGTACGAGCTTTCCTGCCGGCTGACCGATCCGGCGCGCTGGGTGCGCAGGTAGGCGGCCCCGGCGTGATCCTGCGGCACGCGCAGGGCCAGGTCCGGGTGCTTGAGCAGGTGCGCGAAGAAGACCACGTCCTCGCCGGAGGCCAGGTCTTCGGCGTAGCGGTAGCGGGTCAGGACCGCGCTCGGGACCACCTTGCAGGCGTTAAAGCCCAGGGCCCAGGCGGTGCTGCGCGCAAGCTGCGTCGTCCCCGCCAGGGCCTTAATCCGCACGCCCAGGCTCGTGGACTCGTCGCGCTGCCCGGCGCGCACGTCCACTATCGGCAGCAGCGCGCCCACCCCCGGCCCCGCGGTGGCCAGCCCTAGCTCGAGGAAACGGGGCTCGAGGCAGTCGTCATCGTCGAGGAAGGTGACGTATTCCCGCCGCACCGCGGCCAGCCCGAGGTTACGGGCGCGGCTGGCGCCTGGGGCATCGCTAGTCAGAACCCGCAGGTTCAGCCCCGGGTGCTCCGCGCGCGCCTGGGCCAGGGCCTCGTAGCTGCCGTCGGCCGGCCCGTTGAGCACCACGATGACCTCGAAGAGCTCCGGGGCGAGCGTCTGTGCCGTCAGGGAGTCGACCACGGCTGGCAAGCGCTCGCGGCCCTGGTACGAGGGCACGACGACGCTGATACCCGGCTGGAATGCTCCGCGGCTCATCGCAGCTTCTCCAATCCCTTGTAGAGGTAGGCCACCAGCGTGGCCGGCAGGTACTGTTTGATGGGCTTGGCCAGCGGCACCACCTTCTTGACCACCAGGGAGCCCAGGCTGGGCTCCGACAGCGTCGGCTCGGCAGGCTCTGGCTCGGGCTCCGGGCCGGCCCCCGCCTGGGAGGCTAGCCCCCGCACGAAGTCTTCGCTGGAGCGGGTCGGGCCCGAGGCTGTGCCTAGGCGCAGCCGCAGCCATCCTCCTTCAGCCTCGAATCCGGTCACGCACGCGCGCTCTTCCGGGACGTCTGCGCGCAGCAGCCCCACCATCCGCGCCAGGTGTTTAGTATCTGCCCAGTACTCTGCCTGCGCGTGGCCGGCGCTGAGCCACCGGGAGGCGGCGTCCAGGGTGAGTGGCTCGGGAGTATTGACCAGGATGAGCCGGCCGCCCTCGGCGGGCCACGTGTCCGGCAGCCCGGACAGGAAGATGGCATCCCCGGGAACGGAGGCCAGGGAGACCGGCGCCGCGGAGTCGTCAAGGATTACCACCGGGCGCGCGGGCTCCGCGGCGGGGCGCTCCGGGTTTTGAAGCTTCGTGCTGTTTGTGGCCTGGTAGGCCTCTAGGCTGCTGATACGCATGGTGAATGTGCCGCCTACCTGGTCGCGTTCTGCCGGTTGCGCTGCAGGTGGGCGTTGTTGCGCTCAATCCGGGCGAGGATGTCGAGCAGGTTGGCCGGCACCACCTCGTCGCGCTGGTGCTCCACCCACTTCCTGCCGGTCTCCCCGACCTGGAGCATCTCCGGGTTCTTAGCGAGGCTAATCCACAGCTCCGCTAGGGCCTCCGGGTTTTCCGGCTCCACCACGTGGCCGGCGCGCAGCTGGTGGATAAGCGACGCGGCCTCCCCGGCTACGGCCGCGCTGATGTGGATACCTAACTGCATGAGCTCGTAGGTCTTGGACGGGATAGCGCGCTCCAGGGCGTCCCAATCGGTCAGGTGCACCAGGGCGGTATCCGCCCACTCGTAGTATTCCCGCAGTTGGTCGGCCGGCAGCCGGTGGTGGAACTCGACATCGAGGCCCAATTCTTCCGCGCGCTCATTCAGGGCGAACCAGGTAGCGCCGTCGCCGATCATCCGCAGGTGCACGTCCAGGCCCTTGTCCCGGGCGATCTTGGCGGCCTCCAGCGCGTTTTCCAGCTTCTGGGCCCGCCCCAGCGTGCCGGCGTACAGGACGTTCAGGCCGCCTTCACGCGGTGTGCTGACCTGCCGGTCATAGTCCGAGCGGGGCGCGAAGACGTTGCGGATGGTGGTCAGCTCCGGCTTGGGCCCCGGCATGGTCCGGGCGAAGTAGTTGGCCAGGTAGTCGCTCTCCCGCTGGGTGGTGGTAATGACGCCGGCGGCCTTGCGCAGCGCCGAGTACATGGTTTTCTCGGTGGCCTTGGTCAGCACTTGGAGCGGCCCGCGGCTCAAGATCTTCTCGCGCAGGGTCCTTCGGCCGGTCCCGGAATTCCAGTCGCGGCTCTCGCGCAGCAGATCCGGCCAGGCGTCGCGCAGGTCGATGACGTAGGGCACCCGGTGGATGCCCGCGACCAGCCGGGTCACCGCCGAGGTCGGCAGGGCCGGCACGGTACCGATGACCAAGTCCGGCCGCAGCTTGCGGACCTGGTGCGAGGGGTTCAGGTGCATCAGCACCATCGAGGCGGCTACCGATGCCTGGTTAAAAATCCGCTGCGTCAGCGAACGGCCGGCGGGGAAGAACCCCGAGCGGATGACCCGCTCCCCTGCGGGGCCTTCCTCGGCTTGCCGCGCGGAGCGGAAACTGCGCTGGTCCAGCCATTGCCGGAGAGAGATCTTGCGCTGGTAGTGCGGGGGCGGCGCGATGACGGTGACCTGGTGCCCGTTGCGAATGAGGATCCGCGAAAGCCACGCCCACCGCCGCTGCGGCACCCCGTTTTCCGGATACCAGTACTGGGAAAGGACAAGGATCTTCACGGCAAACTAGGTGCTTTCTCTCACGGACGGATGTCTGGCTTTCTCAAGTACTGGGCCGGTGGCTCAGCATCACACAAAGATTATCTAGATTTTTTAGTAACCACTTTCCCTACCTTACTTCCGATTGCTCGCTCGGAAAGCTCAATTCGGCACTCCGAAGGAAAAACGGGAGGGATTTGCCGAAACGGCGCACCCCCATCCCCACCACGCGGTAGCCATCCGGGAGGAAAACCTCCACCGTGCTGGACCCGCTGCCCGGACGGGAATCTAGGTATTTGTAGTAGCCCACCTCCGCTTGCGCGGACTTCGGCACGCCCGGCAGCGAGGTACCGCCGGGGACCGGGCGCCCGTCGGCGGTCTGGATGTCCAAGGTGACCAGCCCTTGGTGGGGCCGGGCGGTCGGCGCGAAAATATGATCAAGCTCCAGGCGGAAGGATTGCAGCGGACGGGGCATCGCTAGCCGGACCGCTGTCCAGACCAGGGTGGGGCGGGGCAAGGCAGAGGCAGTGCTCTCGTCCACGACCAGCGGGGCTACCGTAGGAAACAGGCGCCCCAGGGATTCGCCGTCCTCGAAGCGCGGGTACTTGGACATCGCCTTGACCAGGCCCGACATGGAGGGTCCGTCCTTGGCACGCAAGACGTTGTCCTGGGACAAGTGGTTGAAGCGGAAATACCCCAGCTTGCGCGAGTCCAGGATGACCGGGCTTTTCCGGTCCACCATGTTGTGCGGGGCCGGCCGGGGCGATTGCAACTTCCCGTCCTCGGTGAACTGGCAGACGTACATCAGCCCCATGGAATTCATGGGGAAATGCGCCTGCCGCAGGTTCGTCACGCGACCCCGGTGGAGGATGCCCTCCACCCCGAGCGGCAGGCTAACGGCCATCCCGCAGTATTCGGGTCGCACGTAGCGCGCCATGGTGGCGAAGTACTCGGTGCTCAGCACGTCGTCATCGTCAAGCCGGTACTGGCCGAAGGCCTCGCCCGCGGCCACGTGCTCGCGCGCGATATCCGCCAACGGGGTCCCGGCCTTGCCGTCGGGCCGCTTGTCGAGGTGCAGAAAATCGTAGCGCTGCGCCGCCTCGGCCAGGCTGCGCTGGTACTTTTCCGGCAGCGACTCCGAATAGGAGACCACGTGCACCACGTCGAAATCCCGCGCGGCCGCGGCCAAGGCCGGCAGCGTGTGCTGGATGAAGATTTCCTCCCGCAGGTCTAAGCGGGCCGGGGCGTAGAGCTCTTTCTTGTAATTCTCCACGCTCTTCGCGGTTTTCGCGTTAGCTTTAGCGCCCGCGGTCGCAGCGCCGTCCTGCTGGGTCAGCCGCCACGACGTCGAGGTCGGGTTGAACAAGCTGTACCGCGTGCGTCCGATGAAAAACATGTTGTGCTCTCCCCTGCCCTAGTCCTCGTCTGCTTCCCGGCCCACGAAGACGTGGTCCCGGTTGAGCCCGTAGCTTTCCACGATCCCGTTGCGCTTCAGCGCCGAGGCCTCCACGTCCCAGGTGTGCCCGGCGGCGGCGCGGACCTGGATGTAGTTGAAACGGTCGGCCGAATAAATCTTCCCGCCCGCGGCGGCCACGTCGCGCAGGAACTGGGTGTCCTCGCCCCTGCCGAGCTCCCGGAAGGGATGCTCCACAAATGTCTCCCTCCTGCCGGTCAGCGTCGCGCCCAGGACCAGGTCGGTCCACAGGTGCTCGCGCCACGGTTTGCGCAGTACGAGCTCGTTGGTGTCGGCCAGGTACAGGTAGGACGCCTGCTTGCCCACGACGTCGGCCCCGGAATAGCGCAGGGCGTTGACCTGGTCGCGCAGGTAGTCCGGCCCGTAGCAGTCGTCATCGTCCATCTTGGCCACGTAGTCACCGCTGGCCTCGCCCACCAGCCCGTTGAGGACCTCGCCCAGGCTCGCCTCCGCGGGAAACTTGCGCAGGCGCACCCCATCCGGGACCTGCTCCGGGGCGGCAATCCCGTGAAGGCCCACCAGGACTTCTAGCTCGACCTCGCGCTGGCCCACGATCTGGTCCAAGGCCTCTGCCACGCGCTCCGGCCGGTTGGTAGCCATGATGACCGTGACCTTCGGCCGGCCGGTCCATTCGTTGTCCGCAGGCAGGCCCGCAGCTTGGACGATCTGCTCGGCGCGGTGGGTATAGGTGTGCCCCTCCCAGATGATCCGCTGGGCCTTATGCACCATCCGGTCCCGCGCGAGCGGGGAGCGCACCAGGGCCTCGATGCTCGCCGCAGCCGCATCGATAGCTTCCTCCGCGTCCTCGACGGGCTGTGCCACGGGGCCGTCGATGCTCAAGACCTCGCCGGGGCCGAACAGGCGGGATATCCCCTCTGCCGGTGTGGTTGCCACCGCGGTGCCGGCGGCGAGCAGCTCAATCACGCGGCGGGAAAACATGGTCGGGCTATCGGTGATGGTGTTGACGTTGAGGAAGACCTTGTAGCCGCGGTACGCGCTGAGCATCCGGCCATAGGGCAACGCGCCTACGACCCACTCGCCGAATGGCTCCGGGAAGGTGTATTTTTCGTCCACTTCCTGGTTGCGCGAATAGATGGTCAGCGCCGAATGCAGGTTGTCGCTAGCTAGCAGCCCGGCGCGCAGGATGAAATCCATCTGCCGGGCGCGGTCCGGGAATTTGTGGCGGAAATAGGTTCCCGCAAAGCAGAGGTCCCCGCGCTGGTAGCGCCCGCTGACTCCAGTGCGAATGGGGTTGTGCACCCGCGGCTGGGCGGCGAAGGGAGCGACCACCACGCGGCTGCCCGGCAGCGCCTCCTGGTAGCGGGGCGCGCAGGCGGCATCGGTAGTAGCGACGACCTCAAAGAGCCCCGCGGAAGCGAGGAAATCCTCGAAGTGGGCCGGGTCCTCCTTGTTCCAGAACACCGTGGGGATGCCGGTGCTCCGGCAGTGCGCGACCAACTCGCGCAGGCTGTCCGAGGGGGCGTTGCTGCCGACGACCTGATAGCGCCACGCCCCGGAGTTTCCCTGCCAGGCGGACTCAACCAGCAGGAAATCGATGCCCCCTGCGATCTCCTCGCGCCAGTTATCCGGGGAGACCGGCACTAGATCGAATTCCCCTCCCCAGGCAAGGTGCGAGAAATCATCCAGGATGGCACCCACCCGGTAGTGGCCAAAAGGCTTGGGCCGGGAAGTGTTTTCCGGAAACTCCCCAAAATCCAGCGGGTCGAAGCCGCGCAGCTCCGCGCGCTTCATCTCCTCTACCCGCTGCTTGTCTGCCGCGTCCTGCGAGGCCTTCAACCGGAGGTTCTCCCGGTGCTCTAGGTGCCTCCCCAGCTGCCGAAAACCGCCCTTGCGCAGGTGCCACAAGGCGGTCCGTAGTTCGGAAAGGTTCATCGCTGGGCTCGTTTTCGGTTCGGGGAAACGCTGAAACACAGCGTCACAGGAAAATGTTAACTGCGAACATCTTAAACGAAGCCCACCGACCTCTGCAGGGTTGTGGTTTAAGACTGCACCCGTTTTCGCGAGCGTGCACAGGGTGGAACACGTGAACGAGGCAAAGCGCTAGACTTGTGCGCATGCCTTTCGTCAGAAACTACCGGCGCTACCGCGCGGATACCGTGCTCCACCGGTCCCTCGACGATTTCTGCCACGCCGAGCTCACCCCCGGCATCCAGGTCATCGGCTACGAGGACGCGCTGCTGGAACTGATGGTGGTCGACCGGCAGGCGGCCACCACCATCGTGGTCTTCCACGCCGCCGCGGACCCGGCGACGACCAGCCTGCCGCTGTTTGTGGGCCAGCAGTTGACCGAAAATCTGGACGCCAATCTGGTCTTCGTCTCCGATCCGATGCTGGGGCGCAGCACCGCCATCGGGTGGTTCACCGGTTCGCCGTCCCTGCCTCTGCAGGACGATCTGGTCCGCGCCCTCACCCACATCCAGGACGGGCTGGACAACGCAGAACACCTCATCTTCTACGGTTCCTCCGCCGGGGCCTTTGCCGCGTTGTACTACTCGCACCGCTTCCCCGGCTCCCTAGCCATCGTGGCGAACCCGCAGACCACCATCGCCGGCTACTACCCCGGTCACGTCAAGGCCTTCCTGGACAGCAGCTGGGCGGGCGCGCCGATTGAGGACATCCCCGCCGTCACTGACGTCACCCCGCTCTACGCCGAGTCCTTTCCGAACCACGTGGCCTACCTGCAGTGCAGCGACGATGAGCTCCACGTGACCCAGCACTGCCGCCCCTGGAAGGAGGCTACCGCCGACCACGCCGGGCGCCGCCGCTTCCTAGTCGGCGACTGGGGCCCGGGGCACGCGCCACCGCCGTTCTATCTCCTCCAGGGCATCCTGGAATTCGCCGTCTCCCTGGGCGGGCACTGGGACGAGCTGCTGGCCGACGACATGTTCAGCGGCAGCATCACGCCCTAGCCAGCCTGTTTGGCCTTGAAGGCCTGCCAGTAGCGCAGGAACTCCGCGTTGGCTTCCTCATCCTGGGCCGAGTAGTACTCGATGCCGGCCTTGTCCAGCCCCGCGGTCAGCGTGGCGCGCAGCGGCTCCGGGTAGTTGCGGTACATCCGCCCGTCTGCCTTGCGCATGAAGTCAAAATCCATGCCCCGCACGTCGCGCACGATCTGCTGGCTGAACCCACGCACCAACTGCCGGGCTAGGTCGGGGCGCCCCAGCCAACTCAAGTACATCGCGGTCAGGTCCGTGGTGAAGTTATCCCCGAAGGTGAAATAGGGCTCCGGCGGCATCTCGATGCGCGGAAGGCGCACCGGCGTGCCCGCCGCTGCGAGCACCGCCTCGACCAGCGCCCGCTTGCGCACCAGCTTTTCCTCGCGGGGTCCCGCCAGCGACTGCAGCGAATCTGCCAGCAGCTCGGGCGCGTTGTGGGCGAGCACCAAGACCGTGCCGGCCTCGGTCAGGCCCAGCGTCGGCGCCGCGTTCGTCATCCCCGCTGCCGCAAACGGCGGGAACGTGAAGTTGTTCTCATAGGCGCTGCCCCGCTTGAACCGGGTCGATTCCAGGATGGAACCGAAAGAGCAGTACTCCGCGCGCGTGGTGACCGCGGTCAGCAGGGTCCCCAGGCCGATAAACGACCAAGAGTTCGCCCGCAGCGGGGTGCGCACGACGTTGGTCTCCACGCGGATCGGGTCGAAGCGCTGAAAGAACTCCCGCTCGCGGCTAAACCTTCCGCCGAAATCCAACGAGACCAGCTCATGATCTTCCGGCAGCAGGTAGCGCGCCGCCAGGGAGTCAAACCCGCCGGAAAAGTTCAGCACCGCCTTGCCCGCGATCGCTTCCGTCACCCCGCCCGGCGCGGTACCCGCCCCGCCGGGTGCGCCTTCGGCGTTGACTTCCGCCTGCGTCCACTCCGCAATAGCCTCCCGCACACCGGCGGATACCTCGAAGCCGAAATCGATGCGCTCGAAGTTCTTTCCCGTCAGCGTCGATAGCGCCAACGCCAAGCAGTCACCCGTGACCGCGACATCACGATTAAACGTGAAGCTCACGCGGACCGGCCGCTGCGCCCGCGCGGGAAGCCGGCGCCACAGCTTCTCCGGGCCCCATTCCGGCGGCCCCGGCAGGTCCGTGTGCACCACCAGGGACCGCTTAGTCCACGTGTGCGGGTGAAAAGATATCCGAGAAGTCACCCCTCTAATCTACCTGCCACAACCCACTCATTCCGCGCTGCCAATACGATTCCAGATAACCTCTCCTGCCTGGCGATTTGTGTTATTCGGAGGTTTCCTAATATAGTTATGTCTCGTTGCAGCGAGCAGTCGTTGCAGCGAATAGATATTCCTCCATAGCTCAGTTGGCAGAGCATTCGACTGTTAATCGAAGGGTCACTGGTTCGAGCCCAGTTGGAGGAGCAACACAAGCCCGCTGTTTACAGCGGGCTTTTTCTTTTACCTAAGTACAGCGCTAGCCCGCGGCGAGTCAGGTATACGTAGAGATAGCCACACCGTCCACGACTGATGGCCAGGCAGGCAAGTCTCCCCTCTCCCTCCCCGAAAGGCTCCACCATGCGCCGCACACTTCCCCTAATTTTCGCCTCAGTTCTTCTCGTCAGCGCGTGCGGAGGCGAGCAAAACACTCCTTCCGAAAACCCCACTTCTGCCTCCTCTACTAGCAGTGCGTCCACAACCTCCAGCGAGAGCACCAAGCCAAGCACTTCACAGGTAACCAGTAAAGAACAGAGTTCCGAAGATCCTGCGGCACAGTCCCCAGATCCCGCAGCCTCAGCTACGGAACCGCAAGAGCCTTACGTTGTAGAGTGCCTCCCTGGAACGCCGGGCCCTTCGCTGATGTCGGACGGAACCACTCAACCTACTGACTTCTGCGCCAATCAAGAAGGCGCTGAAGAGTATCGCGAGGCCGAGGCCAACGCCGGACTTCCCGATCCCGCGACCATCCCCTACGCAGACGGGGGAACATGCCCTGCGGCAATTTGCGGATACGGCCACGATGAGAACGGCAACCCGAACCCCTCCAGTGGCGAAATACAAAGTTGGTGGATGAACTGCATTTCCACCAACTCGGAAGAATTCTGCCGAGCCAACGACCCCTACACGAATTAGGCCGCTTGCGACCTCCTCAGCAAGCCAGCAGGCTCCCCAGCTCGGATGAGGCGGTCGGCTGTGCACTAATCCCCCCGCGAAGCCAGAAATCAGGAATACAACCCCGCTGACGGTTTCTAGTCAAGGCATCCATGTTTACCCCGTAATCACCCCCGGTATAGGGCATTGTCGCAGCATAGGGGTTTGTGAAAGTGTTTGTGGGCAAACGTAGAGTGCAATAGACATATTCGCCTGGTTTCGGCGTGGGGGTAAAACGCAAAGTGGGTACGGCGTGGGTGTGGCTTCTATACACTGGGCCGTACGACCTTGGATTTCGCAGTCGCGCCTTCGCGGGTGAGCCAAGGAAGCTTTTCGCCGCGAGCCCGCAAGCGCGCTCAACTCAGAAAGCAGGCCCATGACAGCAAGTGAACAACCTGATACCCGAATAGACCTCATCTGGTTGTCCGAACAAGACATGATCGACGCCGGCGTGACGGATGCCGCCAAGTGCGTCGAAACCATGGAAGAAACCCTCATCCTGCTCGACAAGGGTGACTACCGCATGGCTGGTGCCTCCGCCAACAGCCACGGCGCGCAGATCAACTTCCCCGATGACCCGGAGTTCGAGGGGATGCCGGCCAACGGCCCCGACCGCCGCTTCATGGCTATGCCGGCCTATATCGGCGGCCGTTTCAACAACACTGGCGTCAAGTGGTACGGCTCCAACGCGGACAACCGTAACCACGGGCTGCCGCGCTCCATCCACGTCTTCGTCCTCAACGACACGGTCACGGGCGCGCCAAAGGCCATCATGTCCGCGAATCTGCTCTCCGCCTACCGCACCGGCGCGGTCCCGGCCGTGGGCGTGAAGCACCTAGCCGTGGACAACGCCGAGGAAGTCGGCATCATCGGACCGGGCGTGATGTCGCGGACCATCCTGGCTTCCTCGATTACCCAGCGCCCGTCCATCAAGCGCGTCAAGATCAAGGGGCGCACGGCAGCCTCCACCGAGCGCACCGCGAACTACCTGCGCGAGCAGCACCCAGATATTGAGTTCACCGTCGTCGACAGCGAGCAGGAGGCGGTGGAAGGTTCCGATATCCTCATTGCGGGCACCTCGACCTCCCAGGACGGCCCGCAGGGCTTCCCGTACTTCAACAAGGACTGGCTCAAGCCCGGCGCGCTGGTGCTGGCCCCGGCCGCGGCCCGCTTCGACGACGACTTCGTGGCCTCCGGCGGTGCCCGCCTCGTCGTGGACTACAAGGGCCTGTACGCCGAGTGGTTCAACGAGAACGGCCCCGACGTGACCTACGAGCGTCTGCTCGGCATCCCCGGCAACCGCTGGTGGGACATGGTCCAGGAGGGCAAGCTGGAAGAGTCCGACATCGCCAATATCGGCGCCATCGCCGACGGCCAGGCACCCGGCCGCACTAACGACGAGGAGATCTTCTTCTACTCCATCGGCGGCATGCCCGTCGAGGACGTCGCGTGGGCCACGGACGTCCTCGACCAAGCCCGCGACAAGGGCCTGGGCACCCCGCTCAACCTCTGGGACGTGCCGGCGCTGTCCTAGAGCACCGGTGCCAGCCCAGCACCCATCTCTTTCCCATTATTTCTCATCCCCAACTACACCCTAAGGCGTGTTTTTTACAGTGAGCTTGCAAGCTTCCTCAGTCCACGATGTCATCGACTTCATCCAGGCGGAACAGGTCCGCTACCTCGATATTCGCTTCAGCGACGTGTTCGGCGCCGAGCACGCCCTGACCGTGCCCGCCCGCCTGCTGACGGAAGAGACCGCCCGGGAGGGCTTCGCCTTCGACGGCTCCTCCATCCCCGGTTTCGCCACCGTCGATAAGTCGGATATGACGCTCATCCCCGATCCGGGCACGGCGTACCTCGACCCGTTCCGCGCCCACAAGACGCTGAACATGCAGTTCTTCGTCCGGGATCCACTCTCCCAGGCCTCCTACTCCCGCGACCCGCGCTCCATCGCCCAGAAGGCGGAGGCCTACCTGCAGGAGACCGGCATCGCCGATACCTGCTCCATCGGCGCGGAGGCGGAGTTCTACGTCTTCGACTCGGTCCGCTACTCCTCCGGCGTGAACCACTCCTTCCACCAGGTCGACTCGGACGAGGGCTGGTGGCGCTCGGGCGAGGAAACCATGATGGACGGCAGCCCGAACCGCGGTAACCAGATCCGCATCAACGACGGCTACTTCCCGGTTGCGCCTTACGACAAGACCATCCCGGTGCGCGACGACATTGCCTACAACCTGGAGCTCATAGGCTTTGACGTCGAGCGTTTCCACCACGAGGTAGCCACGGGCGGCATCCAGGAGGTCAACTATCGCTTCGCCAACCTCCTCCGGGCCGGCGATGACATGCAGGCCTTCAAGTACGTGGTGCGCAATACCGCGGAAAGCCACGGGCAGACGGCCACCTTCATGCCCAAGCCCTTGGCCGGCGATGGCGGCTCCGGCATGCATGCCCACCAGTCGCTGTGGAAGGACGGCAAGCCGCTCTTTTACGACGAGACCGGGTATGCCGGCCTGTCCGACATCGCCCGCTACTACATCGGTGGGCTGCTCAAGCACGCACCGGCTGTGCTCGCGCTGACCAACCCCACGGTCAATTCCTACCGCCGTTTGTTCTCCGGCTTCGAAGCCCCGGTCAACCTGGCCTATTCCCAGTCCAACCGCTCCGCGGCCATCCGCATCCCCCTGACCGGCGAAAACCCGAAGGCCAAGCGTATCGAGTTCCGCGCCCCCGATCCTTCGGCCAACCCCTACCTGGCGTTTACCGCGCAGATGATGGCCGGCATCGACGGCATCCTCAACCGCATCGAGCCCGGCGAGCCGGTGGACAAGGACCTCTACGAGCTCTCCCCGCAAGAGCGCAAGGACATCCCCCAGGTCCCCCACTCCCTGGAGTCCTCGCTCGCGGCCCTCGAGGCCGACCACGAGTTCCTCACCGCCGGCGACGTCATGACCGAGGACTTCCTCGAGGCCTACGCCCGGCTCAAGTTCGACCGCGAAATCCTGCCCCTGCGGCAGGGCCCGTCCCCGAAGGAATTCGAGCTGTACTACAACGTCTAATTCCTGGGAGACTACCCTGGCCCTAGGTGTGCATTATCCCAGTTCAGTGGGTTATGGCACAGCCGAAAAGCAAATTTGTAGTTAAGAAGCAAACGCCCCACTTTTTCAAGTGGGGCGTCGCGATAAGTACGGTAAGTATTGCGGTTTGGGATCCGCTTTTCATGGGTAATGAGTCTGAGACTCGGCCCATCGGGCGCTTGCTTCTAGTCTGAGACTAAGGCTTCAGCGCCTGATTGGATCATACCCCACCCCTAAGTTCTGTCAAGGACAGCTCATGGCTTGTTTGGAGTTTCAGCAGGTCGGTTCGACAATCGTTGAAACACGTTTCGCCTAGTGCAGCCGCAATGTCTTTCGCCAATCGTGCCTTCGGTGTTTTGTCGTCGAGAAAATGCTCCAACCCAATGTCTTCAATTTTCTTTCTCGCGTGAAATACCGCGCTAGCCAACAAATCGGCGATTTGCAGTGGAGGGCAGGTCCTAGAATCGAGACTAACTGCGGTGACCACTCGCTTGTTTCCAAATCTCTTATTTAAACCGGCAGCAAGCTCATCACCATACGAAATCCTTTCTGGGACATCAATGTGATCTACCATCAGCACACTCACTTCGCGCCGGTTTATGGGCCCTCGAAGCAACCGGTCGGTGGCGAAGCGGTGCCCCTGCCATTGATCCCTGTTAGACCACGGGTCAAAATGCCGTTTATCTAAAACAAACGCTCCAAAGGTGCACCCTGCTGACACTGCTTCCGAAAATAGTTCGGCAAGTATTGGCTCGGAACTCTTTGTCACCTTAGAAAACTTGATTTCTTCGGCTTTCGTAAAACTATTTCTATCGCGACAGGCTTTGATAGCTCTAGAGAGCTTATCCGGATCAGTAGTCCTTACCGCTGCTGTCACAAAGTGTTTCCCAAGAGAGCCCTTACTCCCAGCCTCATCCACAAAGTACGCTACCCCCTCTGTAGACAAGGGGAGATGGACTTGAGGAGGGCTCTTGGGAGACAAGCTATCCATGAGTTCAGTTTACCGAAGCCGTTCGGATCGAATTGTGTATTCTACCGATCCTGAAACTCGGCAACCTCCACCACCAGCAAAATCCGCCCTGGGGTGTTCTCCCAGGGCGGCGCAAAAAGCCGCTAGTCCTGCGGGAAAAGCCCCTTGGCGGCGCTCAGCTGCGTGGCGGGCTGGCTGGGATCGGCCGGGGCATCATCGTCCGGCAGGAGGCCGGGGCGGACGTACTCGTCGGCGGCGTCGACGAATTCCTGCGGCGGGGCGAAGAAGTTCGCGCCCGTCAGCGGGGTGGAAAAGTCGAGGATGCGGTCGTAGTTGCCGCGGGGCTCGCCCAGGAACATGCGGCGCAGCATCAGCTCGGTCACGCGAACGTCGTTGGCGTAGCTCATGAAGAAGGTGCCCTGCTCGCCGGTGCCCTTGCCGAAGGCCAGGTTGTCGCGGACGATCTCCAGGGAGTTGCCGTCGGCGTCCTCCACAGAGTTCAGGAAGACGTGGCTGTTGTGCGGCTTATCGGCGTCGTCGAACTCGATGTCCTCGGCCTTGGTGCGGCCGATGACGCGCTGCTGCTCTTCGACGCCGATTTCCTCCCAGTCCTTCAGGTTGTGGGTGTATTTCTGCTCCACGATGTAGCTGCCGCCGGCCCACTGGCCCTCAGCAATCAGGGCGGCGTCGGCGCCGGCGCGTCCCTGCGGGGACTCGGTGCCGTCCACGAAGCCCAGCGGATCGCGGAAGTCCATGTAGCGGAAGGCGTGCACCTCGTCGAGGGTTTCCACCTCGTCGCCCAGAAGCCCCTTGATGCGGCGGGTGAGCTCGAAGGCGCGGTCGAATTCGTCCGAGCGGATGTGGAAGAACAGGTCCCCGCCCGTCGAGGGCGCGGAGTGCTTGTCACCCTCCAGCGGCACGAAGTCGTGCAGCCCCTCCGGCTTCGGCGCGGTCGACGGGTCGAAAAGCCGGTCCCACAGCTGGGAGCCAATACCCACCACGGCGCTCAGGTGCGAATGCGGATCGCGGAAGCTGACGCCATCGACGGTGCCGGACAGGCCGGTCAGGGCATCGATAGCCGCCTGCTCCTGGCCTTCGGGCACCTTGAGGTTGATAAAGAATGCCACCTTGGTCTGCGGCAGGATGATCGTCTGGGAAAGCTCATGGGGTTGCATGTTCCCCAGTATAGAAGGTCGCGCGCGCCCCAACCGGCGGAACGCGGGGGCGAATTCCGCCGCGGGGCGGCCGCACCCTAGTCCGCGGCGGACGGCGCGAAGTCCGGCAGGCGCTCGCCCAGGCCGAACAGGTTCGCGATGGCCGCGACCGAGCGCGCCGCGCCCTGGCCGTCGCCGTAGGGGTTGACCGCATTCGCCATGGCGGCGTAGGCGGCGTCGTCCTCGAGCAGGAGGCGCGCCTCCGCGGTGATGAGGTCGCGGTCGGTGCCGACCAGCTTGACGGTGCCTGCCACGACGGCCTCGGGACGCTCAGTATTCGAGCGCATCACCAGCACGGGCTTGCCCAGCGCCGGGGCCTCCTCCTGGACTCCGCCGGAGTCGGTCAGGATGATGCTCGCGCGGTTCTGCAGCTGGGTGAACTGGTCGTACGGGAGCGGGTCCGTGATGATGACGTTGTCCAGATTTTCGACCTCCGGCAGCACCGCCTGGCGCACCTTCGGGTTCAGGTGCAACGGCAGGACGAAGTAAGTGTCTGGATATTCACCCGCCAGGTCCGCGACCGCGTCGCCGATATTCTTCATCGCGTCCAGGTTCTCCCGGCGGTGGGTGGTCGCCACGACCAGGCGCTTATCGGTGGCCGCGGCGGCCTGCAGCGCCGGATCGACAAACTCGGTGTCCCAGCCGGCGGCCTCGAGCAGCGCGTCGATGACGGTGTTGCCCGTGACCACGATGTCCTTGCTGCGGAAATTCTCCTTGCGCAGGTTTTCCATCGCACCCTCGGTCGGCGCCAGGTGCAGCGCCGCGACCTGCCCGATGATCCGACGGTTGGCCTCCTCCGGGAACGGGGAGGAGATATCGCCGGTCCGCAGGCCGGCCTCCAGGTGGATCACCTTGACGCCGCGGTGGAAACCGGTCAGCGCCGCGGCCATCGCGGTGGAGGTATCCCCCTGGGAGATGATCGCGTCCGGGTTCTCCTTGGAGATCACCTCGTCCAGGCCCACCAGCGCCCGGGAGACCAATTCGTTCAAGCCCTGCCCCGGCTTCATCAGGCCCAGATCGTGAGCTGGGGAGATCCCGAACATGGAGTTGACCTGCTCGAGCATTTCCTTGTGCTGGCCGGTGGATACCGGCACGGATTCAAAGCGATCATCCTGGTCGAGGGCCTTGATGACCGGCGCCACCTTGATTGCTTCTGGGCGGGTACCGTAGACCGTCATGATCTTCGGGGCAGGCATTACGCTCCTTTAGCGAATTTAGGAATACAAAAATGAGTGTGTTTACCTGTAAGGACATTACCGAGGATCAAACAATCCCGCTACCGCTACGGCACCCGCAATGGTGTGAATTTCCCGCGCGCTCCCCCGCCACGCGGGCCCCCGCCCTGCCCTCGGCGGGGTTAGTTAGGCTGATTCTGTGAACACGCCAGCAGCAAAGCGGCCCACGCCACGCCTGCTGCGGCCTCATTTGTCGCCGGCACGGCCGGCACCATTCCCATGTCCACACCCTAAATATATAGTGCTCAATGCATATACGGAAGACTAAGAAAACACTTCGCCCTCCCCACCCCCGTTCGGGCGGGAAGGGAAAATGGGTAGGCTAGGAACGTAAAAAGCACCACACCTATCGCCGATTTTCGCAAGGGAGTAATTTACCGCCCATGATTCAGTTCGTTGTTGGCGCCGCAGCCGGGTACGTCTTCGGCACTAAGGCCGGCCGCAAGCGTTATCACCAGATCAAGGGTGCCTACCAGAAGGCCGTCAATTCCCCCGCCACCAAGTCCGCCCTGCGGTCTGCGCGCAAGGCCGTGGCCAACCGCCTCGACCCGGAACCGCGCATGCGCGAGGTCAAGGACCTGCGTTCCCGCGGCTCCCGGTCCGCTGCGCAGCCCGATATCCCCCGGGACCGCATCTACGAACCCGACGAGGACTAGCCTCGCTCTACCTCGATTAGCCGTGCAAGAGCGCGGGCCCGTGCGGCCCGCGCTTTTTCTATGCCTTATTCACGTCACCCAGCCGGCGGGAGGCAGGGGTTCGGGGGTGCTTTTGAAGGTGCGCTGGGAGTGCTTTGGGTGCGCGTTGGGTGAGCTACAGCGCCCGCTCGTTGAGCTCGCGGCGGGCTTGTTCCAGGGCCACCAGATCGGCGAAGAGGCTGTTGTAGGCGCGCTCGTCGTCGCTGGGGCGCATGCGGCCTAGGCGGGCCTTGAGCTGGGCGATCTGGTCGGCCACGCGGGATTCCTGCAGGCGGGACAGCACGGAGTCGGCGTAGCTTTCCAGCGGGATATCGCCGGTGGGCAGGATGGTTTCCACGGCCAGCTCCGAGACGAAGTTGCGGCCGGTCAGATCGCGCATCTGGCCGGCGACGACGGCGAGCCACTCGACGTTGGGCAGCTGCGCGCCGCGCACGGCGCCGCCCTCGGCGGCGATGGCCTCCCGCACTATCCGGTAGGCGTCGTTGGTATAGGAGTCCGCCGGCAGGCTGTCGAAGTACTCGCCCACCACGGCCGGGTGCTGGAGGGCCAGCTTGAGGGCCTCGCGCTGCGGCCACAGGTGGGTCTCGTTGGGGCTGGGCGGGCGGATGGCCGGCACGTCCTGCTGGGCGGGCTGGGCCTGCGCGTGGTCGAAGCGCTTGGCCTGCATCACCGGCTTGCGCTGGGCGTTGGAGCGGTTATCCCGGGCGGCCTGCTCGACCTGGTGCATGACCTCTTCCGGATCCGGCCAGCCCACCCAGCCGGCCAGGCGGCGGGCGTATTCGCGCTGCAGGGGCTTGTCGCGGATCTGCGCGACGACGGGGACCGCGCGGCGCAGGGCCTGCAGGCGGCCCTCGGCGGTATCAATCCGGTAGCCGGAAATCAGCGACTCGATGACGAACTCGAACATCGGGATACGGTCGGCGACCAGCTCGCGCACGGCGGCATCGCCGCGCTTGAGCCGCAGATCGCACGGGTCCATCCCGTCCGGGGCGATGGAGACGAAGGACTGGCCGGTGAATTTCTGCTCGCCCTCGAAGGCGCGTAGGGCAGCCTTCTGCCCGGCCTCGTCGCCGTCGAAGGTGTAGATGAGCTCGCCGTTGAAATAGCTGTCGTCCAGCATGAGGCGCCGCAGCAGCTGCAGGTGCTCCCCGCCAAACGCCGTGCCGCAGGAGGCGACCGCGTTGGGCACCCCGGCGGCGTACATGGCCATCACGTCCGTGTAGCCCTCCACGATGACGGCCTGGCGCTGCTTGGCGATGCTCGACTTCGCCACGTCCAGCCCGAAGAGCACCTTGGACTTGTGGTAGAGCATGGTCTCCGGGGTGTTCATGTACTTGCCCAGGTTGTCGTCATCGAAGAGCTTGCGCGCGCCAAAGCCGATGACGTTGCCGGCCATGTCCTTGATCGGCCACAGCAGGCGGCGGTGGAAGCGGTCGATGGGGCCGCGCCGGCCCATCTTGGACAGCCCGGCGGCCTCCAACTCCTCGTAGTCGAAGCCCATACGCAGCAGGTATTTAGTCAACGTATCCCAGCCGTCCGGGGCGTAGCCGCACTCGAAGTCGTAGATGACCTGCTGGGAAAAGCCGCGGTCGAGCAGGAAGTTGCGGGCCGTGGCGGCCTCCGGGGTCTCCAGCTGCTGGCGGTAGAACTCGTGCGCGGCTTTGTTGGCCTGGATAAGGCGCTGGCGGGTGCCCGGTTTCACGTCGCGGGCGCCGGTGGTCCCGCCCTGGTAGTTGATGTGGTAGCCGATCTTCTGCGCGACGGCTTCGACGGCCTCCGGGAAGCTGAGCTGTTCCATCTCCATGAGGAAGGTGAACACGTCGCCGCCCTTGCCCGTGGAAAAGCAGTGGAAATAGCCGCGCTGGGGGCGCACGTGGAAGGACGGGGTCTTTTCGTCCTTGAAGGGAGACAGGCCTTTCATGGAGTCGTGCCCCGCCGGTTTGAGCTGGACGTATTCGCCCACGATCTCCTCAATCGGTGCACGCTCTCGGATCTGCTGAATATCGCTTTCCGGAATCCTGCCTCGCGCCATGTGTAATAGCGTACCCAGCACCGCAAACCGGCGCCCAATTTCGGTATCGGCTGGCACACCTGTTACAACTTAAAGCCATGGCGAAAAGCGGTAGCTCCCAAAAATCGTGGCCGGTGGCCCTAGGCGGGCTCGCGGTGGTTCTCATCGCGGGCTATTTCAGCCTGGACTTAGGCGGCTCGGGGTCCGGCGATGTTTCTGGTGCGGAGACCGGTTCCGGCGGCGCGGGGAGTTCGGAGACTGCCGTGTCGGCCGAGAATGACACCTGCGAGCTGTCCAGCCTGTCGGAGGAGGCCGCCGAAACCGTGGAGACCATCCAAGCCGGCGGGCCCTACCCGCACCCGGACAACGACAACCAGCGCTTCGGCAACTACGAGGGCGTGCTGCCGGACCAGGCCTCCGACTACTACCGCGAGTACACCGTGGAGACCCCGGGGTTAAACCACCGCGGCGAGCGCCGGATCGTGACCGGCGGCGGCAGCGAGACCGACCCCGAGCACTGGTACTACACCTCCGACCACTACGAAAGCTTCTGCGAGATCCCGGATGCCGAACACTAAATGCGTACTGATCACGGACCGCCTGCGCAGCGAGGCCGACTTCTACCGGGCGCTGGGCAACCTGCGCCAGGCCGGCGAGCGCCCCACCCCGCGCAACCTCGACGCCTTGGCCGACTTCCTGCGCGAGCTCGGCCTGGATTCCATCGTCTGCGCGAACTGGTGCCTGCCCGAGGCCGACTCGCGGCGCCTGCGCCGGGTCCTCGACGACCTCGGCGTGCGCCTGCTGCGCTAGCGGCGCCTAATCGTAGAAGCCGGCCAGGTCCGCGGACTGGCGGGCTAGCCGCTCCAGGCGGGACTCGGTCATGGACGCGATCTGGTCCACGATGACGCGGCAGCGCTGCGCCGGGGTCTCGGCCTGGTCGTACCAGAGCCTGAACATCGGGTCCAGCGCCCCCGGCGCGCCGGCGGTCAGGTAGTCGAAGACGCGGTAGATGCGCTCGCGCTGCCTGTCCTGGCGGGCCAGGTGGGTCGGCTCATCCATGACGTAGAGGACCGCGATGGTTTTCAGCAACCGCACCTCCGCGTCCGCCAGGGGCGGGACCACCAGGCGGCCGTGCTGGCGGCCCAGCTGGTTGTTGTCCAGCAGGTCCGCGTTGTGCGCGCGGGTGGCGTCCACGGTCGCGCCGACGTAGCGGCCCACCAGCTCCGAGGTCAGCTGCTTGAGCGCGACGTAGTCGTCCAGGGTGTGGTTGAAGTCCGCGGCGCGGTTGACCACCGGCAGGCGGCGCAGGGAATCGGCGGCGGCGAGCAGCTCCTCGGCCGTGCCGCCGAAAGCGTGGGCGCCCTTGTCGGCCAGGGCGGCTAGCTCCACCAGGTCCCAGAGCACCTGCAGGGAGATGCGCCCGGAGACCACCCCGTCCTCGACGTCGTGGACGGAATAGGCGATATCGTCCGAAAAATCCATGGCCTGGGCCTCCATGGAGGGCAGGTCGTCGGTGTGGCCGGCGCGCAGCCACTCGAGCGTGGCCGCGTCCTCGTCGTAGCAGCCGTATTTACGGTTGGTCGTACCGTCCGGGTTGGTCTTGGTGCGCGGGTATTTGCAGGCCGCGTCCAGGGCCGCGCGCGTCAGGTTGAGCCCGTAGGAGGTCTGGCTTTCCGCGCCGGTGCCCAGAATCTTCGGCTCCAGGAAGCTCAGGATGCGCAGGGTCTGCGCGTTGCCCTCGAAGCCGCCGCAGTCCGCGGCGACCTCGTTGAGCGCGTTCTCGCCGTTGTGCCCGTAGGGCGGGTGGCCGATGTCGTGGGTCAGGCCGGCCATGTCGCACAGGTCCGGGTCCAGCCCCAGCCCGGCCCCGATGCCGCGGGCGATCTGGGCGACCTCCAGCGAGTGGGTCAGCCGCGTGCGCGGGGTGTCCCCGTCGTGGGGGCCGACCACCTGGGTCTTGTCCGCCAGGCGGCGCAGCGCGGCCGAGTGCAGCACGCGGGCGCGGTCGCGGGCGAAGGCGCCGCGGTGGTCGGCATCGGCAGCACTGCCGGAAGGAAAGCTCGAGCCCTTGGTCCCTTCCGGGCTGCGGCGCTCACGGTCGACGGGTTGGTAGCTATAGGTCACCCTGCCAGTTTAAACGCCGGGCCGGGCCGCGGCCGGTTGGCTAATCGGCGCGTAGGAATTGGTTCCGGCGGGCGCGCGAGGGCCGCAGGCGATTTTCGATGCCGTGCAGCACCCCGCGCAGCTGCCGCGCCCGGCGGGCACCTACGGTCATCTCCGCGCCGAGGACGGCCAGTCCCCCGCCCTCGTGGGCGGCGGCGCGCCACCAGGAACGGTGCGGGAAGCGCTGCGGGCAGTCGCGCGCCCCGCAGGTGCGAGCGCGCAGGCCGGCCCGGCGGGCCAGGGCGGCGGTCCGCGCGCGGTGGAGCGGATCGGTGACGATGACGCCGGCGCCCAGCCCGCGCGCGGAGACCTCGCGGGCCAGCGCGGCCAGGGAGCCGGCCGTGTCGTTGCCCTCGGCCAGGGCCGTGACCCGGGCGCTGTCGATGCCGCCGGCCACCATGTCCCGGGCCGCCACGCCGGCCTCGGTGAAGCGATCTCCGGGCAGGTTGCCGCCCAGGGTGAAAACCGCGGCCGCCGGGTGCGCGTGGGCGAGCTGGGTGGCGGTGGCGATGCGCGCGGCGAGCACCCGGGAGGCCACGCCGTCGTATTGCGCGGTGCCCAGGACCGCGATCCAGGCCGGCGCGCCGGCTGAGCGGGAAGGTTGTGCTGCGGCTGGTTTCACCGTGCCCAGTATGCCAGCAACACGGTATTCTGGTGGCCATGACAAAGCGCGTTCACCTGCCCCACCCCGTCGTTGCCTCCCGCCTGCCGCTGCGCCTTTCGGCCTTCACCGCCGCCGCGCTGGTAGCCTGCGCCGCCCCGGCGGCCCTGGAGGTATCGGCGGCGCCAGGGCCCCAGGTGCAGGTACTCGCGCTGGATCCGAGCCAGGTGCGCCAGCCGGTCACGGACGAGGCCGGCGTACTATCGGACGCGCAGGTCAGCCAGCTGTCCGAGCAGATTTCGGAGCTGCAGACCGAGCAGCAGCGCCTGCTCTACATCATCTACTCCAACGATCTGTCCGGCCTGCAGGCCCAGGACTACGCGCAGCAGGTGGTCAACTCCCGCGGGCAGAACACCGCCGCCTTCGTGGTCAACGTGGACGCGCGCGACGCCGGCGTCTACGTGGGCGGCGAGTGGAACCAGAGCGACATCGACCGGCTCTACGATGCCGCCTATGCCCGCCTGGCCGCCGACGACTTCCCCGGGGCGGCGCAGGCCGTCGTCGAGGAGGCCCTCAAAAAGGGGCACGGAGAGGAGGGCGCCGGCGGGACCGGCTGGCTGCTGGGCGGCGGCGCGGCCCTGGCCGCGGCCGGCGGCGGCATCTGGGCCTATTCGCGCCGCAAGACCAAGAAGCAGTCGCAGGCTACGCTGTCTGATGCCCGCAGCATCGACCCGGCCGACACCCGCCGGCTCGGCGCCCTGCCGCTGGAGACCCTGGAGGAGCGCGCCCACGAGGAGCTCGTCTCCACCGACGAGTCCATCCGCCGCGGCAAGGAAGAGCTCCAGCTCGCTCAGGCCGAGTTCGGCGCGGAGCGCACCCGCCAGTTCACCCGCGCGATGAACCACTCGACCGCCACGCTGCGCAAGGCCTTCGACATCCGCCAGCGCCTGGATGATTCCATCCCGGAATCCGAGTCCCAGCGCCGCCAGATGCTGGTCGACATCATCTCCTCTTGCGGCCAGGCCGACCAGGCCTTGGACGAGCAGGCGGAGGAATTCGCCGAGATGCGCAACCTGCTGGCCACCGCGGACAGCAAGCTGGACGAGCTGACCCAGCGCGTGGTCGACCTGCGCGCCCGCCAGCCGCAGGCGCAGTCCACCTGGGAGTCGCTGCAGGCCAACTACTCCACCGAGATGCTCGAGTCCATCGCCGACAACGTGGAGATGGCCGCGGTCAGCCTAGACGAGGCGGACAAGGACCTGGAGCGTGCCCGGGGTATTGCCGCCCAGCCGGCGGGCCAGCAGGGCGGGCTTATCGATGCCATTCGTTCCTGCGAGCACGCCCTCGAGGTGGCCAACCGGCTGCTGACCGGCGTGGAAAACGCCGAAACCAATATCGCCACCGCCCAGTCCCAGCTGGGAGCCCTCATCACCGAGGTCGACGAGGAGCTCGCCGAGGCCGAGCAGCTCAAGCAACAGGGCCAGTCCCAGGGCACCGCCGCCGACTGGGCCGCCCTGGACGAGCTGGTGGGCCGCGCCCGCGCCGCCGTCGACCGCGCGCGCCGCGAGGGGGACACGGATCCGCTGGGAAGCTATACCGAGCTGGCCACCATCGACACCGAGGTCGATCAGGCCTTGGACCGCGTCCGCGAGGTCACCTCGACCCACGCCCGCCAGCTGGCCCTGCTGGACCAGCAGCTCAACGCCGCGGCGGCGCAGATCCAGGCCGCCGAGGATCTGATCTCCTCGCGCGGGCGGCTCGTCGGCGCCTCCGCCCGGACCGCCCTGGCCGATGCGGAGCGCCTGCACGCCCAGGCGCTGCAGTACAAGAAGTCCGATATCCAGCGCGCCCTCGATGCCGCCCGGCAGGCACTGGCCGCCGCCCAGGCCGCGCTGCAGCGGGCCAAGAGCGACATCGACGACTACCGCCGCTCCCAGCGCCGCGCGCAGGCCGGCAACGTCGCCGGCAACGTGGTCACCGGCATGGTCATCGGCCAGATGCTCGGCGGCGGCAACCGCGGCGGTTTCGGTGGCGGCTTCGGCGGCGGTGGCTTCGGCGGGGGCGGCGGCTTCAGTGGCGGCGGCCGCGGCGGCGCCTTCTAGCCTTTCTGGTTTTCCGCTTGCCCCTCCCGCTCGCGGGAGGGCTAGATGCGCCGGGTCTGGCGCGGCAGATCGATAAGGCTAATCCCCCAGGTCAAAAAGGCCAGGTCTGCCAGCGGGAGGGCCTCGCCTGCCGGGGCGCGGGTGACCACGAGGTCCCCGCCCATCTGCGGGCTGGTGCGCGCGATGGTCACCGGGGCGTCCTCGCCCGTGCCTAAGGCCTTGACGCAGCGCTCCCGCCGGAAAGGCCGGGTGCGCTCCAGGATGTAGCGGCGGGGCCCGCAGGTAGCGGACAGGCGGGAGACCGAGAAGGTGGTCTGCTGGACGTTGTAAAACGTCCCCTGGGAGGAGGTGCCGCGCAGGCGGAAACGCATCTGGCTGCCCAGGTTTTCGAGCAGCAGGTGGTCCCCCGCCACGGTGAGGACCTCGTCATTAGCGCTGGCGATGACGTCGTCTGCCTCATCCAGCAAACGCCCACCGCTCCAGCGCAACTGGGCCTCTACCCGGTGGCCGGAGTGCCCGTTAAATACACCCGCCTTGTCATTCACGGATGCAGTTTAAATCAGAACCGCCAGCACCGCCACCGCAGAGAGCAAAACCAGGGTGCCGATAATGGCGACCGAGCGCTGGGACAACCGGTTTTCCAAGATGACGCGGCTAAACCAGCTCAGCGCTGCGACCTCCTGGCGGCCCAGGTCCAGGGCCTTGTCTGGATCGGCATCGTTCTCGTCGTTCTCGAACTCCAGGATCGCCTCGCGCACGCCGTTGTTGGCGCCGCTGAATTGGGCGACCTTGCGGTCGTTGACGTCAAAGATGACCCAGTTGCTGCCCGACTCGTTGACCAGGCTGAAGGTCCGGCCCTCCAGGGAGGCCTGCAGGGTCTTGTCCTTTTTCAGGTTGCCGGTCAGGCGGTAGGTGCGCCCGTCGTCCGAGGTCGCCGAGGCGCCGAGATTCTCATCGATCTCGGTGCGCCAGTGTTGGCCGTCGACCTCCGCGCCGGAGGCCGTGAAGGAGGCCAGCTCCTCCGGGCCGCGGCCCACCAGCAGCGTCGGGCGCTCCTTATCACTGCGATCCCAACTGGTGAAATGCATGCTTGCGCCTAGTCCCCTCTTAGCAGCCGATGAGGCGGGCGGCCAGGTAGGCTTCCAGCTCGTCGATCTTGACGCGCTCCTGCTCCATGGTGTCGCGCTCGCGCACGGTGACGGCGCCGTCCTCCAGGGAGTCGAAGTCGAAGGTCACGCAGAACGGGGTACCGATCTCGTCCTGGCGGCGGTAGCGGCGGCCGATGGCGCCGGAGACGTCGTAGTCGATGTTCCAGTGCGCGCGCAGCTTGTCCGCCAGCTCCTTAGCCGGGGTGGACAGCTCGGGCTTCTTGGACAGCGGCAGGACCGCGACCTTGACCGGCGACAGGCGGCGGTCCAGGCGCAGCACAACGCGCTTGTCGGTGCCGCCCTTCGCGTTCGGAGCCTCCTCCTCGTGGTAGGCGTCCACCAGGAAGGCCATCATGGAACGGCCCAGGCCGGCGGCTGGCTCGATGACGTAGGGGATCCAGCGCTCGTCGGCCTGCTGGTCGTAGTAGGACAGGTCCTCGCCGGAGCCTTCCGCGTGCACGCGCAGGTCGTAGTCCGTACGGTTGGCCACGCCCTCGAGCTCTCCCCACTTGGAGCCGGTGAAGCCGAAGGCGTATTCCACGTCCACCGTGCGCTTGGAGTAGTGCGACAGCTTTTCCTTCGGGTGCTCGTACAGGCGCAGGTTCTCCGGGTTAATACCAAGGTCGACGTACCAGTTGTAGCGGTCATCGATCCAGTACTGGTGCCACTGCTCGTCCTCGCCCGGCTTGACGAAGAACTCCATCTCCATCTGCTCGAACTCGCGGGTGCGGAAGATGAAGTTGCCCGGGGTGATCTCGTTACGGAAGGACTTGCCGATGTTGGCAATGCCGAACGGCGGCTTCATGCGCGCCGAGGTCAGCACGTTCTTGAAGTTGACGAAGATGCCCTGCGCGGTCTCCGGGCGCAGGTAGTGCAGGCCCTCCTCGTCATCGACGGGGCCCAGGTAGGTCTTCAGCAGGCCCGAAAACGCCTTCGGCTCGGTCCAGTTGCCGGGCTGGCCGGTCTCCGGATCGTTGATATCGGCTAGGCCGTTTTCCGGGGCGTGGCCGTGCTTTTCCTCGTAGGCCTCCAGCAGGTGGTCCGCGCGGTAGCGCTTGTGGGTGTAGAGGGACTCCACCAGCGGGTCGGTGAAGACCTCGACGTGGCCGGAGGAAACCCAGGTCTGGCGCGGCAGGATGATGGAGGAGTCGATACCCACGACGTCGTCACGGGACTGGACCATGTGGCGCCACCACTGGCGCTTGATGTTTTCCTTGAGCTCGACACCCAGCGGGCCGTAGTCCCACGCCGAGCGGGAACCGCCATAGATTTCACCCGCCTGGTAGACCAAACCACGTCGTTTACACAGGTTAACTACGGTATCAATGACGGATGCCATGAGTGTTTCTGACTCCTCTAGTCGGGATTTCAATCCCCGGCCGGTTGCAGGGGATATAGGTCAATCACAGTCTAGCGTGTCCCCGCCCGCGGCTCGCAGCGGGGGCACTCGGCGACCACCCAATCCAAAAATGTGAACGGGGGCACCCATTTACTTTTCCTGCTGCCTATTGGACGGCCGGTATATTATTGTGACTACACTAAGCAATATGGATTTGGTATACCTCGGCGTTGCTGTATGGCGATAATTTATCATACTTAACCCCTATTTGGTCTAATACGAGAGTAAATATTCCCTATACCCGCACGCCCGCAGGAGAAAGAACACCCGCACATGTGTAGAAAGCAGGACGCCGCCGACGTCGAACCCGCGGTCCGGATTCTCGGCGCGCTCGATTCCCCCCTCCGCCTCCATATCCTCCTCCTGCTCCGCGAGCGCGAGCACTACGTCCACGAGCTGGTCGAGGCGCTCGACAAGTCCCAGCCGCTCATCAGCCAGCACCTGCGCGTGCTCAAGCAGGCCGGCCTCGTGCGCGCCGAGCGCTCCGGACGCGAGGTCACCTACCGGCTCGCCGCCGAGGAAATCCTCGACATCTACCGCCAGGCCGCCGCGCTCAGCGCCACGCTCCAGCCCGAGGACTAGCACTTCACCTAGTTGTAGATGTATCAACGCTGGTAAACTAGCCAGTATGGCCATCCAAAACAGTATTCCCAAGCTGGGCTCCCGCAACACCCGCCAACGCACCGCCGTCATCGAGGTCCTGCGGGAGCTGGAGAAATTCGCCTCCGCTAAAGACATCCACTTCGCGCTCCAGCAGCGCCAGGAAAAGGTGGGCCTGACCACCGTCTACCGCACCCTACAGTCCTTAAGCGACATCGATGCCGTCGATGCCCTCCACATGCCCAACGGCGAGACCCTCTACCGCCACTGCGACTCCGACGCGCACCATCACCACCTAGTCTGCACCAAGTGCGGCCGCACCGAGGAGATCGACGGCGGCCCCATCGAGGACTGGGCCGCCCGCGTCGCCAAGGAGCACGACTTCGAGCTGACCGGCCACGACGCCGAGATCTTCGGCACCTGCCGCCAGTGCCGCCTAGCCGATGAAGGCGGCGAAGCCGACGCCGAGTAGGTAGGTAATCCCGGCCGCGCCCAGCCCGATGAGCAGCTGGCGCAGCGCCCGCTTCAGCGGCGGCTTGCCGGAGATGACCCCCACGACGCCGCCGGTAAACATCAAGGCGATGGCCACCAGCACCAGCGCCACCACCGCCCCGACGGTGGTCGAGGCCCCGAAGAGGAACGGGATGATCGGGATAAACGCGCCGGTGGCGAAGAAGCAGAAGCTCGACAGCGCGGCCGACCACGCCTGGCCGATGACCCCCGGCGCGCCGCCGTCCGCCTCGCCCGGGGTCTCCCCGGCCGGCAGGCCCATCGCCCCCAGCCCCGCGGAGGGGTGCGCCGCGCGCTGGCGGGCCTGCATCTTGTCGAAGACCTCCTCGGCCTTGGTCTCCGCGGCCTCCGCGCCCATGCCGCGGGCCCGGTAGATGAGCGCGAGCTCGTTAGCGTTGACGTCCAGGTCCGGCACCAGCGTGTGGGCGTCCGGGGCCGGGCGGGAGGCCTCCAGCAGCTCGCTCTGGGACTTCACCGAGACGTATTCACCCGCCGCCATGGACAGCGCGCCGGCCAACAGGCCGGAAATGCCCGTCAGCAGCACCGCCGTCGAGGCCGCGCCCGAGCCCATCACGCCAATGACCAGCGCCAGGTTGGAGACCAGCCCGTCGTTGGCGCCGAAGACCGCGGCGCGGAAATTGCCCGACATCTTCTCCCGCCCGCGCGTGGCCAGCCCGCGCACGACCTCGGCGTGGACGTGCTCGTCCGCGGCCATCTGGTCGCTGGCGTCGATATCGTCCGTGTACGGGGTGCGCGTCTCCGCCGTCTGCATCAGCGCCAGCGTGAACACCGAACCGAAGTGCTGCGCCATAAAGCCCAGCGCCCGCGTGCTCAGATCCGGCTTGCGCGGGAAACCCACGGCGTCGCCTAGCTTGTCCCGCCAGTACTGTTCGTGCCGGGACTCCGACTCCGCCAGCTGCAGCAGGATTGAGCGCTCCTCGCCCTCCTTTTTGCGCGCCAGCTCGCGGTAGACGGCCGCCTCGGCGCGCTCGTTGGCCAGGTAGCGCCGCCACCGGTTGATCTGCTTTTTCGTCGGCCCCGTGGCCTGCATCGGCACCGACTCGCCGGAGGCGTTCACTACTTGGTACCTCCGAACCGGCGGTCGCGGCGCGCGTACTCCTCCACCGCGGCGAACATGTCTTCCGGCGTGAAGTCCGGGAAGAGCTTGTCCTGGTAAATCATCTCCGCGTACGCCGACTCCCATAGCAGGAAGTTCGAGGTCCGCTTCTCCCCCGACGGGCGCAGGAACAGATCCACGTCCGGCATGTCCGGATCGTAGAGGTGCTGGGCGATGGTCTTTTCGTTAATCTCGCGCGGTTTCATCTCCCCGCGCGCGACCTTGTCCGCAATCACCCGCATGCCGTCGACCAGCTCGGCCCGGCCGCCGTAGTTCACGCACATCACCAGGGTCATCCGCGTGTTGTCGCGGGTGAGCTCCTCGGCCGCCTCCAGCTCGCGGACCACGCTGCGCCACAGGCGCGGGCGCCGCCCGGCCCAGACCACGCGCACGCCCTTCTCGTGCAGCCAGCCGCGCTGGCGCCGCAGGACGTCGCGGTTAAAGCCCATCAGAAAGCGCACCTCTTCGGGGCTGCGCCGCCAGTTCTCCGTGGAGAAGGCGTAGGCCGACAGGTAGTCCACGCCCATGGCCAGGCAGGCGTCGACGGCGTCGAGCAGCACCGCCTCGCCGCGCTTGTGGCCCTCGGTGCGCGCCATGCCGCGCTCCTGCGCCCAGCGGCCGTTGCCGTCCATGACAAGCGCGATGTGCTTGGGCATAAATTCGGCGGGGATCTGCGGCGGGTGCAGGACTCGGTTCGGATCGGGAGTAATCACAGCCACCTATTCTACTGTCTGTACACCTGCCAACCGCAAGCGGTGCGGCTAGCTCTGATCCATCACCGACAGCGCCGTCACCTTGTGCTCGATGTGCCACTGCAGGTGCGCCCGCGTCAGCTGGTGGGCCTGGGCCCCGCGCTCCGGCACGGCGGCTATCGATGCCTCCGCCTGCCCCAGCCGGTCATGCGCCAGCAGCCACATCACGTGCAGGGTCTCCGGGTCCACCTCCGCGGCCCCGGGCGGGCGGCACTGGTGGCAGGCCGCCCCGCCGACCGCCGGGTGGAAGGCGTGGTGGGGGCCGGACGCCCCGCACTGGGCGCAGTCGAAGAGGCTGGGCGCCCAGCCGGCGTGCGCCATCGCCTGCAGGAGGAAGGAGTCCAGCACGGCGGTGGGATCGGCATCGGTCTGCAGCAGGCTAAACGTCGCGCGCAGGGCCTCGTACAGGTACGGGTCGGTGTCCGTGGCGGCCAGGCGCTCGGCGGATTCCAGGGCCGCGCAGGCGGCGGTGTAGCGGTCGTAGTCGTAGGTGATCTTGGCCCCGTAGTATTCCACGGTGTCGGCCTGGGAGATGGTAGCCAGGTTGCGGCCCGGGTACAGCTGCACGTCCAGGTTGACGAAGTGCTGCAACCGGGACCCGAACCGGGACTTGGCCCGGCGCACCCCCTTGGCCACGGATCGGACTAGCCCGTGCTCGCGGGTCAGCAGAACGACCACCCGGTCGGCCTCGCCGAAATCATAGGTGCGGATGACCCAGGCGCGGTCCCGGTACGACGCCCGCGACATGGCCTAGAAGCCCAACCGGCCCAGCGACTTCGGGTCGGACTGCCAGTTCTTGAGCACCTTGATGCGCAGGTCCAGGTAGATGTTCTGGCCCAGCAGGGAGATGATTTCCTTGCGGGCGTTGCCCACGATCCGGCGCATCCGGCGCCCGTCCTTGCCCTCGATGATGCGCTTTTGGCCCGGGCGCTCCACGTAGAGCACGGCGTGGACGTCGAGCACGCCCTCGCGCTCCGGGTCCGGCAGGATCTCGTCGACCTCCACGGCCACCGAGTGCGGCAACTCGTCCTTGAGCCCGGACAGCGCGGCCTCGCGGATGAGCTCCGAGATGCGGGTGTCCCGGTCGTCGTCGGTGACGTGGTCGTCCGGGTAGAACTTCGGGCCCTCCGGCAGCGCCTCGGTCAGCACGCCGATGAGCTCCTCGATCTGCGTGTTCTCCCGCGCGGAGACCGGGATGACCACCGCATCCGGATCGTCCTGGGTCAGCAGCTCGTGCAGGGCGAGCAGCTGCGCGCCGACCTGGTCCTTGGTGGCCTTGTCCAGCTTGGTCACGATCCCGACGATCGGGGTGCGCGGGGCGACCTTCTTGACGTTGTCCAGGATCCAGCGGTCGCCCGGGCCGATCTTCTCGTCCGCCGGCACGGTCATGCCGATGACGTCGACGTCGGCGTAGGTGTCCTTGACGGCCTCGTTGAGGCGCTCGCCCAACAACGTGCGCGGCCGGTGCAGGCCGGGGGTGTCCACCACGATGATCTGGGCATTGTCGCGGTGCACCAGCCCGCGGATCGGGTGACGCGTGGTCTCCGGCTGATCCGCGGTGATCGCGATCTTCTGCCCCACCAGCGCGTTGGTCAGGGTGGACTTGCCGGTGTTCGGGCGGCCGACAAAGCTGACAAACCCGGAGCGGAAGCCCTCCGGGGTGCCGGCGGTGCCGGTCAAGAAAGTTTCATTAGTCATCGTGGAAACTATCCTACAAGGTCACGCGCGGGGGCAGGAAAACCTAGAGTTCGTCCACGCTGAACTGCAGCTGCGGGTGGGCGAAGCAGTCCTGGGCGGCGATGAGCTCCAGCTCGCGCGAGTCCGCCTCGTAGGTGGTGCGGAGCAGATCGTAGACCTGGGAGGCCGTGGCCTTGAGCGCCTCGTGGGCGTCCTGGTGGCGCACGTAGTGGCCGGTGAACAGGGCCGCGGTCACGTCGCCGGAGCCGTTGTACTTGACCGGCAGGCGCGGGGTGGTCACCGAAAAGGCGCGGTCGCCGTCCACGGCGATCATCTCCACCTGGTCCTCCGGGGTCTCGGGCCGCTCGACGGAGGTCACCAGGACCACGCGCGGGCCGATGTCCTGGGCCACCTTGACCGCCTGCAGGGTCTCTTCCAGCGTGCCGGTCGGCTGGCCGGTCAGGTAGCCCAGCTCGAACTGGTTCGGGAAGATGATGTCGGCGACCGGCAGGATCTTATCGCGCAGCAGCGGCGGGATCTCGTCGGAGACGAAGCAACCGGACTTTTCGTTGCCCATCACCGGGTCGCAGGCGTACAGCGCCTGCGGGTTGGCCTTTTTGACCCGGCGCACGGCGTCGATGATGACCTCCGCGATATCGGAGCCGCCCTGGTAGCCGGACAGCACCGCCGCAACGTCCGGGAAGGCGCCGCGGCGCTCGATGCCGTCGATGATCTCCGTGACCTGCGCGGCCGGCAGCTGCGGCCCGCCCCAGTCACCGTAGCCGGTGTGGTTCGAAAAGTTCACGGTGTGCACGGGCCAGACCTCGTGGCCGGCGCGTTGGAGGGGAAAGACGGCAGCGGAGTTTCCCACGTGCCCGTAAGCCACGTGGGACTGGATGGAAAGGATACTCATGGCAGATTAGTCTAGCCGGCGTCGTGGTCGCTGTTGTCCGGTTTGGCCACCGGCTCCCCCACCGGCGGGATGCCGCCGCCCGGCACCTGGCGATCCAGGTCGGCGCGATCGGCGGCCGAGGGGAACGCCCGCGGGCCGGTTGGCTTGGGCTGGTATTCCACCCCGCGCGCTGACAGGTCGTCGTACCAGTTGGCCAGCAGCTCGTTCTGCAGGCCGAACATCTCCTTTTCCTCCGCGGGGGTGGCGTGGTCGTAGCCCAGCAGGTGCAGCACGCCGTGCACGGTCAGCAGCGCCAGCTCGTGGCCCAGCGAGTGGCCGGCGGCCTGCGCCTGGCGCTCGGCGAATTCCGGGCACAGGACGATATCGCCCAGCATCGCCGGGCCGAAGCCGTCCTGGGCCGCGGGCGCGTCCTGCCGCAGCGTGCCGGTGCTCGATCCCGGGGTGATCTCATCCATCGGGAAGCTCATCACGTCCGTGGGCCCGGCCAGGTCCATCCAGCGCACGTGCATGTCCTCGATCGTGGCCAGGTCGACCGCGGAGATGGTCGCCTCGGCCTCGGGGCTGACGTCCATCTGCGCCAGGGCGAAGCTGGCGACGTCGTTGAGCATTTCCTCGTTCACGCCCGGGTAGCCGGACTCGTTGACAAATTCAATGGCCATGTTTTTCTAGCCCTCCTGCTTCTGGCGGCCGCATTCTCGGGCGGCATCGTAGGCATCGTAAGCATTGACGATCCGCCCGACCAGCGCGTGGCGCACCACGTCGTGGGAACCGAGATCCGCGAAATAAATGTCGTCCACCCCGTCCAGGATGCGGCGCACGACCTTCAGCCCGGAGACCTGCCCGCGCGGCAGGTCCACCTGGGAGACGTCGCCGGTGACCACGATGGTCGAGCCAAAGCCCAGTCGGGTCAGGAACATCTTCATCTGTTCGGGCGTGGTGTTTTGGGCCTCGTCGAGGATGACGAAGGCATCGTTAAGCGTGCGGCCGCGCATATAGGCCAGCGGGGCGACCTCGATGATGCCGGCGTCCATCAGCTTCGGGATCATCTCCGGGTCCAGCATGTCCCGCAGCGCGTCGTAGAGCGGGCGCAGGTAGGGGTCGATCTTGTCGTTCAGCGTGCCGGGCAGAAAGCCCAGCTTCTCGCCCGCCTCGACGGCCGGGCGGGTCAGGATGATGCGCTGGACCTGCTTGTTCTGCAGCGCCTGGACGGCCTTGGCCACGGCCAGGTAGGTCTTGCCGGAGCCGGCCGGGCCGATGCCGAAGACCACCGTGTGATCATCGATCGCCTGCACGTAGCGGCTCTGCCCCACCGTCTTCGGCCGGATGGTCTTGCCACGCCGCGAGATAATGTCCGCGGCCAGCGCCTGGCTGACCGACAGCGGCGCTTCCGTTTCGATCATGGCCACGGTGTGCTTGACCGTCTCCGGGGAGATGGCGTGCCCGCGGCGGGCGATGGCCTCCAGCTCGTCGAAGACCTTGACCGCCCGGGCGATCTCAAAATCGGGGCCCGTGACGGTCACCGTGGTGCCGCGGGCGAAGAGATCGGCATCCAGCTGGTCGTTGAGCACGCGCAGCGTCGTATCCGCCGTGCCCAGCACGGCGTTGACATAAACCGGGTCGAGCTCAATTTTTTGGGTATCAATAGCCACGCCCATAGGCTACCAGCGCTCGGTTAACGCCCCGATAGCCGCCAGGGCCACCATGGCTGCCGATGCCGTCCGCAGCACCTGCGGTCCCAACTTGATAGGTTGCGCCCCGGCCTGGGTCAGGCGTTCTAGCTCCGCGCTGCCGATGCCACCTTCCGGGCCCACCAGCAGAAAGACCGTGCCGGAAAGCTGGGCCGCGCGGATGCTGCGGGTGGCCTCCTCGTGCAGGACCAAGGCGTGATCGGCCTGGGCCAGCAGCTGGGTCAGCTCGCCGGTGGTGACCGGTCCGTGAACCTGCGGGATGCGGGCCCGGCGGGACTGCTTGGCCGCCGCCTGGGCCGCGGCCTCCCACTTGGCCAGCGCCTTCGGGATCTTCTTGCCCTCCCACTTGGCCACGCAGCGGTCGGCCTGCCAGGCGATGATCTCGTCCGCGCCGGCCTGGGTGGCCAGATCCACGGCCAGCTCCGCGCGCTCCGACTTCGGGATGGCCTGCACGACGACCACCTTGGGCTCCGGGGCGGGTTCTGCGCGCACCGCGGTGACGGCGGCGTCCAGCTGGTCCTTGCCGGCGGTGGTGGTGACCTCGGCGGTGACCACGCGGCCGGTGCCGTCGATAAGCTCGAGCTGCTCGGCGGGTTTGAGCCGCTTGACCGTCACGGCGTGGCGGCCCTCCGGCCCGTCGAGGTGTACCTGCTGGCCCACCTCGGCCCCGCTCAGGTCCGGGTGGATGAATACGGGCAGCGACATTAGCGGCGGAAGTGGCCCCGCAGGCGGGAGAACAGCGACTCGTCTTGGCCGTCGCCCTCCTCCTTGACGGTGGCGGTGTCGTTCTGGCGGTCGCGGATCTTCTCCAGCGCCTCGCGGGTCTTCTTGTCCAGGTTGCGCGGGACGACCACGTCCACGTGGGCGTACAGGTTGCCCGCGCCCTCGGTGCGCAGGCGGGTCATGCCCTGTCCCGGGATCTCGATGGCCTCGCCCGGCTGCGTACCGGCGGCCACGTCCACGGTGACGTCCTCGCCATTGAGGTGCGGCAGCTTGACCTGGGTGCCCAGGGCGGCATCCACCATGGGCACGCGCAGGGTCACGTGCAGGTCGTCGGCGTCGCGCTCGAAGACCTTGTGCGGGCGGGTGTTCACCTCCACGTAAAGGTCGCCGGCCGGGCCGCCGCCGTGGCCGACCTCGCCCTGGGAGGCCATGCGGATGCGCATGCCGTTGCCGATACCCGCCGGGATATTGACCTTCAAATCGCGGCGCTTCTTCACGCGGCCGTCGCCGCCGCAGTGGTTGCAGGGGTCCTCGATGATTTCGCCGTAGCCCTGGCACTGCGGGCACGGGCGCGAAGTAAGGACATTGCCCAAGAAGCTGCGCTGGGTCTCCTGGATCTCGCCCGCGCCGGAGCAGGTCGGGCAGGTCACCGGCTTGGCCTTGGACTCCGAACCGGAGCCCTCGCACTTGTCGCAGAGCACGGCGGTGTCCACGGTGACCTGCTTCTGCAGGCCGGTGAAGGCCTCCTCCAGCGTGATGCTGGTGCGCAGTAGGGCGTCGTTGCCCGGCTGCACGCGCGAACGCGGGCCGCGGGAGCCGCCGGCCGCCCCGCCGAAGAACTCGGCGAAGATATCGCCCAGGCCGCCGCCCCCGAAGCCGCTGAAGCCGCCCGCGCCGGCACCGGGACCGCCGCCGCGCTGCTCCATGGGATCTCCGCCCATGTCCACGATCTGGCGCTTCTGCGGGTCCAGCAGGACCTCCTGGGCCAGGGAGGCTTCGCGGAACTTCTCCGCCGCCTCGTCGTCGCCCGGGTTCACGTCCGGGTGGTACTTGCGCGCGAGCTTGCGGTAGGCCTTCTTAATCTCCGAGTCGGACGCGGACTTGTCCACGCCCAGAATGCCGTAATAGTCACGAGCCACGGTAAATTGCGTCCTTACTTGCTTAGTCGTTAGGGGTTTTTAAAAAATCTGTAGCGGCCTTCCAGCCTACTAGCCGCCGGAACGGCTATTTCTCCCCGGCCAGAATTTCGCTGACATAGCGTGCAACAGCAGAAACCTTAGCGATTGTTCCCGAGTAATCCATAAACGTCGGTCCCACCACGCCGAGGCCGCCCAGCGTCTCGCCGTCCGTGCCGTAGGCGGTGGTCACCACCGACGACGAACGCAGGGCATCCGCCTCGTGCTCGTCCCCGATGACCACGGAGACGTTGCCCATATCCGGCACGCGCGCCAGTAGCTTGAGGAAGACGACCTGCTCCTCGAGGGCATCGATAATGCCCGGCAGGCCGTCCGGGAAGTCCCGGGCCAGGCGGGTCAGGTTGGAGGTGCCGGCCAGCAGCAGGCGGTCGGCCGGCTGGTTGACCAGGGTCTCAATCAGCGTCGTGGCGCTGTTGAGCACGTGCACGCGCATGTCCACCGGCGCGACGTCCACCAGGTCGGCCAGGGACTGGGAGGCCTCCGTGATGGTCTTGCCCGCCAAGGCGTTGTTGAGCAGCTCGCGCAGCCGATGCGTCTGGTCCGGGTCGATGACCGAATCCAGCGCCACGTTGCGCTGGTCCACCCGGCCGGTATCCGTGATCAACACCAAGAGCAGGCGGACGGGGCTCAGCGCCACGACCTCGCAGTGCTTGACGCGGGAGACCTGCAGGTTCGGCATCTGCACCACCGCGGCCTGCTTGGTGACCTGGGCCAGAAGCTGCACCGAGCGGGAGAGCACGTCTTCCAGGTCCACGCCGCCTTCCAGGAAGTTGAGCATGGCGCGGCGCTCCGAGGAGCTCAAAGGTTTTAAGTCGTGGATGGCATCCACGAAGAGACGGTAGCCCTTCTGCGTGGGCACGCGCCCAGAGCTGGCGTGCGGTTGGGTGATAAGGCCTTCGGATTCCAGCGCCGCCATGTCGTTGCGGATGGTCGCCGATGATACCCCCAGCTGGTAGCGCTCCAGCAGGGTTTTCGAGCCCACCGGTTCCTGGCTGGCAATATAGTCCGCGACGATGGCACGCAGGACTTCCTTGCGGCGCGCATCAGTAGTGCTAGACATGCCTTTAAGCCTACCCGCGGTCTTCGGCCACCAAGATATCGGTGATAATCCCGTCCGCCAGCAGGCGGCCGGCGTCCGTGACCTTCAACCGCCCGTCGGCTTCTGTCAGCAGCCCGCGCTGCCGATGCCGCCCCACCACCTCGTCGGCAGCCTGCGACACCCAGTCGCGCGGGATGCCTTCGGCCAGGCGCAGGCCCAGCATGATGGCCTCGGTGTGCCGGTCGGCGTCGGTGAGGGTTTCTTCGCCGGAGATGGGCAAGGTGGCATCGGCAAGCAGGCGGGAGTAGCGGGCCGGGTGCTTGACGTTGAAAAAGCGGGTCTTCCCCAGGTGGGAGTGGGCGCCGGGGCCGGCACCCCACCAGTCGCCGTCACGCCAGTAGATGAGGTTGTGGCGGCATTCCCCACCCGGCTTCGCCCAGTTGGAGACCTCGTACCAGCCGTAGCCGGCCTCTTCCAGCGCGCCCGCGATGAGCTGGTAGCGCCGGGCCAGAACGTCCTCGTCGGGGGCCGGCAGCTGGCCCTTGTTGACCTTGCGCGCCATGCGGGTGCCGTCCTCGACGATGAGCGAATAGGCGCTGACGTGGTCCACGCCCGTGGCCAGCACGCGGTCCAGGGTCGCGCGCACGTCGTCGTCGGTCTCGCCCGGCGTGCCGTAGATCATGTCCAGGTTCACGTGCTCGAAGCCGGCGGCCAGGGCCTCGGCGGCCGCGTCGAAGGCCCGGCCCGGGGTGTGGGCGCGCTCCAGCACCGCCAGCACGGCCGACGATGCCGACTGCATCCCCAGGCTCACCCGCGTAAAGCCCGCCTCGCGCAGGCCGGCGAAAAACGCCGGGTCCGTCGACTCCGGGTTGGACTCCGCGGTCACCTCCGCGCCTGGCGCCAGGCCGAAGGTCGCGCGCACGCGGTCCAGCACCCGGCCCAAACCATCCGCGCCCAGCAGCGACGGGGTGCCGCCGCCGATAAAGACCGTCTCCGCCGGGCGCTGGACCCGAGCTGCGGCCAGCTCGAGCTCCTTATCCAGGGCGTCGAGGTAGCTGGCCTGCGAATTAGGCGCGCCCAGTTCCCCGGGCGTATACGTGTTGAAATCGCAATACCCGCAGCGTGTGGCGCAAAACGGGACGTGGATGTAGAGCCCAAAGGAATCCTGCATGGGCATCAGCCTAGCGAAAGCGGGAACAAACTTGGGGGTCAGGGCGGTTATACATGTAGTCTAAGAAGGTAAAAAATCCCCGTCCCCAAGGAAAGAAAGGCTACTTTGGTGGAACCTCCCAGTCGATGTCCCCGCTACCTGTATCTAGGCGGTGGGGTCTAAACCATGTGGTCCGCAGCTTTGATGCTCTTAGCGGGCATCGTGGTCATCGCTCTCATCATTGTGGCCAACGCGTATTTCGTCGCGCAGGAATTCGCGTTCATGTCGGTCGATCGTACGCAGCTTCGCACCGCGGCCGCCCGCGGGGATAAAACCGCCCAGCGGGCCCTGCACATCACCGAGCGCACCTCCTTCATGCTCTCGGGCGCGCAGCTGGGTATTACGATTTCCGGCCTGCTCATCGGCTACGTCGCCGAGCCGCTGGTTGGCGAGGCCCTAGGCGTGCTGCTCGGCGGCGTCGGCGTGCCGCGTGCGGTCTCCGTCACCGTCGGCACCGTGGTCGCGCTGGCGCTGTCGACCATCGCCAGCATGCTCTTCGCGGAGCTGTTCCCCAAGAACTACACCATCGCCGCGCCGATGAAGTCGGCGCGCTTCCTGGCCGCGTCCACGCAGTGGTACCTGCGCATCTTCGGCTGGATCATCCACTTCTTCGAGTATTCTTCCAACGCCATCCTGCGCCTGTTCCGCGTGGAGCCGGTCGACGACGTGGACTCCTCGGCCACCACCGACGACTTCGAGTCCATCGTGGACGCCTCCCACGAGGCCGGTGACCTGGACCAGGACACCTACATGGTCCTCGACCGCCTGCTGGACTTCCCCGAGCACGACGTCGAGCACGCGATGATCCCGCGCTCCCGCGCCGACGCCGTCGACCCGGAGACCACCCTCGGCGAGGTCCGCGCGCTCATGGCCGCCAACCACACCCGCTACCCCGTCGTCGACGAGGAACACAACCCCATCGGCGTCGTCCACCTCATGGACGTCCTGGGCTCCGAGCTTGCCGCCGATGCCCCGGTCACCCGCGTCATGCGCGAGCCCGTCGTGGTGCCCGAGATGATGCCGCTGCCGGATCTCGTCTCCGAGCTGCGCGGCCAGGACCAGAAGCTGGCCTGCGTAATTGACGAATACGGCGGGTTTGTCGGCATCGTTACGCTCGAGGACCTAGCCGAGGAAATCCTGGGTGATGTCACCGACGAGCACGACATCGAGGAATCCGAGGAAATCACCGAGCAGGGCGAGAACCACTGGATTGTCGACGGCGACACGCCGCTGGACGAGGTCGAGCGCGCCATCGGCCACGACCTGCCCGAGGGCGACTACGAGACCATCTCCGGGCTGCTGATGTCCCAGACCGGCGCGCTGGTTGAGGCCGGCGAGGTCCACACCATCGACCTGGAGGCCGAGCCCGAGGACTGGGTCGACGCTGACGATGCCCCACTGCGCCACCTCAAGGTACGCGTCGAGGAGATCGACCGGCACGTGCCCTCTAGCCTGGCGCTCGAGCTCGTCGAAGAGTACCGGGAGGAGGAGAAGTAATGGACAACTGGGTTTTCAATCTGCTGGTGACGATCGTCATCATCATCGCCTCCGCGTTCTTCGTGGTCATCGAGTTCTCCCTGCTGGGCGCGCGCCGCAACCGCCTCGAGGAGATGGCCGAGGACTCCCGCAGCGCCCGCGCCGGCCTGCGCAGCCTCAACGAGCTGACGATGATGCTCGCCGGCTCCCAGCTCGGCATCACCGCCGCCACCTTCATCCTCGGTGCGGTCACCAAGCCGTGGTTCCACCACCTGCTGATGCCCGTCTTCGAGGCGCTGAGCATGCCCGCGCGCGTGGCCGACATCGTGGCGTTTATCGTCGCGCTGTTCCTGGCGACGTTCCTGCACCTGGTCATCGGCGAGATGGCCCCGAAGTCCTGGGCGATCACCCACCCGGAGACCGCTTTGCGGCTCATCGCCATCCCCGCCCGCGCCTTCATCTGGATTTTCCGGCCGCTGTTGGCCTGGATCAACCGGATGGCCAACAGGCTGGTGAAGCTGGCCGGCGAGGAGCCCGTCGACCGCGCCGCGGCCGCCGGCTACAACGTCGAGACCCTGCGTAGCCTGGTCGAGCACTCCCGCGAGACCGGCGCCATGGACGACGAATCCGCCTCCCAAATCACCGGCGTCATCGAGCTCGAGTCCTCGACCGTCGCCGAGCTCGCCCGCGAGCACGGTTCCGCCGTGGTCCCCATGCCCAGCGACACCACCGTCCGCGAGCTGCAGGACCTGGTGCTGCGCAAGGACATCATGCGCGTGCTCGTCTTCGGCAAGTCCTCCCGCGTACCGCGCCTGGTCCACGTCCGCGACACCCTGCTCGCCGACCCGGAGACCCCGGTGCTCGAGTTCTCGCGCCCGTGCCTGACCGTTGCCGGCGCCACGACCGTGCAGCACACGCTGGACCACATGCGCGCCCGCAACGAGCAGCTCGTGGTCGTCGGCCGGGCCGACAAGGACAACGCCATGTGGGTGCTGACCTGGGACGACATCATGGGCCAGCTGTGGCCGCAGATCGCCGAGAAGCTCGACCAGGTCACCGAGACCAAGTAACAGTTCTACCCGCCTTCCCGCAGCCTGGGTACATTCCTAGGCTGCGGGTCTTTTTCGCAGTTCGCGCCGCAAAATGGGCGTTTTCTGCTGTTTCGGGCCTCGTGCAGGATGGTTACTGTGCTCCGAGTTATCCACAGATTGGGTTTTCGGGCCTTGTG